>NZ_LROS01000022.1 GCF_001675165.1 Clostridium ragsdalei P11
ATCCTAAGTACCTGTGCCATTTCTTTTACAGTTATAAGCGGTGGAAGTTCATTGAGCCTTTCTTTAATCATATAGATCCCCCCATATTATAAGATAAAAGTAACTATCACAAAAAAATGTCCTCTATCGTAGTATTAAAAAATCTAGCAAGTTTTCCGGCCTCTCCAATAGTGAAATTCCTGCTTCCTATTTCTTTACGGCTGTATGCAGATATACTCATGTGCAGCATATCTGCAAGTTCCCTTTCAGTTACGTTATTTCTAATTCTAAGAGACTTAAGTTTATAATTTACCCCCATACCCATCACCTAAAAATTATTAAACAATAGTTTAATGTGACTATCTTCTATGACATAATATAACATTATTTCTATATTTATAATTTCATTGTAAGATATTTCTGTATTATTTTCAATATTCTGACTAAAAACATTTCATCTGTCACATATGAACTATAAAGAAACATACCTATCAAAATTTCTCACCTAAATGTTCTAAAAACCATTCATCAACTTTATTTCTTATGATAAGTGCTTTCCTGCCGCAGAAAACCACAGGGAAATCCTTGCAGTGTATTAACTCATATGCTTTGTTATGACCTATGCAGTATTCCTCCATAAATTGAGATACTGTCATTACTTTTTTCTTATCATGTCTCATCCTGTCGGCTGTTTTATATTCTTCCATTTCAATCCCTCCAGCCCTAATAAATATTATTTAAAGAACAGTTCCTTCACATCTTCCCCTAAAAGTTCTGCAATCTTTTTCATCAGATCTCTCCTGGGTTCAACTTCGCCTTTTTCTATTTTTCCTAAATACTGAGGTGTTATACCAAGTTGTTTTGAAAGTATTATCTGCTTTATGCCCTTTTCAACCCTTTTAGCCTTTAATTTGTACAACATATAATCATCCGCTCCCCCTTTTAATGATAATATCTTTTTACTAATTTGTTGATTTTATAATTTAATTGTATCACTACTTTGATGATTGTCAATAATTTTATGAATAACCTATTTATAAATTTAATGATTTTATGATATACTATGCTCATAGGAGGATTATAAAATGGAATTTAAAGATAGACTTAAACAGCTCCGTGAGTCTAAAGGTTTAACTCAAAAGGAACTAGCAGATGAATTAAATAAACTCAATACGGACTTAAGTAGTAATTCTAAAATATATACACAGACTATATCTTACTGGGAGAACGGCAGGGATCCATCAATTGGAATGCTTATAAAAATAGCACAGTATTTTGATGTTCCAACAGATTACCTTCTTGGCAAAACTGACTCTGTAAGTATAGATGAAATTAACTTTGAATACTTTTCTAAATATCTTTCAAAGCAAAACATTGAAAAGCTTATAAAAAATTACCCTGACAATATGAAAAAGGCAGTGTATTTTTTGCTTTCAAATTATACTTCTGATATTTTCACAAATTTTAATAATGAAAAAAAGCAGTATGAAATAAACCTGGATTTTCTGTATCTCATAACTAAAGCTGTAGATATACTAAAAAGTTTTTATGATGAAATGGAGAATAAAGTTTTATGCTATAACACAGAAAGTTCCCTTCAGAACGTTAAATACATAGATTCTATATCCATGGATACACTTAAAGATATAAACAAACTTAAAGCTCTTACAAAAATAGGTCTTGATTCAATAGTGGATAAACTTGAAGATCTCGTTTTGTTCTGCAATGACCCATCTACTCTAAAACTTAAAGATGAAATTTTAGAGTATACAAGTACAAATGACCTTAATAAAAACTATTTTTCAAAACACTTAAAGAAAGCTTTTACAGATTTAGTTAATGATGTACTAAATACATCAAAATACACAGGTGACAATCACAAATAATTCTCTATTACATGTGAAGGAAGGTGCTAATATGCCCTCTAAAAAAGCAAATGGTGAAGGCTCCGTACAAAAATATTATAAAGATGGAGTTCTAAAGGGATGGAGAACTACAATTACTATAGGACGGGATGATACTGGAAAGCTTGTTCGAAAACAGTTTTATGGAAAGACAAAGCTGGATGCTATAAAAAAGAAAGATGAGTATATGAATAAATCCGCTGCAGGACTTCTTCCCTGTGATGAGAAGATAACCCTGCAGGAGTGGATTAAAATATGGCTTTATGAATACAGAATTAATGATTTAAGGCCTTCTTCATTAGCAGCATATAACAGCCTATATAAGAACTACATACTTAATTCTCAAATAGGTATGAGAAAGCTAAAAGATTTAAAATCAACCAATATACAGGCTTACTATAATACACTAGTAAAAGATAAGCATAAAACTCCAAATACTATAAAATCAATAAATAAAATGCTCAAGCCTGCCATAAATCAGGCAGTTAAAGAAAACTATATTATAATTAATCCCTGTAACAATGTAATACTACCTAAAATAACTAATAAAAAAGAAATTCAGATATTTACTTTAGAAGAAGAAGAAAAATTTTTGAAATCTATACAAGATCATAGAAATAAAGCATTATTTATATTAGTACTTGGAACGGGTTTGAGGATAGGAGAGGTAGTAGCTCTTAAGTGGTCTGACATAGATTTTGAAAATAATGAGCTTAAAATTCAGAGAACTTTTAAAAGAGTATCTAAAATTAATATAGAAAATCCAGCGGAAAATAAAACTGCAATAATAGAACAGGAGCCTAAAACTAAAAGCAGTAAAAGGACTATACCTGTACCTTTAAATATAATGGAAGAGTTGAAGAAACATAAGAAAAGGCAGATAGAAGAAAAGCTTAAAAGCGGCGATATATATGTAAATAACGATTTAGTTTTTCCTAATGAATTAGGTGAACCTACCGATACAAGGAATCTAACCAGGAGTTATGAGAGAGCATTAAAAAAAGCAAAAATAGATTATAGAAATTTTCATGCGCTGAGACATACCTATGCTACAAGATTATTTGAAGCAGATGTTCCATTAAAAACAGTCCAGGAACTTTTGGGCCACGCAGATATTTCTACTACAGCTAATATTTATACTCACGTTTTACCTAAGCAAAAAATCAAAGCAGTTAATAGAATTAATCATTTATTTGCCCTATAGTTTTAGGGCACTTTTTTTATTTGTGTTTATATATTTTTTTCTGGGTTGTGTTACGGTTGTGTTATTTCATATAAAAAATGCTTTCACGAAATCGTGAAAGCATTGATATATGGCAGGGGTAGTAGGTCTCGAACCTACAACCTACGGTTTTGGAGACCGGCACTCTACCAATTGAGCTATACCCCTAAGACGTTACTAATTATATAATATAAACTAATAAAATGCAAGCTTTTTATTTTTTATAAATATTTTCTAGATTATTTATATTGTGTTTAAAAGTTTCTTCATAGTTAAAATCCCCATTATAAATTTCTATTTTAGAAGTTTTTATATTATAAATTTTTATCAACTCTTCATTACTTTTAACTACAGCATCATTATTATAAAGAAGAACTACCTTATTGTCTTTTAATTTTTGTTCTAAATCTTTTTGCCCTGCTGAATCCAAAGGCATTATGCTATTATCTTCCCTTGGACTTACATCTAAAAGCTTCAAATTATTATACTTTGCAAAATAACTGAGTTCATCTTCTATAACAATAAAAGTATAATTACTCAATTCTCCATCTACTGACTTTAAGTCTTTTTTATAACTATCTAATTTATTCAAAGTTTCAGAAAAATTTTTCTCATAAAAATCTCTACTCTTAGCGTCTCTATCCTCAAGTGCATTTTTAATATTCATAAGTGCTATCCTGTAATTATCAATATTGTTAACATAATAGGGATTATCTTTTAAAATTGCATTATTATACTTTACTACTCTGCTATAAGATAAAAGATTTATTCCTCTTGAAACATTTATAACTCCAACCTTACTTTTATTTAATTTGTCCACAAAAGTATCTACCCAAGGCTCATAATCTGCTCCTACATAAAAAAATAGATCTTTTTTAGATACATTATTTACACTATCTTCAGTAAATTTAAAATCTATTTCACTTTTTCTATCATTAAACATATATTCTACTACATGTCTGTTTCCTACTATAGACTTTACCATATTATATAAAAATTTATCTGTAGTAACTATATTTAATTGTACATTATTTCTTACCTGCAACTTGCTATTACTTTTATATTCTTCTTTACTATTGCATCCAACAACAATAAAAATTATTAAAAAAGACATAATTAAGCTCAATACTCTTTTCAAGTCTTTCACCTTCCTATCCAGAATGCAAATAAATTAACTCATAACAAATACATTTTACATAATGTATTTTAACATTGCAAATCACAATGCCCATTTTACAAATAATTTTTATTTTTTACATTGCTTATCCATAAGTATTTATTGACACATTCCATTGTGATAAAATTAGGTGTACAAAGTATATTCTATTTAAGGGGGTTTATCCATGAAGGTTAGTATGGACAAAACAATAAGGGCCATGTCAATTGCACTGGATTTAGCTCAAATGAGTTCTAAATATGATAGCTTTACTGGAAATGATCCAGTCATTGAAAATATAACTAATATAAACTATTCAGATCATCGATTTATCCATCATTCCCAGAGGACTACCTATATAGCGCTTGAAATTGCAAATTATCTAAAATTAAGTGATAAATTTAAAAAACAACTTTATGTATCAGCTCTACTGCATGATATAGGAGCTGCTGCCTTTTTATCTCAAAGTCATTCTTCTAATCTATTTATAAGAGAACATTGTGAGCTTGGCAGCAAAATAACTAAAGCTTTTCCCTACTTTCATGATATATCAAAGATAATATTATATCATCATGAAAATTTTGATGGAAGTGGTGCACTGGGATTAAAAGGAGATATGATCCCTCTCGAAAGTCAAATAATAAGGATTTCGGATTTAACAGAACTTATATATAACGAAAATATATCTAACTATCAGCAAAAAAATAATATTATCTCATGGATTAGAAAAAACTCTAAAAAAGTTTTTTCTGAAACAATTGCAAATGCATTTTTAGGAAGTGCATCTTCTGATATATTCTGGCTTAATCTTCAAAACATAGATTTTATTGACTTTATACTAGATGAAACCCATCCCAAGTTAAATATGTTTATGGATCTCCATGAGTTTGAAGCGATATCTAAAATATTTGCAAACATAATAGATAACAAAAGTAAATTCACTGCAACTCATTCCCAAGGTATAGCAAATCTGGCCTATTTAGTTTCAAAATTCATTGGATATCCAGAAGAAAAGTGTCATGAAATGAAAATTGCAGGTCTCCTGCATGATATAGGTAAGCTATCCATTCCTCTCTATATACTTGACAAAAATGGTTCTCTGTCAAGTGAGGAATTCGGTATAATAAAATCTCATGCCTATTATACTAGAATAATATTAAATAAAATAGGCGATATTCCTAATATAAGCAAATGGGCATCAAATCATCATGAAAAATTAAATGGCAGTGGATATCCTCAAGGCTTAAAAGCAGATGAATTATCTGAAGAATGTAGGATTATGGCAGTGTGTGATATATACCAAGCCCTTACAGAAAACAGGCCTTATAGAAATGGTATGAGTTCAGAAAAAGCCTTTAACATAATGGACGAAATGGTATCTGGAGGGTTTATATGTGACCATGCACTAAACCATCTAAAGGAAGCAATAAGTAATCTTTCTAATTTAAGTTCTTATGAAGATCATATAGCTATTTCTTCCAATCCTGAAATTAAATAATATATTTCTTCACTTTTTAATACATTTTAGATACAATATTCTATGAGGTGAATTGCTGTGGAATTTATTTTAAATAGTGTTGAAGATACCATTAATCTAGGCAAAAAAATAGGCAGCTTATTAAATGCTGGTGACATAATTTGTCTAAATGGTGACTTGGGTACAGGAAAGACCCATTTTACAAAAGGAATAGCAAAGGGACTTAACATAGATGATCCTATAACAAGTCCTACATTTACTATAGTAAATGAGTACTATGGAAGACTAAAATTATACCATTTTGATGTATACAGGGTTAATGATATAGATGAAATTGCTGAAATTGGATTTGATGAGTATATTTTCAGTGATGCTGTAAGCATTATAGAATGGGCAAATTATATTGAGGAATTAATACCTAAAGAATGCATATGGGTAAGTATTTATAAACTGCCAGAAAAAGGTCCAAATTATAGAAAAATAATAATAAAATATCATGGTAATAGATATGATTACATAAAGGAGCTAAAATAAGAACATGAAAATATTAAGTTTAGATTCTTCCACCGAATCAGCAACTTGTGCTGTAATAGACGATAATAAATTATTTGGTGAAATTACTTTTAATTATAAAAAGCAGCATTCCACAGTATTAATGCCTATGATAGACACTCTTTTAAAAAACTTAGATATGGATATTCATTCTATAGACGGCTTTGTTGTTTCAAAAGGTCCTGGTTCTTTTACAGGACTTAGAATTGGAGCTGCTGTAATAAAAGGATTAAGCCAAGGTACAGGCAAACCTTTTGTAGGAGTATCTTCCTTAGATGCATTAGCCTATAATTTATGTTATACCTCTGGTATTATTTGTCCTATATTAGATGCCCTTAGAGGAAATGTATACACCGCCCTTTATAATTTTACAGGTAATAAATTAAATATGATAGGCGACCATATGCTCCTTTCCATAGAAGATCTAGTTAAAACATTGAACAACTATAATGAGCCCGTGTGTTTCATAGGAGATGCTGTTCCGAAATTTAAGGATGATTTAATTTCAAATATAAAACAAATTCGTTTCTCACCTGCAAATTTAAATTTGGCAAGAGCCTCTTCTTTAGGTGAATTAGGATTAAAACTTCTAAAATCCGGTATACAAGACGATTTATATAGTTTTGCACCTTTTTATCTAAGAAAATCCCAAGCTGAAAGAGAATATGAAAAAAAGCTGAGGTCCCAAGTCCATGAATAATATAGAAATTTGCCCTTTAAAACTAGAACATATTGATAGGATACTTGTAATAGATTCTTTATGTTTTCCTACACCCTGGAGTAGAAAGTCTCTAGAGAAAGAAATTGAAAACAGTGCTCTTACAAAATATGTTGCAGCTAAAAAATCAGGAATAGTTATAGGCTATGCAGGCATGTGGGTTATACTGGACGAAGGTCATATAACAAATATAGCAGTTCATCCAGAATACAGGGGTATAGGTGTTGGTAGTTTACTTTTAGAGGCCCTTATAGAAATATGCAAAATTGAATTTATAAAAAGTATGACCTTAGAGGTTAGAGAATCCAATGTACGTGCTCAAAACTTATATAAAAAGTACGGATTCTTACAAAACGGTATACGTAAAGAATATTATAGAGACAATAAAGAAGATGCTCTAATAATGTGGAAATATAATATTTAAAGCATTTTCACATATATGAAATTTTGACTTAATATAAAAATATTGCGAAGCAAAGCTTTTGAAAATAACAAAGTTCAAATAATAAAGAACAGATAAAGATGATTTCCATCGTACCTCAGGAAATCTATAATCTTAATATTTTCTGACGTTAGGAAGAAAATTATCCTTATCTGATATTTGAACTTTGTTCTTTGTTCTTTTAAAAAATTGTTTCGTAATTTTTTTAAGCTACGAAGGTTTAATACTTAAATTATGTATTATTTTAGTATAATCCTATTATACTTTTTCTTTCCTCTTCTTATAAGCATTTTTCCCTCTTTAAAATTATCCTTTGTAATTAAAAGTTTTGGATCAGTTATTTTTTCATCATTTACAGTGAGTCCATTTTGTTGTATTAACCTTCTTGCCTCACTTTTTGAAGTCAGTATTTGTAAGTTAACAAGTAATTCCACTACGGAACATCCAAGTGAATTTTCACCTACTTCTACAGTAGGTACATTTTCCATATTCTGTCCACCAGAAAATAAAGCTTCTGCTGCTTCCTTAGCTTTTTCAGCTTCTTTTACACCATGTACAATCTTCGTTACCTCATATGCAAGTACTTTTTTAGCTTCATTTATCTTCTCACCTGGAAGTGAGCCAAGTCTTTTCACTTCATCCATTGGAAGAAAAGTTAAAAGAGCTAGACATTTTTCCACATCAGCATCTCCTATGTTTCTCCAGTACTGATAAAATTCATAAGGTGATGTTTTTTCAGGATCCAGCCATATAGCTCCTCCTTCTGTCTTACCCATCTTTTTACCATCACTTTTAGTTAAAAGGGTAAAAGTCATCCCAAAAGCAGGTTTCTGCTCTTTTTTCCTGATTAATTCTACTCCTGCTATTATATTTGACCACTGGTCATCTCCCCCTAATTCGAGAACACAGCCATATCTTCTATTTAACTCTAGAAAATCATATCCCTGCATTAGCATGTAGTTAAATTCAAGGAAAGACAATCCCCTCTCTAATCTCTGTTTAAAGCACTCTGCTGTAAGCATTTTATTCACGGAAAAATGAACTCCTATATCTCTCAAGAATTCGATATAATTCAAATTTAAAAGCCAATCTGCATTGTTAGCAAGAATAGCTTTATCATCTTTGAAATCCACAAGCCTTGAAAACTGCTTTTTAAAGCACTCTGCATTATGTTCTATTTGTTCCTTAGACAACATCTTTCTCATATCAGTTTTTCCAGTAGGATCACCAACCATTGTAGTACCACCACCAAGCAAAGCTATCGGTCTATGTCCTGCTTCTTGCATATAATGCATAACCATCATTTGTAAAAAGTGTCCCACATGGAGACTATCTGCTGTTGGGTCAAATCCTATATAAAATGTCACTTTTTCTTTTCCTAATAACTCCCTTATTTCTTCTTCATGTGTACTTTGTTTTATGTATCCACGTTCCAATAATATGTCATAAACGTTAGGCAACCTAAATCCCTACCTTTCAAATAGTAAGTACAATAGTACTCTTATATATTGTATAGTATATATTTAAAACCTATTTTTATCAACATTTAAATGATTTACCTATGTAATTTTAATTTAATTAAATAAATAGCGTAATTAGCATAAACTAATGCTAATTTAAACTATTTTAAAAAATTTTAAGACTGAAGATATATTCTCCAGTCTTAACTATATAAAAACCAGCATTATTTTCTCACAAACAAATTACTTCATTAATCAGGCTACATACTTCATAATACACTCAGGTATCTCCTCTTTTTCTCCATTTACACTTATATAGAAATTAACCTTGTATTCCTCCGACAGCTTTTCAATGGCATAAAATAAATGCGCCATATCCTGAAGATTTTCTTTTACAATATTAAACAATCCATCAATAAAAATTGTATCAATATCATAATCTTCTGAAAGTATGCCGCACAAAAAACCATAAAACTCTTCTATTTTTTTTAATTTAAAATCACTTGTTACTATAAATCTTACTCCTCTGTTCAATTGCCACAGTGGTCCCCTATCATCATCTATATAGACAACATGCCCCCTCCCTATCATTGTCTTTTCATTAGCCAAATTAATCAGTTCTTTAGTTTTCCCAGATCCTCTTTTGCTGCAAAATACATGAATCATTTTTATCACCCCTTAATTTAATATTCAGGTGTCATCCTTATAGATAAATTATATAATATTCAGAATATTTTTTCAATAACTTAAGTGTATTATTTTGGAAAATATTATTTTTATTTTTCCTACCACTATTAATAGCATATTAACTACCCAACTTCTTAATACTAGGATATATAATCTTAAAATAATCATTTTTTATAGAATTTATAAATTTAACTCTTCCTACATTCTTAAACAGCTTTTGAATTCTACTAAAACTTGCTGCAGTTCCTGTAAATCTCTTTTTAGAATCCAGTGTAATTATTTTTTCATATATCCACATATTCCTTCTTGCATAATTATAGTAATTTGCATTTTCCCTATTTGATAACATTCCAGGGCTAGTTATTACTACACTATTATAGCTTACTGTAACCTCTATTTCCCTAGAAAAGTCAGAATAGTCCCTATACATTACGGCATTTCTTATTCCTTCACTTATCCCCTCTGTGGGATATGATTTCACTGGTATAATATTCTCAATAGCCTCTTGTGCCTTATCCATAATTGACAATAGATTTCCCTGAATTATACTCACCTTTCTAAAATCTTTATTTATCCTATTAACTATTTTTATCATATTATGGGGAATATATACATTATTTGTATTAGAAAAAATTAGAAGTCCCCCTAACGTTACCATATACTTACCTGAATCCTTATCTATATATATTATTGAAGCATCTTCCATTAGCCCCAATCTATTTTCATCATTTACTTTTATTCCTTGAGACAAAAAATACTTATCTACTATACAATTATCTATACAGTTTAATTTGCTATGTGGTATAGGACACAATTCCGTGTTTACATTTAAATTTTGCTGAAGAGCCGATATTATTTCCTGTTTACGCATCGTATCATTTGTTGAACCTCTTCTCGTGTAAAAGGCTCCATTTTCTCTCATTTGATATGGTTTTTGAGGTCCATCATATATATTTATAATAACTATATCTTTACCCTTATACTTTAAGGTTTCTAGAGAAATTGGTATGGGAGGTTCTATTCTAGAACTTATTATCTGCTGTATTTTTTCTTCACTAAAATTCTTGTCTACTCCTATTATTTTCTTAGTTTTATCTTCAATTCCAATTATAATATATCCTCTTCCCCCTCTAGAATTTGCTATAGCACATACATCCTTAGCTAATTCTTTTCTTCCACCATCAGTATCAATATTTAGCAATTGTTTAAAATCTAATTTCGGTCCTTCCATTTTCTTTAATAAATTAAAAAATTTTTTTATATCCATGAAAACAACCCCATTACTTTTTTAAGTTTAATATATAAAACTTAATTTAATTATACCCCATTACTATTGTTATTTGACAGATTTTTAATTCATTCAACTTTAATTAAAATTAACATGTGTATTAATTGACACTTTCTCCTACGCTAGTTATATCAACGAATTGGTACAAGCTATAATTATTTAAAATATTGTTTTTTTATTAAAATATGGTATAATTAGCTTAGAGTTTTACTCTAATTATAATATTTATATTAGGTCAAATTTTTTCAAGGTGCTATATTCTCCTTTTAATCCTAGGAGGTAGGTTATCAAGAATAAAATTAGTCCTAGGTTAAGGAGGTTTTTTTATGGCAGATAAAACAATTGTATGTAAAGATTGCGGAAAAGAATTTGTATTTACAGAGGGTGAACAGGAATTCTACAAGGAAAAAGGATTTGAAAATGATCCTGTAAGATGTCCTGAATGTAGAAGAAAAAGAAAAGCTGAAAAAAATAGAATGAGAACTAGATAAATAATTAGGAGAGGTAAAAACCTCTCCTTTATTATTTACCTAAATTAGCTCTCTTTAAAACTTTTGCTAATGGAAGTGCTATAGCTATCCCTACAATACTCTGGGCTATATTTCCCGGGATTTCTGCTGCAGATAAAATGATGGCTTTTGAAAAAGCTATATTTGTAACAAAGTGCATTATAAGTACTCCTGCTGCATAATATGCAGATACCATCCAAATACAAGCTACAATAAATGCAATTATATTATTCCAAAACTTTTCACCATTATATTCTCCCCTGTAAGCAATAGTTGCTGCAATCCAAGCCATAATTCCTTTTATAAGAAAAGTAAACGGAGCCCAAATAACATAGGATGAAAGAACATCAAATAAACTCATTCCTATAGCTGCAGATAAAAATGCCTTTTTTCTTCCAATTAATATAGCCGCTAAAAGTACCATACTGTCTCCCATATGTACAACACCTTTAACCAATACTCCTGTTGGTATATTAATTATAGCTGTAGCAATATAAGTTATTGCAGCCATAAGTGATACCTGAATAATGTCTCTAACTTTTAAACCACTTACACTTAATCTTTTTTGTTCCATTGTAGTGATAACCCCCTTAAATTTGAATTAATAACATTATATTTTCTTTTATGAAAAACTCAAAATGTAGCGGTACGCTTTTGTATTAATTCATATAAAATAGGAAATACTATTTTATACATTTGATATTTTTATTTAATTATATAAGGGAGATTTTAAAATGATTTTTTTTAAATGGCTCTGCAGCCTTTTTTTGATATTCCTATTTATAGGTGCAATATTTAAAATAGGATTAACTTTCATAAACATGCTACTTTTAATATGTGCTTTTGTTTTTATAATAGACACAGCATTTATGGGCAAAAAACGATTCTAATATGCTTCATAA
The DNA here is from genome assembly GCF_001675165.1 of Clostridium ragsdalei P11. Classification (GTDB taxonomy): domain Bacteria; phylum Bacillota; class Clostridia; order Clostridiales; family Clostridiaceae; genus Clostridium_B; species Clostridium_B ragsdalei. The sequence continues at coordinate 12,297 of NZ_LROS01000022.1, forward strand.
AATTAACATTTTATATTTGATTTTAACTTATTCCTCCCTAATGCCAAATAAATATAGAAAAGATAATTAGATTATATTTATGTAAAATATGATAAAATATTGTTAAATTTTTTTATATACTTACCCTTTTACTAGTGATATAATTTATTTGTCCATAAGGGGGGTATAAATTTCATGTATAAATTTGTAGAAAATAAAATATGGAAAACTACGCAGCACACATTTAAGATATTATTGAATTTACTAAGTAAATACTACTTTATTCTTATAGGTTTATATTTCTTACAAAAGACTTTACATCTAGTTCAATATCCATCTATCAGTTTAACTAGTAAGATATATTTGGGTATGCTTGCTTTAATGTGTTTTACAGTCTATTCAGATATTAGAAATGATATTAAATTAATCCCTTTCTTAATATTATGTATTCCATTTTTTGCGTTCATATTTTACATAGAACAGCACGGATATGCATTTTGGGGGAAAATGCTGCATTGGCAAATAAGTAGAAAAATAGTAGTAGATCTTAATCCTATATTTAGTAAAATACCTTTTAATGATGGAAGTTTTGCAAGGATTTATAAAACAGAAACTTTAACCTGGTTTTTTAGAATGGTATATAATAACGGTTTTGTACTACCCGTTTTACTTGCAGTGTATAGATCTACCTTAGCCAAGGATTTTAAAAAAATGCTGCGTTATATTTTATCTGCACATGTAGTACAAATATTTTTAATAACTCCATTTTATCTTATTTTTCATTTACAGGAAGTATGGTTCGTACTTGGACAACCTGATGGTCTTGATAGACATTTAAGTCCAAGTGCTGCTGCAGGCGTTGCTCTTAATTGTTTTCCATCTATGCATACATCTATATGCTTTGCCATGTTTTTATTAGTTCTTAGAGAAAGGAACAAAATATGGAAATGTGTATTTGGTTTTTTCTGTTTAAGTGTAATATTTGCAACTCTATACCTAGAAGTTCATTGGGTAATAGATGTTTTTGCTGGAATGTTATTAGCTTACCTAACTGTAAAATTAGTAGACTTTATTTTGGCTAAAGGTAAAGTACTTGTCCAGAAGCCATTAGACATGTTTTATTACAAGAAGAAAAAGGCTATATATGTAAGTAATTACTATTTAGAAACTATGAAAAATTAGTTTGAAAACTAAAACGCTTATATTATATTAAGTTTAAACTTTAATTAGAATCACCGAATAGGCTTTCTAACTTAAAAATCAACTTATACGCAGGCATATTTTTACAATAATGAAGCTCATTTAAATATTTTGTATATAAGTCTTAGAAAAAAATTCATAAAAACTTAGAACTTTTGAATTGTCTGAGGTACGAGTTTTCAAAAGTTCTTAGCTTTTTTAGAATTTTTTACTTAGACTTATCAAAATATTTAACGAGCTGAAGGTTGTAAAAATATCCGGAGTATAAGTTGATTTTTCGTTTAGAAACTCTATTGAGATTCTATTTTACAACACATTGTTCTAGTATAAATTTATTTATTACATGTGCCACTCCATTTTGCTCATTAGTTTTTGTAATATAATCTGCAGCTCTTTTTGCTTCGGGAAAAGCATTTTCCATAGCTACACCCAGCCCTGCATATTTTATCATATGAATATCATTTCCTGCATCGCCTATGCATATTATTTCATTCCTACTTATATTTAGCTTCTCCTTTAAAACTTGTATACCGAATCCTTTGTTTACATTTTTGTTTATAAACTCTAAAAAATATGGTTCACTTCTAAGTACAGTATATTTCTCATATACTGTTTTAGGTAAATTTTCTATGGCCCTTGAAAGCTTTGCTTCCTCATCTACAAACATAACTTTTACTATAGGTACATAATCAGGAATTTCGTTCAAATCTAATATTTTAAGCTGCATCTTATTTAAAGAAGATTCCAATTTACTATATTTATTTAGCTTAGCTGCAGCACAAAAATCAAAAGTAAGGGTATGAATATTTACACCTAATTCCTTACTTAAGCTATATAAGTATTCTAAATCTTCATGCTTAAGTAAATTTTCACTTATAACTTCAGCATTATTGTTTTTTTGAACTACTGCTCCATTAAAGGCTACAGAATAATCTCCTTCTGAAGTCAATTTCAATTGTTTTAAATACTTTTCAATTCCCTTTAAAGGCCTTCCAGTAGCTAGTACAATTTTTATTCCAAGCTCTTTAGCCTTTTGAATAGCATTGTAATTTTCCTCTGAAATGCTTTTGTCATCTCTAAGCAAAGTACCATCCATATCAATTCCTACTAGTTTATACATAAATCCCCTCCATATATAGGTGCTATCTTATACCATTAAATAATATCTCATAATAATTATATCATTTACAAAAAATAAGTTTAAATCGTAAAATACCTTATATTAACCCATAAGCATTAGAATTAAACGTTTAAATTTTACAGACAACACAAGTTGACATTAATATATAATAAAGTTAAAATCAGTGATGAAACTAATAAAAAAAGAGGAGAGAAAAGGTAGTGGCAGACTTAAAAAAAGAGATAGAAAAAAGAAGAACTTTTGCAATAATATCTCACCCAGATGCAGGTAAAACAACTCTTACTGAAAAACTGTTATTATACGGGGGCGCCATAAGACTTGCTGGTTCTGTTAAGGCAAGAAAGGCTTCAAAACACGCAGTATCTGATTGGATGGAAATAGAAAAACAAAGAGGTATTTCTGTAACATCATCAGTAATGCAATTTAACTATAATAATTTTTGTATAAATATATTAGATACACCAGGCCATCAGGATTTTAGTGAAGATACATATAGAACTTTAATGGCAGCAGATAGTGCAGTAATGGTAATAGATGCAGCAAAGGGAGTTGAAGCACAGACTAAAAAACTGTTTAATGTATGCAGTTTACGTGGAATTCCCATATTTACATTTATAAATAAAATGGATAGAGAAAGTAAGGATCCTTTTGAATTAATGGATGACCTAGAAAATGTTTTAGGAATAAAATCCTACCCAATGAATTGGCCTATAGGATCCGGTAAAGACTTCAAGGGAATATATGATAGGGAAAAAAGTCTAATAGAAGTATTTAATGGCGGAAATCATGGTCAAACAGCAGTAGAATCCATAGAAGGCTCTGTAGATGACAATGTTTTTAAAGACTTATTAGGTGAAGCTTTACATGAAAAACTAAAAGACGATATAGAACTTTTGGATATTGCAGGAGACCAATTTGACATAAAAAAAGTTAGAGAAGGTTCACTTACTCCTGTATTTTTTGGAAGTGCCCTCACCAATTTCGGGGTAGAACCTTTTTTAAAGGAATTTTTAAATTTAACTACACCACCCCTACCAAGGAACTCAGACATTGGGGAAATAGATCCTTTTAGTGATGATTTTTCTGCTTTTATATTTAAAATACAGGCAAATATGAATCCTGCACATAGGGATAGAATTGCCTTTATGAGAATATGTTCAGGTAAATTTAAAAAGGGTATGGAAGTATTCCATTTTCAGGGAGGAAATAAAGTAAGGCTTTCTCAGCCCCAGCAGTTTCTAGCTCAAGATAGGGAAATAGTAGAAGAAGCTTATGCAGGGGATATACTAGGTGTATTTGATCCTGGAATTTATAATATAGGAGATACATTATGTCCTACGAATAAAAAATTAAAATTTGAAAGCATCCCGGTGTTTGCCCCAGAACATTTCGCCAGAGTAAAAACCATAGATACCATGAAAAGGAAACAATTTATAAAAGGTATAAGTGAGATTTCAGAAGAAGGTGCAATTCAAGTATTTAAGCAGTTAAATATAGGAATTGAGGAAATCATCATAGGTGTGGTTGGTGTTCTTCAGTTTGAAGTGCTAGAGTACAGAATGAAAAATGAATATAATGTAGATATAAAAGTCGACATGCTTCCTTATAGAGCTATAAGGTGGATAGAAAGCTCTACTTCAAAGGTAGAAGACCTTATTTTAACAAGCGATACTAAAAAAGTAAAAGACCTAAAAGGAAGAGACCTTTTAATATTTCAAAGTGAGTGGTCTATTAGTTGGGCACTTGAACACAATAAAGGCCTTGAGCTATCAGATATAGGTAAAACAGAATAAAATAATAAGCCAGCTTCAATTCTCTACTGAATTGAAGCTGGCTATTTTCTTTGTAAAAATTTTATTTACTTTGAAACAGGAATAAATCCTATCTTTTTCTGCATTTTTCTAAGTACCTTGCTTGATACATAATAAGCCTTTTCTGCACCTTTTTTATATATGTCCTCTAGATATTTTTTATCTTGAAGGAACTCATTGACTTTATCCTGTATTGGCTTTAGCTCACCTATTAAAGCTTCTGCCGTATCATTTTTAAATTCAGCATAACCTTTGTCTTCATATTTTTTCTCTATTTCCTCATGGCTCATTCCAGTTACAGCACTCATTATATTTATAAGATTTTTAACTCCTGGTTGGTCATCATTATATTTTACTTTTCCAATACTGTCAGTAACACACCTATTTATCTTTCTTTTTATATCTTCTGGTTTATCCATAATAAGTATGTAGCTGTTAGGATTATCTGATGACTTAGACATTTTCTTTGTAGGATCTTGTAAATCCATTATTTTAGCTCCATCCTCTGGTATGTATGCTTCTGGCATAGTAAATGTAGGACTATATAGATTGTTAAACCTCTCTGCTATATCTCTAGTTAATTCTACATGCTGTGTTTGATCCTTACCTACAGGAACAAGGTCTGCATTATAAATCAATATATCTGCTGCCATAAGTACAGGGTAGTTTAAAAGTCCTGCACTTATAGAACCACCATTTTCATATTTTTTAGATTTACTCTTGTACTGAGTCATTCTTTCCAATTCTCCTACATAAGTAAAACAATTTAAAAGCCATGCTGCTTCACAGTGAGTAGGAACATGAGATTGAATAAATATAGTATTTTTTTCTGGATCTATGCCTGCTGCTAAATATATTGCAAGCACTTCCAGGGTTCTTCTTCTCAAATCTTTTGGTTCCTGCCTTACAGTTATTGCATGTAAATCTACTACACAAAAATAACAATCATATTTGTCTTGAAGTTTTACCCAATTTTTTAAAGCTCCAAAATAATTTCCTATAGTTAAATTTCCTGAAGGTTGAATGCCACTAAATATTACTTTTTTCTTTTCTTCCATGATTATTGCCTCCCTTTAAGCATTTATAAAAAAAATCCCTATGATATAAAAATCATAGGGCGTATTTACCGCTGTACCACCTAAATTCAAAAAGATAAAGTTACATCTTTTTCTCATATGGATTACAAAACATCCTGCCTTTATAACGTAAGACTTACGGTTAAAACTACTAATTTAATTCATTTTTCTCCTCAAGAATCCATTCAATTCAAGCATAATTACTGTAATTTCACCTCATACAGCTCTCTAAAAATCTGTTTTTAAATTTACTTGCTTTCTTTCAAAGGATTTAAACTATATCGAATATTATCATATATTCTACTATAAACCCGTAAAAAATGCTATGGAAATTTTTTCCTAGGTTATATATATACTTTTACTTCATGCTCGCCCTCTCTTAAAAAAGGTATTGTATCTTGTGGTACCTTGTTTCCATCTAACCATATTCCCTTTTCATTGTCTTTTAAAACCTGTATATTGTAAATACATTTTTCTCTCGTGTATTTCATACTAAAACCATTCCAACTATCTGGTATACAAGGAGAAACTGTAAATCCTAATTTTTCTTTGAATTGCATTCCAAGTATTGACTCTATTCCAGCTCTATACATCCATCCTGCCGCACCTGTATACCAGCTCCATCCTCCTCTTCCAGTATGAGGCTCAACTGCATATACATCTGCTGCCATAACATAAGGTTCCACTTTATAAACCTGACAATTTAAATATGTGTTACTATGGTTTATAGGATTTATCATAGAAAATGCACTGTATGCCTTATTGTTATATCCCATTTTAGCTAGTGCTAAAATTGACCATATAGCAGCGTGGGTATACTGGCCTCCATTTTCCCTGACGCCAGGCACATATCCTTTAATATAACCTGGTTCTAAATTAGATTTATCAAAAGCCGGACTTAAAAGCAATATAATTCCCTTATCTCTTCTTATGAGATTTCTTTCCAGGGCCTCCATAGCTTCTTTTGCTCTAGACTCTTTTGCTGCACCTGATATAACAGCCCAAGATTGAGAAATGGAATCAATTTGACACTCTTCATTCATTGCAGAACCAAGTGGAGTTCCATCATCAAAATATGCTCTTCTATACCAGCCGCCATCCCATGCATTTTCCTCTATGTTTTCCCTTATAAATTCTTTTAGCTCTGAGTATTTATTTGAACTTTCCACGTCTCCTTCAAATGTACATATAGGTATGAATTTATCCAGTATATTATATAAAAACCATCCAAGCCATACGCTTTCTCCCTGTCCTTTATTTCCTACAGTGCTCATACCATCATTCCAATCTCCAGAACCAATAAGCGGTATATTGTGACTTCCAAATTTAAGGGATTTTTCAATTGCTCTTATGCAATGTTCATATATGGTTCCGCTCTTTTCTGACACATTTGATATATTATATCTTTCATCTTCTCCATCTTGAAGATCAGTGTCTTCCAAATACAAAGCTTTTTCAGACAATATGCTGTAATCACCTGTATTTTGTATATAGTCTTCTACTACATAAGGAAGCCAAAGCAAATCGTCGGAAAATCTAGTTCTAATTCCACTTTCAACAAATGGATGCCACCAATGCTGTACATCTCCCTCAAGATACTGTCTTGAAGCGCTGTATATTATATGTTTTCTAGTTTCAGATGGATCTATATAGCAAACAGCCATTACATCTTGAAGCTGGTCTCTAAATCCATAGGCACCTCCGGATTGGTAAAAAGCTGTTCTTGCCCAGTATCTGCAAGATATAACCTGATACATAAGCCAGCCATTCAACATTATATTCATAGATTCATCTGGAGTATCCACTTGTATAGTTCCAAACAACTTTGACCAATACTCCTGAACCTTTTCTAATTCCATATATGCATTTTTTATACTACTATATTTTTCAACTACCCTTCTTACTTCTTCAGAGCTATCTTCTTCTCCAAATAAAATTAGTACCTCTTCTTCTGAATTTGTATCCAGTTCTACTTTTACATTCTCAGCTAAACAAGGATCAAATCCTGCACCTACTTTGTTAGAGAATTGCTGAAATTCCAGTGCTCTAGGTTTAGATATATCTCCTCCCCTACCTATGAATTCCTTTCTACTAGCAGTATAGGAAAGTTCTTCTCCTCCTAAAATTTTCATGTAACATATTCCTTGATTAAAGTGCTCACTATATGGATTTTTAGCATATATATATTCCGATTTCTTATTAAATCCTGTACATATATACTGTGCTGTCTGCTCATGGCAAACTCCCAATACTAATTTTGCATAATAAGTTATTGAAATCTTTCTTCTCTTTCCACTTATATTCTTTAGCTTTATTTTGAACACTTTTACGCTTTCATCCATATCAGCAAAAACATCCATTTCACCTACTATTCCATTAGCCTCATGTTTAAAATTGGAATACCCAAATCCATGTTCTATTACATATTGTCCCGAATCTCTTATAGGTTCGGGAGATATACTCCATATCTGTCCTGTAATCTCGTCTCTTAAATATATACTTTCAGACTCCCCATCCATAACTGGGTCATTTGACCAGGTTGTAAGTTTATTTTCCCTACTATTTTTATTCCATGTATAAGAAGTACCACTTTCAGAAATATGAAATCCAAACTTTTTATTTGAAATTACATTTATCCATGGAACCGGGGTATGATTATAATCTTTTAGCACTATAGTATAAGATTTTCCTTCTGAAGAAAATCCACCTACCTCATTAAAATACTGAAGCTCTGGAAGTTGAAAATGATAAGAAGATTTGTTTTCAAAGGCTAGCTTTGTACTTTCGCCAATCTTCTCCATACTACCACCTTCTGGTAAATACATACTATCTTCAACCTGCTCAAACAGTTCTCCCTTATCTCCATCTATTACAAATTTAGATATGCCTATAAGGAGTTCTATATCTTCTTTCTTCATGTTATCTTTATTATATAAAAATACTGCCCCATCTATATTTTTCTTATATCTTGAAGCTTTAGAATTCACAGCATCCCCTAACTTATTTTGAAGAGACTGCATATATGAGCTATCTTGTAAATTTATAAAAACTAAATCTACCGACAACCCTTTCCACATCCAATACTCATGTGCACTTAAAAGCTGTCTTACAAGTGACATATGATTGTCATTCCTTATAATGGCAAGTACTATAGGTAAATCACCTGAAATTCCATAAGGCCATAAAGCAGACTGCCCTTTTTTTATATTCATAATGTATTCTTTTCTTTGCTCAAGAGAGCTATTTAAGAATAAAATCCTCGAGGCCATTTTTTGATATATATTTATTTGATTGGATTTTATACCTAAATACTTCATTTCCATCTGAGATTCTGTCCATGACAGTTTAAATACTCTATTTACATTAAACATATCCCTATACTTATTTCCAATTTCAATTGCCTTTTCTCTGGAGCTTGTAATTCCAGTAGTATAAGCTACCTTACAGGTTTTCCCTGGGTCTACGGCTATTCTTACTCTAATGCTTATTACAGGATCAATTACAGCTCCTACGGACTTAGTAAGCTGCACATCATTATCCATTGCCCTTGGGTTTCTTAGATTTCTATTTCTTCCTATAAACTTCATCCTGCTGGTCTCATACTGGATAGAACCTAATTGTTCTCCTTCCACTGCTATAGTCTGCACTAACCATGGCCTTTTTTCATCTTTTTTTCTAGGCCTCCTACTTGCAAGCAAACATAAAGGATTGTGTATAAATTCAGTCTCTATAAATAATTTTTGGAATGCAGGATGAACTAAGTCCGCATTATAAGGTGACAAGGTTACTTCCATATAACTGGTTATTTCAACTTCTCTCCTCTTTTCACCTGTATTTGTAATAGAAATTCTTCTCACTTCACCTTCTTCTTCTTGGCACACAGTAACTTCTGTATAAGTTCTTAAGTTTCCATCTTTTCTTCTAAATTCTGATTTATCAGGCGAAAATACTACTTCATAGTTCTCTCCTTCATATTCACAAGGTTCATAAGTAGCACTCCAATATTCATTTGAATTTATATTTTTTATATAAAAAAACATTCCCGTATCATCTTTTGTTGCATCCTCACGCCATCTATAAATTGTCATGTTCCCTCTTTTACTATATCCGCTGCCACTATTGGTTATCATCATAGAATAATTGTTGCTAGAAATTATATTCACCACTGGTATTTCTGTACATGCTCCCGTAAACTTCCTGGCAATTACATTTTCATTTTTTACTATAGGTTTTTCATTTACACTATGTTCTTCATGATTATAGATTATATTATTAGGAATTTTCTCCTGAAGTAAAAGTTCTGCGGATTTTACCTTAGGGATTTTATGAAATCTTTCCTGAAGTACATTTTCCATAAGCACATTATCCAGTGACATAAAACTCATTCCCTGATGATGTATCATAAAACACTTTACCAGAGCACACTTTTGATTTCTTGCAAGTCTTTCCTTGGTATAATCTATAGCTTCATAAAATCCATATCTGCCCTCAGCATTAGATTTTATAAGATCTTTTATGTTACAAAATGCACTTTTAAAATCAACCTGAAGAGCCATTAAGGATGCATAAGGTGCAATTACCAATTCGTTAATAAGTCCCCTTTTTAATCCAGCTGCTGGTATTCCAAAAGCCTTATACTGATATATAGAATTTATGTCAAAGTCATAGTAAGCAGATTCTGAAATTCCCCAGGGAATCCTTCTTTTTTCACCATATTTTTTTTGGGCTTTAACCACATATTCATAGGTTTCACTTAACAAGGTATTAGGGAAGCTTTTCATAATTATAAGGGGCATTAAATATTCAAACATAGTTCCAGACCAAGAAACTAATGCCTTTCCACCTCCCATAGAAGCCATGGCCCTACCAAGATTAAACCAGTGATTTTGTTTAATCTCACCTTTAGCTATGGATACAAAACTAGCCTGCCTTGCCTCAGATGCTAGAAGGTCATAATAATTTTTGCCAATAGTATCTTTTTCAACATCATATCCTATAGCAAAAAGCTGTCTTTTTTTACTATAAAGCATACTAAAATTATGATCTTCATCAATGCTTTTCAATTTTCCTATTATATTTTTTACATTAGATATGAAGTTACATAAATTTAATTTACTGTCCAATAATAATTTTTTCAAATCATCTTTACGTCTATTTTCTTCTTCTGAAAAATCTTTTTTATTATCTTTATCTATAAAATTAATCAATTTATCAAAAACTTCTGGAACCTTTTTTAAAGGAATTTTAGTTGCCAATTCGTTTAATTCACCCCTAAAATCATGAAATTCGTCATTTTCCTTTATGAAATAAATCCAGGGGAAAAATTCACTTAATTCATCCGTAAGTTTACAGGTCATATTTTTAACTTTCTCATTCCAATATAAGTTCTTACCAATCCCTATGAATTTGATACATTCTCTATTTAAATCCCTCAAGAAACTTTCTAAGGAAAATATATTTAAATTATCCTTAGAAAGTTTATCTATAAAACTATCATAAGCATATTCAATTTTAGAATTACTATATAATTCATTTTGCGCTAGCTTCAAAGTATCCTTAAATCCATCTGGCAAATTTTTATTTATTATAGGATAGCTCAAATATTCTTCCAGTGATTCTTCTGTAAGCCACATATATGCCACTAAATTTCCGCTATCAACTGTAGATATAAATCTAGGCTTTAGAGGGACTTTATTTTTTATGTCATACCAATTATAAAAATGTCCCCTATACCTTTCTAAAGACTCCATATTGGATATTATATGTTGGAGTCTATATATGAGCTCTTTTATGCCTATATATCCTAAGTCGTAAGCAACTATATTGGATGAAATTCCCATGGCCATATTAGTAGGAGAAGTTCTGTAGGCTACTCCCTTATAAGGTTCTTCCTGATAATTGTCCGGAGAAAGCCAATTACTTTCAGGTGATATAAAATCTTCAAAATAAGCCCAAGTTTTTCTTCCCAATCTTCTCAATATATCTTTTTCTTCCTTGTGAATCTCTTCCTCAGTATTTTTTCTTTCATTGCTTATGTTAAACGCAATCCATGGTGAAAAAATCCAGATTATACAGGAAGGTATTACCAAAACAGCATCTTCTACAGAGCTTCTAAAACCCAAAAAAGCTACAATAATACCTAATGCACTGCCTATCCACATAGATCTTAAATAACTTTCCAATCCCTTTTTACAAGTGGCCTCTGCATCTGCTGCAGTCTGCCATTGAAGTAAATTTTTTTTACTTATAAAAAGCCTGTAAAGAGTTCTAATTATAGCATCTAACATCAAATATGCCTGATAAGGTAGAAAACTTAGTATTAGAAAAAATTGTTCTACTACAGTCTTAAAATTACTTATTTTACCTGAAAGTCCATTTCCCTTTATAGGAGAAACTACTGTTTCAGATACATCAAAAAGTATAGGTGAAAGTATTGAAACAAAAGCTACTACCAAAAAATCATTTAAATTTTTAAATAATGTCATAGACATTATAATTAACACCATTATGGAGGGTGCTATAATGCTTCTTCTTAAGTTATCTATTATCTTCCACTTTGATAACCTATTTAAAGAACTTTTTTTTAATAACCAGGGAAGGAGCTGCCAGTCTCCTCTTACCCACCTATGAAGTCTTTTACAACTTGTATTATAGTAAGCAGGATATCCATCTACAAGTTCTATATCAGTCACAAGAGCGGCTCTTGCATAAGATCCTTCTAAAAGATCATGGCTTAATACAGAATTTTCGGGTATTTCACCTTTTAAAACGCTGTTAAATACATCTACATCATAAATGCCTTTACCCGTAAATATACCTTCGTCAAATAAATCTTCATACACATCAGAAATGGCATTTGTATATACGTCTATTCCTGTTTCACCTGAAAATATGCTGGAATGGATCGTTTTATTTGCACTTAATACACTGACGCTTACTCTAGGCTGCATAATGCCGTGTCCTCTTATTACTTTTTTACCATCACTATTCAGATAAGGTATGTTTAGTGGATGAGCCATAGCTCCTATGAGGAATCTAGCTGTATCTTTAGGCAATTTAGTATCTGCATCCAAAGTTATAACATACTTTACATCATATAAATTTTTTATGTCGCCACTTATAACATCATAACTTGTATTATCATTTTCCCTTATAAGAGAGTTGAACTCCATAAGCTTTCCACGTTTTCTTTCCCATCCAATCCACTTTCCCTCTTTCTCATTATATTTTCTAAATCTGCTTAAAAAATAGAATTTATCTTTTCCCTTTGCAGAATATTTCTTATTTAATTTTTCTATTTCACTTAAAGCTGTATCTACTATTAATTTATCATCTTTCTTTTCTCTTTCAAAACCATCCTTAAAATCCCCCAATAGTGCAAAATACAAATTTTTTTCTTCATTTGCGAGATAATAGACCTCCATATCGCCTATCAGTTTTTTAACCTGCTTACTATCGTTTATAATAGCAGGTATTACTACTACCGTACTGAACTTTTCAGGTACACCATCTCTAAATTCGATTTTAGGTATAAACCTTGGTTTTACAAGTTTATTTACACTCCAGTTGAATATGGATATAAATATATCGCTTAAAGGTATAAAGAGCACAATTGCTCCTAATATATATTTCCACAAAGGTAAGTTCTCTACATAAAAATTTATACCACTTATGAGCGCATCTAGAAAAATAGTTCCAAACACAATACTACCTATATAGAAGTTAACTGTTATTTTATTTTGAACTTTGTAATGCAAATTTTTATATTCTCTTGTACTGTTTTTTATCTTTTTCTCAAGACAGCTTATACCCTTATCGATTAAATAATACCCTACATGTTTTTCGTATTCTTTTCCACAAGCTTCTTTTGCACACTCTATAGCTTTCTTGGCTATAAAAGATTCAGGTATGTTTATATTTTTAGACATTTTCTCTATTCTATGTCTATAATAGTCCTTAGACTTAAAATCCATTTCACTGTAAATTCCTGAAGGATCCATTTTCAATATTTCTTCTACATAGGACAATCTTTCAAAGTTTTCTTTCCAGTTCAATGCAGATATTTCTACCATTCCACTTATAGAATTTTCCATAGAAATCTGGCATACACCCTGCTTTTGATGATTTATATTTACCATCCTTTTAACACTGCTATCTTCTTTATCTAACTCCTCGTCTATCCATTTGTATATTTCAGCATTTCCTATAAAATTATCCCTTAATGTTTTAATGAATCCTTCTGTAAAATGGGGCGTAAATTTAATATTTTTATCCTTTAACTTATGAATTATTTCATTCTCATTCTCTTTAGAATTTATAATATCCTCTGCTTCACTTTTTGCCCTCTTTCTTTCTTTTTGCATAAATACCATACGATCAGTTATATTACTTATATTTTGAATCAAAGCTATCCTTATCATTATAGGTATTGCCCAGAGTTCTCCACTTTTTAATATTGTGTTTTCCTGATATGCATTTATGAATGTTTCTATGGTATCTTCTTTTACAGTTCCTTGAGTTTTCGATAACATTTCCCTAGCAATGTAGTATATTCTAGGGAAACCCTTCATAGTGCCTTCAGTCATTACAGGGAGATTTTTATAATATTTTTCAGACATATTATTTTTTATATCTTTGTATTCCTTTTTTACCAAATACAAGTTATCTAAAAGCCATTCGGCGCAGGATACTATTTCCTCTCTATTTTTAATTTCCTCATCAAAAAAATTGTATCCAGCTAAAATCCTTCCGTAACTTTTATCCAAACTCTTTATTAATTGCTTTTTGCAGCTTTTTCTTTGAACTGCAGATGGAACAGTTGATATTTCTCTAGCATATTTCTTTAATTCTTCTCTATCAACAATTAGTGTAGAAATATCCTCTCCTACATTTTCATTTCCACAATCAACCTTATTGAGTTTGCTATAAGTCATCATGAGTAATAAAATTATCCCTATACCTATAATGCATACAATGTAAAGCATAAAAAATCCATCCTTTCCTGTGAAAAAGAATTTTGCTTTGATTATTGTTCCCAATAAAAGCACAAAATATTAATTCACACTCAGGATGGATTTAAATTATAACATTATTTCATTTTCTATTAGATCATCAAAGCTTTGCCTTTTAGCAATTAGCCTTGCCTTTCCTTCCTTTACTAAAACTGCTGCAGGTTTGGGAATCTTATTATAATTACTAGACATAGAATATCCATAAGCTCCTGTGGTAAACACAGCTAATATGTCACCGCTTTTGCTTTCCGGGAGCTCCACATCTTTTATCAATATGTCTCCCGATTCGCAAGATTTTCCAGCTATAGTAACTGTTTCTTTTGCACCATCATTTACTCTATTTGCTAGAACACACTCGTATTTTGCACCATATAAAGCCGGCCTTATATTGTCCGCCATGCCTCCATCTACAGATACATATTTTCTTACGTCTGGAATATTCTTTATAGACCCTACGGTATAAAGAGTTGTTCCCGCATTACCAATTATAGACCTTCCAGGTTCTATCACAAGAGTAGGAAGTTTTAAATCAAGCTCTTTAGCTTTTTCCCTTGCCTTTTGAAGTATAATACTGCAAAAATCTTCTACAGATTTAGGCTTATCCCCTTCAGTATAGTATATTCCAAATCCTCCACCAAGGTCTAATTCCTCTACTTCACAGCCCAATTCATCTTTTATTTTTTTAACTAAACTTAACATAATTTCAACTTCGTCTTCATAAGGTTTGGTTTCAAATATTTGAGAACCTATATGACAGTGGATTCCAACAAATTTTAAATTAGGAAAATCAACTGCACTTTTTATTATATTCATAACCTCATTATTTAACATGGTAAATCCAAATTTAGAATCTATTTGACCAGTTTTTATATAGTCATGGGTATGAGCTTCTATTCCTGGTGTCACTCTAAGGAGTATTTCTTGTATTTTACCATATTTCTTTGCTGTAGAATTTATCTTTTCCATCTCATAGAAATTATCTACTACAAACTTACCTACTCCCAGTTTTACTCCCATATCTATTTCATCTAAAGTTTTATTATTTCCATGAAAATAGACCTTTTCCATAGGAAAGCCGCTTTTTAGTGCAGTATACAATTCTCCATCTGATACTACATCCAAATACAATCCCTCACTGTTTATTATCTGACACATAGCCAAAGTTAAAAAGGCTTTACCCGCATAAGTGACCTTATTAGCTTTATCAGCCTCGAAAGATTTGTAATATCTCCTGCACCTATCCCTTACTAATTCTTCATCCATTACATAGAGAGGAGTCTTAAATTCTTTTACTAATTCCCCCGTACTCATCCCACCAATGTATAAAACATTGTTTCTGATTTCCATGCTACCCATCATCTTCACACTGGTTTCCTCCCAAAAGTTTTTAAGTATGCTTTTAATTTCATAAACATACTCCGAATACACGTCAAGATTTATAATAACTATTAATAAATTTTACCCGAATAAAATTATAAATTAAACTCTTTTGCTACTACGTTTATAGTTTTCATTTTATCTTCTTGTTTTATAGCACAAGTAATTCTTATCTCAGATGTAGTTATCATCTTTACACCTATATTGTTTTCTTTAAATAATTTAAGCATCTTTGCAACTACTCCGGAAGTAGTTTTCATTCCTATACCAACTACTGAAAATTTAGTAATGTTTTCATCTATATCAACTTTAGTTTCTTCATTAAAATAGTTTTTTAAAATGGTAAGACAATCTTTTAAATCAACTTTTGGTACAGTAAATGATATATTCACCTTTCCACTTACAGGTGCAGTTTGGCTTATCATATCTACATTTACTCTCTTTTCTGCTATCTTCTCAAATAAATTGGAAATAATGTTTATGTCGTTATCAATATTTGTTAGCGTTATTGCTGCATCTTCATCACTTGTTGCAAGTCCTGTTACTGGTTTACTCTCTAAATTCATACTATCTACCCCCTTAATAACTGTTCCTTTTATATCACTATTGCTTAATCCCACATATACAGGTATATTATACTTTTGAGCTAATTCTATGGATCTAGAATGCATAACTTGAGCACCTAAACTTGAAAGTTCAAGCATTTCCTCATAATCTATTTCATCTAGCTTTTTAGCGTCTTTATATTTTCTAGGATCTACACTGTATATGCCATCTACATCTGTATATATCTCACAACTTCCTTTTAGTTTTACAGCTATTGCAACAGCTGAGGTATCTGACCCTCCTCTTCCTAGAGTAGTTATATCTCCTTTATCATTTACACCCTGGAAACCTGCTGCAATTACAACTTTTCCTTCATCCAAACTTTTCTTTATTTTTTCTCCATTTATATCACATATAAGAGATTTGCCATATTGTCCACTAGTTTTTATGCCAATTTGATAAGCTGTATAACTTACAGCATCACATCCTAAATCTTTGATAGCCATAGCAAGCAGTGCACAGGACATCATTTCGCCAGTAGACAAAAGTGCATCTAATTCTCTCTTATCTGGGGTATCTGTAATTTTTTTGGAAAGGGCTATTAAGTCATCTGTAGTATCTCCCATAGCTGATACTACAACTACTAGACTGTCTCCATTTTCAACCCTACTAACTACCGTCTTTGCTACATTTTTTATCTTCTCTGGAGTTCCTACTGAACTCCCTCCATATTTCTGAACAATAATTGCCATAATACTCCTCCCTAAATTGTTTGTTATCAATGAATCTTATAAAAAAATAGTGCAGTAAAGGGACACAACACCTATACTGCACAAATATGCATGGTCGTGTACCTTTGTAGCTCTCCACTAAAAGTATATCCATTAAATCATATAAAATGAATATGCCTTTTCAATGACAGCTTTGAACATATTATGTACAAAGCCAAAAACAGTTTCGCCAAACTAGTTTTTTCGGCTGCAGCTCCTTTCTTTATTTTTCAACGTCCGCCGACTAAAAATAAATACTGATAGTTACAGCACCTCTACCCTAAGGTAACTAATTTATTAAATTGTTCTAAGTTTATCACAAATATTTAATGATTTCAACTATTTTTTTACTCTAAATCCTTTAGAACCAGATATAACCCTTCCTATGGTAATTATTTTACCGGTTATACAATCCCTGCATTGGGCAGGAGTATCACCTGTACAAATTTTACCTGGATAAAGTGCATAAAGTTTCCTATACACACCTTCTGTTACATTTGGCATAACTACATTAGCTCCACTCTGAAGAGCTATAGTCCTGCCTCTTGGATTCAAAGTTTCCATAGCTGTTGTACCGGGAAGATTAATATCCGGCATAATCAGTCTGCTTATAGCCATAACTTTAAGAGCATTTATGAACGTTCCACCTTTTTCATCTCTTAAAGGCGTATCTGCATTTGGAATAAAAGGCCCTACGCCTACCATATCTGCGTCTATTTCTTTAAAAAATAGTATATCCTCTGCAAGTGACTCAAAAGTTTGACCAGGAAGACCTATAAGGCATCCTGTACCAACTTCATACCCTAACTTTCCAAGATCTTTCAAGCAGCGCTTTCTATTTTCATAACTCATCCCGGGGTCCATTTTTGCATACAATTCCGGATCCGTAGTTTCTATTCTTATTAAATATCTATCTGCTCCAGCTTCTTTAAAAGCTTTATATTCTTCAAAAGTCTTTTCACCTATGCTGAGAGTTACAGCTATGTCCATTTTTTTTATATTTGATATTATGTATTTAAGCCTATCTACAGTATAGTAATCGTCTTCTCCAGACTGCAAAACAACTGTTTTGTAGCCGTATCCTACTGCTTTTTTTGCTAATTCAATTATTTTATCCGGCTCTATTCTATACCTTTTAATATTTTTATTATCACGTCTAAGTCCGCAGTACATGCAATTTCTTTTGCATATATTAGAAAATTCTATCAGCCCTCTTAGATGTACTTCATCCCCCACATATTTTTTTCTTACTCTGTCTGCCGCTTTAAAAAGTTCTTCATTATGCTCGTTACTGTTAAATAATTCAACTATTTCACTTTTATCAAGTGTATGATTCAATTCAGCTTTTTCAATTGATTCTAGTAATTTATCCTCCATAGATCATATCTCCTTTACAAAACACTGAGCTTCAGGATAATTGATTTAAACCTGAAGCTCAGTAAACTTTTAATTAATCGAGGAAGTCTTATACACATATAATTCATGCAGTGCCCTTGTAGTCATTATATATTTTAATGTATTTTCATCTTTTTCACAGGTGTCTATCATTATAACCGCGTCAAATTCTAAACCTTTTGCGAAATAACTTGGAAGTATAACTTCACCGCTGGAATAAATCATATCTTCTCTATCAAGCACATTTATATGAATTTTTGCTTTTATTAAATTACCTATAGCTTCCGTGTCTTTTAAATCCCTGCAAATTATGGCTATACTTTCATAACCTCTTTCTTTTAATTTTACAACATTATCGAGTATTTTGTCCACAAGTTCTTTGGAATTATCTACCCTTTTTTCCACAACTTTTTTTCCACTTCTAACTAGGGGTACGGTTTTATCCCCCTCTAGATATTTATTCGCATAATCAATTATTTCATTTGTGGATCTATAGCTTTTATTTAATGAAAAACGCTTTATCTCTAAATCTGGGAGTATGTTTTCCAATTTTTCTACAGCAGGTGTCTCTTTTGAAAATATAATTTTCTGATTGGTATCTCCTACTATAGTAAAAGATTTACACTTTGTAAGTTCATAAATAACCCGAAACTGTAGTGGGGAATAATCTTGTGCTTCATCTATCACTATATGTCTTACTTCATCTCTATATCTTAACCCTTCCAGCTTTATTTTTAAATATAAAATAGGAGCTAAGTCATCATAAATTAGCAGTTTATTTCCATTAAAATCATTGTATAATGTAATTACATCAGGGTTTTTAAGCCAAATTAACTTATTTTTTTTGATATTAATTACTTCTTTTATTACATCTCTTATATCATTTCGTCTCTTATACTCCAGCTCATTTCCACAATCATTTAGTTCACTTTCCGTTAGACTCTTCACCTTATTTTCATACTCGTTTTGTATAGATATTATTAGCCTGTTTCTTTCATCCCTTATTTTTGAATATATGACTCTTTTTATCCTGGAACTTCTCTTAAACAGAGGCATATCTTTAAAATAATAATTAAGCATCTTATCTATGTCTTCTCCAGATATTATAAGTTTATCGTAAAAAAACACATCCTCTATCTTAAAACAGTCTTTTTCCAAGATGCCAATAAAATTATCTATATCCTGAACATATTGTAAAGAACCCTTATACTTAATTTCTTCAGAAAAATCTTTTTGGTGACTTAATACTTTTTCCATATAATCCTTAAAATCCATTATATAAGGCACATTTAGCATATCCTCTGCAAATTCTCTAAAAGTAGTTTGAGTAACCTTTTCCTCTCCTAAACTTGGAAGTACAAGTGAGATATAATCTATAAATATGCTATTAGGACCTAATATCAGTACCTTTCCTTGAAGAACCTTTCTATAATTGTATAATAAGTAAGCTACTCGATGCAGTGCTATAGTAGTTTTTCCACTTCCTGCTACTCCATTTACTACAATAGCTCCTGTTCTAGGCTGTCTTATTAAATTGTCCTGTTCTTTTTGTATAGTCATTACAATATCTTTTAACTTTTCACCAGCATTTTTGCTAAGTACCATTTGCAGGATTTCATCTTTTACATCTATACTAGAATCAAACATACCTACTAGATTAGATTTTTTTATAATAAACTGTCTCTTAGAAAGTACTTCTGTTTCTACTTCTCCCATAGGAGATGTATATTTTACAGTTCCCAGTTTACCTGCATAAAACAAAGCAGCTACAGGTGATCTCCAGTCAATTACAATAGGTTCGTAACTTTTCCTCCCTGTAACACCAAACCTACCTATGTATATTTCTTCCTCTCCATATTCATCCTGAAATTTTACCTTACCAAAATAAGGTGAATTGCTCAGTATAGTAAGTTCTTTTATACTTTTGTTTACTAGCCTATACTGTTCTTCCTTTTCGTACATTTCATGGTTGAAATATTCTATAACTTTATCTTCATCATCTTCGTACTGTTCCAAATTTTTTTCTCTTAGCTTTAAAATATAATCTATTACTTTTTTTCTAATCCCAATGTATTCTAGAATTTGTACCTCAATTTCCTTTAAGACTTCTTTTAATTTTTCCTTTTCAAGGTTTAGTTCGACTTCTTTCTCCAATTCCTTTTTTAAATCATCTCTATACATATTACTATCTCCATTTCATAAGTTAACCATTAGGCATTTTCAAAGAAATAACCAGTGAGTATTTTAGCTTATTTTCTTTCAAATGCTTTAGAGTAGTTTATAATCAGAGTCTTGTATCCTGAGTTTCCTGTTTTTTGTCATTATATTCTTTTATTATGTCCATAAATTCCTCTCCCATTAGAGTTTCTTTTTCAATTAGACTTTCAGATATCTTTACGAGTAAATTCTTATTATCTTTAATAATACTCTTTGCCTTTTCATGACATTCTTTTATTATTTTTAAGGTTTCATCATCTATAATAGAAGCCGTTTCCGCACTACAATTTTGCACTGGTCTTCCATCCAAATATCTATCCTGCATTGACTCTAAACCCATCATATCAAATCTATCTGTCATTCCATACATAGTCACCATGCTCCTAGCTGTTTCTGTAGCCCTTTCAATATCATTGGATGCACCTGTAGATATACTATTAAGCTCTACTTCTTCTGCAGATCTTCCTCCTAACATAACACATATCTTATCTATCATTTCTTCCTTACTAACAAGATACTTTTCTTCTGTAGGAAGCTGCATAGTATACCCTAGCGCACCCATGGTCCTTGGAACTATAGTTATCTTATGTACAGGATCCGTATGTTTTAATAATGCAGCCACAAGTGCATGACCTACTTCATGAAAAGCAACAGCTCTCTTTTCAGTATCAGATAAAATTCTATCCTTCTTTTCTTTACCAGCCATAACTACTTCTACTGATTCTTCTAAGTCTTCCTGAATTACTTCTTCTCTACCGTTTTTTACTGCCCTTAAAGCAGCTTCATTTATCATATTAGCCAAATCTGCTCCTACAGCTCCAGGAGTCGATTTTGCTATAGAATTTAAATCTATATCTTCTGAAACTTTAACTCCCTTAGTATGAACTTTAAGTATACTTTCCCTTCCCTTTAGATCAGGCCTATCTACTATAACCCTCCTATCAAATCTTCCAGGTCTTAAAAGTGCCTTGTCAAGTACTTCCGGTCTATTGGTAGCTGCTAAAATTACAACTCCTTTAGAAGAATCAAATCCATCCATCTCTGCAAGAAGTTGATTCAAAGTTTGCTCCCTCTCATCATTTCCAGATACGTTGCCACCTCTACTTTTACCTATGGCATCTATTTCATCTATAAATACTATGCAAGGAGCTTTTTCCTGCGCCTGTTTAAATAAATCTCTAACTCTAGATGCCCCCATACCTACAAACATCTCTACAAAAGCAGAACCTGATATAGAGAAAAATGGGACTTTAGCTTCTCCTGCTACAGCCTTTGCAAGAAGAGTTTTTCCTGTTCCAGGGGGTCCTACAAGGAGTGCTCCCTTAGGAAGCTTTGCACCTATTGATACATATTTTTGAGAGTTATGCAAGAAATCAACTATTTCAATCAGAGACTCTTTAGCTTCTTCCTGTCCTGCCACATCATTAAAGTTCACGCCAGTTTCATTTTCCGCATATATTTTAGCAGTATTCTTTCCAAAGGACATAACTCCACTGCCCATTTTTTTATCTAGTCTTCCCATTAAAATACTTCCAAAAAACATAATTATACTTATGGGTAAAATCCAATTTGTAAAAAGGCTTCTCATTAAAGAGCTTTCCTGTGACACACCTTCATACTGGACTTTGGAATCATTTAACTTTTTAATTAAATCCTGATCATCTACCCTTTCAGTATAAAGTATTTTTCCTTTGTGAGCTTTATCCTTATCCTTAGGGGTTATTATTAGCCTATCCTTGGATATTTGTACATTAGATATTTTATTTTGGTTAATATAATTTATAAAATCACTATATTTTATGTGCTCATATTTTAATTGACTAGAGTATTCATTAACTATAAACACAATTATAACAGCTAATAGTGAATAATAAATAACATATTTGAATTTGTTGCCTTTAAATTTTTTGCTATTAAACATATGTAAGCCTCCACTTTATTTCAACTCATAATCTATTTATATTATAGCAATAAATACTATTTTTCCTACTAGTATTTACAAAATATTTTTAAAGTTATTTTTAACCAAATACCTATAATGTTTGCAAGTAACCATTAAGTTTATTCACCAAAAAGAAATACTATCAAAATTTTGATAGTATTTCTAAAAATTAAAGTATTATATTAAACATATTTTAGTATGCTTTTCCCCAATAAACTAATTTATCAGCTTTTTTACCACAGCATACGCAGGTATCTGAAATATGTTCTTGTTCAAATGGAATACACCTTGAAGATGCACCAGTAACTTCTTTAATTTTTTCTTCACATTTAGCGTCTCCACACCACATAGCCTTTACAAAACCTATTTTATTTTCCATTATATCTTTAAACTCTTCCATATTTACAGCATTATTTGTATTGTTTTCTATAAGATTTTTTGCCTTTTCAAACATACCATCATGAATTTTATCTAAAAGATCTGGTATATCCTTCTCTAAGTTATCCATGGATACTATTATCTTTTCTCCACTGTCTCTCCTTACAAGTACAACTTGATTTTTCTCGATATCCTTTGGTCCTACTTCAAGACGTACAGGAACTCCCTTCATCTCATATTCACTAAACTTCCATCCAGCCATTTTATCACTGTCGTCAAGTTTGACTCTTGCAAATTTAGCTATTCTATCTTTTAGCTCATTTGCCTTATCCAGTACTCCTTCTTTATGCTGTGCTATAGGTACTATAATTACCTGAGTAGGAGCTATTCTAGGTGGAACTACGAGTCCATTATCATCACCATGTACCATTATAATTGCTCCTAAAAGACGAGTTGTTACACCCCAGGAAGTCTGGTATACATATTGAAGTTTTCCTTCTTTATCTGAATACTGCATTCCAAAAGATTTTGCAAAGTTCTGTCCTAAGTAATGAGATGTACCAGCCTGAAGTGCCTTTCCATCATGCATAAGTGCTTCTATAGTATATGTAGCTTCTCCTCCTGCAAATTTTTCACTGTCAGTTTTCTGTCCCTTTAATACTGGAATAGCCAGCACTTTTTCACAAAGATCCGAATATACATTCAGCATCCTTGTAGTTTCTTCTTGTGCTTCCTTCTTAGTTTCATGTATAGTATGACCTTCCTGCCATAAAAATTCTGTAGTTCTAAGGAAAGGTCTTGTAGTCTTTTCCCATCTAACTACAGAACACCACTGATTGTAAAGCTTAGGCAGGTCTTTATAAGACTGCACTATCTTAGCATAATGTTCACAAAATAATGTTTCTGATGTTGGACGAACACATAATTTTTCTGTAAGTTCTTCATTACCACCGTGAGTTACCCAGGCAACTTCTGGTGCAAATCCCTCTATATGATCTTTTTCCTTTTGAAGAAGACTTTCAGGAATAAATAAAGGCATATATACATTTTGATGTCCTGTCTCCTTAAATCTCTTGTCTAAATAACTCTGAATATTTTCCCACATAGCATAGGCATAAGGACGTATTATCATACAGCCTCTTACACTTGAATAATCAGCTAATTCTGCTTTTTTTACAATGTCTGTATACCACTGTGCAAAATCTTCATCTCTTGATGTTATTTGTTCTACCATCTTTTTACTCAATTTTAATTACCTCCAAAATTTCAATTTAGTGCAACTAGTTTTTCTTTGAAATATAAAAAAGCCTCCAATCCCAAAAGGGACCGAGGTTACGTCGGCGGTACCACCCTGATTAATATATTTAAAACATTAAACATATTCTCTCAATTATAATTATAACGGCAATTACCGCTGTATCCTAACAGAACTCAAAGGTAGGTTCAAAATGTACATTTAGAAACTTTCACCACCCGTTTCCTCTCTTAAAAAAATATCATTTTTACTAATCCTCTTCTTTGCATATCACTATATTTAGTTAAACTCTTTCTATATAATAGAATATAGGAAATTTATTGTCAATATATTTTTTGAAATTAGGGTTTCTCCAAATATTATGCGTCTAAAAATATTCTTACTTTTTTAAACAGCTGCTGCTATACTTTACCAAATCAAATTTCTAATAAACTAACCAAAAAGCTGCATAATAAAATCAGGAGGTAAATTTATATGAAATTCAAAAAATTTATTGTATTAATTCTTTCTATTTTTTTAATTGGTGCATTTATTCCAAATGTACATGCTTTTTTAGGCAAGCCTTATTATGTAAAAAACTCAAAGATACCGCATCACCTTTATGTAATTTACCAAAATGATCTAACTCCTGTAGAAAAAACTATGATAGTCACCCTTCAGGGAGTAATATCAAATAAGTCAAATTCTCAAATATATACCTTAAATAAAAATCAACCTGATTACAAAATATGGCTGGATGATTTGAAATCAAATTACGGGGTAACCTATACCACAGTAAAAGATCCCTGGTATTTGCTAGATACATTTAAATCACTAGTATCTGGATATGTACTTTACAACAGTTATCCTGAAAAAAACCCTTCCATTAACAACGCCTGCTCTCTTGCAGCGTTAAAAAATTCTATAGTTATAGATAAGTCTATAGAAAATAAGGTTAAAAATACAGGAATTAAAATGCAGGGTGATTGTGTAAACACCGATAAATATTGGGCTTATAATAATTTGTGGAATTCAGGACTAAACCATTCCGTTGTAATTGAGCTGTCTCCAAATAAAAATGCTCCTCTTAGAGATTATGGCATCATGAGTAAATGTCTAGTGTTTTATGAGGATGATCTAAAAGATTTCTCACTAAGGGATAAAGTTTTTGGGTCTATGAAAAAGGACTCTACGTGCCTTGGGTGGGGGCCTGACGAACATGGTAATGTAAGTGCAGCCTCTAAAAATGGAGTAAGTATGGTTCCTGCAGATTGGTCTTACAATTTAACAGTATTAAGTGCCTTTCCATCAGTACCTTTAACACAAAAAAGCAGTGTAAATCCTGATAAAAAACTTTTCTCTCAGCCTATGCACTATGTAACTTTTATAATGTCAGATGGAGATAACCAGCAGTGGAACCTTGGAAGTAATTATGGATCTGAAAAATGGTACGGCTCTCCTAAAAGAGGTAGTTTTAATATGGGATTCAGCATAAGTCCTTCTATGTATGAACTGACACCTACCGTTTTTAAACTATATTATAAAAATGCATCTTCAAATTCTCATCGAGATAACTTTGTAGTATCACCTTCTGGTAATGGTTATATGTACCCTAGTAAGTTTGAGGAAGATTCTTTAAATGCATATCTGAAAAGATTAAACAATTATATGGCAGATGTAGATGAAAGGTATGTGTCAGTTTTGGATGACTGGTCACTTTATGATACTAAATTATGGGATAAATACACTAGTTGTTCAAATGTTGATGGTATATTCTACCTTAATTATAGCAAGCAAAATGACTATAAAGGTAAAATTGTATGGAGCAATGGAAAGCCAGTGGTGTCCTGCAGAGATGTACTCTGGTCTGGACTGGAAGAGGAAGATGCTCTTATAAACAACATAAATAATTATGTTAATAAAGGATACACCAACATATCCAAACCTGAAACCTATACATTTGTGTACGTTCATGCATGGAGTAAATCCATGAAAGACATAGAAAAAGTAGTAAACGAGTTAAATAAAAATCCTAAAGTAAAAGTTGTTCCACCAGATACATTTATGGATATTATGAAAAAGAATCTGCACACATGAGGTTTGTAGCTGAGAAGTTGACTTATACCAGTTCATATGCTGACAAATTTCATCAGACTAAAAACTTTTTATCCGATCGCTACCATTGCTAACACCCCCCATCTTTTATCAAAGTGGGGGGTAAGCACTGCTACGCGCCTGGATAAGTTCTTCTAAGATTCAGCTGGGGAAAGTCATCCTTATAAGCAAACTCCATCTGAACCTAAGAATCACTTGATAAGTCTAAAGTTCCGTATTTTGAAAATCTAAAGAAACTTATATAAACTCATACCTCAGACATATATAAGCTTCTAAGATTTTCTAAAATACCTCACTAAGATTTATAAAAAAAGTTTTTAAGTGTGATTTCAATTTTGTCAGCATTATTTTCGGGTATAAGTTCAGCTTCCACTTACAAACTCTATATAGATTAATCCCATAAAAATTAATAGTTACAGTTGATTTTAAGCTAGAATACCCACATAGAGTTTTCAATTGAAATTTGGAAGCGCTATTTACATACTTATTTTTAAATTATATATTGAAAATTAAGATGAGATTTAATTTTAATAATATCTGCCATTAAAGAATTGTTATAGAAAGCTACTTTACAGAAAAAGTCTCACATCCTCTTTTTAATACTTCTCTATACATATTTTGCATAGCTATGAATTCACCACCAACAAAAAATCCAGTATCGCATATATTTACGTGCTGCACTTTAATAATTGCAGGTATAGTTACATTATTAAATTTAAAGGCAATTGATAACATGTCGCCTTTTTCAAAACTTATATTGGAGATAAAGGCTATTCCATTAGTAGAAATATTTACACCTAGCACATCTAAATTTATTTCTTTTAAATTTACGCTTTCAATTTTAAAATTATAGTCATACTTATATCTTTTATTTGCTCTTTTTTCTTTTTTTAATATTGTAGCTTTTTTATCTAAAAAATTTTCTATCACTTACTTTACCCCCATATTAATACTGTTCTTATTGGCAAAATTCATGTTATTTATAAAATTCATGGATTTTATTTAATCTTAGTCTAATTTTTTATTTTATCTATAGCACAAAAATACCATTTTCATTTTAAACAAAAATGGTATTAATTTCAATCAATATTGGGATAATTTGATATAATATACTAAAATTTTATTAATATTGGCAATGGTTGTACAATAATATACTGATATTGTAATAGATTAAAGTAATAGTTGAGAATACTTCATAACATTTATTTACAATTAAAAATTTGTATTTAAATATTCTCAACTATAGATTATATGTTACGTATAAGTTCAAACCTCAATTATAAAAACTATATTATTACATTTACTAATTTTTAAATAACTTTTCTAAAAATGAAGAAGCTTTATTAGTTCTTATTGGAAAATAAACCTCCCCTGTATCTTCTGTTATAGTTTTAAACTCATAGCCCTGTAATTTATAGTACTTTATTATTTCAGGGAGAGCAATACAAGTATTTTTATGCATATAATCGCAGTGCATTAAAAGTATTACTGGATTGTGTTTATCTGGATCTTTAGTAGCCTCTTTGACTAGTTTATCCGGTGGACTTTTGGGGTTAATTCCATCAGATGCCTGTATGTTCCAGTCATATATTTTGAACTTATTGTTGTGCAATTTCTCTAAAAAACTTTTATTTAGATGTTTCCTGCTCCCTCCTGGGAATCTTATTAAGTGACTTTCCTTCCCTGTAACTTTCTTTATCAATTCGTTAGATTTATTCATTTCATCTATAAAACTGTCACCATTTTTGTATATTTTTCTATATTTATGAGTATATGTGTGAAGTCCTATACTGTGACCCTCACTATATATTCTCTTTACTACCTGTTCATTATCTTCTATTTGATTACCTATGAGAAAAAATGTAGCTTTTACATTGTTCTCCTTTAGTATATCTAGAAACTTATCTGTAAGTTTACTAGGTCCATCATCAAAAGTTAAGTAAATTATTTTTTTATTGTCCTTCTGTAAATCTTCATTCAAGTTATGTTTTGAATTATTTGCGAAAACCACATTGGAGTTTATTGTCATAAAAAATATACACATAAATACAGCTGTCCTGACAAATATATTATTTTTATGTTTCAATCTATAAGACCTCCTAATTTAAGTCTTTAACTGAATCTTTATTGCTTTTTAACCACTCAGACCAACTAGTATTAAAATTATCCTTATTTTCTTTTGCGTATTCATAGAACTTCTTTATAAATTCGGATCTCTCTGAGGATTTACTTCCAACTTTATGAAAAGGCTTAAGTAAATTTTTTCCTCCAAGCAAAATCTGTCTCTCCATTATATCGTCTAAGCTTACATCCTTAGCATTTTTCATGATATCGTACATTGTCATAAACGTAGTAGTCCTTCCAATTCCAGCTTTGCAGTGAAAATGCATCCATGTACCTGGCGGTGTTTTCTTTACAATACTTATGAAATAATCCACCATTTCATCTGTAGGACCTTCTGTATCTGTAACGGGTATTCTTACATAGGACATCTTATTTTCTTCTACCAGTTCCCTCTCATCTTGAACTTTAGCTGGAATTATTTCTTTTTTCTCAATGTCAAGTTCCTCATTTAATTTGATACCTTTTAACCTTTCGCTTTCATCCTTTAATACCTGCTCCTTAGTAAGTCCCTTATTTGCATTATTTTTTTCTTCTCCTACCCAGCTAACTGCCAAGTCATTTATAAAACCATGGGACTCTTCCCTTAAATCTACTACCAATATAGGTACATTACCTATTTCCTCTTTCACCATTTTTATATTCTGCCCTGTAAACTGTGCGCTGCCTGAAGCATTTAAAGAGGATAATCCCTTCAAATTTAAGGCTTTACCATAAACTCTAATGTCATCTGTAGTTTTTCTGAATCTCTTAGGAATTTTATTTTTCTTTTTAGAGTCTATTTTAAGCTGTAC
This sequence comes from Clostridium ragsdalei P11, assembly GCF_001675165.1. GTDB lineage: Bacteria > Bacillota > Clostridia > Clostridiales > Clostridiaceae > Clostridium_B > Clostridium_B ragsdalei. Next base: position 41,404 of record NZ_LROS01000022.1, read on the forward strand.
ATTTTTATTTTGTATGTGTTCAAGCTGCACATTTTCATTTTGCATTTGTGTAACTTCCTTGGAATATACTACAGGTACTCCAAGTAAAGATACTAAAAACATAGTGCACATAAAAATGCTTAATTTTTTCTTCATACCTTGCCACCTCTTTTTTATTAATTATTTATATATTTTTTTCAATATTTGATAAATAATATCTCTGCTTATTATGTGTATATTTTCTTATTCAATGCTAAAAATAACTATGTATTTTGAATCTAAGGAGGGTATTTTTATGGCTAAAGCAGGAATGAGAAGGCCCGATCCAAGTGACCCTCATGGTACTGAAAGCAATAAAAAGATGAAATCTAATAGAAATACTGTGAAACCTGTGAAAGAAATCCAGGGAAAAGCTAAAACTGGAAATAAGAAAGCAGGATTAATTTAGGAGGTAATATAAATGACAAAGGACAGTCAGCCTGATAACAAAAAGGCCAGAGCTAAAAAAAGTAAAGGCCAGATACCTATTACTGAAGAAGGACAAAATCATAATAAAAACAATAAAAAGCAGTCAGCAAAATAAAAACATTTAAAACAGGAGAAGTCATTAACAATATATAATGATTTCTCCCTAAATTAGCTTTATAAAAGTAGTTTAAATCTCTAAAAAACTTTTGAGTTCAAGGGGTAATCTATAAAGTAAAAATCATATTCTATAAACTATTTTTAAACGCATATAGTATAACTAATTTTGGAATACTTTCTTATTATTTGTTATAGTTCAATTTTTTTATATTTGACTTATAGCAATCTGGGTGATATAATTTAATACTGCATAAGATAATAATTATGCAATGTTAAGTATTCAAACACTTAACCCAACATGGGGGCGCAATGGTTTCGACAGGGGTGTGATGTGTTTGAGAAGCGAGTCGAGGGAACCTGTGGGCCCGCGTTAAAAAACTATGGGATTAAATATAAACGAAAACAATAACGAAAATTTAGCTTTAGCAGCATAGTCTGCTAGCCGTCAGCCTAGACTTCCCGCGATCTAGGGTCTGGCGTCGACAGCGGGGAAACGAGCCTAGGAAAGCTTTGACCTAGGAACGGAATTTATGAAGCTACTGAATTCAGAAGCCTGTCCTTAGGCGTCTGAAAGAGGGAATGTTAAATTAAGGACTGCACTCGGAGATGCTCAAATGTTTCTGCTTTTGGACAGGGGTTCGATTCCCCTCGCCTCCACCATACATATGACCGTACTGGAATCCAGTACGGTTTTTTTGTGTGTCATAATTGTCTTGTAAATAGTTCCTGAGAATTAAATGCACATATTTATATTCACGATATGTTAATATATAGTTGTACAACCTATTACAGGAGGACAATATGATACATATAATAATTATTTTACATTTTCTATGTTTTTCATTAGGCGTAGGATGTATTACATTAAGTTGGTTAGTATATAAAAAGCATAAAAAAAATATATTAGAATACATAGTTATAGGAGAAATTATTTTTTCTATATGGTTTTTAATAGACACTCTATTTATTTATATTAGAAAAATATTATCAGAATATAAAATAGAGAATATTATTAATGTAATAAGTTATTTTTTAGCAGCAGCAGTTATCTTTTATGTATATAGAATTATTAAGAAGGTTAAGGATAATAAATTATATAAAAAAAATAAATGTGCAGGTAAAAATCATTATAGGACTAATAATAGCAACATGCATATTATTTTTATTTAGTTATAAGATTGTATTTCTCAAAGATGTACCTTATTTATGTTTAATATATATACTTCAATGCATATTAGTAATACTATGCTGTATTAAAGAAGAAAGCGAAATAGTGCATGAAGGAAAAAACGATTTAGAATGTCTTACTAATAGAGAAAAGGAAATTGCTGATTATATTTGCATGGGTTTAAGCAATAAGGAAATTGGTAACAAATTATTTATATCCCCTAATACTGTAAAAAATCATGTTTATAATATTTATAAAAAAGTAAATGTTAAAAATAAAGTAGAGCTTATAAACCTTATAAATAGGCGAGACTAGTACTAATGTACTAGCTTTTTTTTGTAAAATGAGAGCTTTAGACTATGTATAAATAAAAAAAGAATTATTATACTCTTCCCATACAGTAAGTATTGGAGGAGAAGTTATGAAAAAAAGAAAAGTTATAATTTTGGTCGTATGCATTTTATCAATTTTAGTAGGATGCATAACAATGTATTATCCAAATTCAAAGGAAAATAGCAGAAATTTTTCCTATGTGAAAGCAAAAGAAGATTTAAAGGCAATAAGTAAAGAACCACATTCAACTTTATTTCATCAAAAAGCATTAAAGGATGTAAGACAATATTTATTTAATGAGCTAAAAGAATTAAATATGAATCCAAAGATTTTCAGCTACAAAAATATAAAAAATGATAAAGGACAAGTAGCAAATTTAAGTAACATATATGGGAAAATTGATGATAAAAATGGTGAAAATGGAAGCTATATATTACTTATAGCCCATTATGATTCTGCTGGAACTAATCCTCAAAATACCGGAGGATATTCTTTTGGAGCATCAGATGATGGATATGGTGTTGCAACAATATTAGAGACATTAAGAAGTATAAGAAACAGTGGAAAAACATTAGAAAATGGTATTAAAATATTAATAACAGATGGAGAAGAGATGCATTTAATTGGATCAAGGGAGGAATATAATAATAATTTTTCTTTGTACAAAAATGTATCATATGTTATTAACTTAGAAGCTAGAGGGACTAGTGGACCTGCAATAATGTTTCAGACAAGTGAAAAAAATGATAGAGTATTGGATTTGTACAAAAAAGCAAAATATCCTATAACGACATCATTAATTACAGATTTATATAAGGATTCAAGTAGATCAGATTTCTTAAATATTAAAAAGAAAGGATTAACATTTCTTTCATTAGGAATAATAAGATTAACTAATAATGAAAAACCAAAATATACTTTGCTGCTAACTATAGCAGTAATGATTATATTATATATTCCACTAATGAATATATTACATATGGCATTTTCCATAGCATCTTTACCCTTCATATTTTTATTTTTAACCATAATGAAATTGCCACAATAACTATTTATCCGATGACTACCACAATATGAGTTTTCTTCATCATAATCTTTATTTCTCCTATCTAAAAATATGTAAAAAAAGGTATCCAACGTATTGGACACCCTTTTTTTATACTAGCTATTGATTTTACTTGCTTTAGTATATTAAAAAAATTCATGATACTTATAGTATTTTATTTATAACTTAATATTTTTAATATCATTTATTTTTATATATTTTACTTTTGGCACACGTACACGCCTCTCCCGCTTGCAGACAACCAAAAATTCTATCTCTGCTTTTGTTTCTGCTAAAGTTTCTAAGGATTCTTCTATTTTTTTCTTTTATACGATTGTATATATCAACTTCTAATATTAATATTGTGTCCTAATTTTTAATAAATATACAACTTATATAATTATTAACACTTTACTAGTTATTTAATATTAATATTTTCTTTTTAGTAATAATGTATCCTAACAATTGAACAATAATATAATATGCCAATATTTTAAATGTATCTATCTTAAATTCTCCATTGGTATTTAAAACATAAATATATACAATACTTGTTAATACCGTTAAAAGTGCAGGTAAAAAAAATATTATTCTAATTTTATATGTTAACAAGGTATCTATTTCCTTATCAATTAATCCAATATAATATAATTTAGTCCTTTTAAGTTGCCAGCCACAAAAATCTATCTTTGCTTTAAAATATAAAATATTAGAAGAAACAATAAAACTCAATAGTACAATAAACATATATATGAAATTGAAAGCAGACCCACGAAAAATGCTGTAAATATTAAAAAATGTTTTTACATTTGGCAAACTATACACTCTATTGCTGGTAATAAATATAGTGTTTAGGAAAATAATAAAAAGAATTATATATTTATTTTTTTTGAAGGAATCTTCTAGCTCATTTACTAATAAAATTCTCTTATAATAAAAGCTTTTACTTCTTTTTATAAAAACGACAAAAATTTTTATAAAAATTAAAAATAATATATAAATTACTAATGTACATATTAAAGAGTAGTCAACATAATATCTAGATTGAAAGTTTACAAACATTCTTTCCTTAAAATTTATATAACACAGTATTAAAATAGAAATTATTGTTTTTGCGAACTCTTCTTTCTTAGAATATTTTATATACAAATTTTTATAGTTCACTTCATTAATTACTGACAGCTTATCCATAAATTTAAATGTCCATAAAATAAATATAATAGTAAGAAAAACATAGTATCCAATTGTAACTATAAAAATAATTGATTGAAATTTAAAAGTAAAAATAAGCATTCCCGATAATTTTAGTGCAAAAAGTACAATAATTTTTGAAAATGCTGCACCTAAAATCAATCCTATGGGCATATAGATAAAAAAAGTTAGCACATTTTCCATAAAAATTAGCATCTTAATTTCGCTGCATGTCATTCCTAAAGTCAAAAATGTTGTAAATTCCTTTTGCCTATATTTTATAAAGGAAATGTACGTAAAAATGTTCCACAACATTGTATTAAAAACTGCAATTGAGGGGAGTATAAAAATATTTTTTAGTCCAATTGCTGTTACATATGAATTATAAAATATTAGCTCCGCAAAGAAGAATGAAACTGAAATTACAAGAGAGAATATGTATGCAAAATATTGACCTAAATTTAATTTTATAGTTTGTTCAAGCATCTTTCTCCAATTCATATCACTTACCACTAATTACAGCAAGAGTATCCAATATTCTATTAAAAAAAGTATGCTGATCTCCTTTTGTGTATATATCTGCAAATATTCTCCCCGATTTTATAAAGATAACCCGGCTGCAGCAGCTTGCAGCATATATGTCATGTGTAGCCATAACAATTGTTGCTTTTTTTTGATCATTTATTTTTTGCAAATACTTCATAAACTTTTTTGAGGTATTTGGATCAAGACTGCTAGTTGATTCATCAGCTAAAATAATACAAGGATCATTTATTAGTGCTCTACATGCAGTTACCCTCTGTTGTTCACCTACAGATACATTATAGGGATATTTATTTCTAATATTGTATATATTAAAAAACGTAAAATATTCTTCTATTTTTTCATTAATTTTTTCTGTACTCACACCTTTAAATATCAATGGAAGTGCAGCATTTTCTGCAAGGGTAATATTATCAAGAAGATTAAAATTTTGAAATATAATTCCTAAGTTTTCTCGTCTAAAGATAGAACGTTCTGTTTTGTCTAGCGAAGTTATGTATTGATTCATTATCTTTACTATTCCGCTGGTAGGCTTATCGATTCCCGACAAAATGTTAAGCAAAGTCGTCTTACCACTGCCTGATTGTCCCATAATAGCAGTAAATTCTCCACTTTCAATGCTGAGATTTATACCATTCAAAACATTAGTAGGATTAACTTCTAAATTCCATTCATAGACTTTAATAATATCCTCGGCACTCAAGATCTCCATTAGTATCACCCCGTTGTATCTAATTTTAATGGATAAGTAATTGAAAAAGTAGTCCCCTTATCAACTTCAGAATCTATATTTATATTGTGATTCAACTTTTTTGATATTAATTTACATATATATAGGCCTATGCCTGTTGCATTACCTACTTTTCTCCCATTTTCTCCTGTAAAAAATGGTTCAAAGACTCTTTTTATATCATAACCCGGAATTCCAATACCTTCATCTCTAATCGTTAATTTTACTTCTTTATTATCTAAATACATATTAAAATATACATATTTCTTTTGACTTCTATCTCCAGAATACTTAATAGCATTTGCTATTATTTGTTCAAGCATAAACTTATTCCATTTTTTATCGGTAATAATTAATATTTTTTCATAATTAAATTCTATTTTAGGGAAAACATTATTATAAATAAACTGGTTTTTCTTACTATTGATAACTTCCTTTAACAATAAAACTAAATCTGCCTCTTGAGGATCATAATCTTTAGAAAAACTATTTAATCTATCAATGTTTAGGATTTGATCTAAACCGCTTTTAACTTTATCATTTTCTTCTCTTATATCCAAGAATAATTTTAATATATCTGTTTGGTTTATTGTGGAACTTTCGTTAATATATTTTATTTCTTTAGCAGCTTTTTGAACAACAAGATCAATTATTGAAGTGGGCGTCTTTATATTATGAATCCATTGGGATAAGAAATATTTATTATCTGCATTTTGTGCATAAATTGTACTTATCTTATTTGTATAGTTTTCATGAATTTTAAATATAGCTTTAGATATTTCTTTCTGTTCATTCGTTTTTGGATTTAAATCAAAGTATCTACTTTCTATACCCTCATTAAAACCTCTATTGAACCTATAATATTTAATCCATTCATTAAATATTATAAATACATATATTATTGTAGATATAAGTAAAGGGTATATCACATCACTTTTATTACTTATCAAATAACCATAAAAAAGAATTAAACTTGTATTAAGGAAATACCCAACAGTAAATGCTAACTTATCTTTTAAAAAGTTTACTAATACTTTTTTATTATCCATACTAATTCCCCTTATTTGCAGTTGTGTGGAATATATATCCTACACCTCGCTTGGTTGATATAGCTTCACTAACACCCAATTTTTTAAGTTTATTTCTTATTCTCGTTATATTTACTGTTAAAGTGTTATCATCTACAAAAAAGGAATCATCCCAAAGTTCTTCCAGAAGTTCTTCCCTACTGACTATTTTATTTTCATTTTTAATAAGCATATTTAATAGCTTGAACTCATTTTTGCTAAGCTCAAGTTCAATCTGATTATAAAGTATCTTAAAAGTGTCTTTATTAAGTTTAATGCCTCCATCACTTTCAAGTATATTTGATTCATTAGCATATTCACCATATACCCTTCTTATTCCAGCTTGTATCTTAGCAAGCAAAAAATCAAAGTTAAAAGGTTTTACAATATAATCATCGGCTCCTAACTCAATCCCACGTATTTGTTCTTCATCACTGCTTCTTGAAGAAATAATAATTACAGGTATTTTTGATACTCTTCTAAAAGTTTTACATAATTGAAAGCCATCATAATAAGGCAAATTTATATCTAAAAGAACTAAATCAGCATTTGATTTTTCTAACTCAGTATCTACATTTTTAAAATCTTGTATATTAACGACTTCATATTTATACCTTTGAAGATACTCTGTTATAAGGTCATTTAATTTAATATCATCTTCAACAACAAGTATCTTATACAAAGCAATTTCCTCCTTTTAAAATTATGCTATAGTAATTTTAATATAGCATAATTCTATTTGGGAGAAAAGCTAGGTTCAAATTTTGATATTTTTTAACTAAAATTTAAATTCTAAAAGATTCCAGTAATTTAGATACAGAGTAAAAGCTAAAAATATACAACAAATTAATATATTGGGTATAATTGTTCCTAAATTAGATTTTTTATTATGCCAATATAAGCATATTGATATTATTAGTCCCAAAGTAAATATGGTAGTTATTATTGGAATCATTAACAGATATATAGCGGCCTTAGGCAATTCTGTTAAGAAAATCAAGGATGATAATAAAGTAATACATTCTTTAGCCATACCAATTAAAAAAACTAAATTCAAAATACAAATAAAAGCTATAGCCCATCTATGATATTTAAAAATTATTTACTCATATCATCTGCTGTAGTTTTTAACCCTCCTGCTGGTAAAAAGGTATTTCCATACATAGGTACTTTTTTGTAAACTCCATTTTTATAATCATAACCTTGTGATAAATTAGCTAGTGTTTTTTTATCAAAGACAAAGCTGCTGTCATTCATATGGAGAGGTTTTAATATGTTATCTTCCATATACTTATCAAAAGTAGTGCCTGATACACTTTCAACTGCATATCCGGCTACAGCCATACCATAATTACTATACTGTATTGCTTCACCTGATTCTCGAATTATAGGACGAAGACGAGCTGTTAAGGTATCTTTAAGTGGTTTTTCCTGGTGATAGTTATCTAGTTCTGATTCTCCTATAATCCTTTCATCAAAACCACCTGTATGAGTTAAGAGATTATCAAGAGTAACAGGCTTAGAAAAGTTATCCTTTATCTGAAAGCCTTTTAAATAATTATTTACATTTTCATTTAAGTTTATTTTACCTTTTTCTTTAAGTTGCATAACAGCTGCAGCGGTAAAAAGCTTAGAAATGGAAGCAGCTCTAAAAACTGTTGTTTTAGGGTTAACTGGCGTTTTTTTATCTATGTCAGAATATCCATATCCTTTTTCAAAAAGTACATGATTATCTTTAACAACAGATAAAACAGCTCCTGGCACATTAAATCTTTTTAATTCTTGGTTAAAAATAGTATCCGCAAATTTTTCTACATTGTCTTTGTTTAAAGTTTCTGTAGAACTACTATATAGCAAAGGTGCTGAAAATTCTTTCTTATTTTCTTTTGCTGAAACAGTTGCGTTACTATTAACAATATAGCGAAAGCTACATATTGAAGCGCATAGCGTTGGGAAAATATATGCAACAAGCGAAAAACAAATTATAAATCTTTTAATATAAGTAATAAGTTTTTTCATGGTTAGTAACCTCCTTAAACTTCTTAAGTTGACATTTTCTCTTCACATTTCATCAGATAAATAGATTTTATATGAATTAAGAAAATCAACAAATCGATTTATATAAAAAAGCCTTACAGTTTTGTAAGGTTTTACTGTAAAATGTCGTTACCCATATGCATGGCCTCCCTTCATCAGAGATGAGTGATACCAGTAGCCCACATTACCTGATAATAATATTTTTCAACTATTATGCTTTACATAATAGCTAAACTATCGTATAATAATATCAATACTAATATGTAATACATAATAGTCGAAGCAAGGAGGGATAATTTGAAGCAGACTCAGCTTTTAAAAGGTGTACTGGAAGGGTGTGTCCTTTTAGTTGTTTTAGAAAACGAAGTGTATGGCTATGAAATGATTCAAATGTTAAAAAAATATGGATTTAAAGAAATAGTTGCGGGTACTGTATATCCCCTACTTCAAAAATTAGAAAAGCAAGGATATCTTTCAAGTACAATAAAGCCTTCACCAGAAGGCCCTGATAGAAAATATTATTGCATAACTACAGAAGGAAAAGCTCACTGTAAGGATTTTGTTGAACAGTGGAAGAATTTAGAGTCCAAGGTTGATAATTTAATATGCTTGAAAGGAGAAAAATTATATGAGTAAAAAGGACAATTCTGTGAAAGAAATTATTGAAAGAAATACTGAATTGCGCAAAAAATTAACGGATGAAAATAGAGAATATTATGAACAGCTGCTGATATACATTCGTACTGCCGGATTATTTTATGACGATCATGAGGTAGAAAGCTTGTTGATGCAAATTTTACAGGATATAATTTCCGCTCAGGAAGATAATCAATCTGCCGAAGAATTCTTTGGAAAAAACCAACAGCTTGCAGCAGACGAATTGATTCACAACCTTGGTAAATCCAGTAAAAAAGAAACATTTAAATTAACTGGTCTTGTCTTTGGCATCAGCTCTTTCTTTGAACTGCTGAGTGCATTAACTGCTCCAGACAAGGGAATAAATATTCTTATACTAATCATAAATGGTTTATTGAGCTTCTTAGTTGTAGAAATTGTATTTTTTATACTGCACAAAAGTATTTATACAAAAATTATTAAAGGAAAGGTCGCCGCTTTTTTGTCTATATGGCTCCTTGTTTCTTTGATAATTGGTTTGTTTGTATTGATTGAATTGTTTACTCCTCATCTGATAACTATACATTTGTCAAATTTGTTGGGAATTTTTATTATATCTATACTACTTATTGCTGCCGCTTTCTTTATATTTAACTGCGACAAGCAAGAACGTCGTATATGGTGGCCTTTTCTACCACCTATATTCATTCTAGGCTTTATTGGAATTACATTAAGAATACCATTAACAAAAAATTGGATGTCAAGCGGTAATGGCAAAATTGCAGCAGTTGTATTAGTTATATTTGGGTATATTCTTTTCTTAGTGCTAAGTTACTTTGCCTCTAAAGGCAAGAAAGAATAGTACTTTTATACAAATGACAAATATCTATCTAAAAATATTTAACCCATAAAAAATTATTTATTATACTTCACACCAATCTATAGTTGCAAATCCGCAACTTGAATTTACAACATTGTGTCTGATAAAATAAAAATTGATAGATTTAAAAGATTGTATTTTACCTTAAAGGGGGTGATAAAGTAATGTCAAAGATTTTCAAATCTTATGATTCTATGATGATATTAGCTGATTATAAAAATCCAGAACCACACAAACATCTTGCTTCTCATATTATCATTTCTTTAGGTGGGGAAATGGAATGGAATATTAATGAAGAAAAGATAAAGTGTCAGGGAGTTTGTATTGATTCAAATATACTACATACAGGAGTAATGACAAAAGAGGGCTCAATTGTCTTCTTATTTACTGAAATAAGCAGATATGCTGCTTCAATAAAGGGAAAATATCTTAATGGAAAACCTTATATGATTCTAACTGATGATGTTGTTGACAGAATACTTAAGGAATATATGAAGCATCAGACTGATAAAGAAACACTTGCTACAGTGCTGTTACAGCAGTGTGGAATTGATAATTCAGGTAATCGTGAATATGAAGAAAGAATAGAAAAAATTCTCTCTTATATTAGCGGACTAAAGACAATTGAACCTTCAATTGTTGATGATTTATGTAATCAGATATATGTATCAAAGAGCCGGTTATCCCATTTATTTAGGCAACAGACAGGAATGACATTACATAGCTATCTTGCATTTGAAAAACTTCATAAGACTTATCAATATTTTTGTGAAGGCAGGAATATTACTGAAGCATGTATGTTAGCAGGGTTTGACAGCCCATCCCATTGTTCATCAACGTGTAAACGGATGTTTGGCATATCTTTAAGAGATGTGTATAAAACAATAGAAGAATAGCAACTAATTGAAAGTAATTATACCTCCATTTCTTTTAAAATAATATAAGAAACGTAAGATGAATTCGTTGGAGGTATAATATGAATAGGATATATTATTTTACAGGTACTGGAAATAGTTTGCAGATTGCCAATGATTTGAGTGCAGAACTGGGCGAATGTAAAATCCATAAGATTACAGAATTTTCTGGAGAGAAAATAGTTGAAAACACACTTGGAATTATTTTTCCTGTATATAATTGGGGACTGCCTCTAATTATCTGTGATTTTTTAAGCAAACTAGATGTTTCAGATGATACATTTATTTATGCTATTGCAAATTATGGAGGACTTCCAGGTAAAGCACTTGATCAGTGTAAAGATATTTTGAAAGAGAATGGATTGAAATTGTCTGCAGGATTCTTGATTAATATGCCTGGTAACTATATTTTGGGTTATGGGGCAAAGAACAAAGAGATTCAGGACAAGCTATTTGCAAAAGAAAGAAAGAAAATCATCTATATTTCTGACTGTGTAAAAAGTAAAAAAGAATGCAGAATCGAAAAAAGCCATACTGTTATAGACCGTGTGTTTAGTAATTATTTTTATAAACATATAAATGAATTTCATGAAGCAGATCAATATTATACAGTAGATGATAATTGTACAGGATGTGGTTTGTGTGCAAAAAGATGTCCAGTAAATAATATTACAATGATTGATGATAAACCAAACTGGAATCATCATTGTGAATTATGTGTGGCATGTATTCAAAGCTGCCCAAATAAGGCAATTGATTATAAGGGAAAGACTAAAAAAAGAGAACAATATTTAAATCCAAATGTAAAATTATAGGTAATGAGCATACTAGAGTTTCGATTATTCAAAGTAGTGGATTTTAAAAGTCCATGCTTCACCTCCACTGAAATCCACGAATACATAACCGTACTGGAGAAATTCAGTACGGTTTTTTCATTTTTTCATTCTACTGAATGGCGATATATAAATAACAATGTGCCTTTCCATCTTTCGTATATTCACTTGGAACGGTACTCTCATAATCTTCGGTAAAAACTCTCTTTATATCTCCCGATTTTTGTTCACGCCATACTTTTTCCCATGCCTTTCTTGTACATATACCTATTTCTCCGTTTTCATCTTTTTCATCATATTTTTTGTATAAGCCTTTACTTACTGCTGTTTCCATTTTTCCAAAAAAATCAGCTGTTACAGCCATTATGGTAAGGTCATAATCTCCACTTTCATCACTAGAATAGTTACTATATTTTGAAACTGGAGAAACGCCTTTTTGGAACATGTGCCCACTATCAAAAAGAAGAGGCAACTTTCCGCTCGTAATATCACCCCAGATTTCATTAATTATTTTTGTTCCTTCTTCAGAATTACTCGTTCTTATTGTTACTTCTTTCAATTTATAAGCCATAATTTTACTCCTCTATTATCTAATAATTTAATGCCATCATTTTTACTCTTGTTTGTATAAATTAGATTTTCTTGCTTAGTATTTAAGCATTATTACTCATCATTGTGTGAGCTATACATGCCTTAGGAAGTTTTTCTTTGCAAATTTAAATGTGAGATCGTTCTCCAAATACTATCATTCACTTCATAATAGTTAACTTCAAAATTTCTTGAATAAAGACTCTTTTCCATAAATATACCTCCATAGTTATACTCAGTACTGACTATAATAACATTTTTTTGGAACTCTTAAGAGAGTTCCTTCAATGTTCCATTTATCCATTTTAATTCAGTTTCTAAATGATATATATGATGATTAAATATGCTAATACAGTAAATTCTGTAATCAGGTAACAATTTACTTACTGTATTATCTTTATTTCTAGCTAATTCTTTCAGCTTATTTTCTATATACTCTTTTTGTCTATTTAAGTTTTTAATAACAGCATCTTTATCAGCAAAGTCAGAAAAATATAATACTCCATCAAAATCAAATTCTACACTATAATTTTCAGCTAAAATTTTATTAAGCAAAGAATTAAAATAAGCAATTCCTAAATCAGTAATAGAATATACTGTTTTTTCAGGCCTATTGCCATCCTTTTCGATAACAGAATTTATATAACCTTTTTCAGCCAGTTTATCTAAATGATAATAAATTGTAGGAAGTTTGATTTTAGCAAAGGCTGCTATGTTATCTGATACTATTTGTTTTATACTATATCCATGTTGAGGACCATATCTCATAAGAATCCCTAGAATATATAATTGTACTTTCATTTGTAATCTCCTTATACTCAGCACTGACTATAAGTATATCATATTTTTTGATACTGTCAACAATATATACAAATTATGTAATTAAGTATGATTGAATGAGGACTAAGAAATAAGGTGCCTCAACATTATCATTTATTAATTCACAAGTTATGCACATATTATCCACACAATATCATACCTATGTAGCTTAATTTTAGTTAAACCACTTCCTTATGGGAGATTTATCCGATGGCTACCAGCCGTAATACCCCAATCTTCTTATAAAGTGGGGGGATAACGGCTGCTACGCCTCTGGATAACGATTTCTAAGTTTCAGATGGAAAAAAAAGCTCCACCTGAAACCAAGAACTCTGTTTAGCTTAATAACTATTTCAACAGCTGTGGAAAACTAGATTTGAAATAATAAGTGACAATAAAGTATAATATTTGTTATGAGAATATGAATGTGGTAATAGCACTACTTAAATAAAGGAGCTTTTAAACATATGAATTTTTATTTCGCACCTATGGAAGGTTTGACTGGGTACATTTATAGAAATGCCCATAATGCCTTTTTTAATAAAATAGATAAATACTTTTCACCTTTTATTTTTGCAAATCAAAGTGATAAGTTTAAAACAAAGGAATTAAATGATATTTTACCTAAAAACAACCAAGGTATAGTTTTGATTCCACAATTACTAACAAATAATGCAAAAGACTTTATACATACTTCAAAAAAAATAAAGCAAATGGGATATACTGAGGTCAATTTAAATTTAGGATGTCCTTCTGGAACTGTCGTCTCAAAAAATAGAGGATCTGGATTCCTTTCAAAAACAAAAGAACTTGATGCATTTTTAGATGAAATTTTTTCAGAGGCTACAGCAAAAATCTCAGTAAAAACTAGAATAGGAAAAGACAGGCCAGAAGAATTTTATAATTTAATTGAAATATTTAACAAATATCCTATAGAAGAACTTATCATTCATCCTAGGATTCAAAAAGATTTTTATAAAAATAAGCCTAATATGAAAATTTTTAAGGACGCTCTGTCTTTAAGTAAAAATCCTGTTTGCTATAATGGTGACATTTTTACAGTTAAAGATTATAAGAAATTTACGGCTGATTTCTGCAGTGTAAAAACTATAATGATTGGCCGTGGATTATTAGCCAACCCCGGATTGATTAATAATATTAAAAATAATACTAAACTAGATAAAATATTACTAAAAGATTTTCATGACAAGATTTATGAAGATTATAAAAAAGTACTTTTTGGAGATAGGACTGTCTTGTTTAGAATGAAAGAATTATGGTCTTATATGATTCAGGTGTTTTCTAACAATGCAAAATATGCAAAAAAAATTAAGAAATCAGAAAGATTATACGATTACGATGCAGCGGTTTTAAGCCTATTCAGAGAACAGGATATTTTAGAAAATTAGGAAAGTGAAATTTATCTATTACATTTCTAATTTCGTTTAGACTTTATATCCATGGGCATACTAATTTCATCAAGTGATTCTTAGACTCAGGTGGAGTTTGCTTAAGAGGATGGAAGCCATCGGATAAAATATAACATTTTACTTATTAATATTAGTTTAAAAAAGTAGGTGACTAAATGCTAAGTAATAAACCAATCAATTCTTTCTTAGAAAATATAGCTTCTAAACCATTAACTCCAGCTGCAGGAAGCATAGCTGCCTTGAGCGCAGCTTCTGCAGCAGCATTAACTGAAATGGCTGCTAACCTTACCTCAAAAAAACCCAAATATCACGATATTTCAGCTAAAATGAAAGAAATAGCTGAGGAATGTTCTTCCTATAGGGAGATTTTTCTTAATGATATTGATAAAGATACAAAAGCCTTTAAAAAAGTAATAGATTTGTATTTAATGAAGTTAACTACAGATGCTGAAAAAGAAATTCAACAAAAGGAATTGCAAAATAGTTTTAAAACAGCTATAGAGATACCTCTAAGTATGGCCAATAATATTGTAGAGTTAATTTACGCTATAAGATTTGTTAATAAACATGGATGTAAAACATCAGCATCAGATGTAAAGCAAGCTTATATTCTGGCAGAATCTGCAGTCCGTTCATCAATTTTTCTTATAAAATCAAATCTCGTCTTTGTCCATGATCAGGATTTTCAAACCTATATTTCAAAAAAAATTGATGAATTAGAGGCAGACTTAGAAATGTAATAAATAATATATTTATTATGTATTAGCTCAACTTTCGCAGTTTAAAAACTTTGCGAAAGTTGAGATATTAATTTAACACACTTTTCTCACCTTTAATACCAATATAATTAAATATCTCCTGAAATAAAGTTCTCGCCACAGGTGCTGAAACATCTGAAGCATAATAATTTGATCCGCTAGGTTCATTCACACTTACAAGCAAAGTTATTTTAGGATTCTCCTCAGGAGCCATACCTGCAAAGGAAGACATGTATTTTCCCACTGCATAACCTCCTGTTTTAGGATCAGCTACTTGAGCCGTGCCAGTTTTACCTGCAATATCTAATCCCTGTAAAAAGGCATTTTGTCCTACCCCTGAAGTAACTACTTTAGTTAAATCATCTCTTAACTCAGATGCTAATTTAGAATTATACACAGTTTTTTTGCCATAATTATCATATTTTTTATCTATAACTTCATTGCTTGCATCAGTAACATGTGTAATATCCTTCATGATATGAGGCCTTATCCATGTTCCTCCATTTGCTATTGCATTAAAAGCAGCCATGTATTGAACTTGATTGACTGCAACACCTTGTCCAAAAGCAAGCTCAGATAAATCAAATCTATTAATTTGATCAGGACTTCTCAAAGTACCTGCTGATTCTCCAGGTAAGTCTATTCCCGTTTTTTGACCAAACCCCATTTTTTTTGCAGTAGCAACAAGCTTGTCTTTACCTAGTTTATTTCCTAACTCTGCAAAACCTACATTACAGGAATTTTTTATTATATCCACAAAGCTTTCACTGCCATGACCATTTAAATTCCAGCAGTGAATAGGACTTTTATCAATTGTTATGCTGCCATCACATATATAGGTATCATTTAATCCAATATTGTTTTCTAAAGCACTTGCTGCAGTAACAACTTTAAATATAGACCCTGGTTCAAAATTATCTTGAATAGAAGGATTTTTCCAAAGCATTTCAGCATCTTTAGAGTTTTTGGCTATACTTGCTGCATTATTAAGATCTACACTAGGCTTATTTGCCATTGCTAATATTTCTCCATTTTGAGGATTCATAACTATAATATTGACTGCTTTTGCATTATTATCTTCTAAAGCTTTTTGAGCCGCTTGTTCAGCATATTGTTGAATAACTGAATCTATTGTTAAAATAACATTTTTACCATCTACTGGCTGGGTATATTTTTGAGATTCATAAGGTAATTGATTATTTTTTGCATCTTTTTCATAAGTCATACTGCCAGGTGTACCTGAAAGTTCTTTATCATAGCTCAATTCTGCACCGGAAATTCCATTGCCCTCAGGATTTACCAATCCTAAAATACTTGTCATAAAATTTCCATTTACATAATACCTTTTAGTATCTGGTGAAATAATAATTCCTTTAATATTTAACGCTTTAACCTGAGTCATTACAGGTTTCTCAATCTGCCTTTTCAATAAAGCTGAATTAGCAGGCAATCCATTAGGTAGTGTTGTACTTAATACTTTTAAAATATCGCCAGGTTTCATATTAAGTATGGGAGACAATTTATCAGCTAATTGAGAAAAAGACATTTTTCTCTCACTTAAAGTTTGTCTTAATGTTTTTAAATCGAGGTCAACTCTATAAATACTTTCATTTACTGCTAATTCATTAGAATTTCTATCTAGAATTTCCCCTCTTTTAGCACTAATTGGTATTGTAGTTGTTTGCTGCTCCACAGCCATTGATTTATATTCAGAACCCTTTGCTACCATTAAATACCCTAACCTTCCAACTAGTCCTAAAAATACAATAACCAATAGTATACCAGCAAATATAAATTTATTTTTTTTAACAAATTTTTTTGTTTTCATCCTTCGCCTCTTTAGTCTTTCAGGCAATTTTTCCATTTAACTAATCGCCATTTTATAATATTATTTCTTATATGCTATATAGATTATTATATTAAAAGCTGTAATCATATTCAACTATAAGTAATCATGAATTTCGGCTACCATGCGCTGCCTCTACCGATGAAACCCACATCAATCTAAAATTTAAATTACTGGGATTTTTTTAGTTTGAAGAAACTTAAAAGTTATTCTTCAGTATCTAATGGTACTATTATAACTTTATTTCTGCCCTGATTTTTAGCTTGATAAAGAACATCATCTACTGATTTATAGGAATTATCAAAAGAGTTTAAAAAGCTGCTTTTTAATAAGGAAACTCCAAAACTTGCAGTTATTTGTATTTGTGATTTATCAACTGATATTACCTTATTTTGAATTGCTAATCTAATATTCTCGGCTAATGAATAAGCTTCATTAATTGAAGTTTCAGGGAGAAATATAAGGAATTATCTGCTGTCATTCCAAATTACATTTGAATAAGGATTTATTATGTACGGTATATCATTAAATAATATAAATAAACCTTCAACTATTACAAATATAATAAGAATTAACTTCATTCTTGCAAAACTAATAACATTAATATCATGCATAATATTAGATTTTTGATCTTTTGTAAAAAAAAAATTTGACTTATTAAAAAAGTGTAATTTGTTCATAGTATAGTTCTTCAATTAAATTGTATTACCATTTATAGAAAAATTTTGCATAAGAAAGCCTACAAATAACTACTCATAGTGATATACTACCATAAAAAAATATAAATGAAAATTAATTTATCTATACCGTCATTTTTCGCTTTTGCACTTTATTCTTATACATATTGCTATCTGCTGTCTCTATTAAAGTATCAATATCAACCTTTTTTACATTATTATATTCTGCAAAACCATAGCTAAAATCTACTTTATAATTAAAAGAGCTGCCTGCATTAAGCTTGTCCATGTCACTTCTTATTCTATTAATAATTAATTCTGCATCTTTTATAGCGATATTAGGAAATACAATAAGGAATTCATCTCCACCTATTCTACAAACATAGTCAGAATTTCTTACATTAGAGACTAACAATTTGACTACATTTAAGATAAGATTGTCCCCTTCAATATGTCCATAAGTATCATTTGTCTTTTTTAAATTATCTACATCTATAAAACATATTGTTAGATTATTTTTGTTTCTCAATGCATTTTTCATTTCTTTATCCAAAAACTCCATACCAGCCCTTCTGTTGTATAACTTCGTCATTTCATCAGTAGCAGCTGTTTTTTCTAATTCATTTTCTTTGTCTGTTAATTCTTTGAATATAGTGTTATAAGGCTGAGTAATACAAGTTATTATAACTGCCTTATATATAAGATAAAAAGATATCATCTTAAAATAATGCCCTAACAAATTTGAAAATGCATAGTTATTTATATATAAAGTAAACTCAAATTCAGATATTATAGTAAAAATAATAGACCCAAACAAGTACCCATAAACTTTACTATCAAATTTATTTTTGTTCTTCCTTAACAATATGATATCAGTTGTTAATATTCCACATATTATATATTCACTAATTATCTTAAATGAAGTTTGCCCTTTTCCTTGAATAAAACATATAGGGAACACCTTGAAATAAAAAATTGAAGCTATAATACTTAAAGTAACTACGGTATAAATTCCAAAAGTTAAATATGGCCTCAATTTTCTCTTAAAACGTATGAATATAAATGGTATCAACAAAGAAATGCTTTCAAGATAACGGGCTCCTATCCACAATTGATTAGCATAAAAATTATATCCTCTAAAAATGTTCATACCGTTGTATGACAGTGTATGTAATAAATCTAAAAATGATACAAACATATATGCAATACCTATAAATACAAGGTAATCAAAATATTTTTTTGAAAAATTTTTTGAATTCCATGCTACTATAAATAAAGTAAACCCTATTATTACACTAAATAATTCTGCAAAGCTGTGAAATAACAAATAGCTATATAGGTTGGTCATATACAAAACTGCTATCACAATTAATAAAATAATAACTTCAAAAATATAATTTTTATATTTATACATATGAACAGCCTCCCAATAAAATAATAATTACATATAACAAATACTTTAAATAATTTTATTACCTAGATATAAACTATTAAATACATTATATTATTAAATAATAAAAAATCCAATAGAATAATGTTTAAAAATATTATTTGTCGAAGAAACCTATGTAAAAGGTTCAGATAATAGTCACAACCATTTTATTGTGATAAAATAAGAAAAAAGTGTTTGAAAAGTGTTGTTAATTGAAGTATGATGATTGATACAATCACAAATATGAATTTGTTTAATTAAAATTATGAATTTTAATTCGTTTAATAAAATCTATAAAGATCAGAGGAAGTTTTATATGAATAGAGATATAAAAAAAGAAGTCCAACTAAATACAGCTCAAATGCTAGTAAAGTGTTTAGAAGCCGAAGGAGTAAAGTACATTTTTGGTATTCCTGGTGAAGAAAATTTAGAAATAATGAATGCAATTTCAGATTCAACTATTGAATTTATCACAACCCGTCATGAGCAAGGTGCTGCATTTATGGCAGATGTTTATGGACGTTTAACAGGAAAAGCAGGTGTTTGCCTATCAACACTAGGACCAGGTGCGACTAACTTAGTAACTGGTGTAGCAGATGCTGATAGTGATGGTGCTCCGGTTGTTGCTATTACAGGTCAAGTAGGTACTGAAAGAATGCATATAACATCACACCAATTTTTAGACCTTTGCAAAATGTTCGAACCAATCACAAAGAGAAGTAAACAAATCGTTCGTCCTGATACTGTAAGTGAGATTATAAGACTTGTTTTTAAGTATGCTGAAAGTGAAAAGCCTGGAGCATGCCACATTGATTTACCTGTAAATATTTCAAAAATGCCAGTAGGTGCTTTAGAAAAGCCTTTGGAAAAGAAAATTCCACCAAAGGAACATGCGGATTTATCAACAATTGAGGAAGCTGCAAGTGAAATCTTCAAGGCAAAAAATCCTATTATCTTAGCTGGAAGCGGTGCTATAAGGGGAAATTCTTCAAAAGCTGTTACGGAATTTGCAACTAAATTGAAAATTCCAGTAATTAATACAATGATGGCAAAAGGTATTATTCCAATGGATAACAAATATTCAATGTGGACAATAGGTATTCCACAAAAAGATTATGTAAATAAAATTATTGAAGAGGCTGATTTAGTAATTACAATTGGATATGATATTGTAGAATATGCCCCATCTAAATGGAATGTAAATGGAGACATTAAAATTGTGCATATCGATGCAAGGCCATCACACATCAATAAACTTTATCAGCCCATAGTAGAAGTAGTTGGTGATATTTCAGATGCTCTATACAATATATTGAGAAGAACTTCTAGCAAAGATGAACCAGTAAAAGCTTTGGAGATTAAAGCAGAAATGCTAGCTGAGCATAAAAGCTATGCAAATGACAATGCTTTTCCAATGAAACCCCAAAGAATTTTAAATGATGTTAGAAAGGTAATGGGACCACATGACATTGTCATATCAGATGTAGGTGCTCATAAAATGTGGATTGCCAGACATTATAACTGTTATGAGCCCAATACATGTATTATTTCAAACGGTTTTGCTACAATGGGTATTGGTGTTCCAGGTGCAATTGCAGCCAAATTAATTAATCCAGATAAAAAAGTATTGGCTATTGTTGGTGATGGCGGTTTCATGATGAATAATCAAGAATTAGAGACAGCCCTACGTATTAAAACTCCAATTGTAGTTTTAATATTTAATGATAGTAACTACGGTTTAATAAAGTGGAAACAAGAAGAACACTATGGTAAAAGCTGTTATGTAGATTTTACTAATCCAGACTTTGTAAAGCTTGCAGAAAGTATGTATGCAAAAGGATATCGAGTAGAAAAAGCAGAAGATTTAATTCCAACTTTAGAAGAAGCCTTTAAACAAAATGTACCTGCAGTTATTGATTGTCAAGTTGACTATGGTGAAAATATAAAACTTACAAAGCATTTAAAAGAAATTTATGAAAATATGTAAAGTGGAGGAATAAAATGAAGGCATTATCTATTAAACCAGAAATCTATACCTTTGATACATGTAAAGAATTTATAGACAAATTTAAAATAGGAAAAGAAGACTTAATTATTACAAGTGAGCATACCTATGTTTCATATTTTTCTAAATATAACCTTGATACCAATGTAATATTTATTAGAAAATACGGAACTGGAGAGCCAAATGATACAATGGTAGAAGCAATTTGTAAGGATATAAAAGATATTACTTATAAAAGAGTAATTGCCATTGGCGGCGGAAGTGTCCTTGACGTTTCAAAATTGTTTGCATTAAAAACAGTTTCGCCAGTACTTGATTTATTTGATCACAAATTAGAATTTGTAAAAGATAAGGAATTGATCCTAATTCCAACAACTTGTGGAACAGGCAGTGAAGTAACTAATATTTCTATTCTTGAATTGAAGTCAAGACATACAAAATTAGGTCTTGCCATAGATGAACTATATGCAGATTTTGCTGTTATGATTCCAGAACTTCTAGAGAATTTACCCTTTAAATTTTTTGCAACTAGCTCCATTGATGCCTTAATTCATTCCATTGAATCCAGTGTTTCACCAAAGGCTACAAGCTATACAGAAATGTTTTCCTATAAAGCAATGGAAATGATTTTAAAAGGATATCAGGAAATTTCAAAAAATGGCCCAGACGCTAGGTTTTCCCTGTTAGATAAATTTTTACTTGCAAGCAATTATGCTGGAATCGCATTTGGTAATGCAGGGTGTGGTGCAGTACATGCTATGAGTTATCCTTTAGGTGCTAATTACCACGTTCCTCATGGAGAAGCAAATTATCAAATGTTTATTGGAGTATTTAAAACTTATTATCGTTTAAAACCACAAGGTAAAATTACAAAACTAAATAAATTCTTAGCATCCATTTTAAACTGCAAAGAAAGTGAAGTTTACACTAAAATAGAAGAGTTATTAAACGTGTTGATTCCTAAAAAACAATTACGTGAGTATGGGGTAAAAGAAGAAGAACTAAAGGAATTTACGCAAAGTGTTATGACTAAACAAGGTCGTTTAATGGCAAATAACTATACAAAATTAAATGAACAAACTGTATATGAAATATATAAATCATTATATTAAAGTAGAGTTGATTTAGATTATGATAAATTTTCTTAATTTGGAATACTTTTTAGTTGCATCAGAAGAATTAAACTTTACTAAGGCAGCAAAAAGGCTGTTTATCTCTCAACAATCATTAAGTTCTCATATTTCAAAGTTAGAGAGTGACTTGAATGTGAAATTATTTAATCGCACCTCACCTTTAACGTTGACACCAGAAGGAAAAAGTCTGGCAAAAAACACTATAAAGATATTGAACTTAAGAAAACAGTCTCTAAAAGAACTGTCAGATATCAAAGATTTTAAACGAGGTGACTTATATATTGGTATATCCCCTACAAGAGGACTATCATTTTTGCCAGAGATACTGCCTGACTATAGCGAAAAATTTCCTAATATTCATTTACATTTATTCGAAGGTAATTCAAAAGAATTAGACCTTGCATTACTTAATGGTGATGTAGATTTAATAGTTGCAATGTTACCTTTCAATGTAGAAAATGTAGAAACAATACCTCTTTGTAATGAAGAAGTTCTTATGATTGTTCCAGATAGTATATTAGTAAAATACTTTCCTAATAACTATGATAAAGTTAAAGCGCAACTTGGAAAAGATGTAGATTTAGCTTTATTGAAAGATTGCCCTTTTTTAATGTTTAACACAAGACATATGGTTAGGATTATTGCAGATGAAATGTTTAGTGAAAAACATATAAAACCTAATATTATTTTAGAAACAGATAGTATTGAAACAGCGTTGGCACTTTCAGTAAAAGGGATGGGAATTACTTTTTATCCTAAAACTCTAATGAGTAACAAGAATTTAGTATTTGATAAAGACTCCTTTGCAAATACTAACATATACCACATGAGATATAATAAAACTCATAGAACGCTGGCCATTGGCTATCAAAAAAATCGCTATATATCTCAAGCAGTAAAGGAGTTTATCAAGCTAGCAAAAGAAAAATATGAAAATTTAATTCAATGACAGGCATGGAATTTAATCATTATCCTTGCCTACACCATAATAATAAAACAAATAACCGCACACCTGCTGAATTCAGGTATGCGGTATAATAATGTTATTAAACTCCTGCTGTGATACCACCATCTGCAATAACAGGTGAGCCTGTCATGCAAGAAGAATCATCTGAAGCTAAAAATGTAGCAATTTTAGCAATTTCCATTGGAGCAATAGGTCTTCCAATAGGTTGTACGGAAGCAAGATCTTTTAATACAGCTTCTCTACCTCCAAATAATTCAGCATGAGCATCATTAAAAGTTGTGTCAACCCAACCAGGACAGATACAATTTACTCTAATATTATCTTTTGCAAAATCTAGTGCCATTGCTCTTGTTAACATTAGAATAGCCCCTTTGGATGCTACATAAGCAGAAAGCCTTGGTTCTGCAACAAAACTATTTGCTGATGCAGTATTTACTATTGAACCTCCCCCTGCTTTTTGCATAACAGGAATAACATGCTTAGATACTAAAAAGTGGGACTTTACATTTACATCCATTGTTTTATTCCAAATATCTTCTGTTAACTCAATAACAGAACCAGGAATATTAACAGCTGCATTGTTACATAGGATGTTAATTGTTCCAAACTTTTCAACAGTAAATTTAACAAGTTCCTGTATATTTTTTTCAGAAGAAACATCTGTTTTAAAAAAATAAACAGAATAACCCTTCTTTTGCAATTCTTCCTCAAGAGCTTGTCCTTCAGCTTCTAAAATATCAGAAATAATCACCTTTGCTCCTTCATTTACAAAATCTCTAACAATTGCTTCTCCAATTCCCTTTGCACTTCCAGTCACAATGGCTACTTTATTTTTTAATCTCATATTCTTTTCCTCCTTACCCAATGTAATTTATTTTAGTTCATACATTTTTTTATATATTATCAATTATAGGTCCTTCCTTTTTATATCCTTTTGATTTAATAAATCCAACAATCACACCTATGAAAATCCAAGAAAGACCTACAATTTTAGTATTTCTATCAAAACCTGACCATACAAAAGCACAAACGGCAAATCCTATAAATGGGAACAATAAATGAAATAAAAATCCTTTCACTCCACCTTCTTTTTTCTTGAAAAAGAAATATGCAATTACAGATAGATTTAAAATCATAAATGCTGTTACTGCACCAAAGTTAACAAACATTAAAATGGTTGTTAACTTTAATGTTAAAACAAGAGTAATGGATACAATCATTGATAGTATAATTGCATTTGCTGGAGTCATATATTTAGGGTGAACTTTCTTCAATATATTAGAGCCAGGAACAATGTTATCTCTACCCATAGCAAATAGAATACGGGCTACTGCTGATTGAATATTAAGGGTAACAGCAAGTCCAACTGCAACTACATTTATAAGAAGCATAGCCACATAAAAATACTGTCCTCCAATTTCCTTTGCAATATCAAACATTGCCATATCTGGATTTAAGTTTGCATAATTACTGTGAGCTAAACAAGCCAAATAAGTTTGAACTAAAAATATTAAAGCTGTTGTTACTAATGCTAAAACTGTTGCTTTACCAACTACCTTTTCAGGCTGTTCCACTTCTTCAGCTAATGTACTTATTCCATCAAATCCAACAAAACCTAATAGAATCATAGAAGTTGCAGTTGCAGCAAATTTTAAATTAACATGTTCTGGTTGAAAAATTGGAAGTAATGAAAATCCTCCTATTCCTAATCCTTCAATAAATACAAATTTAATAGCAAAGCTTACAAATAAAATTAATGCTATAATCTGTAATATAAATAAAAATGTATTTACTTTAGCATTCAATTCTACTCCCCGAATGTTAATAAGACCAGTTATTATAATGAATATGATTGCTAAAACTTTTGGATCAAGACCTGGAAAAATACCTGTTAACCATAAACCTGAGAATAAACACATAAGAGCAGGTGCAAGAATATAATCTGATAAAATAGTCCAACCTGCTATAAATCCAATATGTGGATTAAATCCTTTCCCTACATATGAGTAAACTGACCCTGCATATGGAAATTCCTTACTAAATCGAGCATAACTCAATGCAGTAAAAAGCATAAGCACTGCCCCAATTAGATATACCAAAGAGACCATTCCGTAACTTGCTTGAGCAGCTGTACCGAACACTTGAAAAGGTGCAAGAGGTGACATCGTAATCATACCGAATATAATTAAATTTTTCATGGTAAGTGTTCTTTTTAATTCTTGTTGCATACAAATTCCTCCTATTCATCTTTAGTTAACTAAAGTGTATTACGTCTATTATAATATCGCTTGTTTAAAAAAGATAGTATTTTTTTATTTATTATGTATAAATATCGCACTTTCTTTAGAACTTTAGCAAATTATGCAAATTATATAGTTCATTACCAAAAAGATACTTTGAAAAACTCTTCTTATTTCCATACCTCTACTTTCTTTAACTTCTTCTAAAAATCTTCATATGTGAATAATTTTAATCATATTAAACATACTAAATCTGTATTTAATTGTTCTAAAGGAGGTTTTATTACGTCAATTTTAAAATATTTCCATAATCCCAAGAAATCCAAAATTAAAAAACAAGATGAAAAAACTGAAAAAAAGTTACCTCCTCAAATAAAACTTTCTTTAGATTTAACTTCTAATATTGAAATAATAAAAAAGATGCTGGGTTTTTCCAGTGACATAACAGTAAGAAATTTTACCATTACTCCAGGTTCTGAAATAAGAGCAGCAGTCATTTTTATTAAAGGCCTGGCTGAAAGAGAACTCATTAATGAACAGGTTATTGGAGCATTGATGCTAAATGAAAGATTTAATGGTTTCAAAAATACTAATGATTTTTTTCAAACGATAAAAGAGTATGGTTTACCCAACACCTACGTAAATGAAGAATCTGATATTAATAACATAGTAACTGAATTAATTGATGGCAATACAATTCTTTTGTTGGACAAAATAGACAAAGTTCTTATAATAGGAAGCTCAGGCTGGAAGGACAGGGCAATTTCTGAACCAACCAGTGAAAATTCGGTAAGAGGGCCAAAGGATTGTTTTACAGAAAACATTGAAAATAATAGTGCTCTAATAAGGCGTCATATTAAAAGTTCTGACTTAAGGATAGAATCATTTAAAATAGGTACAAAAACTAAAACAACAGTATTGATAGCCTATCTTAAAGGAATAGCAAGGGAAGGAGTAATAAATGAAGTTAGAGAACGACTAGGACAAATTGAAATTGACGGCATACTTGAGAGTGGTTATATTGAAGAATTAATAGAAGATACCCCTTCATCTATGTTTCCTCAGATAGAACACAGTGAAAGGCCTGATAAAATTTGTGCAGCAATCTTAGAAGGTAGGGTGGCTATTCTTGTAGATACAACTCCTTATGTACTCATAGTCCCAACAATTTTTGTTCAATTTATTCAGTCGGTAGATGACTATTACCAGCGTTTCCCTCTGGGGTCTTTTGCAAGATTAATTCGAATTATTGCTTATTTTACTTCAGTTTTTCTTCCTTCACTGTACATTGCTTTAACAAGTTTTCACCAAGAAATGATACCTACTACACTGGCCCTGTCAATTGCAGCTTCCCGTGAGGGTGTACCTTTTCCCAGCATAGGAGAAGCCTTTATGATGGAAATTACTTTTGAAATTCTAATGGAGGCAGGCCTCCGTTTACCCAAACAGGCAGGTCAAGCCGTAAGTATAGTCGGCGGTCTTGTTATAGGTCAGGCTGCAGTTCAAGCAGGTATTGTTTCACAGGCTATGGTAATCGTGGTAGCCCTAACAGGTATAAGTTCCTTTGCCATTCCAGCTTTTAATGCATCATCTTCAGGCCGTTTACTTCGATTTCCCCTAATGATAGTAGCTTCTATACTCGGTTTACCTGGTATCCTGGCAGGAGTAAGTATAATTGTTATTCACTTAAACAGCCTGCGCTCTTTTGGTGTGAACTACATGGAACCTTTTATATCAGCAGACAAAAGCATAACTGAAGACACTGTATTTAGAAAACACTGGTGGAAAATCAACCGGCTTCCAGGTTATATTGCGCGTAAAAATATTGTAAGAGAAGCCCCAAACATGAAACCAGGACCAAAAGCAGATTCTACAGAGAAAGATAATAATAGTTAATTCTGTTTTCAAAAAAGGAGAGATACAGATGAGGAAGATAGCTTTTGGATTAATTTTTATACTTTCACTTCTACAAACTGGCTGTTGGGATGCGAGAGAAATCGATGAACTTGCCTTTGTATTGAGTATTGGTCTGGATAAAACAGACTATGGGTTCAAGGTAACGGCAGAAATTGCAAGTCCCGAAACTTACAGCAAAACACCATCAGGCTCTGGAACTGGTCAAAAGGCTAAACCTTTCTGGATAGTCACAAGCACCGGCAAAACAATTTTTGAGGCAATACGTAATATGGCCTCTACATCTTCCCGTCGTATCTTTTGGTCTCATATTAAAATAATAGTTATAAGTGAACAACTAGCGCGGAGCAATACCCTTGAAATATTTGATTTTTTTATTCGGAATCCCGAGCTTCGTTTGAGAACCCTAGTTGCAGTTACCCCGGGAGATGCAGGAAAAGTTCTTGATGTTGTTCCTGTAACGGAGAAAGATCCAGCTGTATACCTGGAAAAAATAATTAAAAATAAGAACTTAACAGGCAAATCTTACGACATAATGTTAAAGGATTTTATTGAAGATTATCTTGACCCCTATGTAGGTCCAGTAACCTCAAGGATCATTATTGATAAATCAAAATCAGAACCTATTCTAAAAACGAGTGGTGCATACGTTTTTGGCAACAATAAAATGTCCACTGTACTTAGTGAAGAACGGACAAGAGGACTTTTGTGGATAAAAAATAAAATGAACTCATCAATAATGGTTGTAAATTGCCCCTATGATGGTATGCCTATTACACTTGAAATTAAAAATTCTAAGTCTTCCATCAAGAGTTATTTGGATGGTGAAGTCCCCCATTTTTCAATTAATCTTAAAGTAGACGCTACCATCACCGAACAATCATGTCTTACCAACTTTAACGACATGGAAAAACTAAATAAGTTGGAAGAATCACTGGAGAAATCCATTTGCAAAGATATCCAATCTACAATACTAACAGCAAAAGATATACAAATAGATTTTCCCGGTTTAAATTTTACACTACACAGACAGCATAGAAAAGAGTGGAATCAAATATCTTCAAAATGGGATCAGCTTTTTAAAGACAGCAAAGTTAATATAGCTGCAAATGTAACTATTCATCACGTATCATTGGCAAAGCCCCTAGAGCCAATAAAAATACAGAAATAATATATGAGATAAAGGAGTAAGAAGTGCTATGATGCAAAAAAAGGAAACCATTAGCAATAACCAGTTTAGAGATATTTTAATTTGCATTATGTGGCCTACGACAATCAACTACGCAAGTGGCATTTTAGCTAGAGAAGTAGGACGGGATATGTGGATAAGTGGTATTATAGGTGTACTTACTATAATACCTTTTGCTCTTCTCATTGTTTATATCGGACAAAGCTTTCCAGGCAAAACAATTGTACAATATAGTCAGGACTTGTTAGGCCGTGTATTAGGAAAAGTTCTAGGGATAATACTTACACTGTACTTTTTTATCATGTCTTCTAGTTCAATATCGATGTACGTCCACCATCTTACTGACTTTCTACTGCCGCGAACACCTTTTTTAATAGTAACTACAATGCATATTTTGATAGTATTCTATTTAGTATGGAAAGGTTCTGAGGTCATTGGAAGAACAGCTGTTATCGCTTTTGGAGCAGATATATTTTTTTATTTTCTTGTCTCCATGGCTTCTCTAGGTGAAATAGATATTAACAGAATTTTACCTTTTTTTGATTCAGGAGTTGCTAATGTATTTAAATCCACTTTAAAGACTGATACATTTATAGGCATATCCCAAATACTTATAGCAATGATTCTTCCAATGGTTCATGACCAAAAAAAAGCTTTTGGCTCCGCAGCTTCTGGTTTGCTCATTGGAGGTTCTTTTTTTATCTTTTACTTTATTGTAGAATTAATGGTTATGGGTCCCCATGTAGTAGCCTTAATGCGTATTGCCAGTATGGACTTTGTAAGGTCCATTCAAATAACCCAATATCTTCACCGATTTGAATCCTTTATGGTTGCCCTGTGGTATTGGAGTATAATGACTCAGGCAGGAATTCTAGCAAGCTGTTCTTTAACTGCCTTTATGCAAACTACTGGAATAAAAAAGAAAAATCCATTCATTATTATTGTTTTTGCCTTAATAATGATAATTGTTACCTTTTATCTAGGTCATGACAGAGTGTTGTTTTTAAATTTAAGGGAGCATGTATGGCAGTATTTTTCTCTTCCAATTGACTTTGGAGTACCTTTATTACTTTTCTTTGTCCTAGGCATAAAAAAAAGATTACATATGATAAAAAGCAAATAAATAAAGTTGAAGGTTCAACTTTAATATGTTACTATTAATGTAATATAGTTGAACTTTCAACTAGTGTTTAAGGAGGTGAAAGGTTATGGAAATCTTACATAGTCAAATATTAAGGGAAATAGGAGGTCTATCCCGCTGTGTCCAGTCTATAAGTGATTTGAAATTTAAAGAAATAAACCTTCAAAAAGGTCAATTTACATTTTTAACAAGAATATGTGAAAATGCTGGAATTAATCAAATTGACTTATCAAATCTTTTAAAAGTAGACAAAACTACAACAACAAAAGCCGTACAGAAACTCATTGAGGCTGGATATATAAATAAAAAAAAGGATGATATTGATAAAAGAATGTGGCGACTTTATCCAAAAAAAAAGGCATTAGATATATATCCATTTATCATTGAGGAAGAAAACAAACATATACAAATTTGTTTCCATAACTTTAGCAGCGAAGAAAAAGAATTTGTCTATAAATTAGTTAAGAAAATGAGAGAAAACATTGAAAATCATTGGAAAGAAATAAAAAATTCTTAGGAGTGATACTTGTGATAAGAAAAGCAACTATGGAAGATATAAAGGATATTATGGAAATCATAAGAAAAACTATTATAGAAATGCGTACTTATAACAATACTCAATGGGATGAAAATTACCCTCAAAAAAAAGATTTTGTTGATGATATTCAAAATGAAAATTTAGTTGTAGTAGAGAGGAACGAAAAATTAATTGGTTTCCTGTGCATCAATAAAATAGAACCAGCTGAATACAATGGATTAAATTGGTCATTAAATGAAGATTGTTTGGTTCTTCATAGAATGTCAGTTAGCCCGAATTATAGAAGATGCGGAATTGCCACTGAATTAATGAAATTTACAGAAGACCTTGCTCTAAAAAATAATATAAAATATTTAAAAACAGATACTTATTCAGTAAATGCAAAGATGCAAGCTCTTTTTAAAAAATGCAGTTATAATTTTGTTGGAGAAATCCACTTTAATGGAAAAGAAAAGCCATTCTACTGCTATGAAAAAATATTAAGCAAATAGAGCACATTCAATTAGAAATTGATATAAATGAACTTTTTACACATACTACATTTAGAAAAGACATTTAATTGGGAGGAACATATGAATAAAAAAGAGCTTTTTTTAAGTAATATAGAAAATGGACATAATGTAAAACTATCATTAATGGTAATGAAAATAATATTTAAAGATGCTTCTAAGATTGTATGTATATTAGCCGATAAAAGTGGAGAAATAAAAGCTAATATGCCAAATAAAAATGAAAATATTACACAAGGAACAGTACTCGAGGCTGAAGGAATTAAAAGTAATATTCTAGATATAAAGGACTATAAACTAATTTGTGATTATAATATTTCAGATTATCTTCCAACCGCAAAAAGGCCTATTGAAGATATTATGGAGGAAATTGAACTGTATACAAATAAATATATTATTTCTAAAGAAGCTAGAACTTTAAACGATTATTTTTTTAAAGATGAACTATTTCTAGATAAATTTAAAAGAGGAATAGGTGGTGTTTCCATGCATCATAATTATATAGGAGGCCTTGCAGAACATACCTTAAACGTTATGTATTTAACTGCTGTGCTTTGTGAAAGGTATAACTGCAGGAGAACAGAAATGGCAATGTTAGCAGCAAAACTCCACGACATTGGAAAAGTTTATGAATTGTATTATGATGGCCCTTTTAAATATACTCTTAGAGGAGAAATGGAAGGTCATATTGTTATTGGAGTAGAGTTATTAGATAAAGCTATTAGGGAAAATCCTACACTGTATTCAGAGGATTTTATAATGAGAATAAAAGGCTGTATTGTTCAGCATCATGGAAAACTTGAATTTGGTTCTCCAAGAGAAATGAAAACAGAAGAATCATTTATAGTTAACTATGCTGATTCCATAGATGCTACTATGAATAAGATTTGTCAGATAAAGGATGAAACTGAACCTGATAATTGGTCAGAATTTGATAGAAGAATTCAAACAAAATTATACTTATAAATAAAAGAAACGATATAAATTTAAAATATTCATCCAATTTTGATCACCTAAAAGCCCTCTAAATAATTATATTATCTAGGGGGTAACATATTTTCTAAAAATAATGCTATTTTCTCATTTAATTTTATTGCATTATTTGTGTTTATTTTACAAATATGTAAAATAAACAGGTGTACTTCTACGCTTCATATTTTTGTTTTAAACTCTCCATTATTTCTCTATTCTGCGCAACGATACCATTCATCTTTTTCTGCAGCTTCTGTATATCTTTAATATTTTCTCTTACCTTAGCATCTTCATAAAATGAAGTATATTTTTTTTTACAATGTGGACATTCAAAATAAGTCCTTCTAACACTATCATTTACCCAATCTGTTTCTAGTTTTTCTATTCTAAATGTTTTTCCACAATCATCACAATGAACTTCAATTCCTTTTAAAGTATTTTTCATAACATCCCTCCTAGAATTAGACTAATCTTCTTTATCCTTATTTTTCTCTTCTTTACTATCACTAATTTTTTCTTCATCTTTATTAAGTAAATATCTGAAATCAGTTAAGTCCTTATTTTTACCTCTGCCTCCATTTTTGCGTCCCAAATAAACCACCTCCCAATTTATACTTATGTCCATATCTATAGTATAACCTATAGATACAATTAATACTACAATTCATAATTTCAACTAACCTAGGAAATTCTTTAAGTAACCAATAAACATTTAAAAACTCAGTAAAAAATATCAAAAAAGAAATCATATTCACTGAAATATGATTCCTTAACTATTTTATATGACTACCTACCCTAATATTTAGATCTCTCTTTCATCTGTCTATCTATATCCCTTTTAGCAGCTCTCTCCAGCATTGTATTTCTTTTATCGTAGTTTTTCTTTCCCTTTGCTACTGCCAAATTTACTTTTACCCTACCATATTTAAGGTAAAGAGACATTGGCACAAGAGTATATCCCTGCTGGGCTGTATATTGCTGCAATTTAATTATCTCATTTTTATGAAGAAGTAATTTTCTATTTCTTAATGGATCCTTATTAAAAATATTTCCTTGTTCATAAGGACTAATATGCATATTACATATAAATATCTCACCATTTCTTATTTCAGCATAGCTATCTTTTAAATTACATTTACCTTCTCTTATAGATTTAACTTCTGTTCCAACCAGTTCTATTCCAGCTTCCATGGATTCTTCAATAAAATAATCATGCCTTGCCTTTCTATTTTCTGCAAGAGTCTTATTACTAGACTTTTTATTAGTCAAAGCATCCCATCCCCTTTCATAACGTCTGTTTACCTAGTCCCCATTTTCTTCATCATCTATTTCCTTTACCACTTCAAAATATATCTCATGAGCGAACATATCAACTTTTAATACTCGAATTTTTATCTCATCACCTAATTTATAAATGTTTCTGTTTCTCTCCCCTACAAGGCTTAAATGTTTTTCATCATATACATAATAGTCATCTTCCAAAGTACTCATATGAACTAATCCTTCTATCGTATTTGGAAGTTCTACAAACATTCCGAAATTAGTAACTGAAGATATTATTCCTTGAAATTCTTCCCCAATTCTTTTACTCATATATTCCGCCTTTTTAAGATCATCTACTTCTCTTTCAGCGTCTTGAGCAACTCTTTCCATTTCAGAAGATTGTTTTGCAGCATAGTCTACTTCTTTTACCAATGTTTTTATTCTATTATCAGTTAACCTACCATTTATAAATTCTTTAATAATTCTATGAATAATTAAGTCAGGGTATCTTCTTATAGGCGATGTAAAATGACAGTAGTATCTAGCTGCCAGTCCAAAATGGCCCACACACTCCGATGAATATCTGGCCTGTTTCATAGAACGGAGTAGCAAAGTACTCACCACAATCTCTTCTTTTTTACCCTTTACTTTTTCTATAATATCCTGTAGGGCTTTAGGATGGACTTCCTGCCCCCATTTTATCACATATCCTAAATTATGTACAAACTCATTAAAATGCATTAATTTTTCCTCATCAGGGTCTTCATGTATCCTATATACAAAAGGTAAATTGGTCCAAAACATATGCTCAGCTATAGTTTCATTGCACACCAACATAAACTCTTCTATTATCCTGTTAGATATTCCCCTTTCATAAGGCTCAATCTTTACAGGCACACCTAAGTCATCTAAAATTATCTTGCATTCTTGAAAGTCAAAATCTATAGCTCCTCTTCCCGTTCTCTTTTTGTTTAAAATTTTACACAATTCTTCCATCAAATTAAACATGTTCACTAAATAACTATACTTTTCCATAGTCTCAGCATCTTTATCTCTTAGTATTTTTGTTACGTCAGTATAGGTCATCCTCTCATTGCTTCTAATTACACTTTCCACAACATTATGCTGTACTACTTTGCCAGTTTTATCTATTTCCATGAGACAGCTCAATGTTAGTCTATCTGTATTAGGATTTAAACTACAAATACCATTTGAAAGTTTCTTAGGAAGCATAGGTATAACTCTATCTATAAGGTAAACAGAAGTTCCTCTCTTCAATGCCTCTTTATCTAATGGATTTTTTTCCCTTACATAGTTGGATACGTCGGCTATATGGACACCTAAGGAGTAATTTCCATTTGGCAATTTACTTAAGGATATAGCATCATCTAGATCCTTAGCATCTTCTCCATCTATTGTAACTGTAAGTAAATCTCTTAAGTCAGTTCTTCTATCATACTCATCCTTTGGAATTTCTTCAGATATATTTTCAACATATTGCTGAACTTTTATAGGAAACTCTTCAGGTAAGTTATTCTTTTTTATTATGGTCAATATGTCTATTCCCTTTTCTCCTTTTTTACCTAATATATTTATTATCTTCCCCTCTGGATTTCTTCTTTTTTCAGGCCACTCAGTTATTTCTGCAACTACCACATCACCTGTTTGGGCACTTTTTCTACATTCCTTAGGTATAAATATATCTTGATATATACGCTTTTCTTCTGGTACCACAAATCCAAAATTTGTACTGTCTTCAAACGTGCCTATAACTACTTTATTGGCTCTTTCTAATACTCTTATAATTTCTCCTTCACATTTTTTACCTTTATCTTCCATCTTCGTTACCTTTACTACTACTTTATCGCCATTCATGGCGCCATTTAAATAGGAAGATGGAACAAATACATCTGCTCCTTCATTTTCTGGTATAACGAAACCATATCCTTTTTGATGTCCCTGAAACTTACCTGTTACAAGTCCCATTCTATCCGGTATTCCATATCTTTTTCTGCGTGTTTTAACTACCAATCCTTCCTTTTCCAAGTCATCCAATACCTTTTTAAAATCTTTTGCTTCAGCCTTTGTTACAGAAAATATGCTCTCTAATTCCCTTATATTCATAGGCTTATAAGCCTGTTCTTCCATAAAATTTATAATTGCTTCTTTTATATTCATTTTTTCACCACCTACTATTATCTTGACTTAATTATGGTAAAAATATTCAATATTACCCAAATTTTTTATTTAAAATAATAATATATTATACCTACACTATAAGTCAATAACCTATAGAATTTATTTCGTAACTTAAAAATCAACTTACACGTAGGCATGCTTTTACAATTCAAAATATTAACGAGCTGAAGGTTGTAAAAAATATCCGGAGTATAAGTTGATTTTTCGTTTAGAAACTCTACACAAAAAAATAAATAGAGCAACATATACCCTATTTATACAAACTGCTATCTAAATTACTTTATGAAATTTTGCACTACACATATAATTGCAAATAATATAGCTAGTATAACAGTTGTTCTTACTAACATTGCTTCTGAAGTCCTTGATTTATTTCTTGAATAAAAGCTTTCACCTGCTCCACCAGATATAAGTCCACTCAACCCGTTAGTTTTACCTGGCTGCATCAGCACAACTGCTATAAGCATAACTCCAATTATCAGCTGTAAAATTACTAAAAAAATGTGCATAGGTAATTTCCTCCTACATATTGCATTTTAAATTAACACATATACTATATTAACATATGTATCTAATAATTTCAATTTACTATTTTTTAAAAAACCCGGTGTTTTTACACCGGGCTCTTTTTTACTTTCTGTTTAGATTGTAAAATGCATCTAGTCCTCTGTACTCAGCTACTTCGCCTAATTCTTCCTCTATTCTTAAAAGTTGATTATACTTTGCAACTCTTTCACTTCTTGCTGGTGCACCAGTTTTAATCTGTCCTGCATTCACTGCTACTACTAAATCAGCTATTGTAGTGTCTTCTGTCTCACCTGACCTATGTGATACAACTGCAGTATAACCTGCTCTCTCTGCCATCTCTATAGCATTTAATGTCTCTGTAAGAGTTCCTATTTGGTTTAATTTTATAAGTATAGAATTTGCAACTTTTTTATCTATACCTTTTTTCAATCTTTCTGTATTAGTTACAAAGAGGTCATCGCCTACTAACTGAATTTTATCTCCTAATTTTTCAGTTAATAATGCCCATCCTTCCCAATCTTCTTCTGCCATACCATCTTCTAAGGAGATTATAGGATATTTATTTGCAATATCTACATAGAAATCTACCATTTCTGCAGGAGTTAAAACTTTGCCTTCTCCCTTTAAATTGTATTTTCCATCTTCATAAAATTCTGATGAAGCAGGATCTAATGCTATAAATATATCTTTTCCTGGAGTATATCCAGCTTTTTCTATAGCTTCAACTATTACCTGTATAGCCTCTTCATTTGATTTTAGATTTGGAGCAAATCCACCTTCATCACCTACACCAGTGTCATAGCCCTTGGATTTTAAAAGTGATTTTAATGTGTGGTAAACTTCAGAGCTCATTCTAAGAGCTTCACTAAAACTTGGAGCACCTGCAGGCATTATCATAAATTCCTGAAGATCTACATTATTATCAGCATGTTTTCCACCATTTAGTATGTTCATCATTGGAACTGGAAGAACTTTTGCATTTACTCCACCTATATATTGATATAAGCTTAGTCCTAAATATTCAGCAGCTGCTCTTGCGCAAGCAAGTGATACACCTAATGTAGCATTAGCGCCTAACTTAGCCTTATTTTTTGTGCCATCAAGTTCTATCATTGTCTTATCTATAAGTACCTGATCAAATACATTCATTCCTATAAGTTCTTCTGCTACGTAATTATTTATGTTATCAATAGCCTTCAAAACACCTTTTCCCTTATATTTTTCAGTGTCTCCATCTCTAAGTTCTACAGCTTCAAATGCTCCTGTAGATGCACCAGAAGGTACTGCTGATCTGCCTACAGTTCCATCTTCTAATACAACTTCTACCTCTACAGTTGGATTTGATCTTGAATCAAGGATTTGTCTTGCCATTACATCTACTATTTCTATATAATTTTTCATAAATTCTAACCGCTATGTAAAACAACGGTTTTTTCACTCCCTTCATTTCTTATTTTAATTTTATATACATATTTAAAAAATCAGCTAGTTAAGTTTAATCTTTTAATATGAGACTTTTACCTGTCATTTCTGAAGGCTTTTCTAGTCCCATAACATCAAGTATTGTAGGAGAAATATCTGCTAATATCCCATCTTGTCTCAAAGATTTTGAGTTATTTGATACAAATAAAAATGGGACTTCATTTGTAGTATGTGCTGTCATAGGACTTCCTGTAGAATAATTTGTCATTTGCTCACAATTTCCATGATCTGCTGTTATAAATACTGTTCCATCTTTTTCTAAAACTTCATCTACAATTTTCCCCAAACATTCATCTACTACTTCTACTGCTTTTTTTGCAGCCTCAAATTTTCCCGTATGACCTACCATATCAGGATTAGCAAAATTTAATATTATAGTATCATATTTATCCTGATTTAGTTCATTTAACACTTCACTTGTTACCTCTCTAGCACTCATTTCAGGCTTTAAATCATAAGTGGCAACTTTAGGTGAAGGAATGAGATCTCTATCCTCATTTTCATTTGGTTTTTCAACTCCACCATTGAAGAAAAAAGTTACATGAGCATATTTCTCAGTTTCTGCTATTCTAAGTTGTCTCTTTCCTTTACTGCTGAGATATTCTCCCAATGTATTTTTATGTAGTTCATTTTTAAAGGCTACATCCACATTTTCCAGAGTAGAATCATATTCTGTCATAGTTACAAATTCAATATTTAAATTATTTCTTTTAAATCCTTTAAATATCTTATCATTTATAGCTCGTGTAAGCTGCCTTGCCCTATCAGGTCTAAAGTTAAAAAATATTATAGAATCTTCATCTTTTATAGTAGCAATTGGATTTCCACGTTCTTCAATTACTGTTGGAATTATAAATTCATCGGTCTTACCATCTTCATAGGAATTTTGGACTGCTTCCAAGGCACTCTTTGCTTTTTTTCCTTGACCATATACAAGTGCATTATATGCAAGCTCCACCCTTTCCCATCTATTGTCTCTGTCCATAGCATAGTACCTTCCCGATACTGTTGCTATCTCTCCAATTCCTATTTGCTTTATGTAACTTTCCATATCTTTTATATAGGATCCAGCAGAGGAAGGAGGTACATCCCTTCCATCAGTAAACGCATGAATATATACGTCCTCTAGACCTTTTTCCTTGGCTAATTTGAGAAGTCCTTTCAAATGATCCGTATGAGAATGTACACCCCCTGGTGATAAAAGTCCCAAAAGATGGAGGGATGAATTATTTTTAAGACAGTTATCCATAGCTTTATTTAGAGCTTCATTTTTGAAAAAATCCCTTTCTTCTATGGACTTTGTAATTCTAGTCAGTGCTTGATACACAATTCTTCCTGCACCTATATTTAGATGTCCAACTTCAGAATTGCCCATCTGTCCTTCTGGAAGACCTACACTTAATCCACTAGCTCCTAACTCAGTATGAGGATAACTTTTATAGTATTTATCAAAATTAGGTTTATGGGCTGCTTTAATTGCATTTCCCTCTGTTTTTTCAGATATTCCAAAACCATCTAATATCATAAGCATTACTGGTTTCTTTTTCATCTTTTCCTCCAAAATACAATAAAATTTAGTAATTAACTATTTTTGCAAAGTCTTCTGACTTTAAGCTAGCTCCTCCAACTAACGCTCCATCTATATCTGATTGTGCCATCTGAGCTTTAATTGTAGCCGGTTTCACAGAACCACCATATTGAATTCTTGTTTTCTCCGCTGTTTCACTGCCGTACATTTTGGCAATTACACTTCTAATATAAGCTATAGTATCATTTGCCTGTTTGTCTGTAGCAGTTTTTCCCGTACCTATAGCCCATATTGGCTCGTATGCTACAACTAATTTTTCCACCTGACTTTTTTCAAGTCCTGCAAGATCAATCTTTATCTGTTTCCCTAAAACTTCTTCTGTTACATCTGATTCTCTTTCTTCTAAAGTCTCTCCACAACAAACTATAGGATTTATATCATATTCAAAAGCTTTTTTCACTTTTTTATTAATTGACTCGTCTGTCTCATTAAAATATTGTCTT
Organism: Clostridium ragsdalei P11; assembly: GCF_001675165.1. Classification (GTDB taxonomy): domain Bacteria; phylum Bacillota; class Clostridia; order Clostridiales; family Clostridiaceae; genus Clostridium_B; species Clostridium_B ragsdalei. The sequence continues at coordinate 80,985 of NZ_LROS01000022.1, forward strand.
CTTTCACTGTGCCCAATTATTACAAAATCTATTCCAATATCCTTAAGCATATTAGGAGCTACTTCTCCAGTGTACGCACCACTTTCTTCATAGTGCATATTTTGTGCTCCTACTTTTATGTTACTTCCCTTTACTGCTTTGACAACTGCATCTAGACAAACATAAGGAGGGCATACAACTACATCACATTTTGCATCACTTACTAGAGGTTTTAACTCTTCAACCAACTTCAGTGCTTCAGTTACAGTTTTATTCATTTTCCAATTTCCAGCTATTATTGCCTTTCTCATATAAATTACCTCCCTTTATTTCTATCTATCATTTAAAGCTGCTATTCCTGGCAGCTCTTTTCCCTCTAAAAACTCAAGAGAAGCTCCTCCACCTGTAGATATATGGGTCATTTTATCTCCAAAACCAAGTTGATTTACAGCTGCAGCACTATCTCCACCACCTATAATTGTAGTCGCTTCAGATTCAGCCATTGCTTTAGCTACAGCAAAAGTACCCTTGGCAAAGTTTTCAAACTCAAATACTCCCATAGGTCCATTCCATACTACAGTTTTTGCATCTTTTATAGCTTCTTCATATAACTTAGAGGTTTTAGGTCCAATATCAAGTCCCATATAACCATCTTTTATATCTACTCCATCTGTAACTATAGGTTTTGCATTTGCATCAAATTTATCTGCTATTACAGTATCTATAGGTAAAAGTAACTTTACTCCTTTGGCTTTTGCCTTATCTATCATCTGTTTGGCATACTCTAATTTATCCTCTTCTAGGAGAGAAGTTCCTATGGAATGACCTTCAGCTTTTGAAAAAGTATAACTCATTCCTCCTCCAATTATAAGGGTATCTACCTTTTCAAGCAAATTATTTATTACATTAATTTTATCAGAGACCTTAGCACCACCTAATATAGCAATAAATGGTCTTGTTGGATCTTCTACTGCATTTCCTAAAAATTTAAGTTCCTTTTGAATTAAGTACCCACATACGGCAGTATCCAAAAATTTAGTAACTCCTACAGTAGAACAGTGTGCTCTATGAGCTGTACCAAAAGCATCATTTACAAATATTTCAGCAAGGGATGCAAGTTCTTTTGAAAAATTGTCTTCATTTTTAGTTTCTTCTTTTCTATATCTTGTGTTTTCAAGGAGGACTACATCTCCATTTTTCATATTCTTAACTGCAGTCCTAGCATTTTCTCCTACTACCACATCATCTGCTGCAAATACAACTTCTTTTTTTAAAAGTTCTGAAAGCCTTTTTGAAACTGGAAGCAGTGACATTTCTGGTTTTGGCTCTCCCTTTGGTTTTCCAAGATGTGAGCAAAGTATAACCTTTGCATTTTTCTCCAGTAAATATTGTATAGTTGGAAGTGCACCGATAATCCTGTTCTCATCTGTTATCTTTCCATCTTTTAGTGGAACATTAAAATCACATCTAACAAGTACTCTTTTTCCACTTACATCTACATCCTCAATTGTCTTTTTATTAAAAGCCATATCTGTTCCCAACTCCTTTATAAATTTATTTCACGGTAACATTATACAACTGATTTTAAAATTATTGTAGTAAAAAAGCCCGGCCTCATAGACAAAACTACAAAACCAGGCCCTATAATATTATAGTCTGTCGGCAACGTATTTAGTTAAATCTGCTAATCTATTTGAATATCCAAATTCGTTATCATACCAAGCAACAACTTTAACCATGTTTCCACCTATAGCCATAGTTGAAAGTCCATCTACTATAGAAGATCTTTCATCTCCTCTATAATCTACAGATACCAAAGGTTCGTCACTATATCCTAATATTCCCTTCATATCAGTTTCAGCAGCTTTTTTGAATGCAGCATTTACTTCTTCTACTGTTACATCTCTTGAAAGTTCTGCAACTAAATCCGTACATGATACTGTAGGTGTAGGTACTCTAAGAGAAAATCCATTTAGTTTTCCCTTTAATTGAGGAAGTACAAGTGCAACTGCCTTTGCTGCTCCTGTAGTAGTTGGGATCATAGACTCACAAGCTGCTCTAGCTCTTCTCATATCTCTATGAGGAGCATCTAAAAGTCTTTGGTCTCCAGTATATGAATGTACTGTAGTCATAAGTCCCTTTACTATCTTAAATTCTCTATCTAATATTTTAGCAAATGGTGCAAGACAGTTTGTAGTACAAGATGCATTTGAAATTATATTATGTTTAGAAGCATCATAAGTTTCTTCGTTAACTCCCATAACTATTGTTGCATCTTCGTTTTTAGCTGGAGCAGATATAAGAACTTTTTTAACTGATCCTCCCAAATGTGCATTGGCTTTCGTAGCATCTGTGAAAAGTCCAGTGGATTCTATAACTATTTCAGCACCTAATGAATTCCAATCTATATTTTTAGGATCTCTTTCTGCAAATATTTTTATTTCATTTCCATTTACAACTATAGAATTTTCTTTTGCTTCTACAGTTCCATCAAATCTACCATATAAAGAATCATATTTTAATAAGTGAGCTAATGTTTTTGCATCAGTTAAATCATTGATACCTACAACCTGTAATTCATTAGCATATCTTTTTACTAATGCCTTAAATACATTTCTTCCTATTCTTCCAAAACCATTAATTCCAACCTTAACCATTTACAATTCCTCCTAAAAAATTAAATATTTATTTTAAAATAATATATTGTGTTTACTTTATGAATTTAACAATTTCCCTAGCAGCACCTTCATCTGTAATAAGAATACCATTATGATTATTTCTTACTGTAGCAAGAATAGCCTCAGCCTTACTGACTCCTCCAGCTACAGCCATCAATATATCTATTTTACCTATTTCCTCATTTACTATTCCTATGCTTGGAGTAGAATATACTACATTTCCATTTCTATCAAAGTAACATCCAAAAGCTTCTCCTACTGCTCCATCTGCCTGGATTTTATTTATCTTTTCTTCTGGTAATCCTCTTCTCCTTGCCATTTTACAAGCCATTCCTACACCATACATAAGTATATTTGCATTCGATATACTTTTTAATATATCCTGTATATCTTTTTCCTCAATAATTGCCTTTAACGCATTGCCACTTAAATTGTCAGGAACATGAAGTAATTTATAAGTACCTTCTAATTTTTCTGCTAATCTGGCAGATAGGGTATTTGCTTGAGTTTCAACATTTTTACCCATGCCACCTCTAGCTGGCACAACTAATATATCCTTTATGTTAGAAACTTTAGGCATATTATCAATTACTTCTTTTATAGTGGATCCACCAGTAATTGCAATCACATCATTACTTTTTAACACATTCTTAAGATAACTTGCAGCAGCTCTTCCTATTTCATTTAACACAGTTATATCTTCATCACAATTTCCGGGAACAATTATGATATTTTCTAAATCTAAATTATCCTTTATAAATTTCTCAATCTTAGACAATCCTCTTAATTCGTGTATAAAATCCTTCAGTTTGTTTATAATTTCTTCTCCATCCGACGTTATAGTCATACCAGGAGTGTTTATTTCAATAAAGCCTTGAGCTTTAAGAAAATTTATTTCAGTTCTAACAATTCTCTCACCTATGCCTAGATTATTGGCTAATACTCTCCTTCCGACAGGTTGGTTATAGTATATAGTCCTTAAAATGTTATATCTTTTCTCTAATAGTTTTACCAATTCAGGTACTATTCTCTGCTCAAATTTAAGTACATCTTCCACTGCTGTGCCTCCCTGGTCAAAATGCGTCCCACTGCATTATTAATTGTCCCACTTATATTATAAAACATATGAACAATTTTTTAAATAGAAATATGAAAAAAATTTAACAACAATTATAAATATTAGGGAGAATATTAAAATCTTCTTCTCCCTTTTGATGATTTTATACCCATCTCCTCCCTATATTTTGCTACAGTTCTTCTAGAAATATTCATATCTTGTTGATTAACTAAATCACATATTTGTTGATCAGATAAAGGTTTTTTCTTGTCTTCTTCATTTATTATTTTTTCAATGCTCTTTTTAATAATTAATACAGACACATCTTCTCCATCAAATCCTTTTGATATTCCTGTAGTAAATAAGTCCTTTATTTTTATTGTTCCCCTACTTGTATATATATATTTGTCCCTTATAGCCCTACTTATAGTAGATTCATGCATGTCCATGCTACTTGCTATATCCTTTAATGTCATTGGTTTTAAATATCTTTCTCCATAATCAAAATAATCCCTTTGCAAATCCAATATCTTTTGTAATACCTTATATATAGTACTTTTTCTGTGTTGTATACTTTTTATAAGAAATACTGCACTGTTTAATTTTTCTTTTACATAATCCGCAGTCTCTTTGTCCTCCTGGTTTTCAACTATATCTTTATATACTGAATTTATGATTAGTCTTGGTGTCAAATCGTCATTCATAATTATATAATATTTGTCTCCAATTTTTTCTATATAAGCATCTGGGATTATATATTTTACATCTTCTCCTGTATAAAATCCTCTAGAAGGCTTTGGATCGAAAGTTTTTATAATATCACCATATTCCTGAGCCTGTTTTACATTTATCCCCATATTCTTTGCTATAACAGTATACTTATTTTCCGCAATTAGCTCTAAATATTTGTCTATTATTATAAATATATTTTCATCATCTATTCTTCTCTGTGTTGCCTGTATCCTCAGACATTCGGATAAATTCCTAGCACCTATTCCATAAGGTTCTAAAGTTTGAATTATATCTATACAGTACTTTACAAGTTTTGTTGAAATCTTAAGATCTTTTTCTATTTCTCCTTCTTCTATAACTAAATATCCTCTATGATCTATGTTTTCTATAATATAGGAACATATAGATTTAACGTAATCCTTTTCATTTAAGTCCATTATTTCCTCTTTTAAATATTCCTTTAAGGACTTTTTGTGAGAAATAAAGTTAAAAGGAGACACTTCTTCTTCATCACTTTTTTGATAGCTTTGATGACTAAAATTATTTGAATTAAGACTCTTTATAATTTCCTTATAATCCAATTTGTCTTTTTCTATCTCAGTAGAGTCCGGTTCCTTAACATCAAGGACAGGGTTTTGTTGAAATTCTTTTTCTATATATTCCTGAAGTTCAAAACTTGACATCTGAAGCATTTTTATGGACAATTGCATTTGCTGAGTCATGATTAATTTTTGTTCTTGAGTTAAGTTAAGTCCAAAATCCATGTTCATTTTTATATACCTCCCATTCTCACATTTTACTAAAAAAACAGCTTCTTTATTTTATTATATCATGAAGCTGTAAAAAACTTTATTTTGTTTATTTTTTTCTGCAATTCGTAATATACATGAAATACTTTACGATCCTTAAATTACAAATTGCAGACTATATATATATCTTAATAATCCTCTACAAAAAATACTCCACAAGCTCCTGATCCCGAATGCACCCCAACTGTACATCCTACTTCACATTCTATAAAATCTAATTTTTTCTCATTTAAATTTTCTCTGAGAGAATCCAATATGTCTACTTCTCCTACATGAAGTAATATCAAACCTTCATCACTTTTTATTCCTTTTTGATCAAGGTAAGCTAACATACTTCTAAGAACTCTCTTGTTTCCTCTTACCTTATCAACTACTGACATTTCTCCGTCTTTCACTTCAACTATTATCTTTATGCCCAAAATGTTTCCTATAACTCCAGCTGTTTTAGAAAGACGCCCTCCCCTTACAAGGTTATCTAAGCTGTTAAAGGCAAGAGTACTTTTTATATGGGTAGAAATTTTCTTAACTTCCTTTTCTATTTCTTTTATCCCAAGCCCTGCTTGTTTTAATTTTGCCGCCTCAATAACTTGAATTCCTAGTCCAGAAGTTACATTCATACTATCTATTACAACTATATCATCTGATTTAAGGGTTTCTTTGGCAATACATGCAGATTGATAAGTACCACTCATTTTTGATGAAAGATGAATAGAAATTATTTTGTACCCCTTTTTTATATAAGAGTTATAACAATCCAAAAACACCTGTGGATTTACTTGAGCCGTTGCAGGAAAAATACTGCTATTTTCCATCTTATTAAAAAGCGCATAAGTATCTATATCAATTCCGTCTCTATAAGATTCTTCACCAAAATTAATAATAAGAGGAAGTACTTCTATATCGTACTTTTTTAATATATATTCAGGTAAATCTGCTGTACTATCTGTTATTATCTTTATTTTTTCCATAACTTACTCCTTATTTCATATCGGGAAAATCTATCTGCCTTAAAGCCTCATAGGCAACTATTGCTACAGTATTAGATAAATTTAAGGAACGAGTACTTGTTTTTATCATAGGAACTCTTATACATTTTTCAGGGGCACTATCTCTTATTTCATCTGGCAAACCACAGGTTTCCCTTCCAAATACTATAAAATCCCCGTCTTTAAATTTGGCTTCATGATAAAAGTTTTTCCCATGAGTAGTAGAAAAATAAAAAGTACTATCTTTATATTTTTCTCTAAGTTCTTCATAAGAATCATATAAAGTTAAATCCAGGTACTTCCAATAGTCAAGACCTGCCCTTCTCAAATGTTTTTCATCTAAACTAAAACCTAAAGGTTTTATCAAATGGAGCTTGGATCCTGTAAGTACACATGTTCTAGCAATGTTTCCAGTATTTTGTGGTATTTCAGGCTGAAATAACACTATATTTAAACTCAATTTTATTTCCTCCTCTATTACAACATATAAAATATAAATAATAATTTCTTTAAGTTTATGGACTCATTAGTTCAAAAGTCCTATTAAATATATTACTCCATATTGATGTTTCAGTAAAGAGCATACTTTTAACTCTACAATTAGAATTCAATGCTGCAAAGTTTTAAAAAAGTTTAAAGTCCAAATATCAAAGTTCAAATAATGACGATTTCCTTCGTGTCCCATGGAATCTATCCACAGTTGTGGATTATTTAAGATTAACTTTTCAATAGTATTTTTTCTATATCTTATTCCAAATCCAGTTATATTAGAAGCACTATAAAATTTTTAAATAGAAATCAACTTATACTCCGGATATTTTATACAACCTTCAGTTCATTAAATATTTTGATAAGTCTAAGTAAAAAATTCTAAAAAAGCTAAGAACTTTTGAAAACTCGTACCTCAAACAATTCAAAAGTTCTAAGTTTTTACGAATTTTTTCCAAGACTTATATACAAAATATTTAAAAGAACTTCATTATTGTAAAAATATGCCTGCGTATAAGTTGATTTTTAAGTTAAAATACTTAAGGTTTCTAATTGAAATTTGAACTTATACATAAAATGTAATAACAAAATTGAAAGCACCTTTAAAAACTTTTCCATAAGTCTTAGCGAGGTATTTTAGAAAATCTTAGGGGCTTAGGTATGTCTGAGGTACGAGTTTAGCTAAGCTCCTTAGATTTTCTAAATACCGAACTTTAGACTTATTAAAAGTTTTTATGGTGCTGAAATTTGTCATTACATGATTTGTATAAGTCAAATTTCATGTCTAGAAACTCTACAGTTATTAAGGATTTTCATTTAAATACTTTATTATGCCATCTGAAATATTTTTTGCAAGTCTTTTTAACACATCATCATTTGACAACCTTTTTCTATCCTCATCATTAGTTATAAATCCACATTCCATAAGTACCCCAGGTATTTTGCTATATCTTAGTACTGCTAGGTTTTGTCTTCTTATGCCCTTACTTTCCCAACCATCATTTTTTACTGCCTGACTTTCTATTGTTTTTGCTAATCTTATCCTTTCAGATTTTTGATATCCATTTACATCATAATATAATGCAGTTATTCCATTAAAATTTTTATCATTTAAAGAATTTACGTGAATTGAAACAAAAACATCTGCATGAGAAGAATTTGTTTTGTTGCCTATTTCTTTAAGTGGTACTAGCTTGTCCTTATCACGAGTCAAAAGTACTACATCTCCCTGATTCTTTAAGTAAGACTGAGCATACTTTGCTATCTTTAAAGTTAAGTCCTTTTCACTCATATTTCCATAGCTTGTCCCTCTATCTATTCCTCCGTGACCAGGGTCAAGTACTATACGATACTTTTTAGATGAACTATGATTATTTGACATTTTAACTATAGGAGATGCAGCTACCTTCATAGAGTTAACTTGATTCAATATTTTAATATTTTTTCCAAAAATAAACATTATCAAAATTAAAAAAATGCAGGAAAACATTAACTTTTTTCTGCTGTCAATCCTCATAATATCACTGTCCCTTTTTCGTTTTTTTATGATATGTACATTATATCATTTTTTTCCTTAATATTCCAGTTAATATTATTCTTCTACCAAATTATATTTTTACACAGATTTAATTTTGTTTTAATATCCTATTAATAATTATATATTAGTATATTTGTATAGGAGGTATCAAAAATATGAATATATGTATAGACATTGATGGAACAATTACAGATCCATATTACTGGATAGAAAGTGCCAATAAATACTTTAATAAGAATATAACTGCCGATGAAGTAACACAATATGAACTTCATAAAATTATTGGAATAACAAGAGATGAGTATACTGATTTTTACAATAAAATCAAATTTGAACTTCATAGTGAAGAGACAATAAGAAAAGATGCCCTAGAAGTTATACAGAAACTAGCAGAATTAAATAATATTTATTTTGTAACTGCTCGTGAAAAATGTCTGGAAATTGTAACACACAAATATTTGAATAAATATGAAATACCTTACGATGGCGTTTACGTCCTTGGTTCTGCTCATAAGGTAGGTACAGCTAAAAATTTAAACTGTGATATATTTATAGAAGATAGTTATGAAAATGCCATTGAATTATCTAAAAGTAACTTTAAAGTACTACTAGTAGACACAAACTACAACCGCCTTCCTTTAAATCAAAATATCACCAGGGTATTAAATTGGAATGAAATATATAATACTATAGAAAAAATGCTGTTACAAGAAAAAGCCATGTAATAGCATTTTTAAATCTTATACTGGCAACAATTTTTCAATTTTTAATATGTCTAACATTTCCTTAGCTCTATATTTATAGTGATGAATAGATACTGATTTTTGACCCTGCTTCCGTATTTCATCACATTTATCTTTTTCTTTTAAATAATACTTAACTAAATCTAATGTTTCCTGCGGTGAGGAAGATACTACCAAATCTTTTTCAGGAGTAAATAAGCTCCTTATTTTAGGAGTATCTGATGTAATTAAGAATCCCCTAGAAGCTAGAATTTCATAAGTTCTCTGGGTAACCTGAGTACGATGATTCTGTATTCCCAGTATTATATCAGAAGAGCTGTAAACCTGATTTGCTAGTGTATAATCTAAATATCCATGAATCCATTCTTTAGGTATATCTTGCCCTAATATAAATGATAGATTTTCCCATCCCCATCCAAAGAAGTCAATTCTAATATTCTCTTTTACAAGAGGTGCAATAAGGGTTTTTATAGATTGTATTCTATAATGATTTGGGTACAGTGTGAGATTTTTAGGATATCCATTAGCAACTACAGCAATAGAACAGTGATATTTATCTTGTACTCCTGTAAAATAATGCACACTTGGGTGGAAACCAAAATCCAGATGTGCAGCTTTAATTCCTAATTTTTTATAATAATCTACTCTTTCCTGGCAGATAGTAAAAACAAAGTCTGGCTGCATTTTCTGAATTAAAGGTAATGTAAAGCTAAAAGTGTGAGTAGGATCTTCTGTAGCCCAATAAATATGAGTAATTTTATATAACTTAATATATTTTCTTATCCAATTTACTTTTTCACCGACAGTTTCATTAGTCCATCCAATAGTGATTACTAAATCGGGTTTAAAATTTAAAATCATTTGCTCAACATTTTCTTTCGTCAATTCACCAGATACTTTTACTTCATGTCCAAGATCCTGAAATCCATTAGGAAGTCCATGTATCCACATAGGATGGTTTTGGAAAAATAGAACTTTCAATATACACTCACCTCGAACTTTTTTTATTTAATATCATAATATGTAGTACATAAATTATATGATATTGAAATTAGAGGTGAACATACTTTGAATATACAATCCATATCCCCTTCTATCCTTATATGCCATGGGAATACCGATAAAATACAAATTGCACTTACTTACGATGCTGGTTTTGAAGATTCGGAAACTGAAGAAATACTAAAAGTATTAAGAAAACATCAAATAAGATGCACATTTTTTATGACAGGATTTTGGGTAAATAAATTTCCTAAACTAGCAAATAAAATAGTTTCAGAAGGTCATGAAATTGGCAATCACTCATTTGATCATCCCGACATGAGAAAGATACCCTATAATGATATGATTAAAAACATTATAGATGGAGAAAAAGCCATCTATAATATAACAGGAATAAAAACTACATTGTTTAGAGAACCTTTTGGCCATTGGAATGACGAGGTTTTAAAAGCTGTTGGTGAAGCCGGGTATAAGTACAGCATTTACTGGAGTATTGATCCCATAGATTGGGCCCTACCACCTATGCAAGTAATAGTAAATAAGGTATTATGTAAAGCTAAAAATGGTGCTATTGTGCTTATGCATATTGCTGGCAATAATACAGCAGCAGCTACTGATAGAATTATTGAAAACTTGGAAGCTAGAAAATATAAATTGATAACAGTAAGTGAAATATTAAAATAAAAACTGCTGTAGAAATCTTTCTACGGCAGCCTTTTTCATATTATATGATAATTTTTTAATATTTTTATCATATATTCAGCTCTGTCTTTATAGCTATTACCTAATACACTCCTTTTACCACAATCAGCTATTCTTTTTCTCTCCCTAGAATTATTCAAATAATATCTTACAAGAGATAAAGTTTTTTCAGGAGAGGAAGATGCAGCTAACTCTCTACCAGATTTAAATAATTGCCTCACTGCAGCTGTATTAGAAGTTAAAAGGAATCCGCCCGATGCCAATATTTCATAAGTCCTTTGTGTGAGCTGATCAGGATAATTTTGCAATCCCAATACTATTTTAGAAGAACAGTAAACTTTATTTGCATCTTTATAAGGTATATGCCCATGAATCCATTCTTTTGGTATATCACATTTTACATAAGATTTTACCTTATCCCAATTGTTTCCCCAAAAATCAATTCTTATATTATTTTTTAACAACGGAACAATAAGTGTCTCCATGGAAATACGTCTATAATGATCAGGATAATTCTTTAGTACATTGGGATATGCATTAGCAACTAAAGAAATTGAAGCTTTATAATTTTCATCACATTGAGTATACTTATGAATTTTAGGAGAAAAGCCAAAATCCATATAAGCTGCTTTAATCCCCATTTTTCTATAAAAATCAACTGTGGAATTGGAGATACTAAATACGAAATCAGGTTGAAGCCTCTGTATAAGCGGTAGTGAAAAAATAAATGTATATGCAGGATCTTCAATAGACCAATAGACATGAGGCAGTTTTGCAGTTTTTACACATTGTCTCATGATAAGTTGATTCTTAATACGCTGTTCAGTTCCCCAACCAATGCTCATGGATAAATCCGGCTTAAACTTTAATATTTCATTTTTAACATTTTCCTCACTAAATGGCTCTACAATTTCAACTTCATGCCCTGCTTCAATAAGGCCCTCAGGCAAAGTATACCGCCATATATTACCACCTAAAAAAAAATTATACGCATTAAAACACATCCTCCTTTAAAAATCTATTTAATATTTATAGGCAATATTTTTTGTTCTTTTAAAACTTTAATAATATATTCAGCTTTATATTTGTAGCTGCAGCATTCCACTGCCTTTCTGCCATTTTTACGTATTTTTTCCCGCTCTTTCGGATGAGATAAATAGTAGTCCACTAGCTTTAAAGTTTCTTCTTCTGAGGAAGATATAACTAAATCTCTACCATTTTTAAATAATTGTTTCACCACCTGCGTATCATTAGTAAGTAAAAATCCTTCTGAAGCTAAAATTTCATACGTTCTCTGTGTAAGCTGTCTATTCTGAAGTCCTATTACTATATCTGCAGAGCTATAAACTTTATTGGCTTCAGTATAAGGTAAATATCCATGAATCCATTCCTTTGGTATATCAAAGTTGACAATAGAATTCATTTTATCCCAATATCTACCCCAAAAGTCAATACGCATATTATTTTTTAAAATTGGATTTACAAGAACTTTAAGAGAAGCATTTCTGCAGCAGTCCGGGTGAGCTTCAATATATTTATCATAGCCATTTGCAACAACTGCAATAGATACTTTGTATTTATCACAGCTATCTACAGGATGATGAACACTTTCGTGATATCCAAAACCCAAGTGTGCTGCTTTAATTCCTAATTTTTTGAAATAATCTACTTTTTCCTTACATATAGTAAAAACAAAGTCTGGTAATATTTTTTGTATCAACGGCAATGAAAAACAGGCCGTATATGCTGGATCTTCCGTAGACCAATATATTAGAGGTATTTTTGATAGTTTAACATATTTTCTTATCCATTTAAGTTTCTCATTTGTATTTTCAGAAGTCCAGGACATTGTGACAATTAAATTAGGTTTAAACTTAGAAATCATTTCTGGTATGTTTTTTTCTGTTAGGGTGCCGGATACTTTTACTTCATGTCCAAGATCCCTAAATCCGTTAGGAAGCCCATATATCCACATAGGATGGCTTTCTAAAAAAAGTATACGCATATTAAAGCCCTCTTTTATACTGGAATTCTCTAATAGTATATGCTTCCAATCACCATCTGCTATAAGTACCATAATACCTTTTTCATACATACTATAATACTAATCATATTAATTTTTCTATTGTAAGGAGGGTAAATAAAATGGCTAAAATTTTAACAAGATATGACATACTAGTTAAAAGCGAAAAGAATCAAATGAATTTAGATTTTATATTAAACAGTACTGATAAAAAAGTCATTTGCGGCACAGTATGGAATGATGATTTAAAAAATCCCGAAAGAGTACCTGAAGCATTAGTTCAAGTATTTAGGGCAGGAAAAAATTATGAAAAAGATCCCCTTGATATAAAACTTATAGGGTATGTTATAACTGATGCCAGCGGTCAATTTTTAGTTGGGCCTTTTGAGACAGGAACAATGATAATTTTTAAAATATTTAAATTCTGGGGAAACAAAAATGATTCTAGTGAATATTGTGAAGCATCCTTTCAAATAAGTGGTGAACATATAGAAAAAAACAGTGGTGAAGAACAACTATAGTTCACTAGTACTTTTCCCAATTACATTTAAAAACTTAGACCTTTTGAACTATTTTAAATATGAGTTTTCAAAAGGTCTTAATTTCTAATTAGTACTGAACAAATTCATTAAATAATATTAAAAGGCAGTATTCATTATCTTTTTATAAGTGTACATTGGCCTTTGTTTTCGTGCCAATACATCTGAATATGATACAGATGCTTGCAAAATTTCATAAATAGTTAATTCTTTTCCGCTGTCAATACTCTTTATTATATTTTCCGCCATATAACATCCAAGTTGGTTTTCCAAATCTGCAAAATATGCTAGTGCCTTTTCGTCCTTTATGCCGAGACTTTTCCCATGATTTATATAAGCTTTTACATCTCTCATTCTCAGTTCATATTGACATTTCATTCCTTCTTCAGTTCTTAATAATTCACTTATCTTTTCACACTCTATATCATCCAATATCTTGCTATTCCAGAAATCATCATCTTTATTTATATCAGCCAGAATAGTAGTTCCATCTAAAATTGCCTTAGCTTGTTCTTCATTTTTACTTATAATAATTTTCAATAAGTTTTTCGCTCTATAGCCATTCCACTGTAATATTCCTATACTTGATGAAGTACCATCATTTCTGTTTATAGTATCATAGTACCCTTCATTATAGGTTATTATTTCACTAACTTGAATTATAAAATTATCCGATTCAGTAATACCCACTTTATCCATATCATTCACCTATTCACTAAATAGCCTCAAATTTAGCTCACATTATAAGATATGTTTTAAAGTATCCGCATGTTAAAAAGTTTCTAATTTTATCAATTATCCGCACCTGTAGTAGCTATAACCACTGCAGCTACTATAAGTATCCCACCTATAAAAAAGCCAAATGTAAGCTGCTCGTGTAGGTAGAGCCATCCAAAAATTGAACCCGTAACAGGCTGAAAAAATAAAAATAGCGATCCAATTCCTGCATCCATAAGCTCAATACCTTTATTCCACAAAAAAAATGCTCCTGCTGTAGATACAACTCCAAGATAAATAACCCCAAGTATAAGATTTCTGTTATTTAGTATTAATGCAAAGTTATTATGCTGCATAAGCATAAATGGAGTGGTAAATATTAAAGCAAATAACATTGCATATGTAGTTATAATCAGTGAATCAAATCGCTTAGATGCTATTTTTACATAAACAGACAATAACGCCCAGGTCACAGCAGCTCCAACAAGAATTATATTTCCTAAAAGATGTTTCATAAACATGGAATCCAATCCAATAACTATGATGACACCAAAAGTAGCAAGTATAAGAGAAATTATTTTTTTCTTTGTAAATAACTCCTTAAGTATGAATCTGGCAAATATAATCACAAATACAGGTGTAGACGCTGTAATTAATGATCCCATATGGGCATCTGATAATTTTGTGCCCATAAACTGGAGGCATATAGAAATAAAATATCCTATAAAACCTATCCATGCAATGAGAAGCCAGTCCTTCTTTTTTATAACTACCTTACATCCTTTTTTATAATCAAAAAACATAAGTATTAAAAATAGAACTACAAAAGCAATTGCATATCTAATCCACACAAGTGTAATTGGAGAAATAAACTTCAGTATATATTTACTAACTACATACATTCCACCCCATATACAAGCTGCTAAAAATAAGCATATTGATCCAATCAATCTTTTTTTCATTATTAATACCTCCATCTTCTTACATTTATATAAGTTGACATCTAAGAGAAGGTATTTTAATCAAACAATTAACCTTCATCTTAGATTATAGAGATACAACTGGTTGATCGTTTTCAAATAAATCTGAAAAATACATATATATTTTTTCCACCTTTCATAATATCATGATGTAAATAAACTAAACATCCATAAGTTTATCACTAGAACTTATTTGCTATATATTTATATTTTAGTATATCACAGCAAAATTTAATATACTATTCTATTTAATCTACTCTATATATCTATAAACTTCTTAAAATTTTTAGCTAAAGTTATATGTTAATTTTTAAAAAATTTAGGCATAGCAAGAGACCCCTAACATCAATCAGAGGCCTTATATACGTTTGGATTATCGGATGGGCGGTGTATCCATCATCTCAGGTACTCTTTCGAGTGTGTCGGGAACCATTTCCGACCTCAATAATCCTATAATTATCATATTCGCTTGTTATAAATATAATACATTCTTTACTCATTAATGAATGCCATTAAGCATTCATTTGGTGCGGATAACAGGACTTGAACCTGCATGAAGTTTCCCTCACTAGAACCTGAATCTAGCGCGTCTGCCAGTTCCGCCATATCCGCACGATTACACAGTTAGCACAACTTTTCTTTAAAAGTGCTCACTTATTCCTTTAACAGTATATCACAGCAAAGCCCGGAAAACAAGCATAACTGTTTTACACTCCATTTTATATATAAACCGTTTTTAACTGAACATTTTAAGTTATTCAATAAACTTCTCAAATATTAAATAACATTTAATTACTAAATTCTTGTTTTGTATTAGGTTTTCCTTTACTTTGAGGTTTTATAAATTTAAAAACTATTATACCAAATATTGCAGATAAAATTGAAGCCATTATTATACTAATTTTTGCTATAGATAATATAGTCTCATCTGAAAAAGATAAAGATGAAACAAATAATGACATCGTAAATCCAATACCAGCAAGCACACTTGCACCGTACAAATGTATTTTTGTTACTTGATAAGGAAGCTTAGCAATTTTAAATTTTAATAACAAATATGAAACCCCGAATATACCTAGTTGTTTCCCTAAAAAAAGTCCAAATATAATTCCTAAACTAACAGGCGTTGATACAAGCGTTGAAAAATCATTAATATTAATAACTACACCTGAATTTGCTAAAGCAAATATGGGCATAATTACAAAGGAAGACCATGGCAATAGTGCATGTTCTAGTTTATATAACATTGATTTTTTGAATTCTTCTCTATCTTTTCCTGTTGGTATTGTCATTCCAAGCAGTACACCTGCAATTGTTGAATGCACACCAGATTTAAGCAGACTAATCCATAATATAGTTCCCAACATAATAAAAACGGAAACAAATCTTACCTTAAATCTATTTACTAGTACAAGAACTATAAGAATGATCATACCTATAAAAAGATATGTCCATGATATTCTACTGGTATAAAATATTGCAATTACAAGAATAGCTCCTAAATCATCAACTATAGCTAAAGCCGTAAGAAAAATTATAATTCCTTTCGATGCTTTTTTGCCTACCAAAGAAAGTACTCCTAAAGTAAATGCAATATCTGTAGCCATTGGAATTCCCCATCCTGTACTAGTTGGTTCTTTATAATTAAATAATACGTAAATAATTGCAGGTACAATCATACCTCCTATAGCAGCACCAACAGGAAGTATAGTTTTCTTTAAAGATTTAAGTTCTCCAATTACCAACTCTCTTTTAATCTCCATACCAATTACAAAAAAGAATATAGCCATTAACCCATCATTAATCCAGTGAAGAACTGACATTGATAAGGATATATCTTTATATCCAATAGTTATATAGGTATGCAGTATATGACTATATATTGCATTAACTTTAGAATTAGTAATTATTATTGCAATGATGGCAAAAATTAATAGTATTACACCGCTAGCAGACTCACTCTGCAAAAAATATAAAAGTGGAGTTATAATCTTGTTATGAATTTTACTTTTCATATCTACTCTTCCCTTATTTATTTCATATATTAAACTCTCCTTTTATTAGTTATATCCTAAAAGTTAAAAAACATATTACAAATCATTTAATAAATTTTTACAAAAAACTTATGATTTTATTTTGATACTGACGAATTGGAATATAAATTAAATACTATGCTGCCACCTGAAGTATAACTTTGTATGTATATAGGATATTTAAAATCATTTCTAAATTTATAATCTATGTTTCCGTAATCTACCGTAGCATCCATTCCTTCAGGAACATAATGAACAGGCATAGTATGGTGAGTCCTTTCCGTAGATGTAAGTCCTGCTTTAGCAACTGCATTATAAAGCGTCGTAGATACCTGGCATATTCCCCCGCCAAGTCCTGACTCCACTTTATCTCCAATAATAACAGGAGCTGCCTCATATCCTTTGGCTGCAGTTCTCTGACCTACAACATCATTGAAACTAAAAGTATCTCCTGGCATTACTACATGTCCATTTATGCTGCTAGTAGCAAGTGATATGTTATTTGCTCTTTCGCCAGAAGATATGCCGCCATAGGCTGTACTAAAACTAGATATTAATGTGTCCACAGGTTTAAGGTCATCTTCCTTTATTTTAGCTTTAGTAGTTTTGAGTACCGCTTTTACAGTTAAATCCTGATCTGAATTATTATCTATTTTAGATTCAATATCTTTTTTCAAAGCTTCTTTATCTACTTTAGCCCCATCTTTCTGTGGTATTACTGAAAATTTCACTCCTCCCATTTCAAGAGATGCATTCACAGGTTCTGTATCAACTTCACTTGCAATTTTATCTACCATATTATCTATAACTTTAGTGTCATAAGAAAATTTCAAATTATAGTTTACATTTTTAGGATTCTTTAATAATTCATATTTTTTAAATATATTGCTGCTTTTTCCATAAGAATAGGCCAACTTTACCGTATCATCCAAGTTATTCGTAAAACTTAAACTAGAATAAGGTAATTCATAACTTTTATTTCCTGCAGTTATAGTAATTTGTTTCTGTTGAAATTTATTTAAATATCCGCTGCTCATTATACTCTTAGCCTGATCTTTAGTTTTTGCAGAAAGATCCGTATTATTTATAGAAACTCTAGGATAAATTAAGTTATCCCAGTATTTTATATCATTATAATGATATACTATAAATCCGCAACTTATACTCAAAAAAATAGTTAAGGCAGCTAAACCTAATATTTTTAATGTTCCGCCTGACTTTCTCTTTGACTTCCTAGTTCTTCTTTTTGCACTCATAATTATCACCTCTTTATTTTCACATAGTTATTATACTATAGAGTAATAGCTTTTATATATAAGAATTATTAATTTAATTAATAGTTAATGTGGATTTCTTTCCGTTACACTACAAAAAATCTTTAATTAAATTTTTGAATGCTCGTTTTGCTAAAGCAAAACATTACTAAACACTGACTTATATAAATTTAAAGATTTTTTGCAACAGCTAAAAATCATCCTTCACTATTAACTTTTCATTATTAATTCTTAACTTGCAAAGCTTTGCTTCACAAAGTTTTTATATTAGGTCAAAATTTTATATGTACGAAAGTTGAGTTAATTATTATTAAATAAGCATAACTTTTATGCTATCATAAAAGTATGTTTGTTTTTCAAATATACTTAGATATGGAGGTAGTACATAAATGAAAGCTGAGATATTATGCGTTGGTACAGAGATTTTACTTGGAGATATAGTAAATACAAATGCACAATTTATTTCCAAAGGATTAGCTGATCTTGGTATAGAAGTGTATCACCAATCTGTTGTTGGAGATAATCCTCAGAGACTTTTAGATGAGTTTAAGAAGTCTTTTGAAAGAGCTGACATCATAATTACAACTGGAGGGCTTGGACCTACACAAGATGATCTAACTAAAGAAACTAGTGCTAAATACTTCAATAAGGAAATGATCTTAGATAAAAGTTCACTTACCCAATTAGAATCTTATTTTAAGAAAATGGGAAAACTAAATTTAGAAGGCAATAATATAAAACAAGCTTACTTTCCTGAAGGTGCTTCTATACTTCCTAATCCACATGGTACGGCTCCTGGCTGTTGTATGGAGCAAAACGGGAAAATTTTAATAATACTTCCTGGACCTCCAAAAGAGGCAAAGCCTATGTTTCAAAATTATGTAGTACCATTCTTAAAAAAATACAGTAATGGAGTAATAAAATCTAAAACGCTGAGAGTTTGTGGTATGGGAGAAAGTTCTATGGCTGAAAGTGTATCAGATCTTATAAATAATAGTGTAAACCCCACTGTAGCTCCTTATGCAAAAGAAAATGATACAATACTTAGAATTACTACACGGGCAAATACAGAAGAAGAAGCTGTAGAGCTTATAAAACCTGTAGAATCTAAAATTAGAGAAAAACTAGGGATAAATATATATGGTGAAGATGATGACACTATGGAAGATGTTATAGGAAAATTATTGATAAATAAAGGTTTAACTATATCCTCTGCAGAATCATGTACTGGTGGGTTAATAGCAGCAAGACTTGTAAATTATCCTGGCATATCTGCTGTATTTAAAGAAGGTGCTGTCACTTATAGCAACGAGGCCAAAATGAAAAGACTAGGAGTAAAAAAGGATACCCTAGACAAATTTAGTGCTGTTAGTTCTGAGACTGCAAAAGAAATGGCAGAAGGTATAGCTAAAACAGCAAATACAGATATAGGCATAGCTACTACAGGAATTGCAGGTCCTGGCGGTGGTACTTACGAAAAACCTGTAGGTCTAGTATATATAGGACTTTATATAAACGGAGAGACTTATGTTAAGAAGTGCCAATTCTTTGGAAGCAGAGATGTGGTAAGACAAAGGGCTACTATGACTGCCCTTGATTTGATAAGAAGGCACATTATAAATTTGTAGAGTTTATAAGTAAAAGTTGAATACTCAACTTTTTCAGTTTAAAAAAATTGTGAAACAATATTTTTAAACTGAAAAAGTTCAAAGTTCAAATATCAAATAAGGATAATTTTCTTCCTAACGTCAGAAAATATTAAAATTATAGATTTCCTGAGGTACGAGGGAAATCATCTTTATCTGTTCTTTGTTATTTGAACTCTGTTATTTTCAAAAAAACTTTTATTTAGAAACTGTACATAAGTTTTCTAACTTAAAAATCACTTTATATGCAGAAATATTTTTACAATAATGAAGCACTTTTAAATATTTTGTATATAAGTCTTAGTAAAAAAATTTTAAAAAATCTAGAACTTTTGAATTGTTTGAGGTACGAGTTTTCAAAAGTTCTCAGTATTTTTTTAATTTTTTTGCTTAGTCTTATCAAAATATTTAACGTGATGAATGTTGTAAAAATATTTGGAGCATAAAGTGATTTTTACTTAGAAACTCTATGTAAATTCTAAACTTCAAGACTTAGTTTCCTCTGGATGATTGAAGTATTCACAGTAAGGGGCTAGAGGGCAATGTTCACAATCAGGTTTTCTTGACTTACATATGCGCCTTCCATGCCATATTAAATAATGATGTGAATCACTCCACATACTTTTGGGTATATTTTTCATAAGTTCCATTTCTACTTTGTTGGGAGTAGTTCCTTTTGCAATTCCAAGTCTATTTGATACTCTAAATACATGAGTATCCACTGCAATTGCTGGAACTCCAAAGGCGTTTGACAAAACAACATCCGCAGTTTTTCTGCCCACTCCTGGAAGTTCTATCAATTGTTCCATAGTATGTGGTACCTCTCCACCGTACTTTTCAACAAGTTCTCTGCTAGTTGAAAGTATATTCTTGCTTTTATTTCTAAAAAAGCCACAGCTTTTTATCTTTTCTCCTAATTCTTCCTCTGTTAAAGATATCATTTTTTCAGGAGTATTATATTGTTTATACAATTCTGATGTAACTTTATTCACTCTTACATCGGTGCATTGAGCTGAAAGCATAGTGGACACTAGCAATTCATAAGGAGACCCAAAATTCAATGCACATTTTGCTTCTGGATAGGTTTCTTTCAGTACTTTCAATATATTATCTATATTTTGTTTATCCAACTTTTATCACCTTCATTAAGACTTGTATACTCCTCTATATTGTTCAGGCAAAAGTTCTGCTATTTTTTTCATAAATAAATCTGATATTCTGTCTTCATATACATGTTTGTTTTCACCTTTATCTTGGGGCGGTATATCTATCTGCTTTCCTATATTCACATTTACCTCTGCATTATGAAAACTTTCTAGAGCCATATCCTTGTCGCTTATAGGTAAAAGTTTTTCAGTACCAGAGATACCGATAGGAAGAATTGCAGCCTTAGTTAACTTCTGTATTAAAACTACCCCTTTCCTCCCTTTTGCTAAGCTTGCTGTTCTACTTCTCGTTCCCTCAGGGAATATCAGTATATTATCTCCGTTCTTTACAGTTTTTATAATTTTAGATATGGCATCCTTGTCTGCACTATTTGGTTTTATGTCAATAGTTTTTGTAATACACATGCCAAGCTGAGTTAAAGAATTTTGATTCAATTTTTTACCTGCTACAAAAGTCAGGTTTTCTGATTTAAGTACTCTACTTAATACAAGAGCATCAGAATTGCTTAAATGATTGCAGATAAATATTACAGGTCTTTCCACTTCATTTAAATTTTCAATGCCTTTTACTTTTATATCTGCACATCTATTTAAGTAACCACCTAATACCTTTTTTGAAATATACGCTAAAAATCCTTTAGGAAGATGTCCCATTAGCTTGACCATCCATGGAGAAATCATAAATAAATCCACCTTTCTTTTTATATATGGTATACTTTTTTAAATGTACCTCTCTAATATAAATTATAATTTTAAAACCTGTAAAAGTCTATCATAATAATCTCTTACATAGGTTGACCTTATGTTTTTATATTCCAAATTAATACTTTTATTTAATGTAATCATATTTATAATTGCATTTCTCTGAATAATATTTTTACCTCTCCATCCACAGGATGTGTTTTTGTATTTCTCTGCAAATTCTTTTTTATCCATATCTATAATTTCATTTAAATCAACTCTACTCATAAAATCAAAAGGCTTAAAATCCTGTATATTAGAAAAAGCGACCTTACTATTATATGGACATACTTTTTGGCAAGTATCACATCCAAATAATCTTCCTTGAAATTGTGAAAACCATTTATTATCTATATGTTTTTTTTGAGTTATATATGACATGCATATATTAGAATTTTTATCTTCAAGCAAAGCACCTGTAGGACACGATGTTTGGCATAAATTACAGCTGCCACACTTACTTTCTAGTGGGGTATCAGCTTCTACTTTTATATCAGTTATTATTTCTCCTAAAAAAACATAAGATCCATATTTCTCTGTAATAATCATATTGTTTTTTCCTATAAACCCTATTCCACACTGAAAAGCTATATATCTCTCAGGCAAGGAATTGCTATCTACAAAGTATACAGCTTTTCCCCCTAAACCCTTTATAAAATTACACACTTTTTGTAAATAATAACGTGCTACTACATGGTAGTCCTTTCCTCTAGTATATAGAGAAAAGCTTATATTTTCCTCATCTTGTTTTTCAAATAAATAGGGAAAGGCAATGGATACTATTGTCTTTCCCCCATCCATATACACATATGGATTAACTCTATTTTCAATATTCTTTTCTTCGAATTCATTTTCAAGCAAATTTTCTTTTCTATATTTAAAACAATCTTTTAATTCGGTGAATATTCTGCATTTTGTAAATCCTACAGTATCCAATCCAATCTTATTACAGTAACTCAATATATCTTCTTTATAGTTCAAACCTTTCACCTGCTTATTATAGAAATTATATTATCATTTCATTATATATCTTTTTTCTTCTTCCTGCATAGTCTTTTATTTCTATAACAGTATTACTTTCAGCCTTAACTACTTTAGCTGGTATACCTACCACAGTACAATTTGCTGGTATATCCTTCAAAACTACTGAATTTGCACCTACTTTTACATTATCGCCTACAACTATTGGCCCTAAAAGTTTTGCTCCACTTCCTATAAATACGTTATTTCCTACTGTAGGATGCCTTTTTCCTGTATCCTTTCCTGTTCCTCCTAAAGTGACTCCATGGTAAAGCGTTACATTATCTCCAACCTCTGCAGTTTCACCTATAACCACACCCATTCCATGATCTATAAATAATCCTTTTCCTATTTTAGCTCCTGGGTGTATTTCTATTCCAGTTAAACCCCTAGCAATTTGTGATATTAACCTAGCAATAAAGAAACATTTCTTGTTATAAAAAAAATGTGCTATTCTATACTGTATCAAAGCATGAATAAAGGGATATAATATAAAAACCTCTAACGGATTCCTAGCCGCTGGATCATTTTTCATAGCATTTTTAATATCATAAGTTAATAGCTTAAATGGGTTTCTCATTGTTTTCTCCTTTCAAATCTATTGCTCAAATTTTGACTTAACATGAAAGTAATACTAAGTAATCAATTCACGATGCACAATTAAGGATGATTTTCTGCTATTACAGAAAATCTAAAAATTTAATGTTCATACTACTTAGTTTTTAGATTTTTCATAACACTCGTAGATAAAAATCTACCAAAATTGTGAACTGTGAATTGATTGAATTACATACTAATCATATAATCCCATGGATAGATATTTCTCTCCTCCATCTGGTGCTACAGTTACTACTTTTTTACCTTTTCCAAGTTTTTTCGCCACCTGAATTGCTGCAGCTATATTAGCTCCTGAAGATATACCAACTAGTATTCCCTCTTCTTTTCCCATAAGTTTAGCATATTTAAAAGCTTCTTCATCTGTTATAGTTATGATCTCATCTACAACTTCTGATTTGTAAATATCAGGTACAAATCCTGCCCCTATACCTTGTATTTTATGAGCTCCAGTTTTACCTCCTGATAGAACTGGTGAACCTGCTGGCTCTACTGCAACTACCTTTACAGCTTTATTGTGCTTTTTTAAGTTTTCTCCCACTCCTATTGCTGTTCCTCCAGTACCAACACCAGCTACAAAGGCATCTACATCTTTTAAATCCTTTAAAATTTCCTCTGCTGTAGTTTCATAATGCTTTTTAGGATTAGCAGTATTTATAAATTGTTGTGGTATATAGTAACCTTCTTTACCTTTGCCAATTTCATAGGATTTCTCTATAGCTCCCTTCATGCCCTTAGCTCCATCTGTTAAAACTAATTCTGCACCATAAGCCTTTATCATATTTCTTCTCTCTACACTCATAGTTTCTGGCATTACAATTGTAACTTTATATCCTTTTAATTTTCCTATCATTGCAAGAGCTATTCCCATATTACCGCTAGTTGGCTCCACTATTGTGTCACCTTTTTTTAAGAGTCCTTCTCTTTCAGCTCTTTCAACCATGCCAAGAGCAGCTCTGTCTTTAATACTTCCACCAGGATTGAATTTTTCAAGTTTAACATATATATCAGCTGTATCCTCATTTTTAAAATTATCAAGTTTAAACAAAGGTGTATTACCTATCATATCTATAGCATTAGTAAATATCATTTTAGTACCTCCCAAAATTTTATATAATAATTAATATTTTAAGCATGAAATTTACTTTGAAATCAAAAAACTCCGTCTCTATATGTTATATAGAGACGGAGTTTATACTCCGTGGTTCCACTCTAATTAGATTTTTAAAAAATCCAACTCTCAATCGAACACAGCGCTATGTTCTATCACTATAACGGGTGAACCCGATGTAATCTACTATTAATTCGACCACATAACTCCAAAGGGCACTTCACTTAAACTTAATTTAGAAACTTTCACCAACCGTTTCTTCTCTGCAAAATTTAATTTAAGTTACTTTTCTTTTTCAAAGTATTCTTGAGTGTTTTACTATGATTTATATTTATATTATACAACTACCTAAATTTTTGTCAATAATATTTTTAATTTTATATAAAACTTTTTTGTCCTATGCTTACCATTGCTAACACCACCATCTTCTATAAGGTTGAGCTGGAGAAAGTCATAACTATAAGAACTCCACCTGAACCTAAGAAGTACTTGATACAGCTTTAGAAAATTTATACAAGCAAGTGTGCTGATACACGGAAAGCACAGCTAAAATCTATTTTTTTCTTTTTTAAATAATACTGAGTTAAACTCTCCTCCTAAAATAGTTATTGTAGATAAAATAAAAAGCCAAGTTAAGAGGATTATTACAGCTCCTATACTTCCATAAATTTTAGAATAATTTCCAAAATTATTCACATAAAAGGCAAAACCCATAGAAGCTATTACGATACCTATAGTTGAAAAAACAGCACCTGGTAATACCTTTCTCCACGTAAGCCTTACATTTGGAGTAGAAATATAGACTGCTGCAAATATAAATATGGTTCCAAAAAATATAATAACATATCGTAATATATTCCATAAAAAGCCAAATCCCTCGGAAAGCCCTAACTTAAAAGCTAAAAAACTTCCAAGCATTTGCCCAAATACTAAAAACAATAAAGTACATAATATTATTAAAGTTACTCCTAGGGTGCATAGTATAGATATAATATATATCTTAAATATGGATCTAGTTTCTCTTTGATCATATGCTTTATTCAATCCTTTTATAACAGCATGAAATCCACCTGATAGCGCCCATAGTGTAAGAATCAAGCTTAAGCATAAAAGTTCTATATTTTTGCTATTAGCAGTTTTAACTACTGTATTTTCTATTAATTCCAGTGCATTTTTAGGCAATACATTACTTAAAATTAGCAATATATCATTACTACTTATATCACTATACCCTATAAGGCTTATAAAAAATACTAAAAAAGGGAAAATAGAAAATAATAAGCTATATGCAAGTTGTGAAGCCAGCGCTAATACATCATCTTGTATAAATCTAAAAATAAATTCCTTTAATTTACTAAATGCTCTTTCCTTCAAAGAAAATTCTCCTCTTTTAGGCATTTGAAAGAAAAAAGGCTATCATACTGACTGGATGGCTATTTCTTTGAAAATACCTTAATTTAATCGTCTATACGCCTTCAGAATATTGTATATTATCCGCTATATAGACTATATATTAATATTATGCTATACTCTTATTTGTTATTATAATTTTGCCCTTTTACATGAAAAATTATAAGCAAATATGCCTAAATCTATTGAACTTATCTAGAGATACATCTATTCTTTACCCCGCCTTGAAAAAAACAGAGAACTAAAGTCTATGATTTTGTGCAAATTATTTTTACAAAGTTCGGTGGAGTAATGGGATAAAATTTAAGTTAATAGATATGGCATATTTTTTACATAAATTAAAATCAAAATAGAAAGAAGCGATTAAAAAGTGAAGAAACTTATTAAAAACTTCGTATTATTTTGCGGAATTTATGCAATTGCTCAAGGCTCTCACTGCACAATTGCATTAGCTGCAAATAATATGGACAAGTCTTCTGACGTATCAACTGTTACCGCTTCAACTAGTTTAGATACTAATAAAGATATTTCTAATTCAAAAACTATTGATGGTAACACTAATAGCAGCTATGATAAAAGTACCAGCGAGAACAATACTCCAGAAAAAGCTAATTCAAACGTGGGCCAAAGTACAAACTACGATACCATTGTAAAAGTTAGTATTCCTGTAAGCAAAAAGTGGAAGATAAGCTTTAACCAACCAGTAGATGTAAATTCCTTAGGTGGTAAAATAAGACTAGTTGACAATAATAATACTGAAGTTCCACTAGCTTTTTCTTCAACAGATTACGGAATGTCCGTTATTGTATCACCTACGAATGCTTGTAATCCAGACACAGACTATACCTTAACTATAAGTGGGAATATAGTATCCAGATACAACAGAACACTTAAAAATCCTACTATAGTAGAATTTAAAACAGCACCAGTTATATCTTCTATAGATAACATAAGTGTAACTATAAATCAGGAAGATGAATACACCTTACCTACACAGGTAACTGCTAAAATGTCAAATGATACTACTACTTCTGTAAATGTATCTTGGAACAAGTCTGTAGACATGACAAGCATACCAGGTGTATATGCTTATACAGGTACTGTTGATGGATATAGTAAACCAGTAACGTTAAATTTAACTATAAAAGCATTTGAACCTGTACCATCTATTATGAACGACTATAGAATTCAATCTCAAATTGGGACAAACCTTTATAATTATCTTATGAATTATGATAATAGACAATCTGTGCTAGACAGAGCTATTGAACTTCACGGTGGAATTACAAGTAATAACTGTGTATATTATGCAAGTGAAGCTCTTAGAAGAGCCGGAATGACTGATCTTCCGGAATATGTAGCAAATACCAATCAACTTACATCTCAACTTGGAAGCAGAGGATGGCAAACTTCTACAGATTTATCTAAACTTTTGCCAGGAGATATATGCTTTACTACTTCTTATGGAAGCGGCCCTACTCATACATATACATTCATGAAGTGGGTAGATCCAAAAAGTTTTGATTATGCTTATATTTGTGATAATCAAGGTTATGACTACACCGGTGATGCCTACCATAAGAGAAACATAGATTTTGAAACTCCAACAAAAGATTGTATATCTTATTTTATGTATTTAGCATAGAGTATAAAAAGGGACTGATACACTAATTAGTGTATCAGTCCTTTGCATTTATCCGATGACTACTGTTTATTTAAAGTATCTATTCAACAATCCCTGGAAAGCAGCTCCATGTCTTGCTTCGTCTTTACACATTTCATGTACTGTATCATGAATTGCATCATAGTTTAACTTTTTAGCTAAAGTAGCTAAATCCTTTTTACCTTTACAAGCACCTGTCTCTGCATCTACTCTCATCTGCAGATTTTTCTTTGTATCAGGTAATACTACTTCTCCCAATAATTCTGCAAATTTAGCTGCATGATCTGCTTCTTCAAAAGCTATTCTCTTATATGCTTCTGCAACTTCTGGATAACCTTCTCTATCAGCTTGACGACTCATAGCAAGGTACATTCCTACTTCAGAACATTCTCCAGTAAAGCTAGCTCTCAATTCTTCTAATACTTTTTCATCTACACCTTTAGCAACGCCTACTTTATGTTCATCTGCCCAACTAATTTCGCCTTCTGCCTTTTCAACAAATTTATCTGATGGTGCACCACATACAGGACATTTTTCTGGTGGATTTTCACCTTCATAAACATATCCACAAACAGCACAAACAAACTTTTTCATTTAAAATTCCTCCTTAAGTTATTTCATATAATTTTCATTTCCCTTGACATAAATTATTATATAATATTAATTATTAATTTGCAATAGCTTTTATAAAATAATTTTCATTTTATATGAAATAAATACATTATAGGTATACCCATAATGTATTTATTCTTACTTGATTAGAAGGTTCAATTTTAAAACCTTTAAACAAATGCTTCATATATATTTTTATCCTAAATAACTCAAAAAATTTATCGGTTTTATTAATTTCTACTATTTATTTAAAAATTGTTCTAAATTAACTATCTGTTGTTCGTATATTCCAAACCCTACTTTACAATTTTTTTCATTGAAAGCTTCTACATTATAACGCAGTTTTTTACCTTCAATTGATATTAATGTTACTTTTATAATAACTTTCATATTTGCAGGTATTGGTTTTATATGTTCAACGTCAATTTTAGTTCCAACAGGTCTATAATTTTTAGGTATAACATTGTCTACTATATGTAAAGTTGTATATTCCATATACTTTATCATAGCAGGCGTAGATAACATAACAACACCTTTATTTCCAATAAAGTTAGCTGTATCTTCAGGCTTTACTATATACTCACTAACATACGTGCTTCCAACTTTAAATAGCTTGCTAAAATCCATTTGGTCACCAACCCCTTGTGTAAAAATTTTACGTTATACCTTTATCTTTATTAATCTTTAACAATTTTATCTTCTTCAACAGCTCTATGTTTTATCGGGTCAAGCTTTGCCACTAAGGCTAAAATGGAACCTAAAGCACATATACCTGCACATATCCATAATGCATAACCATATGCAGTAGCATTATTTGCACCAGCTTTTAAGCCAGCGTCAACTACAATACCAGTTATAGTTGGTGCAAGTATTCCAGCAATGGAACCTAGAACTCCTGCAAGACCAGCATAAACACCAGCAAGTGTAGGACAGATAGAAGGTGCTACAGAAAAATAACCACTCATAGTCAAGCAAAGAAATCCATAGGATAATGATACAGCCGCAATTACAATAGTTGGATTAGTTGCACTGGCACCTAAGAAAATAAGAACTGCTGCACCAATCATACCAACTACCTGTACTAGTTTACGTCCAATTTTATCTCCAAATTTATTGGAAGCTGCATCTGCAACAAATCCGCCAATAAAATAAGTAAAGAACCCTACTATATAAGGAACGGCTCCTGCGCTGATTTTCATACCACGACCAATAATAAAATAATTTGGAAGCCATGTAGTGCAAAAGAAATACATATAGGTAGCACATGCATAAGACAAACACATAAACCATACAGCAGGAGTTCTCAAAACATCCGACTTTGTAATGTCTGTGTTCATTACTACTGCTTGAACTTTTTCCTTCTGATGAATATAAGCAAGCTCTGCTTTGTTAACTTTCTTATGCTCAGATGGATCAGATTTACCAATTAGCGCCCATATAATACACCATATTGGGAAGAACAATGCATATACGAAAAATAGCTTTTTCCATCCAATAATTGGGAGTAATGCTGCTGCCAAATATATAGTGATTGCAGAACCTAAAGGACATCCTGCCTGTACCAAACCACATGCAATACCAGATTCTTTCTTTGGAATCCATCTTCCTAAATTCGACATTGCACCTGGAACAATACATCCCTGTGCGATACCTTCAAAGACACGAACCAAAATCATAAGTCCAATAGAAATTCCAATGATTGGTGTAAAGAAAGTAAATATTCCAGATAATAGCAGACTTATAATTAATACCTTGGTAGCTCCGTACTTATCAGCAATAGCACCTGATGGTATCATACTAATCATGTACCCAATAAAAAATGCAGTGGAAGCATATCCAAATTGTGTAGAAGTCCATCCATACTCCTTCATTATACTAGGTCCAGATACAGAAAATACAGTTCTACCTAAAAACATTACCATATAGGAAAGTGACAATACAACTGCCACTGCCCAACGTACATTCGTTCTTTTTGAATCACTCATAAAAAACCCTCCTAAATTTATTATAGAAATTTTAGTTACTCGTGGAATTTCGAAATGATTGAAAAATAAATAGCTTAATATTCTTAAACAGAATATCTCAATTAAAGAACGTTATAAATCTAAAAGTTCTTTCAAAAATAAAAGTTAAATTTTTAATGAAATTTTAAAAATATCTATATTCTATCATTTTAAGTTCAAAAATTATATATTATTATACAATTTTGTACAAATTTATATAAAATTCTATATTTTTTTATAAATTTATGCTACAATAACAATGTACACTAAAAAATCTAATATATACTGGTATGGAGGCATAACATGAACTTAAATCAACTGTATTACTTTAGAAAATTAGCACAATTACAACATTTTACACATGCCGCAAAAGAACTATATATAACACAACCAAGTTTAAGCGGGGCGATTTCGTCTTTAGAAGAAGAACTTGGTATAGAATTATTTCATAGGCAAGGTCGAAAAATCAAGCTTACAAAATACGGAAAAGTCTTTTATCAATACGTATGCAACTCTTTAGGTGAATTAGAAAAAGGTATTGATTGTTTAAAAGAATCATCTGGTATTATTGGAGGGATTATTGATATAGGATGCATCCCTACCTTATGTGGGGACTTTTTACCAAATATAGTAAATGGGTATTTAGATACTGTGAACTCAAAAACTAAATTTAATATTTTTACCGGCATGACTTTAGATGTTATAGAGGGAATCAAGTCTGAAAAATACGATATCGGTTTCTGTTCCATTTTAGAGAATGAGCCTAATATCGAGTTTGTTCCAATTCTTACTCAAGAACTTGTTCTTGTTGTAAACGATAAACATCCATTGGCAAAAGAAAAAATCATTGGTCTACAAGATATCGGCGACTATCCATTAATCACATATCGACAAAGTTTGCCTATTGGTAAAACTATAACGGAACTCTTAAAACCCTACAACCTTCATGTAAGTTATGATTTTGACGATGAAATAACTATTGGTGGAATGGTATGTTCAACAAATGTGGCTGCTATTACTGCGCGTACTTCTTTTTTACTCCAATTTCATAAGTTAAAAATTATAAAACTAGATACACCAAATAATACACGTACAGTATATATGGCGTATAATAATAATATTTACCACACCATGGCTGTAAAAATGTTTGCAGACTATATGATTAAAAAAAGCAAAATTCGTAAAATTAAGACTGCCAATTAGCATGCATTCTCTCTAAAGGGATTTTAACAATTGCTTTATCTTTTATATATGCATAAATTTCAAATCCCCTTTTACATCTAAAAGTACATTCAAGGCATGGATCTTCGTCACAGTAAACATAAGAATCTTCATCTGCTAAAGCAAATACAAAAGATGTCTTTTTAGGATTTGTCACATATTTTAACTGTCCTCCTGTAAATGTTCTAAGATAAATCCATTCGAGAGAAGTGGTTTCATTCTTTATTTTCCAAAAAACTTCTACCACATTTTCATTGTATCCTCCTGTAATTTTGTAATCAATAATTATATCATCTGAAATCTCTGATGGATCTTTTGTAGAAAGCATCTCCATTTTTTCATCACAACACATTGGAGAAATTTCTTTCCTCATACTTGTTAGTTGAAAAACGCTACCACAATGTTTACAATGATAAAATATTAACTTGGGGCACACAACCCTTGGTTTTGTTGTTTCTCTTGATCTTCTTGGACCAAATTCTCGCCCTTCCAACTTGACTCCTCCTGTCTACCCATACGAACTTTCAAATCCTTTGCCAATAAATTTTTTTTCACCTTACCACTATCAGTTCTCGGAATTTTATCTATAATCTCCAGATGTTCTGGCCAATACCGTTTTGGAATCTTTTCTTTCCTCATATACTCTAAAAGTTCTCCTAATTCCAGAAAATGAACTCCTTTTTCTAATACAACATAAGCGCAAATTCGTTCACCAAGACGCTTATCAGGCATTCCAATAACTGCCTCATCCTTAATTAGCGGAAATTTTGAAATATACTGACTTATATGATTTGAGTTGAGGTTTTCACCGCCCCTAACAATTATGTCTTTCTTTCGTCCAATGATATTAATATTTCCACTTGTATCGCTTACACATAGATCTCCACTATAAAACCATCCTTCATCATCCAGTACCTTATTTGTAGCTGATTTATCACCTATATATCCTACAAATACATTTGGACCTCTTGATGCTTCTTCCCCTAGATTTCCAGGTAGTATTTCTTTTCTATTTTCATCTACAATTCGAATTTCTACCCCTTCCATAGGCCTTCCTGCAGTACCAAATGTTAACTCAATATTTTCATCAGGTCTTACAAATACATGTGGAACACTTTCTGTAGATCCATAAACTTCACATATCTTTATTCCATATTCATAGGCTTGCCTTGCCATTTCTTCCGGTACCACAGCCCCACCACAAAGATAAAATTTTAACGAACTAAGGTAAAGTTTATCCTCTCTAATATTCTTTAAAATATCATATATAAATGGTGTAGCTCCCATTGACCAGGTGCATTTTTCTCTATTCATAAGGTTTATTGCTTTTCTACTTTTAAACTTTTGCTGTAAAACCACTTTTGATCCCATGAGCATAGGTGCAATAATTCCATGGTGAAACCCAGTTGCATGATTTAAAGGCGCCGGCATAAACATGATATCATCTTTTGTAAGACCAAGTTCCTTACTAAAGTATTTCTCACTAAATATTATGTTGTTATGCGTCATCATAGCCCCCTTTGCACATCCAGTAGTGCCAGATGTACAAAGAACAGCTGCAACATCATTACTATTAACTCTTACTTCATCTTTTAACTTTATTGGAAAATATGATGATAATATTTGTGTCAAAGTAGCGATGCTGCTTTCTTTTTCCTTTAGGTTGTCAAGTAATACAATGTGTTTTAAACTTTTTACGTCCTTTTCGACTGATAGAATCAATTTTTCATAATTTGTCTTGTTGTAATATGTAGGACAGAGAAAAACTCTACTTTTACATAAATTTAAGAGATACGAAACTTCTCGACCACTATAGCACATACCAATTGGGTTAACAACAGCTCCCACCTTCATGCATGCAATAGTAACAATTACAAATTCACTCCATATTGGTATTTGAAAAGAAATAACATCTAGAGGCTTTACTCCAATACTGAGAAAATAGGAAGCAATAATACCTGCTTTTTCATCTAATTGTCCATAGGTATAGCGGTATCCTCTATCATCTACTACAAATTCCTTATCTCTATACCTTTTTACCGACGTATTCCAGTAATCTAAGAGTGTTTTTTTACCCCAATAGCCCATTTTTTCATACAATTTTTTTTGGCTATCATTTATTTTAATTTCATCCATCACGTCATATCTCCTTATAAAAAGAACACAATTAAAGATTTTTTACTGAACTAATTTCCTTTATAAGTGCTGGAACGACTTCAAATAGGTCTCCTACTATACAATAATCTGCTACTTCAAATATTGGTGCAGTTTCATCTTTATTAATTGCAATAATTGTATCTGAAGAGCTCATTCCAGCTAAATGCTGCACGGCACCGGAAATTCCACATGCAATATATACTTTTGGAGAAACTGTTTTACCTGTCTGCCCTACCTGCTTTGTCTGTGGAATCCATCCAGAATCTACAGCAGCTCTTGATGCTCCAACTGTTCCGCCAAGTAAATCTGCAAGCTCTTGTAACATCTTAAAGTTTTCTCCATTTTTCATTCCTCTACCGCCGGATACTATATATTCTGCCTCTTCAAGTTTAACACCAGAATCTTCTTGGGCTTTAATAAAGTCAACTACTTTTGTTAAAATAGAATCTTTGTCTATATTAATAGTCTCTTTAATAATTTCTGGACGGTTATTTTCATTTTCCTGTGGTTTCTTAAAGGCACCAGGTCTTACAGTTCCCATCTGTGGTCTGGTATCACTGCAAAGTATCTGTGCATAGAGATTGCCTCCAAAAGCAGGTCTTTCCCATACAACATTTCCAGTATCCTCTTCTACACTTAAAGCAGTACAATCTGCAGTAAGACCTGTTCTCAAGCTAACTGCAATTTTAGAACCAAGTTCTCTGCCCCTTATAGTGGCACCTATTAAAATGGTATTTGGGTTATACTTGTGACAGAGTTTTAAAAATGCATCTCCATATACATCTGAAGAATAATTTTTATATTCTTCTCCCTGTACAACATAAACTTTATCTGCTCCATGACTGCTTGCACCCTTAACTGCATCTTCTACATCACTGCCTATTACTACGGCACATAATTTCTGCTTTAGGCCATCTGCTAAAATTCTACCTTGTCCCAGCAGTTCAAAACCAACGTTCTTTGGTTGTCCCTGAAAGCATTCTATAAATACCCATACGTCTTTATACTCATCGAAATTCATAACCAAAGCCTCCCCTTAAACTAATTTTGCTTCTAATAGCTTGCCAACTAACTCTTTTGCTGTTTTTTCAGGATTTACAACTTTCATTACCTCACCACTTGCCTGACGTTTTGGTGTAAAAGTTGCTTTTACTCTTGTTGGTGAACCTTTAAGACCTATTTTGGTAGTATCTATATCCTTAATATCATCTAAATGAATTTCTCCTATTTCTGCCTTTAAAGAATCAATTTTTCCCTTAATAGTTGCATATCTTGGTTTATTGCTTTCTTTTGTCAAAGTACATAAAACAGGAAGTTTTGTTTCAACTATTTCAGCACCTTCTTCTACCTGACGCTTTACTACACACTTTTGGCCTTCCATTTTAATATCAAGCACATAGCTTAATCTGGAAATTTTCAAATGCTCTGCAATACTTGAACCTGTCTGTCCTGTATCTCCATCAATTGCCTGTTTACCTACAAGTACAAAATCAAATGGCCCTACTTTTTCAATTGCCTTTGATAAAATATAGCTAGTTGCATAGGTATCAGATCCTCCAAAAGCTCTATCTGTTACTAAGTACGCTTTATCTGCGCCCATGGAAAGAGCTTCTCTTAAAACTTCTTTTGCGTTATCAGGTCCCATGGAAAGTGCAGTTACAGTACCTCCATATTGATCTTTTAAACGAAGTGCCTGTTCTAGTGCATTTTTATCAAATGGATTTAGAATGCTTGGAACGCCTTTTCGAATCAATGTATTTTTAACTGGATCAATTTTAATTTCTGTTGTATCAGGAACCTGTTTTATACAAACAACGATGTTCATTTCTCTTCCCCCCTACTTATATTCCTTTTCTAATGCACCGGCTATTGTCATTCTTTGAATCTGATTAGCTCCTTCAAAAATCTGGAACACTTTGCAGTCTCTCATAAGCTTCTCAACTGGATATTCCTTGCTGTATCCATATCCACCGAAAATTTGAACTGCATTTGACGTAACTTCCTGTGCACAATCAGATACGAATGCTTTAGTAATGGCACCTTCTTTACGAACAAGATTTCCATTATCCATTAACTTCATAGTATTATTTACAAGTGCTCTGGAAGCTTCTACTTTTATTGCCATATCTGCAAGCATCTGTTGTACCATTTGGAATTTAATTATAGGCTTGCCAAACTGCTTTCTTTCTTTTGCATACTTTACAGATTCATCCAAAGCCCTCTGCATAATACCTACTGCTAATGTAGCAACAAAAGCTCTAGATAAGTTAAGAGAATTTAATGCAAGTTTAAATCCTGATCCTTCCTCTCCAAGCATATTAGAAGCTGGAACTCTTACATTTTCAAAAGTAACATCTGTAGTATTTGATAAACGAAGACCCATTTTGTCTTCATGTTTTCCAATAGTAATTCCTGGTGTATTTCCATCTATTATAAAAGCTGAAATACCTTTATTGCCTGCTTCAGGATTTGTTTTAAAGATTCCTACAAACACAGAAGCCAGTGCACCATTAGTGATAAACGTTTTTGTTGCGTTCAATATATATTCATCACCATCTTTTACAGCTGTTCCTCTCATTCCTGCAGGATCAGAACCTGCATTTGGCTCTGTAAGAGCGAAACCCGCAAAATTTCCTTTTCCAATTATATCTGCAAAATATTTACCCTGCTCTTTGGTACCAGAAAGAATAACATTTCTTAAAGCAACAAATGTAGTAACAAGTGTAATTGCATATCCTGCATCTACCTTTGCAAGCTCTTCAAAAATCATGGCTGTAGTTTCGTAGCTAAGTCCAGTTCCACCATATTCTTCTGGAATTTCAAGCATATGAAGTCCCATATCAAAGGCATACTTAAACAATTCTCTTGGACATTCGCCCTTTTCATCCAGCTCCTGAACATGTGGTTTGATTTCATTTTCTGCCATTTCTTTTACAAGAGCAATTAATTCCTTTTGTTCCTTTGTATATAATAAGCTCATTAATTTTAACCCTCCTCATTATTTTTTAAGCAGTTTCAATCCAGCTACAGCTCCTTCGTTTATGTATTCTTTAACCTCACTGCTGCTGTAACCCAATTCTTTCATGATTTGCTCTGTATGTGCACCTTGAGGTTTACAAGTTTTTATTATAGGTTCTGACATAGAACCAAATGAAATTGGATTAGTAGGAACCATTCTTTTTCCTGAAGGGTAATCTACCTTAGTTAAGATATTGTTTGCCCAAACCTGCTCATCTTTATAAACATCCAAAGGCTCATTTGCTGCTTCACACGGCAACTCATTGTCAGCAAGCATTTTCAGCAAGTCATCCCTATTAATCTTAGAAATAGCTTCATCAAGCATATCTACTACTTCATGATTTAATTTTTCAGCATTTATCTTTGCGCAGTTATTGTATTTGGTATTTCCTACTATATTTTTAATACCCAATAAAGTCATAATCTTATCATAATCTCTGTCATATTCAGGACAGCACATTACAACCCACTTATTATCCTTAGTACGATAACAATTATTAAATGGATTTGGAACTTCTTTTCGGCTCTTTGGATATTTATTTCCATATTGTGCTGAAATCATGGCAACACTTAACATAAATGATGCAGCATGCTGAAGACTTACAGTTATCTTATCTCCTTTTCCTGTCCTTTCTCTATTAAACAAAGCTCCGCATATACCAGATAAAAGACATATTGAAACCTGAAAATCTCCATAACCATTAGGTGGATTCATTGGAGAACCACCTTTATCTACTGTTGTGCCTAAGACGCCTCCTCTTGCCATATAGCAAGTAGCATCAAAACCCGGCCTATCTTTTGCAGGTCCTTTTTCTCCGTAACCTAAAACCTGTGCAAAAATAAGTTTTGGGAATTTTTCTTTCAAAGTATCATAATCCATACCTAGTTTTACAAGTGATTTTGTCCTTGTATTTGTAATAAATACATCTGCCTTTTCTAACAATTTATAAGCAACTTCTCGTCCACGTTCTGTTTTTAAATTTATAGTGATAAATCTCTTATCCATGTTTGCAACATCAAAAGGCAAGTTTTCTTCATCACTGAAAGGCATATTAAATACTGAACCCTGCTCTCTTGCGGGATCTCCTTTAGGGGCTTCAATTTTAATTAAATCAGCGCCCCACTCTCCCATAACTCTAGCAGTAGTAGGAGCTGCTAAATATGTGGTTAAATCTACTACCTTAATCCCTTTTAAAGGTTCCATTTTTATCCTCCTGTTCTTATATTTTATTTATAGCCTTTTGAAAACTTCAAAAGGCTATAATATAAAATAATAACTATTTCAAGTAAAAAATTACTCTTCTTCAGTATTGCCTCCATTAGCAATAAGTTTTCTTGAAGCTGTTAATCTTTGAACAGTTCTAGGTCCTTCCTCTAACCACATTGCACGACAATCACGGTATAATCTTTCAACTGGACCATATTCGCATTCTTCAAAGTATCCAATTCCTCCAAATATCTCTAACATATAATCAGATACTAACTTAACAGTATTGATACTGTGAAGTTTACACATAGCTGCTTTCATCTCAATTTCCTTACCAGCTTCATAATCTTTTGCAAAATCGTAAACCATTAATCTAAGTGCATGTATTTCAGTTCCCATATCAGCAATTGTCTGTTGAATTGCTTGTCTCTTAACAAGTGGTTTTCCAAATGTTACTCTGTCTTTTGCTCTCTTAATTGTCATCTCTAACATTCTCTGAGACATACCAAGATTACTTACTGCAATATGAGCTCTAGATACGGATAAAGAATGCATTGCAATCTTAAGACCTTCGCCTTCTTTACCAAGTAAGTATTTCTTGTCAAGTTTCATGTTAGTGAATTTTAATCCTGCATGTCCAGCTCCACGGCATCCCATCATATGAGGCATTGGAACGATTTCATAACCAGGTGTATTAACTGGTACGAAGAATGCAGATAATCTCTTATCCTTTGGAGCATCTGGGTCAGTTACAGCGATTACATATGCAAACTCACAACAGTCAGTATGTGAAATTAATGTTTTTTCGCCATTCATGATGTAGTAGTCACCATCTTTTACAGCTCTTGTATGTAAATCTGCTCCTGTACCACCTGTTTCTTCAGTTAATGCAAAGCATGTGAAGATTGTTTTATCTTGAAATTTGTCCATATATTCATCTTTTAATTCTTTACTTCCAAAGTCATCAAGAATTCTCCAGTTTAAATCCATTGCATAATGAAGATGCATACGCATTCCACCTGGTCCTCTACTGAACTCTTCTTGTACCTGTAAAATTTGTGTCTCACTTAATCCCCATCCACCATATTGTTCTGGCAATGCACATCTGTATAAATTGTTTTCAATTGATAGATCAAAAAACTTTTGAGGAAATTTATTAGTAACCTCAACTTCTTTTTGTATCTCTTCAAAAGGTCCTTCAGCTAAAGCTCTAATTTGTTTCAGATAATCCTGAAATTCTTTTTCATTTAATTTTGACATTTTATTTCCCCCTTGTGTATTTTATAACAATCTTTATGCTTTTATTATACTTATATCTAAAATATATTACCAATAGTTACCACCAATGTTATTGTTATCTTTTATAGTTATTGCCTATACATAATACAGCAATTCCACGGATAAAATTTAAGGAAATTGTCTTATACAAAGGGTTGAGGTACAATAATAAGAATTTGAATGAAATGCTTTACCAAAATATTTGCCTAGAAATTTAAAATTTTTTGAAAATAAGATGTTTTCAATTTTTATGTATAAAAAAGTAGAAAGCTATTGTTAATAAAAAGATTTTTATTAACAATAGCTTAATGAAAATTTTTAAAATTTTCTTATTTCATCTAATATACTATTTTCTACTTTATTACAATCTGGAACATAGCTTTTAAGCAATTTCATGTTACCTTTCAAGCTATATTCTCCAAGAGAAGCTGGAACAAGCACGCTGTCTCCTTTAAATATATTTTCAAAACCGCCGTTGTAAACTATCTTGCCCTTACCATCAACACAGGTAAATATATAAAACCTTTCTCTATCACTTTTTTCTACTGCTTCAATTTGAATATCATATAACTCCAGAGAAATTTCTCTTGATAAACAAAGATAGGTTTTTTTATAGCCATCCTTTTTTATACTAATACCTCTACTCTTATTTCCCTTTAATTTTAGATTTACTACGTCTAAGGCTTTATTAATATGTAACTCCCTTCCCCTTCCATAATCATATACTCTGTAAGTTATATCACTATTTTGTTGAATTTCTGCCAATATAACTCCTTCACATATGGCATGTACAAGACCGCTTTTTATAAAATACACATCACCTTTTTTAACAGGAATTCTGTTCATATACTTTTCCAAGTTTTCATTGTTTATAGCCTTTTTAAATTCGTCTATGCTGCATCCATCTTTAGTCCCAACTATCAAACTTGCCCCCTCAAATGCTTCAATAACATACCATACCTCTGTCTTTCCTGAATCATTTTCTACTTTTTTCGCATAGATATCGTCTGGATGAACTTGTATTGAAAGTTTTTTCCTGGCATTTATTAGCTTTACAAGAAGAGGAAATCTATTACCTTTAATTTTTGTTCCCAATAGCTTATCTCCTTGAATCTTAATAAGATCATCAAATCTAATTCCTTTAAATTTTCCATTCTCTACTATACCCATACCATTTTTATGGCAGGCTATATCCCAGCTTTCTCCTATCTTTCCTTCTGGAAGGTTACTCCTAAAAAGTTCTAAATCTCTGCCTCCCCAAATTTTATCATAGTATAAGTTTTTAAATTTTATTGGATACACACCAAACATCTCCTTATATTCCAAACTTATACTTATATTATAAGTCAATCTTAGATAAAATTTACATAAATATAAAAAGATTAATATTTAAGTAGCAAATTACTTTTTTACAATATCATAGTTCAATATATCAGTATATTGCATTAAAGTAACTTATTTATCCGATGACTATCTGCTCTAATACTCCCGCTTCTCCAAGTGTACGTTGCGAGCAGCTACGTCCCTGGATAACGATTTTCCCTAAAGGATAACGCCTTCTAAGTGCTGAAGCACTAAGAAGCCTGTTAATAAGCATCAGGTGGAGTCAAAACTCCATCTGATGCCAAGAACTCTGTTTATCCTAATTCACTTTTTATAACTTTTATCATAAAATACTACTATAATTTATATTTTGGAGAGTTGAAAATGAAACATTATATGTGTCCCTTTACTCGCTGTGGTATGAACTTCTCTAACAATATTTCTCAAGTAGACTTGAATTTAGATGAATACACTTATCCAGACAACTTCAATTCTGCACTAAAGTTAATAAAAGAAGCTATCTCTGGAGAAAGAGAAGATGAACTTTTTTACAACTATTTAATAAAAAATGCTCCCGAAAATGAATCTAAAAAAATTATATCTGGTATCAGGGATAATGAAAAAAAGCATAACAAAATGTTTAGATTTATTTACTATGAACTAACGGGAAATATGATTCCTTCTCCTGAAAATGTAGAGTTTAATACTCCTGATTCTTTTTGCAGTGGCATTAAACGTGCCTTAAATGGAGAACTAAATGCAGTTGTAAAATATAGAAAAATATTGTTTGCACTTAATAACAGAAAACACATAAACATGCTTATTGAAATAATAACAGATGAATTAAGACATGCTAGTCTATATAACTTTATATATACATCAAACTGTTCTAAGGAACAATTCTAGCTTAACTACTATGTATATGTAAAGTTTTTTCATTGATTTGTAACTATATAACTCACAATAACATACTATTTAATTAAGAGTAAAAAATAGGAGTTGTGTACATGTACGATTATGATTACTTCAGATTTGATGATGACGCTAGAGAAGATGATGAGCCAGAAGAACTAGATTATCTTGATGATGATTTTGTATGTCCTTACCTACAATTTTCCTCAAACCATACCCCTATGTGTATGAGCAGACAGCGAGATAACTTTCCACCAGGGCCTCCTCCAGCCAATGTTCCTCAAGCACCTCAAAACTTAGCACCTGGTTCAAGTACAAAATTTGTAGATCCAGGTTCTATAAGACGATGCTTATTTAAATTCGTTTATATTTGGCCAAATAGAGGCAATGGATTCTGGGCATGGTTAACTCATGTAGGAAGAAGATCTATTTCAGGTTATAGATGGCATAGAAATAGATGGGTTTATTTTGGAATGGATTTACGTCAAATAAGAAGTTTTATGTGCCGTTAACATTGATCCTAAAAATATAACTGACATAGTTACCAATTAAAAAATAAGCTTATACTCAGGATATTTCTACGTATAAGTTTATTTTTAAGTTTAGAAATTCTATATCATAAGAAATTTTTTAAACATTATGTGAAATAGTATTAGGAATATGAGAAAAAACGCTAATATCCTATGATCTACAAGCCATTTTCCCTTCATATTCCTACTTTTAAGTCCATATACTCCT
The DNA here is from genome assembly GCF_001675165.1 of Clostridium ragsdalei P11. Taxonomy (GTDB): domain Bacteria; phylum Bacillota; class Clostridia; order Clostridiales; family Clostridiaceae; genus Clostridium_B; species Clostridium_B ragsdalei. The sequence goes on from NZ_LROS01000022.1 coordinate 123,106, forward strand.
AAACATGCTGTCGCAACCATAACTACAGCTGCAGCAAGCCCCGGTATGGAAATGCCCTTATATTTATACATAATATAACCATGGCACACTACAGCTATAACTCCTATAATTCCAACCAACTTGTGATATTTTATAATGCATTTCATAAAAGCTTTATATATATGCGCATACTGTTTTTTATCCTTTGGTAACTTCTTTATATATTTCCTATTTATATACTTTATAAAGAAATTAAGGAGTAATATAAAATACGCCCAAAATCCAACCCATCCCAAGAATTTTCCAAGTTCCTTCATAATCTTACCCTCCCATTTTCTTTCAAATGCCTAAATAACTTAGTATGTCATTTATGTTAATTTCATATAATATATATTAGAGGTGTGAATAAAATGTCTTGTTTAAACACAATGTCCCCTACACAGCTTGCAGTACTTAGTACTTTTATAGCCATTGTTATAACTAAGGATAAAAGTGCAGATGAAATAAATGTTCTTGGAAACGTAATTGCATCAACTGGAGCTACTGTACTTTCTATCGCAGCTCAGATGCAGTACCTCGAGTCAATTCAGAGTAAAAAAGATCAAATTCATGACTTAAAAAAGCAGCTTAATGACCTAAAATAGATATATCAAGACATAATTTAACTCAGCTTTTTTAATTAATAGTTAATGTGGATTTTTTTCCGTTACACTACAAAAAATCTTTGATTAAGCTTTTTACCACTCGTTTTGCTAAAGCAAAACATTACTAAGCACTGACTTATATAAATTTAAAGATTTTTTGCGAAAGCTAAAAATCATCCTTCACTATTAATTCTTCATTATTAATTCTTCATTATTAATTCTTAACTCACAAAGTTTTTAATATGCAAAATTTAATTTATTAATTTTAGCAATCAAATTCAATTTTAGCATACTCTTATACTACTCATCTGCTAATCTATAGCCTACTCCAACCTCTGTATATATATACTCAGGCTGTGCAGGATCTTTTTCTATCTTTCGTCTCAAATTTGCCATGAACACCCTTAATGATTTAGTCTCACTTCCCAAGGATGAACCCCATATTTCACGAATAATAAAATTATGAGTAAGCACTTTTCCTGAATACTTACATAAAAGTGCCATTATCTTATACTCTATAGGAGTTAAATGTATCTCTTTACCTTCTACAGTTACACGTCTTTTATCGAAATCTATAAATAGCTTTTTTACCTTAAAATTATTCAATATCTCATGTTGATCCTTGTTTACAATAAGATGCCTTAAAGACACACGAATTCTAGCAAGCAATTCACTTATACTAAAAGGTTTAGTTAAATAATCATCTGCCCCCTTATCAAGTGCTTCAACTTTCTGTCTTTCATTTCCTCTTGCAGATACAACTATAATCGGAATGTTAGACCATCCTCTTACTTTTTCTATAACTTCAATTCCATCAATATCTGGAAGACCCAAATCTAATATTATAAGATCAGGATTGTGTGACATTACAAGAGAAATACCCTCATTTCCCTTATCTGTTTCAATATATTTATATCCCTGGGAAGATAAAGCTGCTGTAATAAAATTTCTTATTGGTCTGTCATCTTCAATTACAAGAATATAAGGCTTACTATCCATCACTCTTCCTCCTTACATTAACTCATTACTATTACTTTCCCCTTTAGGGATGTTAAACCTAAAAATAGCCCCTCCTTCTTTTTTGTTTTCCGCTTCAATTGTACCACAATGGGCTTCAACTATGGATTTACAAATGGTAAGTCCAAGTCCCACACCACGTCTTGAATCTGCTATACTGCTGCCATTGGTAAAAAACCTATCAAATATATGGGGCAATATTTTATCTGATATTCCTATTCCATCATCTATGACTTCAAAAAATACATCGTCTACACTTTCATAAACTTTTATTTGTATAAACGATTGTTTCTTAGAAAATTTTGCAGCATTCTGAATTAAATTTATAAGTACTTGCTCAATTAAATTTCCATCCATAGGAACCATTATAAGTTTCTTTGGAACTTCTACCTTTATTTTATGGTCTTTAAAATATTTAGAGCTTCTCTGAACTGCCTCTGATACTACTTCCTCCACCAGTTCTAGATTTTTATTGATTTTCATATTTCCCTCATCAAATTTAGTCATACTAAGGAGATTCTCTACAAGACTTATAAGCCATTCTGTATCGTCATAAATCCCATTTAGCAAGTCTTCCTTAGTCTTTTCTGGTATAAATTTACCGTTTTCTATAATAGTACTTACTGCTCCCTTAATTCCTGCAAGGGGACTTCTTAAATCATGAGAAATAGATCTTAAAAGATTGCTTCTAAGCCTTTCACGTTCAATTTCCACTTTGGATTTTTCCTGCTGTCCTACAAGTATTTCTCTGTCAAGTGCAATAGCCATTTGGCCCGTTACAGTTTCTACAATAAATTTCTGATCATGGCTTAAAAAATCTTTTTCACAGGAAACTCCAATAACTCCTAATATCTTATTTTGCACTTTTATTGGAATGTAGTATCCCCTTGCCCTATAAAATGTATCTGTACCAGAACCAGCTTCCTTGCCTTTCAAAAAACTCCAGTAAGCTACAGCAGCCTCATCTTTATTCAAAATTGAATCATCTTTTTTTAATTCATCCAAATAATATACAAAAGGAGTTGAAAGCTTGTTATCTATAGATAGGTAACATACCACAGTCCTGTCCACAAGTCTTGATAGATATTTTATAGCTATGGAAATTACATCAGAATTTCCAACTGCACTTAAAAGTTTACTTGTCACCCTATACAATGTCTGTGTTCTTTTTTCCCTAGTATAGGACTCATCCGCATCCCGCTGGATCCTATTTGTCAAATTTCCTATTACAAATGCCTCAATAAGTATCATTATAAATGTAATCAAGTAATTTTTATCATAAAAATGAAAAGACCTCTTGGGCTGAACAAATAAATAATTAAATATAGATACACCTACTAAAGAAGATATTATACCCATTAAGTAACCCGTAGTCTGCATATATACAATTATAACACCTAAAATAAAAATCATAATAACATTGGCTTCTGAAAAACCCACATAGTCAAAAATCATAGCAACACAAGTTACTATTAATAAAATTAAAACAGCTTTAATAGCTTCCTTTAAGGACAAACTAAATTCTTTACTAAATTTCTTAGTAATCTTGTCACTTTTCCTATCATATAGTGAATTTGGTATCACATAAACATCGATATAAGAATTAGAATCCATAAGTTTATCTACTACATCTTTTGCATAAAAATGAAATACCTTACTTGTTTTTTTGTTGTTCTTACCTATTATTATCTTAGTTATATTTCTAAATTTTGCATATTGTATAACTTGATCTGCTATGTCATCCCCATATATTGTAACTACTTCTCCACCTAATTGCTCTCCTAAATTAAAATATGAATTAAGTCTTTTTCTATCTTCTTTACTTAATTTCTGAGATTTAGTAGTTTCTACATATACTACTATCCATTTTGAATGATAAACTTCTGCCATTCTTGCAGCTGTTCGTATAACCCGAAGAGATGAAGGTGATGAACTTATACATGCAAGTATTTGATCGGACGCAGGTACTACAGTAATCTGACCTTTTGAAAGCCTTGCAGTTTCAATTTCATAGTTTACCCTATCAGCCGTTTTTCTAAGGGCAATTTCCCTTAAAGCATATAAATTGCTTTTAGTAAAGAAATTATGAAAGGCACTCTTTACCTGATCTCTTGCATATACTTTACCATCGCTAAAACGCTTTAAAAGTTCATCTGGTTCTATATCTATAATTTCAACTTTATCCGCGTTATCAAATACTTTGTCTGGAATAGTTTCTCTTACGGAAATATGAGTTATACTTTCAACTACATCATTTAAACTTTCAATGTGTTGAACATTTAGCGTAGTATATACATCAATTCCAGCTTCAAGAAGCTCCTCTATATCTTGCCACCTTTTTCTATGTCTTTTTCCCTTGGCATTGGTGTGGGCAAGTTCATCTACAAGTATTATCTCAGGCTTTCTTGAAAGTGCTGCATCCAGATCAAATTCTTTTAAAATTACCCCCCTGTAGTCGATAACTTTAGTATTTATACTCTCAATCCCTTTAGTCAAATCCATAGTTTCTAATCTTTCATGGGATTCAATATAACCTATCACTATATCTTTTCCCAAATTTTTAATGTCATGGGCTTCTCTAAGCATGGAATAGGTTTTTCCAACTCCCGCAGCATATCCAAAAAATATTTTTAATTTTCCCCGTCCACTTTCACTCTCTTCTTTTTCCACTTTGTTTAAAATACGATATGGATTAGGTCTTTCATTATAATCTATAATAATCACCTCCATATAGAACTTGTATCACATATTTATTTTCTCATTTTTCTAGATAAAATGTAACATGTTTTTCATAAAACTTATCGAATTCAATTCTGTCCCCCTCAATTTTTCCTTCAATATATTCCTTTGGATAGGAAATTGTCTCGCCTTTCTTTAACATTAATTTCATATTGTTACTTTCTATGCTATACTTGCCTTTAGTATAAACAGCTTCTCTGTATAAATTATTTATTATTGTATAATTATTATTTTTATCAAGTATTAGAATCGTATTATTCTGGGGACATTCATATTTACCTGTATATGGATATTTATTACTACCTTTATCTACAAGAACTACTATAAATACAACAATAATTATACATAATATTATAACACCCATCTTCTTCATGATACTATCACCTACTTCTCCAATTAAAATAAAACTTATTTATTTAAAATCGAGGCTATTTCAAGATTAACTTTTAGTACATTTACCCTAGGCTCACCTAAAATTCCAAAAGTTTTATCTTCCGTATATTTACGAATTATCTTACGAATATTTTCTTCACTTATTCCTGTTGCTTTTGATACAGCAGGTATCTGTATTTCTGCAGCTTTAGGACTTATATCAGGATCAAGACCAGATCCTGAACTTGTAAGGAGATCTGTCGGTATATCTTCTTTCTTTACCCCTGGATGAGTTTTTAAGAAGTCATCTAAATCCTTTTTAACCCTATCCTGAAGTGCTTTATTTGATGGTGCCAAATTTTGAGATCCAGATGATACACCAGTGTAAGCTACTTTTCCACTCTTATCTGGTTTCAAATCTGCCTTTGTGTAAGTGTTATAGTTCACAGCCGAAACCCTTCCTCTAAAGAACCTCGGATCTGTAAAATTCTGTCCTATTAGTTCAGAGCCTACCTCTTTACCATTTACCGTTATAATACTTCCATTTGCCTGTTTATGAAAAAATACCTGACCTACACCTGTTATAAAAAGCGGATATATAATACCGCAAATTATCATCAAAACAACAGTTAAGCGAATAGATTTTTGGATCATTTTCATATTAAAACCTTCCTTTCTGAAAAACCTAACCTAAATTAAAAATTCTAACTAATGGAGTTATTAGTAAATCTATAATTTTTATTCCTATAAATGGAGCAATAATTCCTCCAAATCCAAAAACAAGCATATTCCTCAAAAGCATTGTCTCTGATTTCATAGGTCTATATTTTACGCCTCTCATAGCAATAGGTATTAAAAGAGGTATTATTACGGCATTGAATATTAACGCAGATAGTATAGCACTATAAGGTGTTGCCAATTTCATAATATTCATTACCTGCATTCTAGGTATAGCTACTGCAAACATAGCAGGTATTACAGCAAAATATTTAGCTACATCATTAGCTATGCTAAACGTAGTAAGTGCTCCCCTTGTTATTAAAAGCTGCTTTCCTATTTCAACCACTTCTAGTATCTTGGTTGGATCTGAATCTAAATCCACCATGTTGGCAGCCTCTTTAGCTGAAGTGGTACCACTATTCATAGCAAGCCCTACATCTGCCTGAGCCAGTGCCGGAGCATCATTTGTTCCATCTCCTGTCATTGCTACAATTTTACCTTCTGATTGTTCTTTTTTTATAGCTTCTATTTTATCCTCTGGCTTGCATTCAGCAATAAAACTATCCACTCCTGCCTCTTTAGCAATAGTTGCTGCCGTAAGTGGGTTATCTCCGGTACACATTATAGTTTTGATTCCAATTTCACGAAGCCTTTGAAATCTTTCCACAAGACCTGGCTTTACAGTATCTTTAAGATATATAACTCCATAAATTTTATTACCCACACATACTACAAGTGGCGTTCCTCCCAAGCTTGCTACTTTATTTACAATATCATCTAGTCCATATGGAATAGCTTCTTTTAATTTCTCTACCCTATCTTTTATAGCATCATAGGCCCCTTTTCTTATAGAAGTACCATCCTTTAAATTAACCCCACTCATTCTAGTCTGTGCTGTAAATTCTTCAAATTCCATATCCTCATATTTGGATTTTTCCACTTTTGAACCCAATTTATATCCAAGTTCTACTGTAGATTTGCCCTCTGGCGTATCATCCTTTAAAGAACATAAAACAGCATAATCTATAAGCTCTTCTTTAGATACATGTTCTACAGGAATAAAATCTGAAGCTAGTCTGTTTCCAAAAGTTATGGTACCAGTCTTGTCAAGTATCATGGTATCTACATCACCACAGGATTCTACTGCTTTTCCAGACATAGCTATAACATTAAATCTTGTGACCCTATCCATTCCAGCTATACCAATTGCAGATAACAATCCTCCTATTGTAGTTGGTATAAGGCAAACTAAAAGGGCTATAAGAGTAGATATTGAAATCTTTACCCCTGTATAAGAAGCCATGGGATAAAGTGCTACAAGTACTATAAGAAAAATAAGTGTTAGACTTACAAGCACAGTATTAAGGGCAATTTCATTAGGTGTTTTCTGCCTTGATGCTCCTTCTACGAGACTTATCATTTTATCTAAAAAAGATTCTCCTGGAGTCGCTGTAATTTTTACTTTTAACCAATCACTTACAACCCTAGTTCCACCTGTAACTGAAGCAAAATCCCCTCCTGACTCTTTGACAACAGGTGCTGATTCACCAGTTATTGCAGATTCGTCTACAGACGCTATACCGCAAACAACCTCCCCATCATTTGGAATTATATCTCCATTTTGTACTAAAACTACATCGCCTTTTTTAAGTTCACTTGCACTTATAACTTTTACATTATCATTTAAATCAAGTAATTTTGCAGAAGTATCCTTACGGGTTTTCTTAAGCGTTTCTGCTTGAGCTTTTCCTCTTCCTTCAGCTATTGCTTCTGCAAAGTTTGCAAACAATATTGTTATAAACAATATTAAAGCTACTACAAAATCATAAATTCTCAGATTATTTCCTTTATCTCCGAATATACTAGGAAAAACTGTACTTATCAAAGATATTAAAAATCCAATTTCAACTACAAACATAACAGGATTTTTAATCATATATTTAGGATTTAATTTTTTTAAAGATTCTACAATTGCATCTTTCATTATGCTCTTTGTAATAAACTTAGATTTTTTAATTTTATTTTTCATAATCACACCATTCCCTTTTTATATTCATAATGTAAGCTGTTCTGCAATAGGTCCAAGAGACAATGCTGGAAAAAATGTAAGTGCGCCAATTATCAAGACAATAAATACTAAAGTTATAGTAAATACCCCATTGTCTGTTTTAAATGTGCCTGCAGTTACAGGTATTGCCTTCTTTGAAGCTAAAGATGCTGATACAGCAAGCAGTATTATCATAGACAAATATCTTCCGAAAAACATTACTATGCCTGCAGTTGTATTCCAAAACATAGTGTTATCTGAAAGTCCCTCAAATCCAGATCCATTGTTTGCAGCTGAACTTGTAAATTGATATAATATCTGCGTAAGTCCATGAAATCCTGGATTTGATATGCCTGCAATTCCTTGAGGTACAACAAGTGCTAAAGCTGAAAACATCAATATCAAAAATGGATGTATAATAATAGCAAGTGCTATTAATTTGATTTCTTTTCCCTCAATTTTTTTTGAAAGAAATTCAGGAGTTCTTCCTACCATAAGTCCACACAGAAAAACAGTAAGTATTGCATACATGATCATATTCATAAACCCTACACCTTTTCCACCAAATATTACATTGAGCATCATGTTTACAAGTGCCACAAGTCCACCTATAGGTGTCAGTGAATCATGCATGTTATTAACAGCACCACAGGATGTAGCCGTAGTAGCTGTAGTAAAAAGTGCAGACATAGGTATTCCAAATCTAACTTCCTTACCTTCCATATTGCCCATAATTTGATTAAGTCCTAAATGTCCAAGTATAGGATTACCTGCTTTTTCAGCTGCATAACATATTACAATGCCAATTACAAATAGCACACTCATAGCTGAAAATATAGATATAGCTTGTTTCTTCTTTTTAATCATATGTCCAAAACATACCACAGTCGCTCCTGCAAAAAGAAGAAATGAAATTATCTCAAAAGCATTTGTAAGTGGTGTTGGATTTTCAAATGGATGAGCTGAATTGGCACCAAAAAATCCTCCTCCATTAGTTCCAAATAGTTTTATTGATTCCAAGCTTGCTACAGGTCCCATTGGAATGTCCTGAAACTTTCCCTCTATAGTAGTAATTGTTTTATTAGCTGATAATGTCTGTGGAACACCCTGTTGAATATAAAATATAGATATTACAATACACACAGGAAGAAGTATTCTTGTTATAATCCTTATATAATCCACATAAAAATTTCCCAGTGTTTTTTTCTTTCCTGCAAGTCCTCTCATAAATGCCAATGCTATAGAAAGCCCTGTTGATGCTGCAAGAAACATAAAAAATGTAATTACTATCATCTGGCTAAAGTAAGAAATTCCTGATTCTCCGCTGTAATCTTGAAGATTAGTATTTGTTAAAAAACTTATTACAGTATTAAATGTAAGTCCCTGTTCCATGCCTCCTATATGATTAGGATTTAAAACATGTATAAACTGTATTCTCAAAATTATATATGCTAAAACAGCTGGAACAGCATTGCATAAAAACAAAGCCAAAATATATTGTTTCCATGTCATATCCTCCTTTGTTATTCCGGATATTTTATAAATAAAGTTATCAACTTTATCAAGTACAGGATCTAAAAATGTCTTTTCATGCTCTGCAACTTTATAAATATATTTACCTGTTGGAATACAGAGTAGAACAAGAATAACAAGTATAATTTCAATTTGCAATATTCCCATATTATTAACCTCCACATCCTATAGTTAAAATTTCTCTGGATTAAATAATGCATAACACAAATATCCAAACAATAAAATAATCACAATTACTAAAAAGATCATAAACATCCCTCCAACTTATTGTTTTTTACTTATTTGGTTTTCACACCACTTTGTAAAATATTTTAATGACAAAAATCCTATTAAAAGCAAAGCTACAAATATAATATCCAGCATTTTTATTCCTCCTCCATATTTCTTAGCCCTAATACTATCACCTAATGTATAAAATTAGAGTTAAGATAAACCCCACCTATGTAAAAATTGCATAAATGTTTTATCCGATGGCTACCAGCCGTAATACCTTTATCGCACACAACGAAAGCGACTGTCACCAAATCAAAGATTTGGGACATCTGCTTTTCTTATAAAGTGGAGGATAACGGCTGCTACGCCCCTGGATAACGATTTCTAAGTTTCGGATGAAGAAAAAACTCCACCTGAAACCAAGAACTCTGTTTATTCCAAAAAAAAAGAAATCTACAAAATGTGAATTTCTTTCTTAACTCTCCATTTTTTACTATTATATTTTTCAAAGCTAAAATACTTTTCTCTGGTAATAGTAAAATGGTTCTAGGTTTTCTAACTAAAAAATAAACTTATGCGTAGAAATATTTTACAATAAGCAAGTACATTTAAATATTTTGTATATAAGTCTTAGGTAAAAATTTAAAAAAATTTAGGACTTTTGAATTGTTTGAGGTACGAGTTTTCAAAAGTCCTCAGTATTTTTTTAAATTTCCCCTTAGACTTATTAAAATATTTAACCGTACTTGTAGTTGTAAAAATATTCGGAGCATAAGTTTATTTTGGGTTTAGAATCTCTATACATATTTAATTTTCATCTATTATATAAGGCACTGTAACTATTGCTATATTTCTTCTTTTAAGAAGAATAGTTTTAATCAATAATGCAGTTTGATTGTGCAAAATATTTCCCCACCATTTAGTAACTACAAATTGTGGAAGTACAACAGTTATTGTATCCTTAGGTCCTGCAGCATACTCTTCAGAATCTATAAACTTTGCAAGAGGCTTTATAATACTTCTATAAGGAGATTTTTTCACTATTATAGGTATACCTATATTATATTCATTCCATTTCTTTAAAAGTTTATTAGTCACCTCATCATCTACAGAAACGTGAAATATTATTATATTCTCAGATATAGTTCTAGCATAATTTAAAGCTTTCAGAAAAGATTTATTTAAGGTATCTATAGGTACTATTACGTATCTCTTTTGCCCCTCAAAACTTACCTTCTCATATTTTCTCAGCTCATCCATTGAAAGCCTCAGCTGCTGTGCAACTTTTAAGTAATGTCTTTTTATCTTTTCCATGGTATATACAATTATAGGTATAAGTATGAAAACTACCCACGCACCACGAGTAAACCTAGTAACTCCTATAATAATAGTTGTAACAAAAGTTAACACTCCACCTAATCCATTTATAAATGCCTTGTGTTTCCATCCGTTTATTTTAATTTTAGTCCACCTTTTGAACATACCGCACTGAGATAAAGTAAATGATATAAACACTCCTACAGCATAAAGTCCTAGCAAATAATGGGTATCTCCTTTAAATATTATAACTAATATAGCAGCTAGCAAACCAAGCATTATTATACCATTGGAATAATTAAGTCTTTTACCACGTTTTGCAAACTGTCTTGGGGCATATCCATCTTTAGCCATAAGAGCAAGTAACAGCGGAAGTCCTGCAAAAGCAGTATTACATGCCATAACAAGTATAATGGCTGTAGCTGCCTGAATTATATAAAATAAAACTCCTCCATTAAATACCTGCCACGAAATCTGAGCAACTACAGTTACATTAGAATTTGGAACAGCATGATAAAGTGTAGCCAAATAGGAAATTCCCCCAAACATTAAAAGTACTATAAAAGCTAAAAGCATTAACACAATCTTAGCATTTTTCTGTGATGGTTCCCTAAAGTTTGGAACTCCATTACTTACAGCTTCCACACCTGTTAAAGCCGTACACCCTGCTGCAAAAGCCTTTAAAAATAGAAATATAGTTATAGTTCCAGAAACATCAGGTATCTTATAACTGGATTTAGGTACATACCCCATAAAATTTATTTTTATTATTCCCCATATAAGCATAACTAATATTAAAAATATAAATATATAAGTTGGAACTCCAAATACCTTTGAAGATTCTCTTATGCCCTTTAAATTTCCAATTACTAAAAGCGTTATAAGCACTAGAGTTATAGTAACCGTGTGTGGAAGCAGGGATGGTATTGCTGAAGTTATAGCAGCAGTTCCTGCTGAAGCACTTACTGCTACAGTCAATATATAATCAATAATTAATGAAGCTCCTGCCACAAGACCAGCGGTTGTCCCTAAATTATCTGTTGCTACAATATAAGAACCTCCACCACCTGGATAGGCATCTATAGTTTGTCTATATGAAAATATAAGCATAAACAATAAAAATATAATGCATAGTGAAGCATAGAGCATATATCTATAGGACAAAAGCCCCATAACCGGCATAAGTATCAATAATATTTCTTCTCCAGCATAGGCTACAGAGGAGATGGCGTCACTTGACATTATTGGCAGTCCCCAAAATACATTGAATTTTTCACCTTTTAATTCCTCGGTTTTTAAGCTTTTACCTATAAGAGCATTTGATACATTTCCTAAATTTAAATTCATTTTTAACACCCCCTAAACGTAAATTAAATATCTCAACTTTCGCACATACGAAATTAACTTAATATAAAAATATTGCGAAAGTTAAGTTAAATATATTAATAAACCCCTTGTCAAAAGTTGATTTCTTAATTTTGATTTTACTATACTACCACCTTGAACATAAATTTTGAGTTAAGATTGTACTTGCCTGTATAAAGATTCTATAAAGATTTTATTTTAAAGCTTATGAATACATTTTCATAATTTCATTTCATCTCGAACTTACAGAAGACTTAAATTTTTGCAAATATTTTTTATCCATGCACAGATAAACAGAGTTCTTGGTATCAGATAAAATAAATGAGCTGACACACTAATTAATTAGTGTATCAGCCTGTTTAAGAAGTATATATGTTTTTAAATAGTCGATAATTGATAGTGGAAATTTATGGATAATTTTCTTACGCTAACACTTTAAAAAATTACCTTTCTTCCCTTGAATAGGAAATACCTAACGCTTTAGGCATAGCTGAAGGTCTACTTTTAGTTTCTCTAGTTGTAAAAATTAGAACTACAAAAGTAAAAATATAAGGAAGCATTTGTAGTATATATGTAGGAATAACAAAACCAAAAGCCTGAAGGTGAAGGCCCAGTGAACTTATAATTCCAAAAATATAAGCTCCTACTACAGCACGAATTGGATCCCACAATGCAAATATCACAAGGGCTATGGCAATCCATCCCCGCCCTGCTGTCATATTTTCACTCCATGAAGGAGAATAAGCAAGAGATATATAGGCACCCCCTGCCCCGGACAGCATACCACCTAAAATTACACATAGATACCTTACTAAAAAAACATTTATTCCTGCAGCATCTGCAGCAGCAGGATTTTCTCCAACAGCTCTCAGTATAAGCCCAGATTTAGTTTTATAAAGCACAAACCATATTGCAAAAACCAGTATAAAACTCAAATACACCAAGAGATCATTTTTGAAGAGTATTGTCCCTATCACTGGTATTTTACTTAAAAGCGGAATATCTATAGCCTTAAATGAAGCAGCTGGAAGAGCTCCTATGTAGGATTTCCCAAGATAGGCACTAAGTCCAGTTCCAAATATAGTAAGTGCCACACCACTGGCTACCTGATTAGCTTTTAACTTTATAGTGAGGACAGCATGAAAAAATGCTAAAGCCGCACCAGCCACAATTCCTGCTATAAATCCCAGCCATTGATTTTTAGTATGAATACTAACTATAAATCCTGTTACAGCACCTACAAGCATCATGCCTTCTACACCTAAATTCATTACTCCTGATCTCTCTGTCAAAAGTTCTCCAAGACAAGCATATAATAAAGGCGTTCCTGCAATAACTCCCGCTGCAAACACTGAAATTATAAAAGTACTATTCATGTTATCAAGCTTCCTTTCTCACTAATTTATACTTGAGTAATATTTCGCTCCCCAGTACGAAAAGTAATATGGCACCTTGAAACATTAAAACCATACTTAATGAAAAGCCTGATGTTTGCAAATTATATCCGCCTACAAAAAGACCTCCCATAAAGAAAGAAACTATAACTATTCCTAAAGGACTAAGTCTTGCCAAAAGCGCAATTATAACCGCTGTATATCCATATCCAGGTGATATATTCTGTTGAAGTTTATGGATAACTCCTGATACCTCTACCATTCCTGCAATCCCTGCAATTCCTCCACTTATAAACATAACAATTAAAATATTTCGAACATAATTCATACCTGCATAGATTGCAGTGCTTTTATTACCGCCGCTTACCCGTATCTCATAACCCCATCTAGAATACTTCAAAACAATAAACATCAACACTGCTATTCCTATTCCAATAAATAGACCTATATTTATATCTGTATTACCAAAGGAAGTTAAAGTTGCACTTTTAGAAAAAGTGGCACTTACGGGAAAATTTTTGCCCTTTGGATCTTTCCAAGGTCCAAATACCAAATATTGAACCCATAAAATAGCTATATAATTGAGAAGTAATGTAGTTATGGTTTCATTTATGTTTAAAAATGCCTTTGGAATTGCTGCAACCATTGACCATAATCCACCTGCTATAAAACCTGCTATCATCATAAGTGGCAGCAATTCATAGGCTGGCATGTTTGGAAAAGATAGTGCAGCCCAAGAAGCCCCAAATGCTCCCATGAAAAACTGACCTTCAGCGCCTATATTCCAGAGCTGCATACGAAAAGCTAGTGATACTCCAAGAGAGGTAAGCATAAGTGGTATAGATTTCGCTACAGTTTCTGAAAGCCCATAAGTTGAACCAAAAGCACCAGAAAATATTTGGGAACATACATCTATAGGATCATTTCCAGTAATAGCAATGATAATAGCTGAAAATACAATTCCACCAATTACAGATATAATAGAAACCATTACCTTTTTCATCATAGAACAGGAGTCCGTCTTTTTTAGTTTCCACCCTTTAAGCACGTTAATCACTGTAATTCTCCTTTCTACTTCCAGACATCATTAGTCCAATAGATTCCATAGTAACCTCCGATGAATCTACTATTCCCATAATAGAGCCTTCATGCAAAACACAAATCCTATCTGAAAGCTGTATTAAATCTTCCAGTTCTTCAGAAATGAGAAGAATTGCTCTACCTTTATTTCTTTCATCTATTAAAAGTTTTTTTATATATTCTGAGGCACCTATATCAAGTCCTCTAAAAGGATATGCTAAAACAATAAGATTTGGATTTGACTGTATTTCTCTGGCTAAAAGAAGCTTTTGCATATTTCCCCCTGACATGGTTTTCACAGGAGTATTCAAAGAAGCTATCTTGATATGAAACTTTTCTATTATATTAACTGTGTTATCATACACTTTTCTCCAGTTAATATGATATCCTGGCATCCTTCGATAATTTTCAAGTATCATGTTTTCGCAAGCATTCATGTCAGCTACAAGACCTACAGTCATCCTATCTTCTGGTACATAACTTATTCCCTTATCTATAAATTTCCTTCTGCTTTCATTTATACAATTTGCTTCATTTAAGAATATATTTCCTTCTTTTATTGGTGTCAAACCTGAAATAACTTCTGCCAACTCCTTCTGACCATTGTCATCAATACCTGCAACTCCAAATATTTCTCCTTCATGTACGCTAAATGATATATTTTTTAGTTTTACAGATCCACTTTTGTCCTCTGAACACACATCTTTTAATTCTAAAATTTTCTTTCCATTTGATACTGCTTTTTTACTGGAAACATGTACTATATTTCCGCCCACCATCATTTTCGCCATATCTTTTTCTTTAACATCTTTTGTGTTAAAAGTACCCATGGATTTTCCATCACGCAGCACTGTAATTCTATTGGTATTTTCCATTACTTCTCTCATTTTATGTGATATCACTATAATGGATTTTCCCTTTTTAGCTAAAATGCCCAGTGTTTTATAAAGTGATTCCCCTTCCTTAGGGGTAAGTACTGCTGTAGGTTCATCCATTATAAGTATTTTTGCACCATGCATAAGTGCTTTTACAATTTCAACCTTTTGTTGTTCTCCTACTGTGAGTTGCCATATTTTAGCTTTAGGGTTTACATAAAGTCCATATTCTTGAGCATTTTTTTCAATTTCATCTTCAATATATTTCTTATTGTAAATTTCTTTTAAATTTCTAAGTCCTAACATTATGTTTTCTGCCACAGTAAAAGCTCTTACTAATTTAAAATGCTGATGTACCATACCTATACCACAAGTTATGGCATCTTTAGGAGAGTTGAATTCAACATTTTTCCCATTTATCTTTATTTCACCGCTATCTGGTTTATATAGACCTGTTAATATATTCATAAGTGTACTTTTGCCTGCTCCATTCTCACCTAAAAGAGCATGAATTTCTCCAGCATTTAATGAAAATGAGATTTTATCATTAACTGCTATTCCTGAAAATTCTTTTGAAATATTAGTCATTTCAACTATAGGTTGTTTCTCCATATTATCACTCCCAACCTTTAAAGTTTACATACCGACTCATTTAAAAGCCGGTATGCAAAAATAATATATTCTATTTAGAGATTGTTCCTTCAACGCCCTTTACAAACCAGTTAATAGAAAGCATTTGTTCATCAGTAAGTTTTTGTCCTTTAGCAACCTTTAAGTTACCAGCTTGATCATATATTGGTCCTTCAAATACATTTAACTTATTATCTATAATGTTCTGCCTCTGTTTTGAAATAAGTGACTTTACATCATCTTTTACCATTGGACCAAAAGGACCTATATCAACTATTGCGTTATCTTTAATTCCACCCCAGTATTGTCCAGGTTTCCAGGTACCATTAGCTACAGCTTTAACAGTCTTGACATAATAAGGTCCCCAATTCCATATTGATCCTCCAAGCACTGCCTTTGGAGCTTTTGACCTCATATCAGAACTAAAACCAATCCCATATACCCCTCTTTCCTGGGCAGCCTGCATTACAGTAGTAGAATCAAGATGCATTGCAAGTACATCAGCCCCCGCATCTATCAAACTATTAGTTGCAGTTTTTTCAGTAGCAGGATCACTCCATGAATTAGTATAAACTACTTTAACTTTTACATTTGGATTTACTGATTGTGCTCCCAAAGTAAAGGCATCAATATTTCTTACAATTTCAGGTATTGAAAACGGAGCCACAAATCCAATTACATTACTCTTTGTATTCTTACCTGCCAGAATACCTGAAAGATATCTTCCTTCATAATCACGTCCAGCATATGTTCCTAGATTGTTTGACGTTTTGTATCCAGTACAATGCATAAAAACTACATTTGGAAATTTTTTTGCTACATTAACCATATAATCCATGTATCCATAAGTTGTTCCAAATATAACCTTATTGCCTTTTTGGGCAAGCTGTGTAAATACTTTCTCTGAGTCTGCTGTTTCAGGTACATTGTCCACATATGTTACTTCTGCGTTTGGCATATTAGCAGCTAGATACTTTCTTCCTTGATCCTGAGCATAATTCCATCCTGTATCCCCTATAGGTCCTTCATAAACAAAAGCTACTTTAATCTTTTTGTTGTCAGAAGTTGCTTTTTTGTTACTCTGACATCCTACTATCAAGGTAGATAGTACAAGGATAGCACATAATAAAATTGAACTGCCCTTCCTTATTTTCTTCATAATCATTTCCCCCTATTTTAATTGTTAGTGTAAAGTTTTTTACACCATTTATTTAATTTCTACATTTTTTATACCCTTAAAAATATAGATTATAACCTTTATTTAATATGAAAATAAGGCCAAGCTTTATTTAATTTAATAAAGATTGACCTTATTTTTATATACTCAGTCAATTGATATCCATCTCTTTTATAAACAGATTTCTAAGCATCAGATGGAGTTTTGACTCCACCTGATGCTTAGAAATCGTTATCCAGAGACGTAGCTGCTCTTTACTCCCACTTGGAGACGTGAGAGTATTAGAGCAGGTAGTCATCGGATAAAAAGTGGATACATTTACATGACTTTATAATATTCTTTTTTGGCTTTTTCGTCAATATATAGAAAAATAATTTTCAAACTATTATACTAGAGCTGAACTAACTATACTCTTGAAGTTTTCTATCTTTAAACCAAATCTTCCAATAAACAATCCATCAATATCTTTTTGTTTCATGAGCAATTTAGAACTTTCAGGACTAACAGATCCTCCATATATAATTCTTATAGAATTTCCAACTTCTTCTCCATATTCATTTATTATAAAATTCCTCATAAATTCATGCATATTTTGAACATATTCCGGACTTGCTGCCTGCTGCTTTCCTATTGCCCAAACTGGCTCATAAGCTAGTATAACCTTTTTCATTTCCTCTCTGCTTAAACCGTCCAAAGCCCATAATATTTGAGTTTTTAACCTTATGCTTCCAAATTCATTGTCTAGATCATCTTGAGTCTCTCCGATGCAAACTATAGGTACGAAGCCATATTTAAAACTAAGTTTTACTTTTCTATTCACTATTTCATCTGTTTCATTAAAAAACTTTCTTCGCTCAGCATGTCCAATCTCTGTATACTGGCATTTTAAGTCCTTTAACACTTGAGGTGGTACTTCCCCTGTATAAGCTCCTTTTTCTGCAAAACACATATTTTGAGCTCCCCATCCAATCTTGCTTCCTTCTAAAATATCTTTTAGAAAGCTTATCATTGGAAATGTAGGTAATATAAATATTTCTACCGAATCCATATTTCCTAAATTATCTTTTATCTGTTTGGCTAAATCCACGCCATCTTTTATGGAATTAACATGCATTTTCCAGCTTGTTCCTATAATCTTTTTTCTCATACAAATTACCTCCAAATTTACTACATACAGCTTCTACTCTTTGCTTTGCATTCCTCTTCATAAAAAATTCTATTTACAATTTTAATTGCAGTTGTATCGTCTCCTGTAAGTCCTCCCTTACCTACCACAGTCATTCCATTAAATTTGCTTCCTATTAATCTTCCTAAATCCGATTGTGGAATAACGTAGTCAATAAGTTCAATTCCGTCCACTCCAAGTGAAGCACAAACATACACCATAACATCTCCACCTGTCATATAAAGACCTACTATCTTTTCTTTCATTTTATCAAGAATTCTTCGTGTAATTTCTCCTATTCCTAAATTTATGTTATCTGCAGCTTCTTCAGAAGATATTCCGTACTTTTTACCTTCTTCCTTTAAATTAAGGACATCACCGCTTAAAGCTGTTTCTAACATTATTACCCTAGGTACATTACTTTCGTTTAAAATATTTACAACCTTTTCACTTACCCTTTTTATTTCTAAATCTGAAGCTTTTCCACCGCCTAATAAAAGCGGTGCTTTTACTGAAACCTGACAGGTACCAGAAACATCCCTAAGCACTTTCATTTGTGAAACAGTAACTGATGATGCACTTCCTGCTACAACTAAAACTGTGCCACTACCATAAAATTCATTATCTTTTGTTTCCATTTTAACAGATTTCTTTATTACATTGGAATTAAATTTTTTAGCTCTAGCAAGTTGTTCTGTAAAGGGACCCGGGTCAACTGCAAGTACATTCCAATCAAGTTCTGTAACAGCACAAGCTACCATACTTACATCTTCTAAAGAAATTGCATCAACTAATAAAACTTCTGCTCCTTTATTTCTACTTTCAGTTAGTACTTTTTTAAGATTTTCTTTTCCTTTAAGTAATTCATCTAAGCCCACATGGCTTACTTTTCTCTTGGTCTGCTTAGCTATAAGCCTTGGGACATACGAATCTGTTACTGGAGTCCTAACGTCTTTTGCTACTGGAGTTTTAGATAATGGTACTCCATTAATTATAGAATATCCTCCAACCATAATACGATTTGATTGGGGCATAGAAGGAAGCATGACTGCAACAGTATCTGATCCTAATTCATCAAGCATAGCATCAATTTCAGTGCCTATATTTCCACGTAAAGTAGTATCTATTCTTTTAGAAAATTCCCTGATACCCATACGTTTCAAGTTTAAAGTAGCAATTTTTACTTTTTCCTTAGCTTTTTCTTTAGTTATACCACGACTATTAGTACTTACAATAATTGCCTCATGATCTAAATTACAATTATCTGACATTGAACAATTTTCGTTAAAAAGCGCAGCAGTAGTAATTCCTGATCTTGCAAGCAATACTCCAACAGTAGTAGCACCTGTCAAATCATCAGCTACAGCACCTATAATTGCCATTTCCTTCACTCCCCTTTGTGTAACACTGATATAAATAATTTTGTAACATCTAATAAATTGCAAATCTAATTTTGAACAGGTTCATCTAAAGTTAATATTATTAAGAAAGCTGCAAACAGAAGTACTGCAAAATATACGAAAGCTAAATTGTAGTTGCCAAATATGTCAAGCAGTGCTCCTATAATCATTGGTGCGAAGAATCCACCTAGGTTACCACCACTATTAACTACTGAAATAGCAACAGAATAAGTTTCTCCTGATGTCAATCCCATTAAGTATGATGTAAATGCTGGCCATCCTATGTTAAGACATAATCCAGTTATACATAAGCATAAAGATACTAAAGTTACATTTTCAGGTAAATTGATAAGTACAATCATCATTACTGCTGTAGTTAAAGCTGTTATAAGCATAGTTGGCTTACGTCTCTTTAAGAATACTCTATCTGAAATAACTCCACCTAAAAGTGCTCCAATAAGTCCTCCAACACTAGGGGCAGAAGCAACAAATCCCATCTTTATAAATGAATAATGTTTAGCAACAACTAAATATGATGGAATCCAAGTTAACATTCCATATAATACATTATTCATACAAAAGTAAGCTAATGTATCTCCCCATATATTCCATGATTTAAATACTTTCTTACTAGTATCTACTTTACTAATTTTCCTATATTTAATAAATTTATCAATCCATCCTAAAGATTTATCTTTAGGAGCTGAAGTAGCTTCTATTTGTGAAACTTCACCTTGACGAATATATTGAAGTTCAGATTTAGATACAAACTTATCGTCTTCAGGTTTTGTTCTTACTACAAAATACCATATAGCAGCCATAAATAATCCAGGAATTGCAAACCAGAAAAATATACTTCTCCAACCGTAATTTGTAGCAATCCAAACAGCAATAGTTGGTACTAAAATTGGTGCAAGTTGTGTAGATGCAATATATATACCTGTAGCTGTAGCTTTTTCTTTTGCTGGAAACCAGTTATTAATAGTAGACGTCATACCTACTGGAGCAGGTCCCTCTGCTAATCCTAATCCTAAACGATAGAATATTAAATGCATTGTACTTGAAACTGTACCCAGTAAATAAGTAAATCCTGAAAATCCTACAATAGCTGCAGAAACAATGCCTCTTGTTCCACGTTTTTTAATTGCAAAACCAGCTGGAATTTGAGAAAAAGCATATCCTAAGAAAAAGAAACTTGATATAGCTCCAGATACAAAATTGGTAATATGAAATTCCTTTTTTATGAAAGGTAATGCTATACCTATGTTGGATCTATCTGCCATATTGATAAAATAACTAATAAAAATAATAAATAAGATTATCCACCTATAATTAGTCCTTCTTCCAGAGTTCAGGTTATTATCAACCACATTCTGATTTTGATTCATTATTTCCCCTCCTTAAATTTATATGTTTTTAAATGTTGAATGTAAATATAAATGAGTTATAATATATATTGAATGTATATTATTTATATATAATTTCACCTTTTGCTTGATTTATTTTTTGCCATATACATCAAACAAAGGGTGCTAATTATTCTATAGTTCAAAACGTATACATATTATTTTAAAACGAATTAAGAACCCTTATCATAAAACTTACCCAAGTTTTAATTTTTATAGTTTTTAAGCATTCTTCATCATTTTGCTATATTCAGCTGCTAATCTAGTGGATTCCATCATACTTACATGACCCGCTATTCCTTTTCCTGCAATATCAAAAGCAGTACCATGATCAACTGAGCTTCTGATAAATGGAAGTCCTAATGTAAGTGTAATAGATTTTTCAAAATCTAATGTCTTACAAGCTATATGTCCCTGATCATGATAAAGAGATAAAATTGCATCATATCTTCCAAGTAAGCCTAAATGAAATACTGAATCAGCAGGTACTGGGCCTACCGCATTTATTCCCATTTCTTTAGCTACTTCTACTGCTGGAATCAATTGTTCTCCTTCCTCCGTTCCAAACAATCCATTATCTGAACCATGAGGATTTAATGCTGCTACAGCAATTTTAGGATTCTTAAGTTTTAATTTTTTCAATTCTTTATCAATGTTAACAACAAACTCTAAAACCTTTTCTTTGGAAGCATAGTCACAAGCATCTCTAAGTGCAATATGACGACTTACAAAAAATACTCTTAGGTTACGTACTGAAAACATAGTAAGTGCATACTCTGAATTAGTAAGTCCTTGATATATTTCTGTCTGACCTATGTATTTTACTCCAGCTATTCTTATTGCCTCTTTATTAATAGGAGCTGTGGAAACAGCATCAATTTCCTTATTTAATCCAAGTTCAATAGATTTTTTAATGTACGCATAAGACATTTCCCCAGCTTTAGCTTGGACCTTACCTAACTCTATAGAGTCACAATCACAATTTTCAGGTTCTAAAACATCCATAGTTCCCAATTCATATAATGCCTCTTTAGGAGATGCAATTTTATTAATTTTTGTTTTTATTCCAAGAATAGAAACAATTTTTTCAATTATTTTAACAGTTCCAATTACAAAAGGTTTACAAGTATTATATATTTCTTCTTCTTGTAATGTTTTAACTACAATCTCAGGTCCTACTCCTGCTGGATCTCCCATGGTTATAGCTACAACAGGTTTCCCTTGTTCTGAACTCATTATAATCGCTTCCTTTCATTTATTTATCTTTATAGTATCATCTATAGGACTAGTTTCCAAATATATAATCACCTTTTATATTTTATTTATTTATATATATATTAGCATTTGCTTTTGTTTTCTTTTATTTTCTTTTATTTTTATCTAATTAATATACCAAAAACTTAATAAATTCACAATGCTGTACACTTACCTTATTGTATATCCTTATTTATCATAAAAGATAACACCTTCTAAGTGATGAATCACTAAGAAGTCTGTTAATAAATATCAGGTGAAATTAAAACTCCATCTGATGCTAAGAACTCTGTTTATCATCTTTTATCGAAGTCTATCAAATAGCAATTAAACGAAAACAAACAAAAACAAATGAAAAATAAACTACTAATGAAATAAATAAGTGTAATGGTTGAATGGTACATTTGGACAGAAATCTTTTAAATGATACTATAATCATAAATATTAGATATTTACTCATTGTATAAATAGTAAAATTGCAGAAAGGATTTGATTTATTATGAAGATTGCTATAGGCTGTGATCAAAATGGCTATGCTTTGAAATTGGAGTTAATAAAATTTTTAAAAGAAAAAAATATTGAACATATAGACTTTGGATGTGGTGAAGGTGAAACAGTATACTACCCTAAAGTAGCTTTAAAAGTAAGCGAAGAAGTAGCAAAAGGAAATTTTGATAGAGGTATATTAATTTGTGGAACTGGTATAGGCATGGCCATAACAGCTAATAAAGTTCCTGGTATAAGAGCTGCAGTATGCCATGATATCTACTCTGCTGAAAGAGCTCAAAAAAGTAATAATGCACAAATTGCTACATTCGGTGCAGAAGTAATAGGTCCTTCTCTTGCTAAATACCTATTAAATATATGGCTCAACTCTGAATTTAAAGATGGAAGGTCAACTCCAAAAGTTGAATTAATCAATGAAATAGATGAGAATTTTAGAAAGAAAATATGATCAATTTGTGGTAGAATAATTGTGTAAATCATAATTTTATATAAATATAATAGGAGGTAATAAGTATGAAATTATTTATAGATACCGCTAATGTAGAAGAAATAAGAAAAGCTAATGAAATGGGCGTAATTTGCGGAGTTACTACTAATCCTTCTTTAATCGCAAAAGAAGGTAGAGACTTTAAGGAAGTAGTAAAAGAAATAACTACTATTGTGGATGGACCAATAAGCGCTGAAGTAATAAGCTTAGAATCTAAAAAAATGGTAGAAGAAGCAAGAGAACTTGTAAAAATACACAAAAATATAGTAATAAAAATTCCTATGACTGTAGAAGGCTTAAAAGCTGTAAAAGTTCTTTCAAAAGAAAATATAAAAACTAATGTAACATTGATATTTTCACCAGGACAAGCACTTTTAGCTGCAAGAGCTGGTGCAACTTATGTAAGTCCTTTTTTAGGAAGACTAGACGATATTGGAATGAACGGTATTGAATTAATTGAACAAATATCTGCTATTTTTAAAATTCATGATATAAAAACAGAAATTATATCAGCCAGCATTAGAGGTCCTCTTCATGTTATAAATGCTGCAAAAGCAGGATCAGATATTGCTACAGTTCCATATAAAGTATTAGTACAAATGACTAAACACCCACTAACAGATATAGGAATACAAAGATTTTTAGATGATTGGAAAACAGTACCTAATAAATAATATATTATGAATAAATAAAAAATTAAGCTGTAAATAAATACAGCTTAATTTTTTATTTATCTTCTTTTGGAGCTACTATCACATTTATACCATATTTTCTATATTTCTCAAGTACGTTCGTTGGTGAATTAAAATCAGTAATTATAGTATCTAGTTTTTTCGAATCTGCAAAACTAGAAATTGAACTAACTTCCAACTTTGAAGAGTCCAATAGAGCTACAACTTTTTTAGTCCTAGATATAAGAAACTTTTTAAGCTCGCCTTCATATATGTTAAATTCTGTAAGTCCCTCTTCTAAAGTAAATCCTCTCGCAGATACAAAAGCTACATCTGCATTTATCTGAGAAATTAGATTCTTACCTAAAAGACCTTCTAGTGCACCAGACTTTGGTCTAACCACTCCTCCAACAAGAATTACGTTTATGTTGTTATTATCTTTAAGTGCTAACGCAGTATATATGCCGCTAGTTATCACTGTAATTCTAAGATCAGTTTTATTTAAATACTTGGCAAGGGAAATAGCTGTTGAACTGGCATCTATTATTAGACACTGTCCATTTTTTATAAACTCACAAGCACTCTTACCAATAGCATTTTTTTCAATCTGATTTTTGCTTTTTCTACTAGGGAAACTTAAATCCCTCTGTATAGCCTCAGGTAATATGGCCCCTCCATGAATTCTCTTTATAAGCCCATCCTTTTCTAACTTGTTTAAATCATTTCTTATAGTACATGCAGAAACATCTATTAACCTACTTAAATCCTGGGTAGTTACTTTTTTATTCTTATATAATAAATCTAATATTTTATTGTGTCTTTCAAAAGCAAGCATTAATTAGCCTTCTTTCCTTATTTACTAAATTAATTTTAACTTTAATCTCTATATACAAAGCTATTTTATAACAAAATACGATGTATCACACAAACCCCCATAGTACTAATTTATCATAATATATGAAAGTAATAAAATTCTAAATCTAACTATTTATTATTATTTTTATGACATATATCGAATTTTTATTTATTTATTTTTATTTTCACTTATTTTCAGTATTTATCATTTTATAGTTAAAAAGAATCCTCTTATAATACTATACTAAATATATTCTATAAAATAGATTATATCATTTGATATCATTTGACATCAATAAAAAATACGTATATTATAATTATTAATGTAATTTACGAATATTTAGAATTTATATAAAACAAGGGGTGAAAATTATGAATAATGCGTCACAATTTCATAAAGAGGGATTTAATTGTGCAGAATCTATAATCAAGGCTTTTAACAGAGACAACAATTTAAACATTCCTGTATCAATTGCAAGTCCGTTTGGACTTGGCATGGCCGTACAAAGTACTTGCGGTGCTGTTACTGGAGCACTTATGGCTATGGGTTCCGTAAAAGGAAGAAACGAGTCTTCTGTACAAAATGAATCTAGAAAAATTGCAAAAGAAATAATGAACAAAGTAACAGAAAAGTATGGAACTTTTGAATGCTCTAAATTAAAACAAAAAGGTGTATCTTGCGATGAGATAATAGATTATACTTATGAAATTCTTAAAGATTATGCAAAATAATAGTAATTAATAACCACTTTAATACATTATAACTTATTAAAGTTTGTACTATCAGTACATATGTACTGATAGTACAAACTTTTAATTATGTTTAAAAGCTTCTTTAACTCATATTAATAAACTTTCACTTTATTAATGAACGTTTTCTATTCACAATTCTTTACCATATCAGCAATGGAATAATCTGATGAGTTTGTTATTGCCTTCACATTTCTTTGAAATCGTTCATATCTAAAACAGCAGTAATCAAGAAAATCATCTCCACTGTAGTGTCTAATCATAGCCCATACCATCCAAAGTAAATCCTGTGCTACCATATAACTTTTTATTTTTACTATTTCTTCATGTACCGGAAATTGGCCATAGTAGTCAACAAGAAGATATTGAATTGCTTCTTCGGTTAATTTAGATTCAAGAATATATGAAGCTACATCCCAACTTGGATCATTCATTCCAGAATATTCCCAATCTATAAGGTAGGTCTTTCCTTTACCATCAATAATAAAGTTTTCAGGAACTGTGTCATTATGGCATGGAACAGAAATAGTTTTTTTAATATTCTTTTCCATAAAATCAAGCAATTGTTTTTTTAATGTAGCATAGTCAAAGAAAAAATCACCATTAAGCTTTTGAATTATATTTTCGTATTTATTTAACTCCATCTTCCAATTAAATGAATTAGAAAAACACTTTTTGCTAGAGTGAGTTTTTTTCATGAGAGTAGAAACAGATCTCAGAGTTGTAGGAGAACATGGATCAGCTTGAGCAATATTTTTGCTATTTTCAATATATACGCTAATTTTAATTCCACTATCCTCATCAAAATAAATACACTCAGAATTCAAACCAAGCTCTGCTGCTATTTTATCATTAACACTTTCAATTTTACGATCAATCATCAGATTGGTCATGGCACCCGGTTGTCGGACAACGTACTGTTTTCCATTGATATTCATAATATAGTTGTAATTGGTAAGTCCACCTGCAAAACGAGATTTATCAAACATTATACTGTCATCGTTAAAAACAAGACACAGCTTTTTTTGTACTAATTCTTCCATCTTCATAAATAATCCACCACACATATTTCAATCTTTTGTTTTGTCAATAAAAAACACAAGCAGCCAACTAACACCGGTTTATAACTTTCTGACGATACCAATTCTGAAGTTAATTATAACAATAATACTCCCAAAAATCAACATATTGCTTTCTATTAGAAGCTTTATTAAATATTTCACACCTTTTTCACAAATTATATATATTCTAATAGCAATATTAATTGTAACTTTAAAAAAGTGCTATATCAAATCATATTTTGAAGTAGATATTGTTCAATAAAAACAATATTGTACCATATCAATTTCTAACTGGATACAATAGTGCTAAAACTATATATTGAATTTACAATATACTATCCGCTTTGTATGATACCATGTAAAGTGATAATTGTGAAAGCATTTATTAAAAAAATAACAAAGTTTATTAAAAATTTGTAAAAAGTAACTGTAGAAAGAATAGGAGGGAAAATCATGGAAGACAAGTTTGAAAATTTTAATTTGAAATCCAAGATTTATTTTAATAGGGAATCCATACAACTTTTAGAGCAGGTTACTGGCTCTCGAGCATTTATTGTTGCAGATGCCATTATGGGAAAACTTGGATATCTTCAAAAAGTAATAGATTCCCTAAGTAAAGCCGGAATAAGTTCCGTTGTTTTTACGGGAGTACACCCTGATCCAGATGTCAATGTAATTGCAGATGCAATGAAATTGTACAACAAAAGCGATGCAGATGTTCTCGTTGCACTAGGTGGAGGCTCCAGCATTGATACCGCCAAAGGAATAATGTATTTTGCATGTAATTTAGGAAAAGCAATGGGCCAGGAAATGAAAAAGCCCCTGTTTATTGCAATTCCATCAACAAGTGGAACAGGCTCTGAAGTAACAAACTTTACTGTTATTACTTCTCAGAAAGAAAAGGTATGCATTGTAGATGATTTTATTGCACCAGACGTTGCAATACTTGACTCTAGTTGTATTGATGGTCTGCCTCAACGTATTGTAGCAGATACTGGTATAGATGTTCTAGTTCATTCTATTGAAGCCTATGTTTCCAAAAAAGCAACTGACTTTACAGACGCTCTTGCTGAAAAAGCAGTTAAATTGATTTTTGAGAATCTTCCAAAAATTTATAACGATAGTAAAGATTCTGAAGCTCGAGATCATGTTCAAAACGCTTCTTGTATAGCAGGAATAGCATTTACAAATGCTGGTCTTGGAATTAATCACAGCTTGGCTCATGCTATGGGTGGATCTTTTCACATTCCTCACGGCCGATCCAATGCACTTTTACTTAATGCAGTAATGGAATACAATGCTAGCTTAGTGGGAAATGCAAACGATCATGCTATGGAAAAATACGCAAAACTAGCATCAGTTCTACACCTTCCAGCTCGAACAACTCGTGAAGGCGCTGTAAGTTTTATCGAAGCTGTAAATAAATTAATAAAATCCCTAGGTGTTGAAGATAATATTCGAGCTCTTGGAATTAAAGAAGACGATTTTCAAGGTGCTCTAAATCATATGGCAGAAACAGCAATGCAAGATAGATGCACTCCAACTAATCCTAGAAAACCTTCTAAAGAAGAACTGATACATATTTATCAAAAATGCTATTAATAAGTATCTCAACTTTCGCAATTTAAAAATATTGCGACACAATATTTTTAATTAATAGTTAAGAATGAAGAATTAATAGTTAATGTGAATTTTTTCCGTTACACTACAAAAAATCTTTGATTAAGCTTTTCATCACTCGTTTCGCTAAAGCGAAATATTGCTGATTTATATAAACTTAAAGATTTTTTGCGACAGTTAAAAATCATCTTTCACTATTAATTCTTCATTATTAATTCTTAACCTGTGAAACTTTGCTTAGCAAAGTTTTTAAATTATGTCTTAGTGCTTATAGTAAAAATTTAATATATTACTTGAAATCAGAAAAAATTGGAGTCTAAAGGTTTTATATTTATCTTCTTTTTTTGACAATATATGACAAAGAACTGTGAAAAAGTATAAAATATTGTTTACTTTTATATTTTTATATAATATAATATAAAAAAAAGAATACACTAGAATCTAATTAATTTCTTTTTTTGAGTATAAACTATAGGTCAGGAGACGGGTGTTATAAGGATGAATAAAACTGATAATCCACTTAAAAAATTTATAACCTCAAAGTTATATAGCCGCTATAGTGGTATTTTAGCCCTATCAGATGTACCTTTGTTTTTGGTAGATATAAATGGGGATATTTTACTTGAATTTATTCCATCCCCAGATTTTTGTACTCATGTATGTCAGGAAAGAGAGTCTCATGTATGTCCTGACTACCAATGTCGATTACAATCTGGCAAGGAAGGTAGATTTGTATGCCGACATGGTCTCGAAAATATGATTTTTCCGATCACAGTAGACAATAAAACTGTAGGTTATATGGCTGGTATACAAGTATATTTGAAGGATAATGAATACAAAAAGTATATGATTAATATCCAGTCTCCCAAAGAAACTAAGGCTGAGGAACTAGAGTTTATCGCTAAGTCGATTTTCTCACTAAAATCCGTAGAATCAAATAAAATTAAAGTATACGAGCGATTATGCTGCGAAATTGCTAAAAACATTTCTCTTGATTTATCAGAAAGCACTGAGCTGTCCCATCAGGATGTGAAAAGGTTGTCAATTGAGAAGGAAATATTAGAGAAAAAGATCATTGATCTAGAATCAAAAAATATGTCTCTAGTTGTTAATCCTCATTTTTTGTTTAACACTTTAAATTGTATTGCTCGTGTAGCTTATTTTGAGCATTCCAGCGAAACAGAAGAGCTTATTTATTGCCTTTCTGATTTGCTGCGGTATAATTTAAAGCAGGGTAACCAACTTCATACCATCGGTGCTGAAATTAATAATATTGAGAAATATTTATATATTCAAAAAGTAAGATTCAAAACTCGTCTGGAATATGATATTAATATTTCAGAAGATCTTAAGTCTTATAGAATTCTCAATATGATCATCCAACCTATTGTTGAAAACTCTGTAATTCATGGAATAACCCCAAGGCGAGATGGAGGCAAAATAAGTATTTATGCAGAAAAATATAAAGAGGAAGTGGTTATTTCCATCATGGATAACGGAAATGGTTTCCCAAAGGATGTTTTGCTTAGCATACAACAATGCGAAAATAAATCTGGCCTAGGTTTTCAAAGTACAGATAAACGTTTAAAACGATATTACGGAAAACAATATGGATTGAAAATTGTAAAATCTGATTTCAGTGGAAGTACCGTTACCATCACAATTCCTGCAGAACCTATTGTGAGGTGATAACAATGAGCATAATATTGATTGTAGAAGATGAAATACTTGAACAAGAATTTCTTAAATCAATTGTACTTGAAGAACTTTTTCCAGAAGATGTATTACTGACTTGTGAAAGCGGTGTTCAAGCTATTAAACTAGCCAAACAATATCATCCGAATATTATCATGATGGATGTAATGATTCCTGAATTGGACGGTCTTAGTACTATTGAAGAGATCAGGAAATTTCTACCCAATGCGCTTATTACAATTTTATCTGCTCACTCAGACTTTTCCTATGCACAGAAAGCAATCAGTCTCCGGGTTTTTGAATACCTATTAAAACCCGTAAAACCTAACATTATCAAACAAGTTTTTCGGAAAATGCTGGACTCCTCAGCTGATTGTAACATAGTAGTAGATAAAAATACTGAAGAAAAGAACCCAGAATCCAAAGAATCTCAGCAATACTTTATTGAAAAGTCTATAAAATATATTAAAGAACATTTTAGGGAAAAAATAACTTTACAAATAGTTGCCTCTACAGTGTTTTTGAATCCAAAATATTTTAGCCGTGTCTTTAAAAAGGAACTGGGTGTCTCATTTTCAAAGTATGTAATTAATCTGAGAATTCAATATGCCTGTAGATTATTAAAAACAACTAATTACCGTGCTTATCGAATTTCATCAGAATGCGGCTTTTCAGATCCATCTTATTTTAACAGGGTATTTTGTGCGGAGATGAATATGACTCCTCAAGCCTATAGAAAACATACGCTTATGTCAATGCAAGATGACTAAATTGTGTGTAGTTAATTTCATAGGAAAGATTAATATTTGAACTGTTCCCTGTTGAATGGGCAGTTAAATATAATTAAAGCGCCAATTGTATAATTGGCGCTTTAATTATATTTTCTGATAATACAATTTTCTAAAGAGCAAATAAGGAACGTACCTCGATTTAATTTACACAATCTAGATACGTTCCCTAAACAAACTATTACTTTTAACTATCTACCATATCACACCTGACTTATTTCAAAGTCATCTTTTCATATGCATTTAAACGGTAAACTGTAATCTACTTTTCATCTTCCTTTAAATTAGTTTTAGGAAGGATAGTTTCAACTTCAACGTGTGGACGAGGAATAACATGAACAGAAACTAATTCTCCAACACGTTGTGCTGCAGCAGCACCAGCATCAGTAGCTGCCTTTACAGCTCCTACGTCTCCTCTTACCATTACTGTTACAAGACCGCCACCAACATGTTCTTTACCTATTAAATAAACATTAGCTGCCTTAACCATTGCATCTGCAGCTTCAATTGAACCTACTAAACCTTTTGTTTCAATCATTCCTAATGCATCATATTTCATTTTTATTTCCTCCTAGTTTATAATTTATTTTTTTCTATTTTGTACTTTGTATCTTATACCCTATATTTTCTAATATTAGTCTTCCTTTAAACCAGTTTTAGGAAGGATAGTTTCAACTTCAACGTGTGGACGAGGAATAACATGAACAGAAATTAATTCTCCAACACGTTGTGCTGCAGCAGCACCAGCATCAGTAGCTGCTTTTACAGCTCCTACATCTCCTCTTACCATTACTGTTACAAGACCGCCACCAACATGTTCTTTTCCTATTAAGTTAACGTTAGCTGCCTTTACCATTGCATCTGCAGCCTCTATAGAACCTACTAACCCCTTTGTTTCAATCATTCCTAATGCATCAGATTTCATTTTTATTTCTCCTCTCCAAATACTGTTATTTTATGATTTATAATTTTACTATTTTACTATTGTAATTTTTGATGAGTTGCCAACACACATAGCATTTGCTTCCTCTGTGTCAATATGGCACTCTAAAGCTGAAGTATCATTTGCTCTGATAGCAACATTATTATAGATTCCACCACGTGGTCCATCAACTTTAATACTTACTGTCTGTCCATCATGCACATTAAAATGTTGTGCATTTGCAGGAGTCATGTGAATGTGTCTTTGTGCAACAATCACACCTTCCTTTATTTGAACAGATCCCTTTGGTCCTATTATGGTAATTCCAGGTGTTCCGTGTAAATCACCTGACATCCTTACTTCTGGAGCTACTCCCAATTTGAAAGAATCTCCTCTTAGGATTTCTACCTGTGTCTTACTACGTAATGGTCCAAGGATTCTAATTTTTTCGATAGCTCCCTTTGGTCCACATACTGTTACTGTTTCTTTACAAGCATACTGTCCTGGCTGTGCTAAATCCTTTATCTTTGTTACCTGGTATCCTTCTCCAAACAAGATGTTAAAATCTGCTTGTGAAAGGTGAATATGACGATTTGAAACTCCAACTGGGATTTCATTTGTATCTTGTTTTGTCTCTGTAGAAGACTGATTACCTTGAACAGCTTCCAATAAAAGCTTTATAACAGCTTCGTACTTGTCCATTTTAGTTAGCTCCCTTCATTGCAGCTACTAATTCACTTACGAGTCTAGCAAGTTTATCATTATCAGTAGTATCCGCAGCAGTGCTAGCACAATTGCTATTTGCTGCAAATTCTGCAGGGCTTGTAGCACAGCATCCTAAGTCATTTTTGCTTCCACAAAGTTCAGGATGATTGAAAGTTGTATCATCTGCAGCTAATGTAGAACAATCTTTAAGACCATATGCAACTCTCTTTATATTGATTAAATGTAATGGAGTAACATTTTCGGAAACAGAGCTTCCTCCCCATGTACCACAACCTAATGTAAATGCAGGTGCTAATCCTGTGCTTGCACCAGTACCTCCTTGGCTTCCACCAGTATTAACTAATATACGGGATGCTGGTTTTTTAGCAAACTTCATTACTAAGTCTCTGTCATTTGTATGAATGTTCATAGTATGTCCAAGACCATTTTGAAGTAATCTTATACTAAGATCACATGCTTCATGCCAATCTTTAACTGTATAGAAAGCAAGTACTGTTGTAAGTTTCTCATAAGATAGAGGGTAACCATTACCAACTCCGCCTTGTTCTCCTACTAAAACTTTTGTTCCTTCTGGAACTGAGAAACCTGCAGCTGCTGCTATAACCTGAGGAGCTCTTCCTACAAACTTAGCACTCATACTGTGTGTACCAGGCTTAAAAAGTATACTGCAAACTTTTGCAGTTTCTTCAGCTGTCATGAAATATCCGCCTTGTTTCTTCAACTCAGCTATTACTTCATCATGGTTGCATTCTTCAACAATTATTGATTGCTCAGATGCACAAATAGTACCATAGTCAAAACTCTTACTAGCAATTATATCTTTAACTGATTGATGAACATCAGCAGTTCTTTCTATATAAGATGGAGAGTTACCAGCACCAACGCCTATTGCAGGTGTTCCTGAACTATAAGCAGCCTTTACCATTCCAGGGCCTCCAGTGGCAATTATCATAGCAACTTCTTTAGCTTTCATAAGTTCATTTGTAGCTTGTATAGATGGTGTAACAATACCGCCAATTACATTTGCAGGAGCTCCTGCTGCTACTGCTGCATCACGCATAAGTTCTATTGCTTTTGTTGAACATTTTAATGCAGCTGGGTGTGGTGAGAATACAATTGCATTTCTTGATTTAATTGCAATGATTGATTTATAGATAACAGTAGATGTTGGATTTGTAGATGGTACAATACCCATTAATAAACCAACTGGTTCAGCAAATTCAATTACACCTTGACTTTTATCTTCTTTTATAACACCAATAGTCTTCATATCCTTGATATAATTATATACTGTAGTAGCAGCCATATGGTTCTTATAAGCCTTATCTTCAGCTTTTCCAAAACCAGTTTCTTCTGCAGCCATTTTACCAAGGCAAACTGCATTTTCCTCTGCTACCCTAACCATATTACATAGGATTTTATCAATTTGTTCTTCAGTATAATCAGCAATTTCACATGCTGCAATTTTTCCTAAACGTGCAAGATCTCTTGCTTCTTGTATAGAGCGTAAGTCTTTATCAAAATTTTCCAATTGTGTTCCCTCCATTGTTTATTATTTATATATTTTAATTTTTATAGCTGGCTAATTATGCCCATAATATTTTTTGAACTCTATAAGCAGCAACTTCTTGTCTGCTTTAGAAATGGACCTTCCTTTGATACCAAAGTTCTTATATTTACGAGCGAGATTTCGAAGCTCTATTACCTTAAACTTACTTAAAATCTCAATAGCTTTTTCTAAACCATAGTCAAGCACCATCTTATCTACAGCTTTTCTATTTAGTTTAGTCAAATCCATTTTCAAAGGATCAGTTATTTTTTCTGGCAAAAGCTCCTCATTCTCTGAATTTTCTACTGTTGAATTCTCTTCTTTTGAGTCTTCCACTGTTGTATTTTCCACTGTTGAATTCTCTTCTTTTGAGTCTTCTACTATTGAATCTTCTATTTTAACAGGAACCTCTACAGTATCTTCTTCAATTACTTCAACTGTTGTTTCATCTTCTGATTGGTTTTTCGCTGGAGCGACAGTTGGAATATTTCTATCTTTCAATGGTACTGCTGATACAATTATATTATCTAATTCCTCATGTGGACGGGGAATCACATGTTGTGAAACAAGCAATGTGTCATTTATGTTTCTAACTGCCGCTCCACCAGCGTCTACAGCTGCTTTCACCGCAGCCACATCACCAGTTACAGCAATCGAAACAAGTCCTCCTCCTACATATGTCTTTTCTAAGAGATTCACATCTGCCGCCTTGAGCATAGCATCTGCACTCTCAATAGCTGCAATAAGTCCTATTGTTTCGATTAACCCAAGTGCCTGCATTGTTTAACCCTCCTAAACTTTGGTCAAGCATTCTAAATTCTAATATGTAGCATAGAATGCTTTCATCTTGTCAGGTGAACCAAATGCTATCTTAGCTCCCTTAGGGAAGAATACTGAATCACCAGGATGTGCAGTATAAACTTTATCATCCACTGTTACTGTCAATGTACCCTCTATAACATAGTAAAGTTCTTGACATTCTGTTTCCCAATCAAATTTACAATCTTCAATTGTAATAAATCCTGCATTCATTGAGGAACCATCATCTGCATTGATTATTTCCTGATAAAATACTTTATCATCAGGATTTCCTGTATCAAGTGCTTCATACTTTACTGAACTGCCACGAACGATCTTCAAACCGATAGAGTCAGTCTCAGCAAGATAAGGCTTCTTATTAGTAATCAAATCAATCACTCCATTCAAAAGTCCTTTATCCATCATTACCTTGAATACTTTATAAATCATTTCACTATCAATTCCATTTTCAAAAACTTTTTCAAGTTCAGAAGCTTTTGTTTCACAAGAAGGTTTTGTTTCACAAGATCCTTTTGTTTCACAAGGAACTTCTACTTCACAAGATTTCTTTACTTCAGGAACTGGAGTTTCGGTAGAGAATTCTATTCCACTATTTCTAGCCGCATCTTTAGCTGAAGGAGTAACAATTGTATCGCAATTAATATACACTACTTTTTGACCCTGCTTTTCTGCAGTTTCAACATCTTTTACACAAATTAATTTTTTCATTCCTTCACATCCTTTCATTTATAAAAGTTCTTATATATTAGAACAATGATGCCAATAATCTTTCAGACGGTGAAGGTATAACCTCTGCATTTACTAATAACCCTTTTTCTTCTGCAATAGCTTTTCCTGTTTCAACACCAGTTTCAACAGCAGCTACATCTCCGGTAAAAGTAAAGAATGACTTACCTCCCAATCCATTTCCCAAACGAAGTTCAATCGGCTGCAATTCAGCAGATTTCAAAATTGCATCAGCAGCAATGACCATTGTTGACAGGGAGAAAGACTCCATAATTCCTAAAGCCTGAATTTCATCTGGCATCGTTGCACCTGTGATTGCAGGGAATACTGCCGGATTGACATTTGGTATAACAATAGAATCAACTAAAAATTCTTCTGCAAATCTTACACCAACACTCACTGAATCTTCAACTGCTGCAACATCACCTTGAACAATGGCAATATACTTGCCAGGGCAAGAAGAACCTGCTGTGACTATTTCCACTTCAGAAGTCTTTACCATCTGGTCTGCTGCATATATACCACGAGCAATGCTTGTAAACTCAACCATTCCTATTGCTTGTGACATATTATCCCCTCCTTATCACAATAAAATCATTTCCACATTCCACAACTGTTCCCGAAATACTTGCATGAATAGCAGCACTTAAACTACCTTCAGGAATTTTTCCAATTTGTTGTCCAAGTTCTACATGATCACCAACATTAACAATTGGTACTGCAGGTGCTCCTACATGCTGTCTTGTTGCAATATGAACTTCTTCAGGATTTACCTGAACTTCAGTCATAGGAGCTGGCCTGTCAAAGTCATGCAAACCTAATCTAGCAATAAGACGCTTACTTGGAACTAACCTATACTCACGGCTTTTGCGGGTAGTAAATTCCGACTTCATTGGTTTATATTTTATGTTCTGTTCTGCTAATTTTCCTTTAAAATAGAGATTTGCAGATTTCGGATAAAGTCCTGCTGGACATGAGAACAATTCACATAAATTACACTGACAGCAAAGCTGTGCAATCTTCTGCTCTTCAACATTCTTCAATGCATAATTCAAAGCTCTCATCATCTTGTGGGGTTGTGTACTATGTCCAAGAAGATAACGAGGGCACATATCTGTACACATGCGGCACTGCTCACAGGAAGACCTATTTACTCTTTTCGCCTGTTCTATGCTAACAGATTTTTTACGAATCAGAGGATGATCTTTTTTCAAAATTACGAATCCCTTATTTTTCTTCGTAACATATCCATCTACATTACTCTTTACAGGTCCCATCATAGGGCCACCATCAATAACTGTATAATCATCAAAATCTTCTATGCCACTCAGTTTCAGTACATCTATAACAGGTGTACCCACTGGTACCTTTACAGTCAAACGTTTAGGAATATCTCCTGCAACTGTGATATATTTTTCTGTAACTGGTACTCCCATAGAAGCGTGATAAATATTCAATGCTGTTTCTGCATTGACTACTACACAACCAACACTAATTGGAATACCCATTTCGGGAACAACTCTTCCAGTCAATTCATGAACTAGAACTTGTTCATCACCTGCAGGGTAAATATCAGGAATTTCTTTTACTTCGATAAAATCTCCTACTTGAAGTTCTTCAATTCTATTACGAAGTATAGAAATAACTTCCTTATGCTTTCCTTTAATACCTATAAGTGCTTTATTTGCACCTACTAACTTTCCTGCTGATTCAAATCCTTTAATTATCTCATCTGGAAACATCCTCATCAGCTGCTGATCCACACGAAGCAGCGGCTCACATTCAGCTCCATTAAGAAGTATATATTCTGCCTTTGATGCTAGCTTTGCGTGGGTAGGAAATCCTGCCCCACCGGCACCAATAACACCAGCTTCTCGCACCATATCAAGAATACTCATTCTCGTACCTCCTGAGTCTATTCTATATTGCAGTCTTCATCAATAATTCCAACAACAACTGCATCAACCGGGATATCCTCACATTCATCTAACATTTTTCGAGCTGATGATCCCGTTGAAACAAGAACTCTATCTCCAATACCGGCGCTGATTATATCTGCTACAACTAAATGTTGACCAGCACCAGTTCCACCAATTACTTCTGCTAACATAAATTTCAATCCATTAAGTGATTCTGCTTTTCTTGTTGCCCATACATTGTCAATTAATCTTGCTATTAACATATATTTTTCTCCTTTTTAACATTGCGCTTAATCTCCTGAATTGCTGATTCAACAGATGACGTATCGCCAAAAATCGCAATCATTATCATATTCTGTGGACAACTTCCTTTAATATCTTCTACTGTGACACCAACTGCCTTTTCAGCAATATCTGCGGCATAAATCATGTCCAGCATTTTACCTTGCACAAGACCAACCGCATCAACACAAATTGAATCTTTATTAACATTAGCACCCATACGCCTCATAAGCATATCTATAGTACCCTTTGAAGGTGATTTAATAATTCGAAATTCCATATTGAATCATCTCCAACTATATACTTTCCTGCGTACAACTAAGTGCTATACCTAAAGGGGTTACAAACATCGGATTCTTTGGCTTATGAGTAAAAATTCCTGTCTTTTTCTCTATAATTGTCTCAATACCTGTCAGG
The DNA here is from genome assembly GCF_001675165.1 of Clostridium ragsdalei P11. Taxonomy (GTDB): domain Bacteria; phylum Bacillota; class Clostridia; order Clostridiales; family Clostridiaceae; genus Clostridium_B; species Clostridium_B ragsdalei. The sequence continues at coordinate 161,227 of NZ_LROS01000022.1, forward strand.
CAGCAAGTTCCTCCTACCAAAGATATTTCCTGAACATCGTACCCTTTAATATGCTGGTTAATAATAGATGCAATTTTTTCAACTACTGGCTTTAGTACAGGTAAAAGATCCTTATGGTTTTCTGGATTACGTTTATACAATTCTGCTTCTGCAAAAGGCATTTTATATGCACCAGAAACAACTAATGAAAATTGAGTACCTCCTGTTGGTTCATCTGCAATATAAACAACTTTTCCATCTTTTAAAATTGAAATTCCAGTCGTTCCACCACCGATATCTACAACTGCACCATTCTTAATTCTAAGAACTTTATTAGCAGCCGTCGGTTCATCAAGTACACTTGTAAGTTCAAAACCAGCTGCTTGAACTACATTTTTAACTGCTCCTGAGTCCAATTCATCTGTTCCAGGTGGAATAGCTGCAGCTCCATAAATCAACTCTGTACCTAACTTTTCTTCAATCTCATGCTTCATCTCTCTAACAATATTGATTGCACCAATATAATCAACAACCATACCATCTCGAACTACATCTGCATATTTATAAGCACCTGCTACTGGTTTATAGTTTTCATCTACAACTGCTAGGACAACACATGCTGTACCCAGGTCAACTCCTGTATAATAAACAGAAGACTTATCAACAATCGGATGTTTTACTACATGTTCAAAATCTTTCACAAGTTGGTCGCAGAACTTAAAAGTCAAATTTTTCTCTGACATTTTGTACCTCCAAAAATAGAACAAATCATTTGGGACAAAGCATTAATAATCTGATTGATCTTTCCAATAGTATCACTGCACAATGCATCCTCATCTTCACTATCTTCATATGCTTCTAAAATAAATGGTTCGATTTCTCTAAGAGCACAGCGCAGTCTATGCAAAATTATGATATCTCTGCCTTTTTTAAGCTGCATATGAAATTCTGTAATTTCAAAGCAATCATCTAAATCAAGTGAATAATTACTAAAATTTATTGCTGTACATTCCTTAATACAAAGATTTTCAACGGACCCCTTACCCTGAATGGCATTCTTAATTTTAGTAAACTGCTTACCTAAACTAATAACATTCTGTGCCCAAAGGATATCCTTATTCAAAAGTTCTTCTTCCGTAATAAGGAACAATGCTTCCGTTGATTTCATCTTACTGTAAAGTTTTTTCTTCTTCCAATTATTCTTCTTTTTGGGCTGTGCAGGTGTTTGATTTTCCTTTATAGTCTGCACCTTTTCCACAGTTTCCTTTTTCTCTACAGCTTGTTTTTTCTCTACAGTCTGCTTTTTCTCCGCAGTCTGTTTTTTATTTGCAGTATTTCTCTTTGTGTAAGGACCATCGTCAAACATATTTATACCTTTATCTGATAGAAATTGACGTGCTCCAGGCGTAAGTCTTGTTCCCGGTTCTAATTCATAATCTGTAAAAGGTTCTTTTCTATATAAATCCCGCAAATCAATTTCGGTAATAAATTTCATTTTGGCCCCCCTTTACTTTTATTTTAAAAATAAACATTTTTTAGGGCTCCACCGGCTAATCCGCTAGGAACACTAATCTTATAATAAGGCTCTGAAACTTTTATTTGCCTCAACTGTCGGAAACATAAACTCTAATGTTCCACCATCAAATCAATTTTATTTATTACACCAATTACAGGTCATTTAATAAATCTTTATAAAACCAGGGAAATTACACATTAACACATATTGACTAATTAACTGCTTATTAATGCTTAATAACCGCAACTGGGAAATCATATTCTTTAATCCAGCCTTCAATCCTATCCAAATCATCACTACTTAAGCTTGGATCTCCCTCTATTGGGTAATCTATACCCAGCTGTGTATATTTATTTACGCCTAATTTATGATAAGGAAGCAGATCTATACCTTTAAAGTTTTTGTAATCACGGAAAGGCATCAAGAAGTTAATTACACCATCAAACTCTTCTTTGCTATCATTCAAGCCTTTTAACAGGGGCATCCTAATCTTCACGTTATACCTGTGGTTAAGAAGTTCTTTCAAGTTCTTCAAAATTTGCTCATTATGCACTCCTGTCAGTTGATAGTGTCGTTCAGGATCAATATGCTTTATATCAAAAAGGAACAAATCTGTGAACTCAGCAACCTTAAGTATTGCTTCCAATTTTGCATGACCACAAGTTTCAATGGCTGTATTGATTCCTTCCTGCTTACATACCATAAGCAAATTTGCTGCAAATTCCCACTGCATCAATACCTCGCCGCCACCTAGTGTGACACCACCACCTGAAATTTCATAAAACTGCCTGTCCTCTTCTATAACTTCCATAATTTCAGAAACAGTTTTTTCTTGTCCCATAATGGATATTGCAGACTCGGTACAAGCATTCTCACACTTGCGGCAACCTAAACAATCAATACTATGATCTACCTCATGTTCCATTCCTTTTGACATTGTATGTATTCCAACCGGACAAACAGAGACACAAGCACCGCAATTAATGCATGAATTCTTTTTGAACATAACTTCATATTTTCGTAATTGTCCTTCAGGATTGGCACACCACTTGCAACGCAATGGGCATCCTTTAAAGAATACCAGTGTCCTTACTCCCGGTCCATCATACATATTGTATTTTTGCACATTAAAAATGACTGCTTTTCTTTCAATCATTGCTGCCTTCGCATTACTCATACTAACCAATCTCCTGTTTGATTCATTTTGGTGTTCAGATGAATTTTTAACCGAGCCTGTCCTCTTGCATACCTTGCAGTATGCAAGATACAGACATCAGATAAATTAATTTAAAATCAATGGAATACTATGTTTAAAAATGTGTTAACATAGTTCTACTAATAATTTCATCCTGAACATCCTTACACAATTCAACAAAGAATGCACTGTAACCTGCTACACGAACAATAAGATCTCTGTACTGTTCTGGATGCTTCTGTGCTTCAATCAAAGTCTTGTTATCCAAGTAATTGAACTGCATTTGTCCATTACCAAATAAGCAAGCAGTACGTAACAATGTGATAATACCTTCTTCTCCTTCTGGAGTTTCAAGCAATCCTGCCATAAGTTTAAAGTTATGAACCATACCTATGTTCATATTGTCACAAGACATCTTGGAAACAGATTTAATAATAGCAGTAGGTCCTTTAAAATCTGCACCCTGAGTTGGACTGATACCATCAGATAATGGTGTCCATGCTTTACGTCCGTTAGCAGAGGCGCCTGTCAACTGACCAAATGGAGTATTATTTGAGATAGATAAAGTACCATGACTCAAAACAGAGTACAAAGTCTTATATTTACGATGTTCCATCTCTGTAAAGTTGATCAAATCTGCAGCAATTAAATCTGCATAATCATCATCATTACCATACTTAGGAGCTTTTAAGCAATCATTTCTAAGTTCTTCATATCCAACAAAATCAGCTTTCAATGCTTGATTTAATTGCTCTAAAGTACATTTCTTATCATCGAATACTACCTTCTTGATAGCAGCCATGGAATCTGCATATGTAGCCAATCCAGTCCATACAACACCAGGTCCGAAATTGTACATAGCACCACCGGCAGAAACATCTTTACCGTGTTCCATACATCCTTCATACATGATGGACATTAAAGGCTTTGGAGCTAAATCTCTGTGAACACGCTGAGAAATAACTGTAGCAACATCAGTCCATTTTGTAACATACTTAATTTCTTCCTTAACAGCATTATCAAACTCTTCATAAGTCTTAAATCTATTTAAATCTCCCATATCAGGGCAAACTTGCTTTCCATACCATAAAGGAACACCATGGTTTAGAACTAATTCTATACATATAGGCCATTGAGTATAAGCTGTAGAAGTCCATTGATATAAACGTCCAGCTTTCTGAGGTTCAACACAACCCATTATGCAATAATCTCTAGCATCTTCTATGGAAACACCTTTTGCAAGCATCATCTTAATATGCGCATCATCAAAATGGCAAGCTGGGAATCCCATACCAGCACGAACAACATCAACAATCTTCTTCAAGTACTTCTTAGGTGATTTGTTGTGAATACGGCAAGCTAAAGATGGCTGATAAATCTTAACGTGACGAACAGCATCCATCAAAAGATAAGTCAAGTCATTTGTTGCATCAAGACCATCACGAGTAACACCACCAACACACATATTTACGAATGGTTGGTAACCTGCAAAGAACTTAGAAGCACCTTCGCTTGTAACCCACATCATTTCAGACATTTTAATTAGCATACAACCAGATAATTCAAATGCTTCATAATTATTCATACGTCCTGATTCTATATCTGCCTTATAGAACGGATACATATATTGGTCAACACGACCAATGGACATACCAGTTTGATTTTCTTCAACTACAAGTAATGACTCAATAGTCCAAACTGATTGAATTGCTTCCCAGAAATTACTAGGTTTATGTGCAGGAACATGTGCATTAACTTCTGAAATCTTTTGTAATTCTGCTTTACGCTTAGGGTTTGTCTCTTTTGCAGCTAATTCAGCAGCATATTCAGACATACGTTTAGCGTAAATCATAACTCCTTCAGTAGTATCAATAACGGATTTATAGAAATAAATCTTTTCAATATCTTCAGGATTTTCATAATCCAATTTTGCTAAATGATCCTTTGCTTCCTGCTGAATATCTGCCATACCTTTTTTCATTAAGATAACATCATATCCAGGGTTTGAATCACCACCACCATTAGTTGCATGGTAAGAACAATCTGAAACAAATGATTCACCTGAAAGTTCCCAAACACCCGCTTCACGGTATTGGTCTTCACAGTATTCATCAACGGATTTACCTTGCCAGAAAGGGAAAAGTTCATCACGCATAAGCTTTTTATCTTCTTCAGATACATAAAATGGATCTTGAGGACGTGTTCCAATAGTATCTATTTCATCTTGCATCCATCTCCATGCTATATCAGGAGAAAAAGCTCCAGCACGAGGTGCACCACAAGGAGCTCCTACAATTAGCTCATCATCTTGAATTACTAAAGGTGCAGTTTCACAGCAATAACGGAAACATTTAGCACGTAATAAAATCTTAGGCATACCAGGATTTTCTTTAGCAATCTTTGTAATAGCCTTAGCACGATATGTTGTTATTGAAGGCTTTTGCTTTAAATAGTTTTCCTTTATTCTTTTTAAACGTTCTGTCATTCCATTTGGAACTTCTCCATTATTAGTGCAAGGTTCTGCACAAGCTGCAGGTACTCCATTATCTTCTTTTGTAATTTCTTGAGAAACGCCTTGAAATATCTTCATTAAGGCTGCTTGTTCTTCTGCAGACATATTTTTAGTTGCCTCTGCAAACTTATTTGAAAATTCACGAATATCCAAAACACTTACCTCTTTTCTTTCATAATTATTTTAGATTTAACTATTTGAGTTTTAAACTTATTGTTTACCATGTTTCAACACATCTGTACGCTATTTAATTTTTTCCATAGCTTTTTTCAAAATATGCTGCAACATTTGTATATCCTCTGGATTATAGTCTGACTGCTTTGTCATACCACTCAAATCACTTTTTTCTTCTGTAAACAATCCATTAGTATTAATAATCTCTTCTACATTCCGTACGCCATATCCGACTTTACGGACGTAAATAAGATTCATTGGTGAAACATTATCGGAGGTAATACCTTTACCTGCCGATCCACTACCTAAAGTTAAAGCAGGAAATAAATTACTTGTAGCACCCATACTACCAAAGGAAGCAGGCGTATTAACAAGTATCCTGCCTACAGGTTTTTTTAATGCAAACTGGCGAATTACATCTTCGTCTTTTGAATGTATAACAAGAGTGTGACCATGTCTCTCACTTAATAGCAGCTCAATACACTTTTCACATGCATGCATCCAATCATCTTCAATGTAGTAAGCTAGTACCGGACAAAGTTTCTCCTTGGAATAAGGATTATCTTGGGAAACATATTTCTGCTCTGAAATTAGCACTGTGCTACTTTCAGGAATACTGAAACCTGCTTTCTTAGCCAATCTCTGTGCGGATTTGCCAACCATTTCTGAATCCATACTACCATCAGAACGGAAAAAGAGAGAACCCAGTTTTTGTGCTTCCTCCTCTGTCATGAAATATGCACCACTATTTTGCAACTCACGTTTAACATCAGATGCAACACAGCTATCTACAACAATAGATTGTTCAGATGATGGTACTATTCCGTTATCAAAGGTCTTACTAGCAATAATATCTCTTACCGCCTGCTTGATGTCAGCTGTACGTTCAATAAATGCTGGTCCATTACCAGTTCCTCCATAGATCACAGGTTTTCCAGATCTATATGACGCTTTAAGCATCCCGGGAACGCCTGTATTCATAATCAAAGAAGTCGCCTCATGGTTCATCAATTCGATTGTTCCACTAGGCGTCACAGTATGTAAGTATGCAAGAGCTCCTTCTGGCAGCCCATATCCTTCAGCTGCACGAATCATGATGTCAAGCGCCTTACAAATTGTCTCCTTTGCTCTAGGATGTGGAGAAAAGATAATTGCATTACCAGACTTAATTGCAATTAATGCCTTATATATGGTAGTAGAAACCGGACTAGTTGCAGGACATAATGCAATAATTACACCCATAGGTACACCTACATCCATGGTCTTATCCTGACCATTTTCGTTAATAATACCTACACATCGCATTCCTCTAAGCTTAGCTGGCAAATATTCACAGGCAAATCGGTTTTTGATGCATTTATCCTGCCATTTTCCATAACCAGTTTCATCCTGTGACATTACAGCAAGCTCTCGGGTATGTTTTCCGATTTCTTCAGCCATACGTTCAACAATCTCATCTAACTTTTCTTGCGGAAAAGTTGCTAACATTTTTTGTGCTCGTGCAGCATTTTCCACAAGGATTCGGGATTCTTGGATGGAGAGCAAATCATTATCAATAATATTCATTTCTAACTCTCCCTTTCATTTTTACTAACTAAGTACTGTACTTCTGTACTTTTTCATTTTATGTGGTGGTATCATATCATCCACATATTAAGGAAGTAAATTTTCAATTGTATAACGTTTGGTGATTTTCTGAAGATCCGGATGTGGACTTGCAATAACAACTGAACTATAAACTTCAGCGCCCATATCTGTTACAGCTTTTACTCCAGCTTCTACAGCTGCTTTGCAAGCTCCTACATCTCCGGCAACCAATACAGAAATATAACCGGAAGCTACATTTTCGTAGCCAATTAATTCAACATCTGCAGCTTTACACATTGCATCTGCAGCCTCTAAAACAAAAACCAAACCAAATGTTTCTACTAAACCTAAAGCCACATATTTGCTCATCTGTTTTTCCTTTCCTTTACCATATTTTTTACTATATTTTTATGCATCGATGTCATGTACTGAAACAATGTCTCCAACACCTTTAATTGGTCTTGGCATAACATTGTGTGCTGTCAATTTGCCTATTGCTGCAGCAGCAGCAGCTCCTGCTTCCACAGATGCTCTAACGGCAGCAACATCACCCTTTACCATAATTGTAACAAGAGTGGAACCTATATTTTCATATGATATCAGTTCAACATCAGCAGCCTTTAGCATTTTGTCTGCTGCTTCAATTGCAGGAACCATCCCTAATGTTTCAATAAGGCCTAATGCCTCTTCGCCATAATACCTCATTTCATAACCCTCCTCCTCTATACGCAATTACGCAGTATGGATCTTTTTCAAGCAAATGCAATTTTGATTCGATTACCTTTGCTTGAAAATATTTATTATTTGAACTAATAATTTGAACTTATGAAATTCAAGTTATTAGTCTTTGATATATTTATTAATTGTAGCTGCACCTTCTTCATGTGCGTGATAATAAACTCTTAAGTTACCTGATTTATCCATTTCAAATCTTGTTTCTTCAAGAAGTCCATTAGCCTCAGCTGTCATTAAAGCTTCAATTACAGCATCTCTATTAAGTGCCTTAAAATTACCATAGTCATCTTTTAAAGCTTCAATAACCTCTTCTGCACAAGCCTCTTTAACTGTTGTAAAGTGTTTTAAAATAGCATAGTTAAGTGGTTTCATACTATTTATCCTCCTTTTTTCTAAATAAATCCATTGGATTCATAGCAATTACCAAAATACCAAATACCATAAGTACTGCAGCAATCCAACCAATAGCAGGTATTGACCAACCTGATTTGCCAAAGATTACACCAAGTACTATCCAGCAGCAGAATGGTCCCCAGAATGAGTAAGTACCATTACAAGCCATACCAAGAGCTGCACCACACATACTATTACCCTTATACCAACTCATGTATGAAACAAATGCGCAAAGACCACTTATAGCAAACCAAATCATAGCAGATCCACTTGTAAACGCCTGAAATACAAGACCAGTTGAAAGCTTAACACTACCTGCAAGCATACCCATAATAGGTATTAATATAATTAAGTTTGAAATACCTGATGTTGCTTGACGGATAGTAATACCTATTTCAGAATCAATCATAGATGTACCATAACCAGCTACACAACCTTCAAATCCCCATCCAAGGGCTGCTATGAAAGCAATAGCAATACCTAAAAGAGCGCCCTTTGGAGCACTTCCAGTGATGCTTGTACTACCAATCATGAAACTAGCAGTAACACAAATAACTATACCTAACATCATACGTTTGTTTAACTCTTGTTTAAATAAGATTCTACCTAATATAGCACCAATAGCCGGACAAAGAGCTGTAATAGGAATAACTATTGAGCCAGCCATCTGAAGACCGATAACATAAGCTGTACTTGAAATTGGTCCTCCTATAAGAGCTGCCAAAATCATTACACGGCCTGGAGTAGTATTGATGCATCTTAAGAAATCTCCAAACTTACCCTTAATACCTGCATAAAGCATTGCCCAGATAGCACTGCAAGAATCATTTACTGCACTACCAAGGGCACCCAATACATAGGTAATAACAAAAGCGGATAACCCTGCTGTATTAGTACCATACCAGTCACTCCAAACTCCTTTAGTCATACCTAATGATAAGAATGCAGAATAGAATCCATACATAATACCTGAAAATATAGCAATTGATATACCTTTTTTGAAAAATTGTGATGATAATTTCTTTTTAGCGGCAATTGCTGCCGCACTAGGTTTTCCTGTCATTTCACACATAACTTAAAACTCCCCTCTTTCATAACTAGACTTTAGTGAAAACGTTTTTGTTTTCTAATGATATATTAACTTAATAACACATTTTTTCATGGTATAAAGTTCAATATTTTACTGCATAATATCTGCTAGTTTTTTGGAGTTCTTGTACTATAGCTATTTTCTTGTACTAATAGCATTTAATTTTAATCAATGTATTTATTAATTGTAGCTGCTCCTTCTTCATTTGCATGATAGTAAACAACTAAATCACCTGACTTATCCAATATAGATCTTGTTTCTTCAAGAAGTCCATTAGCTTCAGCTGTCATTAAAGCTTCAATTACAGCACCTTTTTTAAGTCCCTTAAAATCGCCATAGTCACCTTTTAAAGCTTCAATAACGTCATCTGCACAAGCTTCTTTAGCTTTTGTAAAATGTTTTAAAATAGCATAATTAAGTGGTTTCATACAATTAATCCTCCTGTTTTCTAAACAAATCTATTGGGTTTACAGCAATTACTAAAATACCAACTGCCATTAATATAGCGGAAAACCATACTATAGGAGCCATTGCCCAACCTTGTATACCGAAAATTACACCAAGTATAATCCAGCAGAAGAATGGTCCGAAAAATGAGTATGTTCCATTAGTTGCCATACCAAGAGCTGTACCAGTCATACTATTACCTTTATACCAAGTCATAAATGAAAGATAAGCACAAAGACCACTTATAGCAAGCCAAATCATAGCAGGACCACTTGTAAATGCTTTAGCAGTAAGCTGAAATGCTAGACCTGCATTATTACCTACAATTATAGATATAATAGGAATAAATATAATTAAATTTGAAAGACCTGATGTTGTCTGACGAATAGCAATACCAATCTCTGAATCTACCATACATGAACCATAACCAGCTATACAACCTTCTAATCCCCATCCAAGTGCAGCGATAAGAGCGATAACCATACCTAATCCTGCTCCTGCAGGTGCATTTCCAGTAACACTTTGGAGACCAATCAAACCACTTGCACAAACACAGATAAGAATACCTACAATCATATGCTTGTTTAATTCTTGTTTGTATAAAATTCTACCTAATATAGCACCAATAGCTGGGCAAAGGGCAGAAATCGGAACAGCAAGTGAACCTGCCATCTTTAGAGCTACAACATAAGCTGTAGTAGCAACTGGGCCTCCCATAAGAGCAGCTACCATAATCAATCTACCTGGTTTAGTATTAAGACATCTAAAGAAATCACCCAGTTTGCCTCTAGCAGCTGCAGCAATTAATGCCCAAGCTGCACTGGCAGTATCATTTATTCCACTACTAAGTGCACCAAGTACATATGCAATAGTAAGCGCTGTTAAACCTGCTGTATTTGCACCATACCAGTCACCCCAAATTCCTTTTGTTGTACCTAATGTCAAAAATGCTGAATATAGTCCATATGAAATTCCTGAAAATAAACCAATTGCAATACCTTTTTTAAAAAAACTTGATTTTACCTTTTTTTTAGCAGCAGCTAAAGCCGCATCCATTGACAATTCCATAAACAAACCTCCAATTATTTTATTATATTGTTATTTGATGAGAAGCCTCATCTTAATGCGAATTTCAGATTTAAGACGCTTTTGTAATATTAATATATTAATACATTAATCATTGTAAACGAATAGAGAATCTTTTCATGGCATAAAGTGACATATGTTATTTGGACAATATCCGTTTATTTTTTTATATTTTTGTACTATTGTTACCTTATTGTATTAATAGTATTAATTTTTTCGGTAAAATATTAAAAAAGGTGACTTACTTTGTAAATAATTTAGAATAAATGGGTGTATTTTAGGATGAGACAGAAGATTATACCTAGTACTTTTAGAATTGTTAAAAATTATACAAAATGTTATGTAACCTACTCACAGTACATATCCAGGCGCGCAGCAGTGCTTATACCACATTTTGATAGAAAAGCAGATATTCCAAATCTCTGATTTGGTATAGTCGCTTTCGCTGTGTGCAAGCAGATATTCCAAATCTTTGATTTGGTATAGTCGCTTTCGCTGTGTACTATGGGGTGTTAGCAATGGCAGCGATCGGATAAACTTCTAATTATTTGTGAAAGCTTTTTAAGTCCTAGTTCCAAGTCATAAAGAGAAGCATAGGAATAGGATATCCTTATATTATAATTTTTAGTAAAATCGTATATATATCCTGGATTTATTAATATTCCATTTTTGCAACATTTATAAAAAAGTTTTTTCATGTCTATTTTATTTTTAAGCTTTAACCATATATAAAACCCTCCTTTTGGCACATTCCAACTAGCTATGTTAAAAAAATATTTTTCAAGAGCATTTAGTGCAATTTCTCTCCTTATTTTAAGTTTTTCTCTCAGTTCTTTTAAATATATTTCATAAAATCCACTTTCTATCCATTCAGCAGTTACATACTGTGAAATGGAACTTGCACCATAATCCGTTTGCATTTTAACATCTCCAAGTCGCTCAACAACAGTTTCGGGAGCAACAACCCACCCTATTCTCATTCCTGCTGCCATTGACTTCGATGTAGTACCCATATAAAGTACTATTCCATTTTCATCTTTTGCTTTTATTGGATAAGGTGGCACTTCATCCAACCATAATTCCCTATAGGCATCATCTTCGATAATTGGAATTCTCTCTTTATTACATAAATCCAGTAGCTTATTTCTCCTATGCTGCGGCATTAATATACCCGTAGGATTATGGAATGTTGGAATAGTATATAGAAGAGATGTATTTCTATCTATATTTTTTAAAATTTCATTTAACTTAATTCCATCTGAATCCATAGATATTCCACTGAAACTAACTCCAGAAAAGTCAAATACATGAAGTGATTTTATATATGATGGTTTTTCCACAAGTATCCTAGATCCAGGCTTTAGTATGCTCATTGAAATCAACTGAAGAGCCTGAAGTGAACCTGAAACAATTAGTATTGAGTCTGATGACACATTTATATGGAATTTTTTTAAATACTCACTTATAACCTTTCTCAATTTAGGTGAACCCTTAGCCATTTCATAACTTAAAGAAGTTATGTTATTGGACACAGTTTTAAATACCTTCTTCATCATATCTTTTGGAAATAATTCAGGAGAAAGTTCACCCGTGCCAAGCCTTATTATATTATCCTTATATTCCAACTTATTTATAATTTGGATTGTATGAAGGTTAGGTTTGTGTATTCCACTTTTTATATAGGGTTCCCAACTACCTGGCAGCATAGACGCCATCAAAGACCAAGTATTATTTATAATTCTGGTACCTTTTTTACTTTTTCCCTCAATTAGGCCATCTGCTTTTAACTCATCTAAAGCTTCTACAACAGTGCTTCTATTTACTTCAAATTTTTCTGCCAGCTCTCTCTGTGATGGTAGCTTTTCTCCTATAGTCCACTCTCCATTTCCTATTTTCTCCTTTACATAATTTACAATCTGCCTGTACATAGAAATACAAGATTTTTTATCCGGTTTCCAATCAATACTTAACATACACATTCAAATCCTTTTACTTTGATAATATGAAATTCAAGCCAAGTCTTACTCCGTAATAAATTATTATTATACCACATATCCTATTGATTACCTTAATTGATTTTTCATTAAAACTGTGCTTAAAAATCGACATAATAGCTGCAAGAGAAGTAAACCAAAAAATTGATGCCATGCAAGATCCAAGTATAAAGTACCAAGAGGTTTGATAAGAAAGAGATGCCCTAAACCCTCCAAGGAGAAGTGAGCCATCAATAATAGCCTGCGGATTCATCCAAGTCACAACAAAACAAGATATAATTACTTTAACTAAGCCTTTTTCTACATTAGTTTTTTTATCAATATCCGACTTACTTCTTATAAGGCTTACTCCAATGTATATAACAACTATACATCCAACCAATAACACAACTGATCTCAAAACTTTTGATTTTTGAATTATGGTTCCTATACCCCAAAAACAGGTTAGTGCAAGGGAAATATCAAAAAATATAGTTATAAAAGCTGTCCTAAATGCCTCTGCTCTTTTACTAGCAGTTATAGCTGAATTAATTACATATAAGTTCTGCATACCAATTGGAGCCACATAAGAAATTCCAAGTAAAAATCCTTGTAAAAAATATCTAATCATTTTTCCACCTCTAAAAATTCATATTATAGAATTTCCAAGTAAAAAATAAAAACTCTATAAAATTAATTATATTTATTAAAGTGCCAATGTCTTCAACCAAAATCTAAAATTTATACCAACCAAAAGATTTCATTATATTTATTAGACTAGGTGGAATTTTTACAATAATATTTATTAAAGCACCAGTTATCAATTGGATTAATAACTGGTGCTTCATCAAATTATATTAAGTTTATATTAGGTTCATATTGAGTTATACTAAAAAGTTACCTTTTTCCCATCATATATACATTGAAGTATCTTTTTCATCTGATCAAAATCTATAGGCCTTGGATTAGCTCCTGTACATGCATCTAAGAGAGCATTCTTTGCTATAAAATCAACATTTGAATTGAAATCATCTTTACTTATACCATAATCTTTTAAAGTCAAAGGTATGTTCATTTCCTTATCCATATCTTGTACCATTTTAACTAGAGAATCTACCAATTCATCTTCAGTAGTTCCTTTAAGTCCTAATATTTTAGCTATATTAGCATATCTATCTCCACAAGCTTTTTTATTAAAATCTAAAACATATGGAAGATATATTGCATTAGCGCATCCATGTGGTATGTGCCATACAGCTCCTGTTTTATGTGCTAAACTATGGGTTATACCAAGAAGTGCATTAGAAAATGCCATACCTGCTAAACATTGTGATATATGCATTTTATTTCTAGCATCTTTATCACCCTTATAGGATTTAAATAAGTTATCCCTTGTCATAATTATAGAATGTATTGCAAGTGGATCTGAAATATCTGACCTAGCTGATGCTACATAAGCCTCTAGTGCATGAGTTAATGCATCCATACCAGTATGTGCAGTTAATTTAGGTGGCATTGTCTGGGCTAATGCTGGATCAACTATAGCTATATCTGGTGTCAAATTGAAGTCAGCTAAAGGATACTTTATTTTAGCTTTGTAATCAGTTATTACTGAAAATGAAGTAACTTCAGTAGCTGTTCCACTAGTAGAAGCTATAGCTACAAATTTAGCTTTTTGTCTTAATTCTGGTAATCCAAATGGAACAATTGCTTGTTTGAAAGTAAAATCTGGATATTCATAAAATAACCACATAGCCTTTGCAGCATCTATTGGTGAACCTCCTCCAATAGCAACTATCCAATCTGGTCCAAATTCTGTCATTATTTTAGCGCCTTTCATAACAGTTTCCACAGATGGATCTGGTTCAACACCTTCTATTAGTTTAACTTCTATGTTTGCTTCTTTTAAGTATTCTTCTACCTTGTCAAGGAAACCAAATCTCTTCATGGATCCTCCTCCAACAACTACTACAGCTTTCTTACCCTTTAACGTTTTCAAAGCACCCAAAGCGTCTTCTCCAAAGTAAATGTCTCTTGGCAACGTAAATCTCTCCATTATTATTCCCCCTAATTTTATTTCCATATATTTTTATTCCCATATATTTCATTAGCAAAATTCGTACCAATCAACTTACTTACTTTTGAAATTTTCTATATCATTAGATATTATACCCAAAGCCATACCAGTTAAGGTTTCGAGGTACTTTTATAGCTTTTCCAACTTTAGGTTTATCTTTAATAATACTAGTACCACTGTTCAAAAAAAAAGCAGGATTTTGATCAAATAAAGAACACAATCTTCAGACAATTCTGTAATGTTATTATTTGGATGATAGCCGTATATTCCTTTGTATTACATTAAAATTTTCATAATACTATATTTTATTTCATCTATTAAGTGTACTCTTTTTGTACACTATTAATAGACAACTGATAGTTGAATTTTTTCTTGTTTTATTTTAGGCACTGTTCTGTAAATTTTCTATAAATAAATACCTTCTAACAGGTGATGATACTTTACCCAGTTAACTCCAAGGACACTTCCCAATGAAATAAAAGTGGTCGTCCATATAAGAGCTCCTATATATGCGTTAACTGAAAATTTTTTATATGATATATGTGCAATGCCTGAAACATACCCCGTAACATGCCTTACACCTGGAATAAAGTATGCTATAATTAACAGTTTATTACCATACTTTTGAAGCCATAGAAATACCTTATCAAATTTATTTTTATTCATATGAATATAATGTCCATGCTTTTCGAAAAAAGCTGATCCTAATATTCTTCCAATAAAATAAGATAGAGTTATACCTATACTTACTCCAAGCGAAGCAATTAATATACTTATAATCAAACTCATTTTTCCCTTATAAATAACATATCCACAATAAGTCATAAGCGCTTCTCCAGGTAATGGAAATGCTATAAGTTCCAGCATTAACGCTATTAATAATACAATATATCCATAATGATTAAATAATCCTATTACAAACTGCAAAATTTTCACCTCACATATACAAGTATAACCCTTAATTTTTATTAGTAACTATAGAGTTCTCAACAAAAATCAATTTATCCGATTGCTGCCATTGCTAACACCTGTATCTGAACTTAAGAATCACTTTATA
Source organism: Clostridium ragsdalei P11 (assembly GCF_001675165.1). Taxonomy (GTDB): domain Bacteria; phylum Bacillota; class Clostridia; order Clostridiales; family Clostridiaceae; genus Clostridium_B; species Clostridium_B ragsdalei. The sequence goes on from NZ_LROS01000022.1 coordinate 177,048, forward strand.
CTGCAAAATGTGCTATGAATTTGTTTTCTATTACTTCATATAAACTTTGAATTTTTCTTCTTAATATTAAATTGTATATGTAGTTTGTTATCCATACAATTACATATGCTGCAATAACATCCATAGGATAATGGTTACCTACATATACTCTTGAAAATCCTACAATCAACGATAAAAAGGTTAATATTAGACTAAGTGACTTATTATAATTTTTAAAGCCTAATGCTATACTCATTGTCCCTGCTGCATGGTCACTTGGAAATGATGCATTACTTGTATGAGGTAATAATAAATTTACTTTATTATGAACAAAAGGTCTGTCTACATAATAAATGCCCCCGATAATGCAGTTTAAAATTAAGTTTAATGAAGTAATAAATAAGGCATTAACAGCACCTTTCCTATATTTAGAATTCCTTTTTACAATTCCTAAAATAAATACCGCACTAAGAACTGCCACAAATATGAAAGGCGAATATTTAGAAAAGAAAATCATTATCTTGTCCAAAATTAAATTTTTATTTGCTAAGTTGTTTATTAATCTAAAAAGTTCCATGTTCATTCTTAACTGTCACCCCTACAAAGCAGTAATTAATTTTATCCGATCGCTACCATTGCTAACACCCCCATCGCACACAGCAAAAGCGACTATACCAAATCAAAGATTTGGTATATCTGCTTTTCTATCAAAGTGGGGAATAAGCACTGCTACGCGCCTGGATAAGTTCTTCTAAGGTTCAGCTGGAGAAAGTCATCCTTATAAGCAAACTCCATCTGAACCTAAGAATCACTTGATTACATCATATATTATATCATTTAAAATTAAAACTGCATTAAGGGATTCCTTAATTTTCCCACACATATTTTAGATCAAATTTCAAGTGTTGCATATATTAATCATATCTGACAAAGGAAATATTAATGTAACTTTAGTTCCCTTATTTATATCAGAGTTAATACTAATTTTCAGCCCTAATTTTGAACAAAGCTTTTCACATAAATATAGTCCCATTCCTGTACTTTTGCTAAACTTTCTTCCGTTCTCACCAGTAAACCCATTTTCAAAAACTCTATTTATATCTCTATCTACTATACCTACTCCATTATCCTCTATAGTTAACATTACTACATTAGCTTTCTTCGCTGAATATATAATTATCATTGGGTCCTTAGTACTTGAGTACTTTATAGAATTTCCTATTATCTGATTTATAATAAATTCAACCCATTTTCCATCAGTATATACAATTTCATCAATATCTTTTATATCTAATTTTATTTTCTTATGAATAAAATCTCTATAATTTCTTTTGGCTACATTTCTTACTGCATTATCAAGGCTAATTTGCTTTATAATATAGTCTTTACTCACATTGTTACTTCGTGAATAATAAAGTACCTGTTCTACAAATCCCTCAATTCTATCCAGTTGGGAGTCTATTTTATTAGTTACTTCATTTTGATTATTTTCAAGTATCAGCTTTGTAGAAGCTATTGGTGTCTTAATTTCATGTACCCAGGTCTCTATGTATTCTCTATAATCTGCTTGACTATCCTTATAATATTTCACATTCTCATGCATATTTCTGCTTACCACTTTAAGTATAGAATTAAGTTTTTCTCCTTCTATAAAGCTTGCTTCCTTTATTACCTCTGGGAGCAGATATTTCTTGTCCAATTTTTCTAATATGCTATCAATTTCATCATAATAATTTTTATATTTTATAAATTGTAAGGCCATATATGAAACTAATGGTAAAAACCAGACGCAAAAAAGCAATACAATTATACTGAAGCTAACATTAATAGCAAGCATTATAATTGATAACACAATAAATATCAGCATATTACATGATATTATTACCATTTTATCTTTAATAAATTCACCTATACTCATGGCATTATATACCCTAACCCTCTTCTTGTCTCTATTGGATTTTCTATACCTATCTCTTCAAGCTTCTTTCTTAATCTGTTAATATTAACAGTTAAAGCACTGTCATCTACAAAATAGTCTACTTTCCACAAGTATTCCATAAGTAAATCTCTTTTTACTATACTTCCCCTATTATTTATTAAATAAGAAAGTATCTTAACCTCATTTTTAGTTAGCTCTAAGGATTTGTCTTTATAAATAACCGTTGCATTTGAAAGATTTAAATTAAAATCTTTGTAATTTAATATATTATTAGTTTTTAAGTTTCCATATGTTCTTTTTAATATATTTGTCATCCTTGCAAGTAGTATTTCTGTATTATAAGGTTTTGTTATAAAATCGTCTGCCCCCAAATTCATACTAATTAATTCATCTGCGTCACTATCTCTGCTAGTAACTATTATAATAGGAACATCTGAGGTTTTACGTATTTCTCTACATATATAATAGCCATCAAACTGTGGGAGATTTATGTCTAGCAATATAAGGTTTGCATTCTCATTTTCAACATATTGTATTATATTATTAAACTCTACAGGAGCTTTCACTTCGTATCCATATTTCATTAAAAAGCTTTGTAATTCTTCTCTTATAACTTCATCATCTTCAATAATAATAATTTTTCTCATTATTTTCTTTACCTTTCTATATAGAAGACTATTAAACTTTGGCAAACAAAATTTAATAGCCCTAATAATTATTATAATATTAGATATTATTTTTTACTATATTTTTATATCCTGTATATGTTGTATAGAAATATCCTGCGTAAACTGCAATAAATAATAACGCTGTTATTAAAGCTGAAAATCTAATATCTATTTGATTAAACTTACTCATCTCTCCATTAACTACTGAAATGCCAATAATAGAATGAATTATCGCAAGCATAACTGGGAGACTAAAATATATCAGAGTTTGAATGAAGATTGTTTTATCTATCATTTTTTTGTTTGCACCAATTCTCTTTAAAGCTTTATATCTTTCTATACTATCACTAGCTTCTGACAATTGCTCAAGAGCAAGCACTGCCATGCTAGTTATTAGAAATACTATCCCTAAATATATTCCAATAAATAATACTGCTGTTGTTCCGCTCTTACTTCTAGAATAAATATCATCCTTTGAATACGCATCCATATTTGAAATACTTAAGCTCTTATACTTGTGATTTAATAAATTCTCGTGTATTTCACTATATTTTTTATTATTTTGTTGCCTATTTTTATCTAAATACATCACATTAAGTATGGATCTACAAATTTTATTGTACTTTGGTAGAATTTCATCATTTATAACTATCGTTAAATAAGTATCTTGCACTATATCATTTCCGAGATTTTCTTCTATAATTTTATCGTTTTTAACCAAGTACTCTTTTCCTTTAATATTAACTTTCTTACTACTTTTAAGCTTTTCATGAGCTAACTTAACCAGCTCATTATAGTTGGACATAAGTAAAACTTCATCCTTGTTTAAGCTTATTTCTTTTTTTCCTCTCAGTTTCAACATTTTATTATAATCCGATATTTTAATAAAGGATACCTCATCATCCTTATGATCTTCATCTGTAATTGATAATAAATTCCCTACTTTTACTCCTGAAAGATATTCATTGTAAGCTGCATACTTTTCATTTTTATTTGTTTTAAAATTAATTTTAGCTAATACATCTTCTAAATTGTCCTTTTTACTATTATTGTATACTGTTACACTAGCATCAAAAGGTGCTTCTTTTTCAAGTCCTACTTCAAAACCTTTCTTAAGACTTATTCCCGTAGATAATATAAGTATTGTAATAAATAACATTAAGCATATTACTGACATTGATATAAAATTTGTATTAACCTTACTATTTATTTGTTTTACTACAAATATATTCAATCCTTTTAAATATACATTCTTATTTCTATTTACTATATATAGTATCACTCCAGATAAACTAAAGAAGAATAATACTGTACCTACTACCGAGAAGATTATTAATGGCTTAAACATAGGATTTCTTGTATCCAAACCTATCTTTAGTATAGATTTATACGTAAATCCAAGTAATACCACACATAGAATAAAAGCTAATAAATATGTAAATGAATTTTTAAATTTTATATCTTCATTTTTCCTTCCTGCTGTTAGTAAATCAATTATTTTATACTTAGAAATAACAAATACATTAAATATCATAACAAGCAAAAACATTATTCCAAAGTATAATATAGTCTTACCTATAGCACTTGTTGAAACAGCAAATCTGTATTCATTTATAGAAGTCTCAAATAATTTTAATGTAAAAATAGATAAAACCTGTGATGTCCCCATTCCTAATATAAGACCGGAAATTAAAGATATAATTCCAACTATAAGTGTCTCTGTTACTAATATCCTGGATACTTTTCCTTTTCCCATACCTAAAGACATGTATATTCCTAATTCTTTTTTGCGTTTCTTTATTAAAAAATTATTTGCATATAATATTAAACTCCCTAATATCATTGATACAAATACTGATACGCCAGACATCATTTCCATTAACCTGGATATGTATTTTGCATTTGAAGATTTTAGATCAATAAGTGCCTTTTGTGAATCTATAGAATTAAAACTGTAAAATATACAAACAGCCAGTATTAGTGTTAAAAAGTATATAGTATAATCCTTATAACTTTTCTTAATATTGTTTATAGCTATCTTAAAATACATTGTTGTCATCGCCTCCAAGAAGAGTTATAACTTCTATAATTTTATTAAAGAATTCTTTTCTAGTGTTATTACCTCTTACAAGCTCGCTGAAGATTCTTCCATCTTTAATAAAAAGTATTCTATGAGCATAGCTTGCTGTAAAGGAATCATGAGTAACCATAAGTATGGTAGTATTCAACTCCTTGTTTAAACTTTCAAATCTTTCAAGTAATAATCTGGAAGACTTTGAATCCAGTGCTCCTGTTGGTTCATCTGCAAGTACCAAGGATGGATTAGTTACTATTGCTCTTGCTGAAGCAACTCTTTGTTTTTGTCCTCCTGACATCTGATAAGGATATTTATTTAATACTTGTCCTATTTCTAAATATTTAGCTACTGATTTTATTTTTTCATCTATTTCTGAAATTTTCTCGCCTTTTATTGTTAATGATAAAGCAATATTCTCATAAGCTGTAAGAGTATCTAATAAGTTGAAGTCTTGAAATATAAACCCTAACTCATTTTGTCTAAACTTGTCCAATGCTTTTGATTTTAACCTGGTAATGTCACTACCATTTATTATTATCTTTCCCACAGTAACATTATCAATAGTTGATATACAGTTAAGTAATGTAGTTTTACCACTTCCTGAAGGTCCCATTATTCCAACAAACTCCCCTTCATCTACCTTAAAGCTGATATTATCTATAGCCTTTGTTACATTATCTTTACTACCATAATACTTTTCAATTTTTTCTACACTTAATATATTTTGCATTTCCAATTCTCCCTTTTCCTTATTCCAGCTAGAATTTTTTAACTTCATCTGATGAACTTATTTTATATGATTCTATTTATATCATCAATTGAACTATATATAATTAATATTACATTTTTGTTATGTTATTTTCCTTAATTATAGAGCTGCTGCATTATAGATTTTTTATTGCAGCAGCCCCATGTTACAAATGTAATGTTGTTAATCCCTCATGTGTATGAGAAAAAATCTTATATTTTTATTTCCCCAACCTAAATCCCAGGGTACATGATACCTATCTGTAGTATGGGAGTTAACCAAAGGGTAATTGTGAGAATCAAATCCCGTTACTATTGCAAAATGATCTATATTGCCTCTGCCTTTCTCATAAGCTATCAAATCACCTGTCTTTAACTTACTAAATACTCCATTAGATGTATTTGATATAGCAGCAGTCAACTGGTCAAAAGTTCCAATCCTTATAACACTTCCCCTTCCACTGTGTAATAAATAGTTTTTTAATCCATCTGCATTTGACCAAGCTCTTGTACCTGGATGCCATTCACCATTAGTACGCATGGCACCTCCTTCTTTATCTCCCAATACTTGAGATATAAAATTAGTACAGTCTCCCCCTGCTCCATTATAATCATCATACTTCCTATTATATTTAAAGTTATTGCTATTTCCCCAAGCTATGCCACAATACTTGTCAGCATAAGCCACTGCATTTTTCCTGTCATAAACCATTTTCCTTTTACTACTGAAATTATTGAAATACTTTTTTGAAGAACTTAAGTTATTATTTAATGCTGCTGTATAAAGTTGAAGAGAATCTTCAAAGCAATCAGTGTACCAATCACTAAGTACAAGCCAATTTCCATCTTTTTTTACTACACTTGCCGTATGGCGTATACCTACTCCAAATGAATTTAATGGACTAGCTTCATCATTTTTATATTTATAATCAAACTTATAACTTTCTGCAATAACTAATCTTACTGCGTTGCCACGAGGTATAGCTTTTCTTAAATTTATAGTAGATTTAATATCTTTAAATTCTATATTTCTTTTACTGCACCAATCCTTCAAGTATTTAGCTCTTTTTACCTCATGCTCCAATGCATATCTACCGCTTGGTCTAGATGTATCATAGTAATTATTCAATGTTGAATAGTCACCGGTTTTAAGAGCATCACACCGAAAATTATATATTTTTTCAATTTCTGCACTTATCTCTTCCTTATTTATATTTTCCCTAGACTTGCATATTGAACATTTAAGTACAGGGATCGTTAAGAATATAAATATTAAAGTTATGTATTTTAGCAATGACATAACTTTAATTTTCTTCATCCCATGATTTAATCTCACAAATAGTCTCCTCCTAAAAAATAACTTAACAGTTTGCCTATTATGTTTAATAAAAAGCATCTATAACTATATGATTAGAATTTTATTATAAAATCATGTGATAAATATATTTCCAAATTTCATGTTAAATTTTATACCTTGTTCTACTTTGTATCACTTAAATTTATCTTTTATTGTAATAAACTTAGAGGGTACATCACTGCTTAAAAACTTTTCTTTTTATAGAGGATTATAGAATATTATGTAGAATAATTATATTATGGATTAAAATAACATTGTACTAAGGAGACAATATGATGAAAGACAATATGATGAAAGTATTATCCCAGCTAAATAGTGAAGAAAATTATGAAAGTATTATAGAACTTACTTCACTTATCTTAATTAAACATCCAGAGGATATCAAAATTCACTATTGTCTGGCAATGGCTTACATTACAAAAGGTGACAGAACTAACGGATTAAAACATTTACAAAATTTAATCTCCCAATCATTAAGTGCAAATAAAGAAAGCAAGGTTCATAGATTATTTATAAATCGGATAATATTACAGACGGTAGAAATTACAGAACTTTCACTCCATGGGGGGGATATGCTTGGTAAAAATACAATTCAAATAGTTAAAGAAGTAAAGCATTATGCCCATAAACTTGGAGAAAAGAATCTAGAACAGAGTGCAGAAAATATTTTAAAAAGGTGGATACATATAAACTCATTCAATCAACCAATAGTGGCGTTAATTCCTGATTCGCCATTAACTCTTCAAGTAGAGCCCACTAATGCCTGCAATTTAAACTGCACTATGTGCCCTCGCAGTAAGATGACCCGTAAAGTGGGATTTATGGATACGGCAATTTTTGATGAAATGCTTGGCGGTTGGAAAAATAGAGTACTTGTTAAATATGTACAGCATTTAATTTTTGGGACTACTTTCCCCATCATTAAGAGGGGTTCCATTAAACTCTTTTTTATGGGTGAACCTTTAATTCATAATCAACTAGATAAATTAATAGGAAGTGGAAAACGGGCTGGCTGTACTGTTGGAATCCAGACTAATGGCATAGCTCTTATAAATAAAGTGGTCCGCCAAAAATTGTTGTCAGCAAAACCTTCTGTAATAGGAATTTCTCTTGATGGTATAAATGAAATGTCATATGAATCTGTTAGACAAGGAGCCCATTGGGTAGATATTTGCAAAGGATTGGAAGCGCTACATAAAGAACGTGAGGAAATGAATTTGCATAGAAAGGCATGGATTATAATATCTTCTATTATTCCCCAATGGAATCAGATGTCGCTGGAACGTGCACAAAAATTTCTTGAGCCGATCCGTCCTTTTGTAGATCATATTGGATTTATTCCTCTAAGCCGTGAGCGGAATCCTAAATTTTATGATGGAAACGGTAAAATCACCTTATACAGCAAGCAGCCTATAGCCAGCGTATCAAAACTGCAGCCATTATGTGTAGAACCATTTACAAAACTCAATGTTCTCTGGGATGGGAGTATCACTCCATGTTGTTATGACATTGATTGTGATATGCTATTAGGTCAGGTCAAAGATGGTATCGATACCATCTGGAAATCCAACAAAGTAAAAGAACTTCAGTATGCTCTTTTAAATCAGGATATTAAGAAGTATCCCCTATGTTCAGTATGTATGGGCAATAACAAAATGTAATATCAAATTTTTATGGTGAAATACAAACTATTTTAATTAAGGAGGAATATTTTATGGAACTTAAAAAGAGTCAAACACCTACATGGCCACCAACTATGGAGGAAAAAGAAGAATCCGGGTTTGTTGATCGTGAAGTTAAAGGACAACCTTCAACTGAAAGAAACAAGAGAATTAAGCAGCGTTATTTAGATGCAAGACTTATGTTGGATCCAGAATTTTCAGTTTTATTTACAGAAAAATGGCGTGAATGTGATGGGGAGCCTGTATTAATACGCCATGCTAAAGCTTATGCTTATGCACTTGAAAATGTTACTCCATCAATTCTGCCTGATGAATTAATTGTAATGCAGAAAACACGTTACACACGTGGGGCACCAGTTCATCTGCAATACAGTCAGCAATTTTATCCGATTATGTTAAGTCATAGCGAATCTGTTGAGGACAAAAAAATATACGATATAGGAATGGGTGGCGGACGTAAACATATTGAATCAAAAGGCTTGAAGCAGTGTGGAATTTATGCAATCAGAGATGAGGATGTTCAACCACTTCTGGATGCCTGCAATTATTGGAAAGGCAAATGTATTGATGAAGCAGCTGAAAAATTTATTAACGAAAATATGCCCGATGCAGAAACCTTTAATAATGGCTATAAGGTAACTATGTGGCCGTTAAGTGTCGTTTCCATAATGGAAGGCAGATGGGTACCCGCTTATGATATAATCGTGGAGCGCGGCCTTGAGAATGTTATCAAGGAATGCAAGGAGCATATTGCCAATACTTTGCCTACTACCTATGATGTTGCGGAAAAGATCTTGTTCTGGAGAGCCTCAATTATTTCCTGTGAAGCAGTAATAAATTGGTCAAAGAACTACGCGCAGCAAGCTCGCATAGCTGCAGACACCGAAACAGATATGACACGTAAAAAAGAATTATTAGATATAGCAGAAAGGCTTGAATGGGTTCCTGCAAAACCTGCACGTAATTTTATGGAGGCACTTCAATCTGCATGGATAGGCCATATCGCTGTGGGACATGATTGTTCCGTCGTTGGTCTTTCACCAGGAAGATGGGGACAATTGTTGTACCCTTATTATAAAAAAGATCTTAAAGAGGGAAAGTTAACACGTGCACAAGTTATTGAAGTAATGGAACAGATACGTATCAAATTCTCAGGAAATGAATATATTGCACCACGTGCATGGTCTGCAATGGCTTCTGGAAATGCATATCAGCACCTAGTAGTGGGTGGTGTAGATAAAAATGGTTTACCAGCAGAAAATGACCTAGAATTTGATATTTTACAAGCTGGCATTAATATGCAGACAATACAGCCAACTCTCGGGGTACAGGTCAGTTCAAAAACCAGTGATAAACTGATGATGAAGGCTGCAGAATGCTGCAAGAGTGGCGGCGGCTATCCAGCATTCTTCAATAACGACATCAGCATTCAACATTTACTAATCGATGAAAGCGAAGAAGATATTACTTTAGAGGATGCAAGAGATGTAGCTATAGCAGGATGTGTTGAAATCGGAACACAGGGAACTTCACACGGTATTACCCATCCTGCATTCTTTAATGAGCCAAAGATTCTTGAAATAGTCCTTAATGATGGTGTTGATCCAAGAACAAACGTAAGATGCTATGATCCTCTGGGGAAAATAGATAGTTATGAAAAACTGTGGGATACATGGTGCAAGGTTGAATCAAAATATCTTAAATTTTACATGGATTCATGGAATTATACAGTAGAAATGCGCCGTGAAATAAATCCTTTGGTATTTGCTTCGGTGTTGATGAAGGATTGTATTAAGACCGGTAGGCCTATGGACGAAAATGGATGCCGTTATAATAAGTCAGTAACCCTGTTGAATTCAGGAATGGTTAATGTAGCAAACAGCTTTGCTGCTATCAAAAAGTGTGTATTTGAAGAAAAATTATTTACTTTGGATGAATTAAAACAATCTTTAAAGGAAAACTTCGGTTATGAGAAATCAGATAGTCGTACGTCGATGCTTGAACAAAAACGAATTGATATGAAATGGGCTAAGATTCATAAATTATGTCTTGATGCACCAAAGTTCGGTAACGATGATGATTATGTTGATAGCATTTTCGTACATTTGTGGCAACATTATAAAGATATAGTTTCAAAACAAACAACCTATTTAGGCTATCATTGGGTTCCTGCAGCATTATCCATATCATCACATGGTCCATTTGGTCGTGTATGTGGAGCAACACCTGATGGAAGATTAGCAGGTGTAACATTGACCGATGGCATCCTTTCAGCAACTCCGGGAACTGATGTTAATGGTCCTATGGCTCTATTAAATTCTGGAATTAAACTAGATTGTACCGATATGCGTAGTGTACAGCTGAATATGAAATTTCATCCTAATGCTGTTAAAGGTACTGAAGGTTCACATCACCTTGTAGACCTAATTAGAGGCTATTTTAGTAAGGGTGGTTACCACGTCCAGTTCAATATAGTGGACTCCAAGATGCTCCGAGATGCACAGGCACATCCTGAAAACTACCGTGACTTAATTGTACGTGTTGCTGGCTTCAGTGCATACTGGGTTGAGCTCGGCAAACCAATTCAAGATGAGATTATTGCCAGAACAGAATACGGAACCTCAGTGTAATAATACTGGATAATATAATTATGGGATGTGCATATTCCATCCCACATGTATAAAATAGTTATTTAATCATATATTGAAAGATAAAAGGAGGGAATTAAAATAACAAATAAAACAGGAATAGTTTTCGATATTCAAAGCTTTTCAGTTCACGATGGACCGGGCATTAGAACTATTGTATTCTTGAAGGGATGTCCACTAAAGTGCTGGTGGTGCGCAAATCCTGAGGGACAAGCTACCTTACCAGAAATTAGTTATCATGTTGATAAGTGTCAGGGCTGTATGTCCTGCGTAATAGCTTGTAAAAATAAAGCCATAGAAGGAATTACTGAATTGAAGACAGGTGAACATCATATTAATATAGATAAGGAAAAATGTAAAAAATGCTTGGAATTTGATTGTGTAAATGCCTGCCCGAATAAAGGGTTAGTTACCTGGGGGGATTTAAAGACAGTTGAAGATGTAATGAAAGCGATAAAACGCGATATTTCATATTTTAGAGAAAATGGTGGCGTTACGTTATCTGGAGGAGAACCTTTATGCCAGCATGACTTTGCTTTAGAAATATTGAAAGCATGTAAAGAAGAATATATTAATACCGCAATTGAGACTACACTTTATGCACCTTTTAAGGTTATTGAACCTTTTATACCTTTTGTAGATTTGTTCCTATGTGATATTAAGCAAATGGATGATTCAAAACACAAAAAATATACAGGGGTACCCAATAAAATGATATTGAGTAACATTTGCAGTTTATCTCAAAAAACCAAAAATATTTTAATAAGAATTCCTTTAATTCCAGGATGTAATGATGATATTTTAAATATTCAAAATACATCAAAGTTTGCATACGATAATGGGATAAATAGAATAAATATATTACCTTACCACAATCTTGGACAAAGCAAGTATGATAAATTGGGTAAAGAATATAAATTAAAGGATACAAAATCCCCTGGAGCTGATAAATTGGAACAATTAAGAAAAATAGTGGAAGAACAAGGTGTTAAATGTATCATCGGATAAAATTAAATCTATACATTTCAAAATAATTCAAAAGTACCCTCACATCACATTTATGACATGAGGGTACTTAAATTCTTTTTTTTAATTGTCATTGACATAAGGGTTCGTTTTAAATATTAAGAGCTCCTTCTTATATCTTAAAATTATGTACCAATTTATCAATCTTTTGAGCAAATTTTTCTTGATTTTGTGACGTTTGTACCATTTGTTTCATAGATTTTGAGGTTTCATCAATATTACCTTTAATATCCCCAGTACGCTCTGCAGAAAGCTGTGAATTTTCTGCAAAAGTTTGTACTGCTGTACTAACCTGGTTTACTGTGGCTTCCACTTCTTCGGACATAGATGCAATTTCTTCGGACATGGAACTCACAAATTGACCATCTTCATCATATTGTTTTGCTAAATCTTTATATTCATGCAATGTAGGTCTAATATGTTTTATAACAAATTCAAGTAATTCTTTGCTATTTACTGACAAATTTTCAAAAGCATCTTCCACCTTTACTATGGTACCTTGAATAGAATTTACGGTTTCCGCTGATTGCTCTGCAAGCTTTTTCACTTCCTCTGCAACTACTTCAAATCCTTTGCCTGCTTCTCCTGCCCTTGCAGCCTCAATAGCTGCATTTAGTGCAAGTAAATTAGTTTGTGATGCAATCGCTGCAATTCCATCCGCCATAGCTTTTATTTCATCTACCACTTTTCCATCTTCTATAGACTTTATTATATTTTTTTCTTTTTCATCATAAATAGAATGAGTTTCTTCCAATATTTTTTTGCCATTTACCTGAGCTTCTTTTGCTCTTTCTTTAATTTGAGAAGCATTGCTGCTACCATCCACAGCTTTTGAAGATAATTCCTCCATGCTTGAGTTAACTTCTTCAATGGATGCTGTTATTTCTTCTAATGTGGCGCTTTCTTCTTGAACATCTTTATCCATTTCTACTGTTGAGAGGTCTACATTTTTTATTTTAGATGTTATTTTCTCAATTGAAGCTGATAGTTCCCCAGAAGATGCACTAATACCTTGCCAATTTTCCATAATAGTATTTATAAGTTCTCTAATATTATTTTGTGCTTTTATTAATGATGCTTCTGTTTGTCCAAATTCATCACTTCTTGTGTTCTTAAACTTATATATAAAATCATAATTGGCAAGTTTTTCACCAAATAATTTTATCGTATTTAATGGTTTCATTATACTCTGAATTAATATGTAAGCCATAAAAATTGTAATTAAAAGTGCTATAGCTGTGATAATTATAACTTCGTTCCTAGAACCCTCATTTATTTTTGATAAACTTAATATACTTTGTGATGCTATTAAAATTATAAACACACAAACTATTGAAAATACTAATATAAACTTTTTCTTTACACTTAAATTCTTAAAAAATTGCATTTTTATGCTTCCCTTCTATTTTATAATATGTTCTTGAAAATCCAATACACAAAATTAGCGAGTAAAATGATTATATGAAAATTTACCTGTCCCAAAATTATTTAAATCTGTAAGTATATATATTATCATTTCACATCTTACACCTTTTTGTAATATATTTCAAGATATTATTTACTTTTTGTGCAATTTTCGTCAAAGAATCTATTTTTTACTAAATTTCATTTAAATAAAACTTACTGATTTAGTTACATGAAAATAATGCAGTTAAACTAAAAAACTTATCCATATTCTAATATGACCCATTTTTTTGATTCACATATTTTGTAACATTAATCATAATTTTTATAAATACAACCACTATTGTTCCCATTGTAATTAATCCACCTATAGTAATTAAAAATATCTCTAAACCTCGCGACATCTAATCTCACTCCTCTTCTTAAAGTTTAATATTATTTTTATTATTATCACATATTAATTAATATATACACTTACCTCTATTAGTAAAGGAGTGATATTATTATGGCAATAATAAAAACTAAAGAAAAATCTCTTCATAAAATTAGAAATAAGCATTATAAAAAAGCACTTACAGGAATTATTGCACTATTAATTATTTACGCAATAATTAGAATTATAGCTATGCCGACAAAATCTAATTCACCATTTATTTTAATATTTATTCCAATAATTTATTTGCTATATCATTTGAATAAGGCAGCAATATTTTCCCATGGTATAAAAGGCGAGAAAAAAGTCTTAGATAAATTACAAGTCTTATCTAATGATTATTTAATTTATAATGATATAACTATTAAAAACAAAAATAGGACTTCTCAAATTGATCATCTGGTAATTGGCCTTAATGGTATATTTTGTATTGAAACTAAAAATATGAAGGGTACTATTATTGGAAATGAAGAAGATCATAATTGGCGCCAGAGAAAAGTTGGCCAAAAAGGAGGAGTTTACTATAAAAACTTTTACAATCCATGTAAACAATGCTGCGGACATGTATACACTTTGAGTTGTTATTTAAAAGAGAATCAACTTGGACATTTGTGGATTCAACCTATAGTAGTATTCACAAGGAAATGGAGTTCAAGATTAAAAGTATCTACAAATACTACTCCTGTTATGAAAGTAAATGAATTACTTTTATTTATAGATAATTTTAAAAGTAAAAATGGAACTATTTCACATGAGGAAATCAAAAAATTAGAGACAATTATTGATACCAAGATAGATTTATAATTTTTTACATAATATAGATAAATTACAGAAAAAAGCCGGTTATTTTAACCGGCTCTAATACTCACATCTTCCAGTCTTCACAATTCCACACATTGGTTACAATGTCTTCATAAAACTCTGGTTCATGGCACACTAAAATTATGCTGCCGTCATATTCCTTTAAAGCACGCTTAAGTTCATCTTTAGCATAGATATCCAAGTGATTAGTTGGTTCATCCAAAACTAATATATTGGTTGGTTTATTGATAAGCTTGCACAATCTAACTTTGGCCTGTTCTCCTCCACTCAATATATTAATAGGACTGTCTATGTGCTGTCTTGTGAGTCCGCATTTAGCAAGATCACTTCTAACCTCAGTTTGGGTCAAATCAGAAAAAGTCTTCCAAACATCATATAAAACCGTATGGGTATTACTTTCTGCAACTTCCTGCTCAAAGTAGCCTATTTTTTTATAGTCACTTAAAACTACTTCACCATTTATAGGTTTTAATAATCCAAGCAAACTTTTTAATAGAGTTGTCTTTCCTAAACCATTGGCTCCAGTTATTGCAATTTTTTCTCCTCTTTTCATTTTTAGATTTAGAGGTCTACTTAAAGGCTTATCATATCCAATAACTAAATTGCTGGCTCTAAAAATTACACTTTCCGGCATTTTTACACTTTTAAAATTAAAGCGAGGTTTTATAAGGTTCTTTTTAATTTCTATTCTTTCAATTTTATTTAGCTTTTTTTCTCTTGCCTTTGCTTGTTTTGCAGTTGCAGCTCTTGCTTTATTTTTTCTTACATAATCTTCAAGCTTTGCGATTTCATTTTGCTGCTCTTTGTATTCAATTTGCAACTGCTGTTTTCTCATCTCGTAAAGTTTGAGAAAATAATCATAATTTCCGTGATATCTAGTTAAAATTTTGTGTTCAAGGTGATATATTACATTGACAACGCTGTTTAAAAAGCTGTTATCATGGGATATCAATATAAACGCATTTTCGTAATTTATTAAATAGCTTTTTAACCACTCTATGTGTTCTTCATCGAGGTGGTTAGTAGGCTCATCTAATAACAAAATGTCTGGTGCTTCAAGTAAAAGCTTAGCAAGTAAAACCTTTGTCCTTTGTCCACCGCTTAAATCTGAAACGTCTTTATCTAAAAGTTCTCTAATTCCAAGACCTGCTGCTGTAGATTGTATTCTTGAATTAATGCTGTAAAAGTTATTTTTGTCTAAAGTTTCTTGCATATTTGATAGCTTATGGAGAGCTTTGGATAATTCCTTTTCATCCATAGTGCCAAGCTTGTTGCATAAGTCACTTATTTTTTTCTCTATATCAAATAACTTTGAAAATGCGCTTTTTAAAGTGTCTAGTGTGGTATTTCCTTTTTTTAGATCAACATGCTGATCCATATAGCCTATGCTAAATTTGCGGTTCCATTCAATTGTCCCCTCATCTGGTAGAAGCTCTCCCGTAATAATTTTCATAAAGGTTGACTTACCTTCACCATTAGCACCAATAAGACCTATATGCTCTCCTCTTAATAATCTAAAAGATGTATTTTTAAATAATACTCTTTCACCAAATGAATGGCTCATATTTTCAACTGTTAAAATACTCATTATTTATTTACTTCCTTTATATATGTATTTCCAAATTAATATATTATCCGCTTTTAAAGCATATCATTTTATCCTATAAATGCTCAAGCTCATAAATATTTCTGTATTATATGTGACTATATAAAACAACGGTATATTAGCATACTTTTTTATGCTAATATACCGTTTTACATTAACCATGCTTTTTTTGTTTTCTGATTATTCTTCTAATACTATTTTCTGTTAAATAATATTGCTTAGATAAGCTTTTAACAGATATTCCTGTACAATACTTATTAAAAATTTCTTTATTCCTTATATAAAGATACTTTTTGGTTTCAGTATTTTCTCCCCAGGATTTTTTATTTTCATTTTTTCTAGGAATATAAATATATCCTCCATCGGTATATTTTTGAATTGCTTGAATTATACATTGTGGTAATACATTCTGTGCCTTTTCATATTTCATAAGCCATCTGCTCCAATCTACATTTACTTTGTAAATAATGAAGCAAAGACTGAACAAAACATGTAAAAACTAAATTGATAAATTTATAGGGTCGCTAATTAACTTATACACTACTCATAATGATTTAAAAATGTCATTTTGAAACATACATAAATTAAGTTTAACATTGTTTTCCCTGCAGCTCCAAACAAAATTTTTCCATGTCTTTACAATCTTTGCATGGAGCTAAATCTTATAACTAAAATCATTATCAATTTTCCCCCTTTTTCTTTAATCATAGTAAATATATATTTACAATAATTATTCTATGAACTTATACACCATGAAAACTATTGAAGATTTGAAATACAATCAAGTTAAGTATAATATAAACTCCAGCATTTTCAAAGCTTTAATTTGGAGTGACTTCAATAAGAAAAGAACCTTTTTTAGCATATGTCCATTATGGTAAAATATAGTTAACTGTGTTTACATGAGGAGTTGATTAATACAATGGATGAAAATAAAAAACTTTATCAAATAGGAAAAGTATCTAAAATATGCAATATTCCAATAAAAACACTCAGATACTATGATGAAATAAAACTGTTGATACCAAGAAAGATTGATCCAGACAGTAATTATAGATATTATTCAAATGATCAATTGGCTTTGGTGCTTGTAATCAAGCATTTTAAGGAAGCAGGTTTTTCATTAAAGGAAATAAAAGTTCTTTTGGGGAGAGAAAATTTAGAATATAACACAAGAAAAATTAATGAAAAATGTATAGAGATTGATAATAAAATTAACGATTTAAAAATGCTAAAAACAAAATTGCAGTTTTTTATAAAAGAAAGTAAGAAGAAAAAGAAAGAACATGAGGAATTTAAAATTGAGATAAAAGAAATACCTGTTTCTTATGTTGCCTATCTCAGAAGTAAGGGACCTTGTACTATTGAAGAATTTACAGTTAGGTACTGTAAGCTGATTTCATTAGTTGAAAGAAACAATTTTCACATTATAAAGAATGCTATGGCAGTGTATTATGATAACTGTATTGATTTTGAAGAAAAAGAAAAGCAAGATTATGATATAGAAGTTTGTATAGATGTGTCTGAGGAAAGAGAAATAGATGGTTTAGTTAGAAAGTTTGGAGGTTTTAAAGCTGTTACTGCTGTTCATTATGGAAGTTATTATAGTATGATAGATACTTATAGAAAGTTGTATAAATACATTTATGAAAATGGATATGAAATTTGCGGCGAGCCTGTAGATAATTATCTTGTGGACATAATGAACACAGTAGATGAAGAAAATTATGTGACTGAACTTATAGTTCCAATAAAATAAGTGTTGACTCTCCCGTTACTGTATGCATTATTCTTTCAATTGTAGATATTCACACCAGAAATATATATCTGTAGATAAGTTTGCTAACTTCCGTGAATGTCTATATGAAATTTGAAAGAGGTGTATGTAAGTTGAGCGAAAAGAGTACAAAAATTAATGAAAGCTATATTGAAAATGAAAAGCTTGGCAAGCTTATTATGAAGTTTTCAATTCCCTGCGTACTTGCAATGGTGGTCAATGCTCTTTACAGTATTGTGGATCAGATTTTCATTGGTCAGGGAGTAGGCTATATTGGTAATGCAGCTACAAATATAACCTTTCCACTTGTAGTTTTAGCCTTAGGTTTTTCACTACTTTTGGGAGATGGAGCAGCTGCTTTTTACAGTATAAAATTAGGAGAAAAAAACAAAGAAGAGGGCGCTAAGGCAATAGGTAATGCAATTGTTTTGATGGTGATTTTAAGTTTGATATTTTTAGCAGTTGGATATATTTTTATGGAAAAACTGCTGTGGGGCTTTGGGGCTACAAGCACTAACATTTCTGTAGCACTGGATTATATGAGAATAATCTTAATAGGATTTCCTTTCATGATTTTGGCAGCAGGGCTAAATTCAATAATACGCGCAGATGGCAGCCCGGAATATTCAATGCTTGCTATGATAGTAGGAGCAATTATAAATATTGTTTTAAATCCAATACTTATATTTCATTTTGGCATGGGTGTTAAAGGTTCTGCCATAGCAACAATAATAGGACAAATCTTATCCTGCACAATTTCTCTAAGTTACCTTAAAAAGTTTAAAAACATAAAGTTTAAAAGAGAATATTTGAGGCTTGATGTAAAGGTGAGCAAGGCAGTAATGCTTTTAGGAATCTCCAGTTTAATTACGCAGGCAGCAGTAACAATAATAATAATAGTAAGCAATAATATGCTTAAAATTTATGGAGCACAATCAATTTATGGCAGTGATATTCCCATATCAGCAATAGGTATTGTAATGAAAGTGAATGATCTTTTATTAGGAGTGGTAATAGGTATAGCGATAGGAGGCCAGCCAATACTTGGATACAATTACGGTGCTAAAAATTTAAAACGTGTTAAAGATACCTATTTTATGCTTATAAAAATAGCAACTGTTGTATCAATAATAGGCTTTATTATATTTCAGTTTTTTACACAGGGTATAGTAAATCTATTTGGTCAAAATAGTGCATTGTATAATGAATTTGCATTAAAATCTTTTAAGATATTTTTGATGCTCTGTATGTTTATAGGTTTTGAACTTACAAGTTGTATTTTCTTCCAGGCTGTAGGTAAACCTGGAAAAGCAATGCTTCTCACACTATGTAAACAGACCTTCTTTATAGTTCCTCTTATGATAATTTTACCTAAATTTCTTGGAGTTTTAGGAGTTTTATATGCAGGACCCTGTGCAGAAATATTATCAGTTATAGTGACTATTATTCTTATTACCTCAGAGCTTAAGAAATATTCAAAGTTAACTGTAAGTTGATTTTATCAACTAAAATCAACTTTTAATCCATTGTTATCATATATTAAAACCGTATAATTACATTATGAGGTGATAATATATGAAAGAAATTAATATTGCAAAAACACTTATTACAAAGCGTAAGGAAAAAGCCATTACGCAGGATAAATTGGCTGAATATATAGGTGTATCCAAAGCGTCAGTTTCTAAATGGGAAACAGGTCAAAGTTACCCTGATATTACTTTTCTTCCACAGCTTGCAGCATATTTTAATATCAGTATAGATGAGCTTATAGGATATGAGCCGCAAATGACAAAGGATGATATAAAAAAACTCTACAATAAATTAGCTGGTGAATTTAGCAGCAAACCTTTTGAAGAAGTTCTAGATAAGTGTCATGAAGTTATAAAAAAATACTATTCTTGTTTTCCACTTTTGGTGCAGATGGCTGTACTTCTTACGAACCATTATATGCTGGCAAAGGGTAAGGAAGCACAGGAGTCCGTCCTTCATGAAGTAATTGATTTATGCCAGAGAATTAGAGCAGAAGAGGATGATGTGTATGTAACAAATGAGGCAAACTCACTTGAAGCTGCCTGTTATCTCATATTACAACATCCGGAAGAAGTTCAAGAATTACTAAATGGAACAATGAAACCTAAACCATCAGATGAAGTAATACTGGCAAGTGCATATCAGATGACAGGAAATATACAAAAGGCAAAAGAAGTTTTACAGGTTGGTATATATCATCACTTAATTAATATGATGGATATATTGCCAAGTTATTTTATATTAAATCAGGATGTTCCAAAGCAGTTTGAAAATACACTCCAGCGCACAATTTCCACAGCCAAGCTTTTCAATTTAAACAATCTTCATCCCGGAGTTATGCTAAAGATATATTTAACAGCAGCACAGTGCTATGCAATGCAAAATAATCAGGATAAGGCAATTGATATGATAAGAAAATATGCGGATATATGCACATCAGAGTCACTCTCATTTGAACTACACGGCGATGAGTTTTTTGATAGTATTGATAATTGGTTTGCAGAATTTGATTTAGGAAACCAGGCACCTAGAGATGAAAAGGTCATTAAAAGAAGCATACTTGAGGCAATCACAGAAAATCCGGCATTTGCAGCATTTAAGGATCAGCCCAAATTTAAGAGTATCCTTGAATCAGTGAAATCAAAATTAGGAAACCTATAAAAAGCTTATTTGACACTGTCACAGCTTCTAAAGTTTCTGCTTCACAGATGAGCCAACTTAATCAAATAAATATTCTTATTTAAGACGAAGAAAATCTTTTGCTTCAGCTAAAATGGAACTATATTAAGTTATAGCTCCATTTTGGTTAAAATCATTTTTAACCAATTACTTCTTCAACTGTTTTAATAATAGCCTCTATGCTTGGAAATAGACTTGGAAATTTGGCCTCTTTATTTTCAACAAATATTACCCCATCTTCTTTAAGTGTTTTCACATTTCTTTGTACACTTGGTTTGCTGTACATTTTCGGATTAATATGAGTTGCAAAAATAATAGGTGAACTTGTTGACAATAGATTTGTAGTAAGAAGATTATCTGCTATTCCATTTGCTGCTTTTCCAACAGTATTGGCAGAAATTGGTGCGACAAGCATTAAGTCAGATTTAAATGACAGCGACTGATGATTCATATCATAAGCCTTTGGAAGTTCAAATTGCTCAATCTGGATAGGCGTTCCTGCCTCTCTCTGTACCATAAGCGGTGTAACAAAATTGGCTGCATTTGTCGTCATAATTACATGCACCTGTGCTCCACGCTTTTTCAATTCCTTAATTAACGTAAGTGACTGGTTTGCTGGGCTGCATGCTGTGATCCCTAAAGTTATTATTTTTCCTGATAACATATTTACTCCCCCATTTTCTTATAATTTTATTATTTCATCAATTGTTTACACAATAATATAAATTCTACAAATTAATCCAAACTCCTCTACGAATGACCAAATTTATAAAACAAGCCTAGTGTTTTAGCCATGTACAGCATCACTTTTGTTGTATCATGAATAATTAGTAAATATGGGCGTAGTTCAAAATAATCTTAATTACGCCTGTCCTATTTAAAAAAAGCTACAAGAAATACAACGTCCATCTGTATCCATGCAAATACTTCCATTACTTTTTGATTTGCTCATTTTTTAAATGAACTTCCCATATCCCTCTCCTGTTGTTTCCTTTATGTTTTAAAATGCCCTTGTCTTTTAATTTTTTAATATAATATTTAACTCTATTTACTGCCCAGCCAAGTTCGAGTGCTATCTCAGACTGTGTAATTATTGGATTCTCCATAATTGTTTTAATTACTGTCTCATCAAAATATGTTAATTTCATATTTGGGATGGTGTTTTGGATAGTTTGGGTGGTACTTTGGGTGGCGTTTTGGGTGGTACTTTGGGTGGCGTTTTGGATAGTATTCAATACTATCCTATAAAGATTCACTCTGAAATCGCCATCCAAATCAATAAGCTCTGGTTCTTTCAAACCATATTCCTTAAATTCTTCAAATATACGTGGAATACCACTACCCCACTGTTCTATAATTTTCATATAGACAAACGCATTAGCAATTGCACGATTGCGCACTTTTGAATATCCTTCACGAATCTTTTCAATGGTAACACCAGTAAGAAGCATTCCTGGAGAAGTGACTTCCAGACGGTCATCATATAAAGCCACCTGCACATTGCCCGGTTCAAGATAGCTACGATGTGTAACAGCATTAGCAATAATTTCACGTACACTTCCAATTGGCAGCTCATATTCATCCTGACGATACAATCCATTTATTTTTGCACCAAGATTAATCTTTTCAAGTACATATTTATAAGCTTTTTCTATCTGATTTTGAATAGAACCTGCAAACTCACGGCGGTCTACAAATACAGCTCTTGTCGTTCCTTTAAATACTCCGCACTGTATTTTTGTCTGCAATATCGGATTTCCTGAAAGAAGTGCAAAAGCATTTGTAGGAATAAGCTCACCATTTTGTTCTGCTAAAACACCCCATGACAGCAGAGTATTAGTAGTTACTTTCTTTACTTCTGCTTTTTCTGCATCTGTTTTGCAGTTTTCTATTGCAGTTTTTCTTAAAGAACTACAAAGATTTTTAAAATCAGCCTTTGAAACAGTATATCCAATACAAGGTGTCTGATCAAAGCATCTATTTGCACCTTCAAACATCAATTCTTTAATCATGTAGTTGTCAGCAGGTCTGGTAGTTCCTGCCGTTCTTACATAAATGCCTTTTTCCATACCAAGCGATTTGATATAATAAGGACGCTGTTTTCCTGCACTGATTTCAACCACAATAATAGTTTTCCCGTCTATTGTCTGCAATGTTACATCCGGTATAATTACAGGTTCACAACTATCTGAAATTGCATTTGTAATGGAATCCATTGTTTTAAAAATTGAATCATCATCTATTCCAACTACTTCATGATTATCATCTCTTATTCTAAATATCAACTTTCCTCCATGTCCATTTGCAAAAGCAACAACAGTCTTCATATATTTACTGCTTTTCTCCGGCAGCATCTCTTTAAACTCCATGCACTTGGATTCACCTGAAAGGATTTCTTCTATGCTCATGTTAGCACCTCCTCCATTACTTTATTTTTGCCAAAACATCCTTAAATATTTCTAGGAATGATGTTATCTTCATCAGCAGGATAGGTTTTATATTTTCCTGCATCCCATTCACCGCCTACATAAGCAAGAGCAAAGATATATTATACTATTAATGGAAGCCAGCCAAGTGTAACAAATCCTGCAAGTATGATTTATACAGCACCAATAACAGTAACCAGTTCAGAAACAACTTAAATTTACAACACAGTTCTCATTTTTTAAATCTTTCAAAGAAACAAGAAAGCATTTCTGCAAGATATTCTATATACTTTTCCTGCTTTTTAGAATCCTCCATGGATGAAACAACTATAGCATTTCTATTGGTGGTTTCAACTATCAATTGTGCAATAACTTCTGAATCTTCACCTGAAAAATAATTTTCAATTTCTTTGATTATTTCTTCATCACACCTTTTTATTAATTCGTTTATTTCAGGATAATCAGCCATAATCCTGTCTCTTTCCATAACAATTTTTATTTTTGATCTTATTTTTAATAATACATCGTATAGATAGCTATAAATTTTTGTTTTTAAATCATCCTCCTCATCAAACAACTTTTTTAATAATTCTATAATTTTACTATTGTCATCATCATATCCTAGATTTAAACATTCGTAATAGATTTTGCTTTTATCTTTAAAGTAATTATAAAATATTCCAATAGAAACTCCAGCTTCTTTTGCAATGTCTTTAGAAGTTGTATCATAAAATCCTTTTTTATTGAAAAGCTGTTCTGCAGCTGTAATTAACTTTTTTCTAGTTTCAAGTGCTCTTTTTTGTTTAGGTTTTTCATTGTAGTTTTTTTCCATAGAACCACCTTTTATATAAAAATTAATATTTAATAAGTTAATTATAAAACTAAAAAAAATTAAGGTCAATAAATTTTGAACCAAAGCTCAATTTTATATTGGCAATAATTATTTGCATATATATAATAATACCCGAACTTTGGTTCAATTTTTAAAAATATGTTGGAGGCTATTATCGACAATAAAAAAAATTATTTAGGTCTTGTAGGATTATTATTGGTTGGTTTCATAGGTAATCTGGATATTTCAGTAGTTAACATTGCTTTGCCATCTATAGAGAAATACTTTAATTCAGATTTAAACACTGTAATGTGGGTAACGTTAATATTTGCTCTAGTAAGTACAAGTACTTTAATTCCAATATGCAAATTGGGAGATATGTTTGGAAGGAAAAAAGTTCTTCTTATATGCTTAATTATTTTTTCAATAGCTTCAATAATTTGTGCTGTCTCTAGCTCTTTAAATATTTTAATATTAGGACGTGGACTTCAAGCCTTAGGTGCTTCTGCTTTGATGACTATTTCTATTCCACTTGCTTTAGAAATTTTTCCAAAAGAAAAAAGAAATCTTATTGCAGGTATATGGGGAGCTATCTGTGCCTTAGCTATAGCAGTAGGTCCATCTTTGGGAGGATATATTATTCAGTGCTCCAGTTGGAAATACATTTTCTTTATTAATATACCTATTTGTCTTATAAGTTTTATATTAATTTTTAGTTTTATAGAAGAAAGTTTTAATCAAAATGGCAATAAAAGTATTGACTTTATTGGAACAATTATTTTAGCTGTTGCTCTCTCAACCCTCACATATTCACTTATTGAAGGAAACAACTATGGTTTCACTTCTAAAAGAATACTTGCTTTATTTATACTAAGTGCCATATGTTTTATTGGGTTTACACTTCTAGAAAAAGCAATTTCTAATCCTATAATAGATTTTTCATTGTTTAAAATAAGAAGTTTCTCTATCCCATCTTGCACTATAGGTTTTATAACAATTATAAGCGTAATTTTTACTAATTTTATTAATTTCTTTTTTAATGGAATATCAAATTATACTGCCTCAGAAAGTGGTAATATAATTTTCTTCTACGCTTTAGGTCTTATGATTTCATCAATTATTGCCGGAAAGTTAACTACAAAATTCAAAACATCTACTGTAGTATTTTTTTCTGTTATCATATGTATAATTTCAATTTTTTTAGTAATTCATGTTACTTCTAACACAACTAAATTGAGTTTTATAATAATATTATTCATTGCAGGTTTAGGCTCAGGTGCTCCTAGCGGTCAATTAGTGGCTTACGCACTTTCTGATGTTCCAAATGAGAAATCCGGATTGGCTTCTGGTTTAAACAATATAATAGCAAAATTATTTCTCCTTGTGCTAACTGCTATTATGACTTGCAGCTTAACATATAGAGAAAATATTGCATTTAACAACACTAAAAAATATTTAATTAGCAATGTATCCTCTTCTCAGGTTTTAGATAAAAAAACAAAAGATATTATTGAAAGCAATTTAACTCCCCTGAATAAAAATAATTTTAACTTAATACAAAAGAACATTACCTTAAAACTAAAAAAAGATGCCCAAACTACTATAAAGAATAGTTCAGACATCAAAACAAGAGAAGCGCTGCTGCAAAAAGCATCCCATATAAACAATTATTTAACTAAAACAATAAAAACTACTAAAGTAGAACTTAAGAAAAATTATTCTAATGCTTATACAGCAACCTTTAAATTAAGCTTTATATTCCTTGGAATATCAATTTTATTCTGCCCTTTTGTAAACCCTAATCGTAAAAGAACTGAAGCGTAATTATGGACAATCAAAGTATTAGATAGAAAAGTATCAAGAAGAATTTATTATTTTTATATATAATAGCTGGAAAGGTATCTTTCAATAAAATAAAAATGGAGGTTATGATATGGAATGCAATAATTATTATTTAGAAAACAAAAATGAACTTATTAAATTGTTTAGAGACAGTAAGAAACAGCAAAATGAGGTATTATGCAGGTATTTTGGAATACAAAGAACTGAGTATTGGATGGATAAAGCAGAAAAAACTTTTATAGAGTTAATTCCTAATATTCCTGATATAGGTGGTCATGATAATATAATGCTCTCATTTTTAACTTATTCCTCAGTTCTTATGCCTATTGCAAAAATACTTAAAAATGAAGAATTTAACACTAGAATTATAGGTCAATCTATTTTCGAAATGGCGAAAGGCATATATAATACAATTTCAATAAAAAATAGATTGATAATAAATAGAGATTATTACTTAGACAGTAATATTGATAAGTGGAGAAAACACGCTGAAGAATCTCATAAGAAAAAATATGATGGAGATTGGGTTTTTAATTTTATTGAAGGGAAAAATAATTTTTTATATGGCTTAGATATGACTGAATGTGCCTTATTTAAATTTTGGAAGTCTCAAAATCTTGAAGAATTAGTGCCATATCTTTGCTTAATGGATTGGGCATATTGGAAGACTGTTAGCATAAGAGTAAAAAGAGCCAAGACTATTGCAAATGGAGGGATAATATGCAATTACAGATATCTTGGAAGGTCAGAGTGCAAGAATGATTGTCCAAGTGGATGGCCACCTGAAACAATGGAAGAATGGACGGGAAAATATGAAAAATAAAGGTATACCCTATTATAACAAAAGGCTTTGTACTGTATATATGAAATATATTAGGTGGAAGAAAGTAACTATGAAAAAAGTAATTATTATTGGGGCAAGCAATAGGATAGGTAAAGAATTATCAAAATTATTCGCATAAAATGGTTATATAGTTGGATTAGCAGCTAGAAGGACTACGCTTTTAGAAGAATTGAGTAAAAGCATTTTATTAATATTATGTGTTCTTTTTGCCATTTTTCATTCCTAGATATAATAAAAATCTAAACATTCCTAATTTAAAATGTCTAGCTTTTATTTTTTCGTGCTTTCCCAATACTAAACATCTAAGTTTAGTATTGCCATTCTATTTAGTTTTAATCAAACTTTGTTATTGTGAGTTATAATTAATATTGTCATAAAATACTGGCTAAAATATATGTTTTTATATTTTGAAGCTGTCACAATTTATAAGTATTTTTGCCACAATCCATATTAATTATAAGATAAAATGTCCTAATCTGTCTTCAGCAATCTCACAATATACAATTAATCAATCCTTACAGGCTTATAATTATAAGTATATCCGTATAAATACTTATGTGAATAAATAAAAAGAGCAAATCAATGCCCTTAAAAATACTAAAAAAGTTATTGCGTTTAATAAGAATGTTACAACACAAAACATTTATGGGCTTGTAATTTACTTACCGTACGAAATATCATTTTTGCGTATGCTACCCCTATATGCAAATTTACAGGTGTTGCATAAGAGGTCTATCTGTATTTGAAACATTTCATATATCATTTTTATAACCCTAGTGAAACATATTCTAATAGTGTCCTTAGGGTATACTTGATGAAATATATTGTTAAATTTCGTCTAAAAGGCTTAAAACTTCTGAAATTAGCAAACTTTAATGCTTAACGTTGTAAATTCGTATAATGATGGCTGTACCCCATTAATCTAATCCGTTGTTCAATTTATAACGTTTAGTATTAAAAACCGTTTTAGATGGGGAGAGTTATTATTTCTTAGCCTGATTTAAAATATCTGAAATATTGGCATTAGGGTGATGATATCTTTTACGAGTTGGTGTTTTCTTTCCATATTGAATAGCTTCTTGAGGACACCACTGCAAACAAGCTAAACACTGTTCACATTTATTATTCCATATTGGATTTCCACTATTCATATCAATATTGCAAACAGGACAAATCTTTTGGCATATACCACATTTATTACATTTTTCATCAACCCAAAAATTCTTATCCATTTTGGCAATATTCTTAGCTGAATGGTTGTAAATTAAATTTGAAAATAGTAAGTTTACAAGTATGTTGTTATTTTCCTTTTTACCCTGCTTGTTAGTTTTAATATATTCAGCAATGACTTTAACTTTTTCACCACACTTATCAAACAATTTCTTTTGCTTTTCTTCGGGAAATGCTCCATATTTTGGCACGTAATTACCAGGCATATTTATGGTAAATCCTGCCGAAAGCTTTCCTTTACAACTTTCTATTACTTTTTCAAGTATGTTGATTGCAACACCAGGCATACCACCATGTGTAGCAATTGCATAAACGTATTTATCATTAAGATCTTCAAAGTTTTTAATGAATCTTTCAATAATGAGAGGTATCCCCCACATATAAACTGGAAATATTATTACTACAACTTTTGCATCAGTTTTAATAATACCATTCCCTAGTGCATAGGGAATAAAAATAAGATCACCCTCTATTTTTTTTGCAATATCTTTAGCTACTGCCAACGAATTTCCTGTACCTGTAAAATAATATACATCTGATTTCATTCCAATTTTCCTCTCTTTATAATAATATAGGAATCTATCTAAATATAACGTCTTACTCTATTCATATATTTTATATACACTTCTCCAAATTCCTTAATACACCATCTTTCTTCTGAAAGAATAATCCAATGCGCTGATATTTGAAAACATATTAATAGCATAAGCAATATCCATGATTGAGTTAGAATTACACACCCTAAGAAATAAATAAAATATGAAATGTACATAGGATTTCGGGATACTCGATATAACCCATTTAAATTTATTCCGCTCATTTTAGGCTTAGCATAATTTATTATAGATACCCCATATAAAATAATTCCTAAACTATAGATTATTAGACCTATGTAAAACCACTCAGAGTCTGCCCTGATTTTAAGTAATAGCAAATATAGTAAAATAAGGATAGTTGAAATTTGATAAACCCAATATGCTACTTGTTCTCTTCCGATTACTGGAGCAAATAAACCCGCACGTTTAAGTGCTTCTTTGTTTACTATACTTAAAAGCCCATACCTAATAAGTATAATTGGTATTACTGTCAAAACTGCGTTCATTTTATCCCACCTTCTACATCTTTAATTTATAACTACTTCCTACCATTCCATGTGGTCATCCGGATAATACCTCATATTAATTTAACCTTTTTATATTTAATAATTGTGACGTAATAATTTACAACTGTGAACTAAATAATAAGTAAATTATATCATTATCTAATTACAATTACCCATTTTTTGTCTTAACATGGGTTTTGCCGGAAATGTTGGTGCTACCACATATACTATAGAATATTATGGAAATATTTTTATTAACATTTGAATATCAACTAATAATATATGGTAAAAATCAGCAAAACAATGAGATATGTAAAAGTAAATTGATATAATATATAGTCAATACTAATTTGAAAATTGCTTAAAAATTTTTCCTATAGTATGCTTTTAATATAATATATATTGTATTTTAAAATATCTTCCTTTTTAAAACAATTAGATATTGTTTACAGCTTTCTTAGAGAGTATCTAAATTTTATACGATTTTACAAATTATATTTTTAATATTGGTTATTATACAAAATATAAAAAATAATAGGTGAATTGATATATCAACGACAATATCTCACATGCATGTTTGATGTATATGAGGAAAGGAGAGTTATAATGAATGATATAAATAATTGGATTTTGATTGGATATGAAATGCTTTCTGTTTTAATTCCGTTTTTTATCACATATGTGATTCTACAGGCAGTATTTAGAAAAGATGAAATGAGAAATAAAAAAAGAAAATTAATTTGGAATTTTATTTTTGCAATTTATATTTTTGGAGTTCTACATTTTACGGGTGCTGGAACATTATATAATATTAAAATGTATGGATTGAAAATAAACCCAAATGAAGTTAATCTAATACCTTTTTCTAAAGATATAGATGTAGTAGGTTATGTTTTAAATATCATGTTGTTTATTCCTCTTGGATTTTTAATTCCACTAATTTGGACAAGTTGGAACAAATGGAAGTCCGTAATTATTGGAAGTTCTTTTTCTATATTAATAGAATTAAGTCAGCTTTTCAATACTCGATGTACAGATATTGATGATTTCATAACGAATACTTTAGGAGCAATATTAGGTTATTGTTTGTATAAGATGATTAATAGAAGAGTGAAAAAGAAAGATATACAGACAAGCTATTTGGAAATAGAACCTTTTATATTTATTTGTGCTATGTTTTTAGGACGTTTCTTTATATTTAATGAATTTGGTTTGGCTAAAATTCTTTATAAATTTTAATCAAGGTTAAAATGAACGTTTATATGTATAAAAATAGGTCACATACTGGAATTAATATCTTGATGTGACCTTAGTTAGTAAACAATATAAGAAAACTGTTTACCATAGAGTATCCTTTTGGTAGTGTGTTATTAATAATCAAGCGATGGTTCATTGATAACAGAATTAATAATACCTGATACGGTATGAAGCTGTTCCTCAGTACCGGTAATGGCTATCCAACAACTGCCTTCCGCACCACATATTCCTCCAGCAGCAACAAGTTCTGCTGAAGCTCCTGTTAGAATTTCAATAGCTTCAAGTTCTGTTATAATGGTGCCGCTTATTGGAAGCATCCTTAATCCGGTGGTGGAAGGAGCGTTAAGCCTTGATGCAATTTGTCCGATATCACCGAAAACTCTTTTTTCCAATCCCACAGGAATGATAAGCTCTGTGCGTTTGCCGATAACGGCTTGCATAATCGGCCCACTTGTGCCAATGGTTGGATTCGCAATTTGTATACCTGCCATCTTTCTTTCTGAATCAACGGCATTGGCGCCTTTCAGTATAATATCTCCATGACCAAGACTCTCGGCGACATCATAAATTGTTTTTCCTTTGACCCATTTTCCTTTCTCAATCACAATATCCTTGTTAAAATAGCTGTCATTAGTTGTTTTTATTTTTCTGCCTGGCCTAGTAGTAACTCCTCGGAAAAATGTGTTTTTAGAAAAGTCTCCAATTTGATCAATGGAAAGTAGCAATTCTTCAGCAACATAAGCATTGGTAGTTCCTGCAATAACAACAATCGTGTTACTTTCTAATGCTTTTTTTATCTGTTTAAGAGAAATAACTGCTTTAGCTATGAGTCTCTTACCTGCGGGAATTGTAATGAGAAACTGATTTGTGTTCAAATTTTTTGTTGCCATATTCATCCTTCTTTCTTTTATTGATTTATTTAGATTTGTATGTAATGTTGCCACTCAAATTAACAGATACTAAACGCCTTTATTTTTTAATCCCCATGACCTGTTTTTTTATTTTTCATCCTCTTTATTGCTTATATAACCTAAAATTATCATTAAAATGCCGCCTAAAATTCCTATTACAAGTGGAGCCATATCTAAATCCATAAGAAGTAACCTCCTTCTTAGTTTTTTATGCAATAAAATACCTTTGTGAATTAATTTATAAGTAGATTATACTATTTTATACAATATATTGTATATATTAATTTTCAAAAAACTCATGATTTCACTATATAAAATAAGAACTTGATATACTCATGATGAGTATATCAAGTTCTATATTTAAACATTCTCTATAATAACTATAAATAATACTTAATTTAAAATTTTTTTTAAATATCGTCAGCACTATTATTGTTAAACCTTTAGCAATATTTTAGTTTCCAACCTTATTTATAGTTTCCAACATTTTTTATACAAAACATAAAATTGTTGGTTTGAAATAAAGTTTGATCAAAATAAGCCGTAGAAACGGCTTAAATTCGTTGAGACTTGAAGTGAATTTTGTAATAAAGTTTGATCAAAATTGGGCTGCTTTTATTTTTGAAGTACTTTATTTTTGAAATAAAGTTTGAGCAAAATATTGTTCTTTTATATTTTGCAATTACTCTTTAATTATCCCTTTTATAATTTTTTGAAATTCAAAAGCACGAATCACTTGTGTTTCTATTCCTAAATAAGTATATACAGCATTTGTTCTTTTTGAAAAACTCTCATCTTCCGAAATAAAATAATTACAATATGTTGCATATATCGAATGCTGAACATCATGAATTCCTGATATAGCTGTCCGCTCCTGTTTATCTCGATTATATCCACATTCACCTAATACATTGTATAAAAACTCTATAACACATTCTAATAAAGAATAGTTATTTTTTAGCTTATTATAACAATTTTCTTTTAATTGAAATCCATCAGATTTAATATTACAAATACTTTCTGCTTGCTCAAATCCATATAAAGATGCAATTTGCATAAAAGTAATTTTCTTATATTTATCAATATATCCTGAATATTTATTTAATTCTTCTATAATTTCTTTTTGATTCCATACTTCATTGCATGATAAATTTGAGTAATTTATAACTTTTTTATTATCTTTCACATAAGACTTGACAGATTCCTTTTGAATATCATGCAATACTTTTCCATTATTAATAACTATATCACCAGTATCATATTCTTTTACCCTCTCAAGACAATCATTAAACTTTTCATTTATATTTTTAATTCTAGTTTTACTTGGGTTTAATATTCCACAAGGTGTTAATGAAACCATTTCATTAAATACATCAGTTAATTTCTTGGAATTTTGCTTATTAATATCATTTTTACATGCCTTATAATATTCTTCAGCATGTGCTACACTTAAAAAAACCTTTACATTATTGCTCTTAAAAATACTATCATCAATAATGTTTTCGCAAATTCTATTGTAAATATTGTAATCTAAATAAACTCTAATTTTATTTTTATTTTTCATTATATACTCATCTCACTATTCTCAACAAATCTTAGACTGTAAAAATAACTGTAATTCTTTATTTATAGTTTTATGAAACTTCATTTGTTTATTTTATATAGTTGCTTAAATTTCTTCTTTAAATTGCATTTAAAAGTTAAACCCGTTAATGTTACCTAAAGTTATTAAAAAACCCTATACTTTTATTATCCAATGTTCCTACTATTAATGCTCTATCCAATAAAGTATTAAATTCCTCACAACTTGTCTCTGACACTAAACAGCAAGAAAAACATGCGGACAAATTTAATCCGTCTCTACCTTGACCTAAACTTTCTATGCACACAGGATCTGATGAACAAAATCTTGCCTTTTCTATTGCACTATCAATAATATTAGGCAATCTATCACTTTTCCCTTGCCTAACTAATCCCCCTAATGTGCCTTCAGAATCTCCATTTGCTGTATATATCATAATTCCGCACATGTGGTAACCATTATCTTTGGTATTACAATAAATACGTTCTCTAAGAGAGGTTGAACTATATCCACATTTAAAACTTAATTCCTTGATTATTAAATGTGAAAGAGTATGCAATAGCACAAATTTAGGTGTTATCTTTCTAATAGAAAATCCTTTATCCAATAAAATTTTATGATACTTACCGTTTATATTAGCTATTCTTTCTGTTACTTCTGGATTTTCATCTATCCACTTTTGTATCAATATTTCATCTAATTCAATAAATATTCCTTCACCATTAACTTCAATAGCTGGATACCAATCTTTATCTGATAATGGCTTAATTAATTTATAATTTTTATTACTTGATTCTCCTTCATTATCACTATCCATAATATTATTATCAGGTCCATTTATCCGTGAAAACCCAGTTAACACCCTTACTTCTCTCATTTTATGAATTAAAACAACTTTACTCAAATAACTTTTATGATACTCTTTCACTTTTTGAGGAATAATTTTAAAATCAGCTTGATTAGAAATATCATAACTTAATTCTCCAATCAATGCCTTATATTCTTCTTCTTTATATTTTATTTTATCAATATCACATTCTTCATGCTCTTCCTTAACTTCTAGTTTTCTCAAAATTATATTCTTAACTACACTTTCATCAATTGCTTTTTCTTTTGAAATTGCGTTAATCGCTTTAACTATAAATTCTTCTTTTTTATTTTCTCTATCCTCATCTTCTAATTTAATAATTAATTTTTCAAACTCTAATGATTCTTCCACCATTTTAGTATATTTATCTGAATACGGCGGAATAACTATTGAACTTTCTATCTTTGGAAAATATACATTTATTGCACCTCTTTGTAATGTTGTTGGGTATAGTCCACACTTTTCATCTTTTGTTCCATCCCAAGGCCTGTTTCCTTTACATTGTAAAGAAAAATTATCTTGAACTAATTTTTCTTTTCCTTTAGATTCATTTTTTACCTTTTCCTCCAACATTTCAAATTCATTTTTACCACTATTGGTAAATGTTCCACTTAAACTTATTCGAGCATTGCAAGTTTTACACTCAACTGTTATTCCTTCAAGACCAGATGAAACTCCGCTAGTTTTAATAACTAATTGAGGATTATCACAAATTTTCTTGTGATCTTTAAGATGTGTCCATTCTATCCATGGGAAATCATCAATATGTCCATTTTCACAAGCTACTATAAGCCTTGCAGGTACTAATTTAGTCATATATTTGTGCTCTTTACTACAGCAAAACGGTGTTCTCATCACTTCATCTTCACCCTTTGCCTTCTTATAATCCTTTTCCCACTCTTTTAATGTTTTAAAGCTTCTACAATTAGGGCAAAAGTACCAAGTTGGGAACTGTACAAATGGCATATATAATTTTTCATCTTTTTTAACATTATCTATATCATCATCTTGCCTAATAACAGGAGACTTAAATCCTCTAACTCTAAGTACATTTTCCAATCTTTCATCATGTATAGTCTTTAACTTTTTTTTATCCCAATATTCACCACTAGCTGTCATAAGTACCCAATTAGGTAAATCAATCATAGCTCCAGTCCCAAACGGAAAAACTAATGTAGATGCTCTAACTTTCATTTTCTTTATTGAAATTTGGTACTTATTTCTTAAATCACTCATTATTTTTCTGCCTCCTGTTCAAATATTTTAATACCAACTTCTCCATCAACATTTCTCATTGATGTCATTGTTTGAATTCCCTTTATATTAGTATTTTTATCATAAAACCCACTTATTAATGGATTATTTCCCTTAACAAACTTCACTTGGTCCTCTTCATTTTTTAATTTTTCTTTCCAAAAACTCACTATATATTCAAGTTTATTTCTTATATACTCTACACTAGTTGGTTCTATTTCTGATGATCTTTCAATAATATATTCTTTTATTTTTTCTATATTATCTTTCTCTATCTCCATATTCATGGCTGAATCATCGCTATTTAAACTTGTACTATTTCTAATCATACTA
This sequence comes from Clostridium ragsdalei P11, assembly GCF_001675165.1. Taxonomy (GTDB): domain Bacteria; phylum Bacillota; class Clostridia; order Clostridiales; family Clostridiaceae; genus Clostridium_B; species Clostridium_B ragsdalei. Next base: position 212,403 of record NZ_LROS01000022.1, read on the forward strand.
ATAAACACTGAATGCAGCATTCTATCAACAGAAGCTTCTGAATATGGAGTAATACTTGTTGGTTCAACATACTTATAAAAAGCTTGATGATATGCTTGAAATATTTCATAATGTGAATCATCTCTAGACTTTCTTCCATCGTACAATGTAAAAACTATCCCTGGATCACTACGACCAACTCTGCTAGATGCTTGTATATATTCTGATGTTAATTTAGGTTGCCCTATTATTGACATTATATTTAATCTTGGAACATCTACGCCAACTGAAATCATATTAGTTGCCAATAGCATATTTATAACTCCCTTTTCAGGATACTTTATTTCTAAATCCTTCAATGTTTTAACTATATCAGATGAACTTACTCTACTTGTTAATTCTTTAGCCTCATATAGTTGTCTTTTATATCTTGAATCTTTTATTCTTCTCGCCATACGAACCATATAATCTTTTACATCATCACAGACAAGTGTTGAAGCTTTGCCAAGTTCCCTAATACTATTAAAGTATGATACTAATGTCCAATATTTATCCTTTTCTTCATCAGATATATTCATTACTCCAATTCTCTGCAAAATAGCCGCAAACATTCTTATTTCAGTAGTAGTTTGTGTTTGTCCTATTCCTTCTATGCCAACATATAGCCTTCCAAATTTCTCTTCAAGTTTACTTTCTCTTGTAAAAAATGAATCTTCAATTTCTATTCCAGGTGCAGGAAATTGTTTTACTTTTCTATTATACAAATTTTTTATTTGCTCATCAGCTTCACATATTGTAGCTGTAGATGCTATTATTTTAGGTCTAATTCCTTTTCTACTACATAAATAATCTATGGAATTTTCAAATAGCCCAACCAACGTACCTAATGGTCCTGATATTAAGTGTAACTCATCTTGAATAATTAATTCGGGTGCCGCATTATCATTACCATATCCAAAGAAAGATGCTGTTTCTCCTTTCCAAGGTAACATTGCAAACTTATCAACAGTTGAAAATAACAATGTTGGTGGTTTTTTATACAACAACTCATCTATTATTTGAATAGGTAAATCGCCACTAAAATGACAATTGTGGTTTGGACAATCAAATTTAAAAGTTTTATTTCTCCCTCTAGAAATATCATAAGCTTTAGTCGTAAATTTAGTTTTACACCATGGACATTCTCTTAATTGAAACTTATTATCAGCATATTCACTTTTTGCAAGTTCTCGCTTTTGATAAGTAGCATCTTGTAGTGTATTAGGAGTTTGAGTAGAACCAATCCATAATCCTATTGAAATTGGTTCTTTACCTAATAACTTTTCATCATTTTCCCTTAAATATTCGCATGCACATATTAATATACTGGCTCTTTCAAATTGTTGAGCAGCTAATAAACGTAATGTATACCTCATTATTATTGTAGTTCCATATCCTTTTTTACCCTTGGTCATTCTTCTGTAAAATATAGTAAATGCGCAAACTCCTAAATAAGCTTCTGTTTTTCCACCTCCAGTAGGTATCCAAATTAAATCCACTATATCTCTATATTTATTTTTACAATCAACTAAAGATGGTATTGTCATTAACAAAAATGCTAATTGGAATCCTCTCCATTTTGCCTCTTTTATTTCATAATTTTTATACATATCAATTGAATTGCTTTTTTCTAGGTCATTAGGATAATTTGATTGAATTCTTTGAATCAACATTGCTGTATTTGATAATTTAAAAGATTCAAACATATCATTGTTTTCAAGTAATAACTTAATACCTTCCTTCATTCTATTATAAGATTCTTTGCAATTTTCAATATTATCTCCTGCTACATCTTTATATATTTGGTCATATCCTATATTATTTATTCCATCATTTTTTTTGTCTATCCATTGTTTATAACTTTCAATAAACTTATTTAATAAATCTATTATTTTTTCTTTGCAAAAGTCACTTAAAATTGATAAATTTAACATTGGCAAAACTAAATTTTCAATATCTTTTATTTCTTTCATATTAAATTCAGTACTTGCAACTTCATATGTTGGCATATATTCAGTTTTTATTATGCCTTCTCCAGTTCTTCTATTTATATTAGAAAAATCTACTGAAACTCCATGGCCTGAACCATAACTTTGTTTATGTCTATATAACAATTTCAATAGCTTGTCTTCATTATCGTATTCAATATTAGAACTCAAAAATTTAAAATTATTTTCCTCGGAATTCACCTTAATCTCTGGTTGAAAAACATACTTTTCATCTGAACCTTTTGAGTTGTTTTCATTTACTAGCATGACTGTAATACTATATTTTTCATGGTATTCTCTTTTTAAAACAAATAACTTTAATTTTTCATCTTTTATTTCAAAGAAACCATAATTTCCTTTATCAAATTTAATCTCAATAGGATTATTAAATTTAATTGGATGTCTTTTATATGCCTTATATCTATTACTACTTTGTTTTTGCAATTTATATAGTGCATTTTCTAATGTTTCTCTGTTTACAAAATATCCTTTTTCTTTAAATCTATTTATAAAACTTATATCAATTCTATTTTTCAGTTTTAAAAATCCATCTTCATAATATATATCCATAGATACTTCTGAATCTTTTAATGGCAATAAATCTCCATTATAACTAACCATGCATTCACTAGTTTTAACTTCTTTATAACGTGCTCCATTTACATGAACTAATAGCTTATCTAAATCCTTGTTACAGAAAAAAGTCATTCCCATTGAACTTTTTTTTAATATATGTGAATTATTTATATCTTCATAAAATTCCTCATCTACTTTATAAATATGTTGTTTTTGTTTCTTACTTTCTTTTTCATTCAAATCATCTTCAGTATTATTATCTGTACTAATTGAATCATTAGTTACAACTTGCAATTCTTGCTTAGTAAATAATATTCCAGTGGAATATCTTTTACTTGGTCTATCAGTTATTATTTCCTCTTCAATTGGTAAGCCTGTTTGTTCTGATCCAGGTCCCAAAATTTCTTCTCTAACTGCATGATATATATCGTCACGGATATTTCTTAATTTATTTGACATATATTCTCACCCCATTATTCTTCAATAACTTTATTTGCTAAGTACATAGGAATTTGTTTTCTTACCGGATAAATATTCTGTACTTTTACTTTTTTTATATAGGTAACAGTTTTTTCAATTCTATTTCTAATTAATAAATCTAACTTATCCTCATCTTTATCAATTGAAGATTTTAAAAGACATCTCGCCGTAGCCTTACGAATATGGATTTGAAATTTACGTATATTTGAACATGCTTCATAACATTGAGCATAATTATTCAATAAAATTTTCAATGATGTTATCTCACCTAAAGCTTTTAGTACCTTTTGATCTTGAGGTCCAATAACAGAATTTACAAGCCATGACCTAATTGTTGCCCCACACCTTGATATGCCTTTAATCTTTAATTTTTTTTCTAATTCATTATATGTAATATTATGGATAATCATATACTTACTAAGCTCTATTTTCCATAATTTCACCAAATTGTAGTCTTTATCATATCTATCCTTGATTTCTTCTATATTCATGAGATCAGCCATTATTTTATCAATTAGATCTTTCTCTATTTCTTCTATAAATAGCATAACATCTCCTTTCTCAATATTTTTAGCTTTTTTATTGACAATTTCCTCCCTTCCTTCATTTAGAATGTATGCTTCATATTGAGATGTTATAAATGCTCTCTCTCCAGTTTGAAAAGTTAGAACTAATTCACACATCATAGAATTTTGATTTTTTCCTGTATTTAAATTTATTGGTATATAATTAGTTGCTATAAGTCTTTCTAATTCATTATTTAAATCAATCTCTTCTTTTGCTTCCAATTTCTCAAAGATGATTTTTTCATCATCATTATCATGATTTATTGTGCTGTCACATTGTTCTATTTTCGAATTATTTACTTGCTTAATAAATCTTAGATACCTGCATTTTAAATATTTTATATTATTTTTTTCACTTTTAAATAAAATGTAAACATTATTATTTGAATTTAAAACTCTGTAGTTCCAATAATAATTATCAGCTAATTTAGAAGTATATATTATACTTTCATAGATAGATTCTTTAATCGTATTAATTGATTCTACAGAGATATTACTTTTTAATGGATATCTCATCTTTAAGTATCTTCTAAATACTCTTCTTATATTTTTATTTTCTATTATGATTCCAATTCTTTCGTTCATTGATAATTTTATAATTTTATCCAATTCATTCCACTTATCATTTACTTTTAATTCGCTATAATATAAATTCAAACAATTTCCATATATTTTATTAATAAGAACATTTGATTCAATTGATAGTGACTCTACAAATTCACTCTTAGAAAATTCTTTCAATTCTTTTAAAATTGATTTTATTGTATACTGTTTCAGATTTTTACTTTCAAAAAAGCTTTCATATTCTGGTAATGGTACAATCATGCTAGATAATCTTTTTGCCAACGTTCTAGCGCCTATTACAAATTTAATAATTTTATTGTTATCTTCAAATATACTAATTAAATTTCTACATTTTTTTAATATATCTTTTCTGTAAACATCTTTATTTGAATCTTTAATGGTTACATATTTTTCTGTTGCACTTGCATAATTCTTAATTAACCTGTACTGTCGCTTATTAAATGTATTAATATCTTGTGCAGTTATATCTTTATAAAAATCTTTGTTAATATTTATAATTTTAAAGTTTTCTAAAACAAACTGTTCAGCCATATAGTGTTCAATTTCTATTGGTTGCAAAAACAAACGAGTTTTTTCAATGTTATTTTTCTCACTTATATATATTACATCTTCCAAGTCTTCTCTGTTTACTTTATTTTGTAATATAACAACCGATCTTATCTTTTTATTTTTCTTTATAATATTCTTTGCATTATAAATTTTAGATGTAAATTTTATTATTGGTTCTTGCTTTGACGAATTTCCTCTAAAATAATAATAATTATCTTCTGATAAACAATATGCCATTGGAAAAACTTCTCCAATGTCTAACATTTCTCCATCAAATTGTATCTTTAAATTTTCTATAATCGAGAATACACTATCTTTTTGTGCAACAATTAAAGTCGAACTACTTATTACTTTTGAAAATACATCATTATCAATTTCCAATAATCTAGCTATTATGTTTCTGGCCTTCTTCGCACCTCGATTAATATTTCTGGGAAACTTATTTAAAGTATTAGCATTTCCTTTATATATATTTATTTTATATATTTGTTCAATAGGAAGTTTATATATTAGCCCATCTGCAAATTTAAGACTTATCAGATTATTATCTAAACCAATAAATTTACATCTTGCTTTGCTGTATTCTAATATATCACCCAATTTTATCTCATCAATTAAATTATGACCTTTTGAATATATATTATCTAAATATTGAACTAATCCTGAATAAATAATAAATATTAAAATGAAATAAGTATTATCTTTTGGTATAATATAAACATTAGCATTATTTTCTTCATTTAAGAATTCATTTATTAATCTATTTTCAAATCCATAGAATTTAATTTTCTTGTCTTTATAATATATATTAAGTTTCCTTATTGATTTTATTATAATATCATTATACATATACCGTCCCCCATATTTACCAATTATAACACTATTCTACACCAATTTATTTAAAATTCACACAGTTGTATTTAACACAAAATCAAAAAATGTAGTGAAACAGAATCTCTTGTTCCACTACATTTTTAAACACAATTTACATATTAATTTTTATTTAACATATTCTCGCAAATGTCTCTTTAAACCATAATGCTATTTTTTCTGCCATTAATGGTGGTACTGCATTTCCTATCTGAACAAAATTTGCTGTTCTTGGACCTTCAAAAAAATAATCGTCAGGAAAAGATTGGATTCTAGCAGCTTCACGTACTGTTAGAGATCTATTTTGTGTTATATCTGGATGAATATAATGATGTCCATCTCTTGAAATATGAGCTACTATTGTATGTGAATATTTTTTATCACCGGCAACCACTTTAAATCTATCTAAAAAAGATGTTTGATTTTTATGTGTCTTTAAATATTCTGGTAAATCTGTGTATTTAATTCTAGCCTTTTCTCTATTCCATTTATCCAGTGCCAACCTATAAATTTCTAAATCTCTTTTTGTATGATTTCTCGAGATATGATGTGTAACAATATCATCTTTGTTTCTTATTTTAGTCTTTAAGAGGCATTTGTTTACACTTTTCCTATAAGTGAATTCACGATAATTCTCTCCAGCTCTCAACTTTGGAAGGTCATTCAATATATCATTAACTGTATAATCAGAAATAACAGGCTCAAATATAGGATATGTAAATTTTAAATCCTTTCTCCATCCAATAATAATTATTCTTTTTCTACTTTGGAGAACACCTAAATCTTTTGCATCAATTTTATGAGCCTCTATATTATATCCAACTCTTTTCATATATGCTTGAATGTTCCTAAATAAGTTTCCATTAAATGCTGTTAATATTCCGGGAACATTTTCAAAAACAAATGATTTTGGATGATATCTATTTAAAAATCTAATATATAATTTATATAAATAGTTTCTTGGATCGTTTTCCATGTTGTTCTCATCTCTTGCTCGTCCAACCAAAGAATATGCTTGACATGGAGGTCCACCAATTACAATATCAACATCTTCTTGACCTACAACATTCAATCTTTGATCAATTTTATCAAATATTTCTGGTAATGTTTTTTTAGAAATCTCAATATTTAATACGGGTTCTAAAATTCCTTGAGGAATATGAGATAGAAGTATTTCTCGTTCTCTTTCCCTAACATCATCTGTTTCATTATAACTTTTTTGGTATCTTCTATACAATTGCAACATATTATTTCTCTTGAGATAATAATATGCGGATCTTGTCTCTAATGTCTTACATGCATTTTTATCTAATTCTATATGTGTTATTGGTTCAAAGCCATTTCTTAAGAATCCTTCAGAAAGACCTCCCCCTCCTGCAAACAAGTCTAAGAAATTCATACTCCTCCACCCCCTTATTCAAAATAATATATCAATATAAAGCATACCAGGTTAAGTGTTAAATGTAAATAGTATTTTAATTTGCATTTGGCTATCTTAATATTTTAATAAATTTTTTAGTAATCCTTACTTTATGCATTTATTTAGCATTGAAAATTATGTGTTATAATTAATATATTTATTAAGTATAAAATTTAGTAAATTACCAAAGGAGGAGTAAAAATGGGCAAATCATTTCATAGATATACAGAATATGAATTAAGTCACTCAATTGGAGCATCATTATGCAGCAATTGGATATCAACAAATTACTTAACTCAAGTTGAAACCAATGATCCTAATGCTGGAGTAAGGGAAGTTTATCTTACTGCTTTTAAAAATAAATTAGACGCTTTATACTATTTTTATAATTTAATATCAGATATTTATGATAATTGTTTTGAAGAAAAGTATTTATCGAAATTAAATGAAATTAATAATTTAATTAGTCTAATTAAGTTAAATAAAAGTGATAAAGATATTGACTTAAGTGTGGTTAACTTCAATTTTGAAGATTTGTCATTAAATTCTTATAATGATGGATATTGGATTGATTCAGTTAAACAAATTCTACAACAAATTATAGAAGACATAAATATTTATTTCGAAATTCAATACGAAAATGAATCTGATGATACTCTTTCACAGTATGATAATCTAGAATTTTCATTATCTTCAGTAAAAGAATTCCAAATAGAATGTCAAAACCTAATCAATTTTAAGAATATTTTTGACCCTATTTTTGTTGAAAAATTCAACAAAACTTGCACATATATGAATAATTTCTGGAACTATTGGTTTGAATAGCCAAAATTTACTCTAATATGATTTATTTCCATACCATATCGCTTGGTAGGGATTCTGTAAGTATTGTACCTTATATGCAAATCATATCAATGGTTAACTTACATATAGGCTACAATACTCCACCCTCCATGTGAAACAAAGACTTTTAATTATGTATTTGGGAATTATCATACATCATACTATGTTAAATTTCTATTATAAACAACTAATTAACTAATTTCTCATCCAACCTTAAAGATTTATAATACCTACCCTAGATATGTAACTTGATAATCTATGTTTAATTTCATTAAGTAATAACTCTCTAAAAAATAATTTCACTGCACTTGTATCTAATTCATCTTTTTTTTGATTAGATATATAATGAAAATTAAAAACTATCTTAACTATTTTTTTATCTAATTTAATCAACGGTGTACAATATATATCTTCTGTACTTTGTACTGCATTAAAATTTTCTTTTTCTATTATAATCCCATATAAAACCCTAATTCTTTTCAATTTATTTTGTGCATAATCACATGCTGAAGATATATCTAGTTTAACTAATTTAATATTTTTGATTTGATCAATATTTTTTAACGACGATCTACATATTTCTTTCAATAATTCTTTATTCTCAATCAAATATAACCCACCTAATTTAGCAAAAACATTATCATTACCAGTATTCTCACAAAGCAATTTGAAATTAGTTTCTGCTAAAAGGCTTAAATATTTTTCATAAAGTTCAATAACAACCTCTTTATCTTTCATTTCACTTAAACTACTTATATCCTTAAACGTTATATAATCACTATTGTCCTTCTTAATACAATATGTACCTTTACTGGATTTGTAAATTGAATATGTAGTACCATATGCTATTTTTTTAATAGATGGTTCCTTGATAAAAGAAAATTCTTCTTGATTAATATCCTCTCTTATTAATGAATTCCAAAGTTCATCTGATAACATTTCATTTAATGCCTGTATCGCATTCGTAATATATCCTTTTGGTGTCTCTTCTAAAGCTTTTCCACCATTTGCTCTTGCTAAATTTCTAATTAATGTTTTAATATTATTATCCCAACATTTATCATTATCTGATAAATCGGATATATCTTTAATTAAATTTTGTGCTGATACATTAACAAGTTTTTCCCACAATAACAGAATAGATAATGAATTCATATTCTTTAACTTTTTATCTAATTCACTTGCTAACTTTTCTATTCCACCATCTTTAATCTTAACTTTTTCATTTCCCTTATCTATGTTATCTTTCAAAATTTTTAATAATTCTTTATTTCCCTTTTCTTCTATAGCACTAGCTATCTCATAATACGCACTGTTCTTTTCATAAGTTTGCTCTATAAATTTGTTCTTTTCCATATTTAAAATTAAATATGGACTCGCAATTTGTTTTTCTATTAATATATCCTTTTTAAAGCTTTCTAAATATTCACTATCATGTTTACTCCAAATAAAAAGAATATAAGGACCATTATCAATACTTATTGCTTTTTGTAATAAGTGAAATAAAAATGTATTAATATTTCTCTCATCATATACAGCAGAAAATCTCATATCTAAAAATACAAGTCTCACCCCTTTTAACGGTGCTTTAGGAGTATTCTCATATCCACCATCCCAATATATTGAAGGTATACCTTTTATAGCTAAACACTTAATAAGCGGCTTTGCTTCCTCATATTCGTCATCAATTATAATAACTTTTTGACTATTACTTAATTCCATATATTATTCCTCCTTAAAAGCTAACGCTACTATTGCCCCTTGTCCAAATTCACATGGCAATTGTAAATCATCAAATTGTGGAAATAAAAGATTACCACCATGTTGTTTCATTAGTTCACTTGCTAAATGCAATCCTAGTCCCATACCACCTGGCTTATCTGTAATAAATGGTTTAGTTGCCATCTCTGTTGGTATTGTAAATCCCTTTCCATTATCAGCAATAATAATGCTTATGTACCCAGGAATATCTTTCGTAATATCAAAATATATTTTTTTATTTTTTACTTTTGCAAAATTAAGCCACCATATTGAATTATCAATAATATTAACTATAATACTAGCAATCAAATTATCATTTCCCTTAGCTTTAAAAATTTGATCGTTATTCATATATTCCTCCATTACTTTAATCTCATGGGCTTGTAATCTAAAATCAACCATAAAAAGTGATTGTTTAATTATCTTTTTCAAGTTAAGTATTTTGATAGATTTTGATTTCATTACTGATGAATAACCATCTGTTAAAATCTCTAATCTTTTTACAAGCATTTTTATATGTTCAGATGTATTTTCAGCAATAATAGCATATTCAAGTTCAGAAATAATTTTATCTATTTCATGTAAAACTACATTCATGCTTAAACCTGCACTGGAACTTTTTTGATATATATCTGTAATATGTTTATAGTCTTTTTCAATATTATTAAGGCACCCCAATATTTCCTTTTTCAATTTCTTATCTGATATTTTATTTTCTACCTTTTCCCTAACTTCACTTACTGCTGCAATTACTGGTTCCGATTTTGAAGTTGCTCCATAATATTTTCTTAAAAGCTGTTTATCCAACGCACGATCCCTTTCAAATTTTCCTACAGCAAACAAAACGGCCTTTCTAAAAATACCATAGGCAGCATCTTCTATAAATCCTTCTCTATTTGTTTTTTCTTTTAAATCTCCACTATCTTTTCTATCAATATTGACACTACCTAAAACCAAATTATTACTTATTTTATCTCCAGGTGCATTTACACGATGAGCACCTAATCCTAACCAATCATTTTCACCAGCTTCATAGATCTTAATATTATCTCTATAAACAAAAATGCCTCCATTAGCAGTTAAGTATGTCTTTAACCCTTGTATATCTTTAACACTCATATTTAGAATTTTTGTATCCAAATCAAAACTCAATAATTCTATCTTAACATCACCTATTTTAAACTTACATAAATCGATGCTCTCGTTTCCTCTTCTCGTTTTACCATTATTGCCCATCTTCCTAACGGTTTCAAACATATCAATTCCAGTTTCAAAATTATTTCTATACTCAAGTTTATTCATGGATTTCCATGGAATAAACTCATACCTATAATCTTTTATTTTATCTCCAGATAAAGTCATTGTACATTTAAATAGAGCATAGTCTTTTATATCCTCATATTTAACAAGCCCTTTTATCCAGTCTTTATTATCAATGTCAAATATAATATTAAAAGAATCTATAGATTTGAATGGTGAGTTTAATGAGTTTATAGAACGATATAGTGATCTAACTTTTCCTCTACTCCATTTAACCTTTAATTTCTCAATAATAATTTTAGTTCCTTTTAAACTTTCACCTAAAAACTTTTCATTACTATCCCTCTCTATAATTCTTATAGGTATTTCCGATAAATACTTACTTGAGTTAAAAATTGTCCAATCAATTTCAATATAAACTTCCTTTTGATTTTCTGCTCTAGTAATTAAAGTGATTTTACTTCCTAACTTATGTACCCCAAATCTGCCTATACCCTTTTCTCCCATTGGCAACCTATTTAATTTACTGCGTATATTATTTTTTATCATTTTTTCTAATTTTTTTTCTTTATTGTCTGTTCCAGGTTCCATCCAGCAATTTTTTACTATATCAAAAGACATTCCATCACCATTATCTTCTATGATAATTACCCCTTGATCTGGACTTTCTAAATTTTTCATTGTAACTTTAACTTCTTTTGCATCTGCATCATATGAATTTTTTATAAGTTCTAATACAGCTATATTTTCATCTTTTATTAATTGTTCACCCAACTGTGCCATAAGCCTAGCCCTTGGTCTAAATGATATAGATTCATTCATTCCTCTCACTCCCTATCCACATAGAAACTTGTATCTCACATTATTTGCCTTTTCAATACCTATAAATATGCATTCTATGGTTCACAACTATCCTTTTAATATTATACTACAAACATTATTTCAAACTATGATTATATAAAAAATCACTTTATATATACTTTTCAAAAATAAATGTTATACTCCTATTATCAAATTGTTTAAACTCTATTATTTTTATGAAACCTTTATATATAAAATAACAATCATATTCACTATTAGTACTTTACATTAACTTTTTGTAAAGTGCATTTTCTATTCCCATAACTTTTTTATTTATATGTTTTTCTCTGCATATTATTATTCCCATTTTTTCCGTGTTTCTAATAATTTTATTACTCCATTTTCCACTTTCATCAACCAATGCAATCAATAAACTATTATAAACCCACCTCCAATTAACCTTAACCTTTGCATTTAATACCAACATCGACAATGCCCTATCTTCTCTCTCAACATCAATCAAACTAATCTCTCTTCCATCCCTCATAATAACCTGTCCAATAGCATATTTTCTTCTAGTAATTCCATCGCTAAGTCTTGCAAATTTCTTACCTTTTCTCCCTTCGTGAAGTTCTCCAATAATTATATTAACTGATTTTATGTTAGGTCTTTTTTCTAAGAGCTTCAATACCTCAACAAACCCTGCCAATTCACCTTTTTCTTCAACTTTATCTATACTTGTGAACTCTAATCCTCTAATTACTTCTTCTCCACCAACATCTGCTGTTGTTCTTAAATGATCATCTTCCAAAACATATTTCTTGGTATTTTCATCTTCAACTTTTCTTGTTATTCTAAGACCTTTTTTCTTTTTATTTATTTGGGGAAGTCTTTCATATTCATGTTCTATTGATGAACTATCTATTTCTTCTGATGTTTTTGTTGATCCATCACCTTCTGAGGTTAGTTCTCTGCTTGAATTGGAGTTCTTATTAACATATTTTCTTATTTTAGCTTGATTGCTACCTTTAGTTTCCTCCAAGCTTGGATGATATATGTTTATTTCCTCAACGTTAATCCTTTTTCTTTTCAAGGCTAGTATTTCCAATATCTTAGTATAGTTATTTTTTCTTTCTACTCTAGCTCTTGTATTAAAATTATCCAATAAGAAGTCAAACTTCAACTCTCCAAGCTGCCACATATTTTGTCCTATTTTATTAAACATTTTTAATGCGCTAATGTTTGTTAACAGCCAAGCTAAATGATTTATCTTATCAGCTTTTAACAACCTTTGCTCATATTCATAAGTGAAATGCATATCAAGTCTTCTTTTATCCAAATCATATGTAAAATAGTTATCAAAGCTATCAGTTTCTAGTATTCTGTACAGCATGAACTTACTCGGTGCTAAAACAGCTCTTATTATTTCAATTATAGGTATTGTATATAATTCACCATTGCTAAAGAAGCTAAAGGTTTTTGATTTTGTTTGATTATTAGAACCATTAACCCAAAGGTTCCAATCCCTTTCCATATACTTTGCTTTAGCACCCTTTAAGTTTATATCTATGACCTCACTGTTTTCTGGTTCTTCTGCATTATTTAAATCACCATCTACATAATACTTTTCAGCAACTAGAAAATGAACACTAGCCCAGTCAACTATTACTTTTCTAGTATATTTAATGCCATTAAAATATGCATTCACCATCCATTTATTATTTTGTTTAAAAGGTTCTCCTATCCAAATTAATTCAACACGTTCTCCCTTTTCAAAAGGCCATCCTTTTATTTTTGTTTCTCGCTTACTCATTTCTTATCCCCCGTATTTATATACTTCTGTAATTTCCCCGTTAGTTTTCTAAAGGCTTCAGTTCTAATTGCTGCCTCTCTTTGAACCTCCCAAAGCTTTATAGGTTCTTCTTCCTTAAACTTTTTATCAATTATTTGCTTGCATCTTCTAATCTGAAATTGTTCTACACTTTCAATTATTTCATCTAAATATTCCTTTGTTTTAGGCAATTTATCTATTTTTTTATCTAATATAGCAAGTAATCCTATTGCTTTTCCTATACTTGATTTTGTTATTCTAATTGGCTTTTCTTCATTTAGCATTTCCTTCTTTTTTGCTGCTATTAAGCTTTTAATTTCAATATCTCTTTTATCCCAAGCTACTCTTTCCTTATTATTTTTATTTCTTTTAGCTCTAGGTATAGCTTCAGGGAGCTTATTATAAAGCCAGATTTTATCATGCCTATATAACCAAATATATTGTTTCTTTAAGCTGTTTCTAAGCTGCTGCCTTGTACAACCTTCATTATTTTTTATAAAATTATCAACATCATTTTTATAGATACTCTCAAAACTTGTATTTAATTTCTCAATTTTTTCTTTTAATTTACAGTTCACAGCTTCTGTATTTATAGAAGAAAGTAATCCTAGCTTATCAGCATATTTTATAGCCGTTTTAGCATCACACCCCATAGCATTACTAATTTCCCTTACTCCATATTTTCTACTGCTAAGTAACCCTTTAAGTCTATTTTCCCAAGTAGCCCCAAAGCATTTAACTCTTCCGATTTTATACTTATCCTCTTCAGTTTTGTCTGGTCCTTTTCTTGAATATACGAAGCCACAGGAACAAGTAAAAGTTCCAACAGGTACTTTGGTTTTGTAATCTTCAGTTATTTCTAATTTCTCAATTACTCTTTTTCCATAGTGATCAGCAGCCTTATTTAAACACAACCATGGGCCTTTTCCAAAGGGATTGTATTTGTGATTTACTTCTTTAAAAAATTCTGATATATCCTTTTGTAAGAAATTTATTAATAACAAGTGTCTAATTGGATGAATTACTCTACTTCTATTTCTAGTAGCTACCTTTAACCAATTAAATTCATCATCAATATCAATAGTTGATTCCATTAACTTTAAAAATTCCTCACCATAAAAAGCTATAAATTCTTCATACAGTTCTCTTTGCCTAATTCTCCCACTAGAGCTGGCCAAATCTCTTTCATATAATAGGTTTTTATACCTTTTATGTATATCTTCCTTAGAAACCCTTGTAAAATCTTGATTCAACAGGTAATAAGCATCTTTAGATAACTTCAATAATTTATCCTCATACTTATCGTTGTTTGATTTGTTTTCATTTAAATCAAGTAGCCTTTCATCAAACCTTATATATTGAAGCCTGCTAACCTGCTGCTTACTTATAGGATATCTTTTTAATTTAACTCCATGCTTATAACACACTGATATTCCTTGAAGCTGATCTTCTCTGTGAATATATGCTTCACCATACTTTTCTATATCATCCTTTGCACAAAATGGACAATAATAAATACCATCCTTAACACATATGCTGCCAGCTATTATTCCTAATCTTGTATAAAGGCCCCTTCCATCCTGAAGTTTTATTTCCTTCAATGCTTGCTTCTTTCTCTTACCAGGCAAAAATGGACTGTAGAAAGGAAATATGGTGTGTTTATTAATAATGTAATCTGCTGTATATTTACCACCTAAATTTTTGACCAAAGCTTCTATATTACTTCCTATCTCAAAGCTAGGTATTATTGTTCTTTTTCCAAATAGCTCTTCTAAGGTATCTTTATAATCTATATTCCCTGTATAGCAATGATATCTTGCAATTGCTGAATAAATAAGTTCATCCTTGTAAGGGTCAGTAAAAAAATATAACATTTCATTTTTCTCCTTTGTTATATATTTTTAAACCGCCCATCCCAATTAAATCATGATCTTTAATTAATTTTTAAAAATTCTTCAATAGGAGCTTTAATAAATCCATTTTGTTTTAATACTTCATATGGATGCTGTTTATTTTTCATTGCTTTTTCATATAAATATAATAGACCTTCAGTCTTTAACTTCTTTTCTTCAATTTTTGAAGCTTTGTCTGCTTTTTCATTAAGCTCCATAGCTTTCTTTATAGCCAAAGCTTTTATTGAATTATATTCTTCCCCTACTGGCTGCTTTTCAACTATTTTTTCTACTAGCTTGCGTATTTGTATATTGTCCAATTTATCAAATATACCTATCTCACATAGATCCATAACTAGATTTTCTACTGTATCTCTTCTCTTAAGCTCAATAGTTTTCTTTCTCTCTTTAAACAGCTCTTCTACTTTTCCACTGAGTTCTAAATTTCTGCTGTGCTTAAAAGCAATATCATCTAAATTTAAAGAAATGTCCTCATATCTCATAATTTCAAATTGGTTATTATCTCTTAACGCTTTTATCATTGGCTGGAGCATAGCAAGATCTTCCTTAGCTGTAGCTCTCAAAAGCTTTGCTGTTATTTTTTCTTTTCCCTCGGACAAGGCTCTTTCCTGTGCTAATATAAATAAGTTAACTGCAACTGCTGTTATCCCCTGACAATTATCGTAAAAGGCATCCTTTATATCAGGTGTTAAAGGCGCATTTTCTTTAAGAGCTTGAAAGTCCCATAAGGTTTCTAAAAAGAATTCCCACTCAGGACTTTCTTTTTCCATCCTATCCCACATTACAGAACCATCACTAGCTGCTCTTCTCGTTTGTCTGAAGTTTCCTTTGAATATTTGTTGAGCCTTGCTAGTTCCTATAAGCACCGTAGGTATGCCAACTGTATTGCTTAAGGTTACAAAGAAATTCAGCATATCCTCCATATCATTTTTAGCATTCAAAAGCTGCTGTATTTCATCAATTACTAAAACTCCAATTCCATACATACTGGCTAAAGTAGTCATATGCAGCAGCATTGAAGATGTAACTCTAGTGGTATAACCGAATTTTTCTAAGTATCTAGTACCTAGCAAATCATCTATTGCTTTAAAAAAGCTTTTACAAAGTGTTGCCAGGCTTCCATCATATGGGCAATCTATTTTAAGCCATACAATTTGTGTTCTGCTAAAGTATTTACCCTTATATTCCTCATGCTTTATAATTTGTGGATACATTAAAAGCAGTCTTTCTATAGCTGTCGTTTTACCAATACCTGATATTCCTATAATAGATATGCTATCTGCTGTTGTTCTTATATAGCTCATTCTCCTATTAAGCTCTCTATCATCAGCATTTTCATCTCTAATTTCATTTAATATTCTAAGCCTTTGAAGAAAAGTTTTATCCATTGGATTTCTTGCTAGATATCCTCGTCTTATAAGTGAGGATAATCTTCTTTCTAAAGTAAAATGAATAGGTAAGGGTTGAATAAAATTCTTAGCTCTTTTAATTATGTGATACCGTAAATTAGTTGCCTTTACTCTATCTTCATTACTTATGACTGGAGACACTGTAAAACGGTCTGCAACTTCTTCCTCAGTAAATATATTTGGCAAAGCTTCAATAAAAGGATTATCTCTGTATTCATCTATTTCTTGCTGCTTGTAATTTGCCAGTTCAACCTCGCCCTTCAGAATTATTATTCTCTCATCGTTTTTCACGTTTCTCATCTCTCTTCTTCCTAAGCAAATCCATTAGCCTATCCTTACTGCTTTCAGCTTTTTCTTCTTTACTACTTGCATTTAATTTTATTACTTCTGCACCTTCAGCCGAAATTTTTTCTTTTCCCAGTTTGAAGGCTTCTTTTTCTCTATTAAGTTCTTTTTCAATTGCTCTATTTATTTTGATTCCTTTAAGCTTTTTATTATCACTTTCACCATTAAGCTCTATAGATTTTTTCTTTCTAGCAGCTTTGACTATTTTATCTATTTCTAAATCGACATCAACCTTTAGCTGATTTTGCTTATTCTTTTGTGCTTCCTTTAACTCTGAAATAAGTTCAAAATTAAATATAATCTCCTCTAAAATGCAATCCTTATACTGTTTACTTGGATCAAGTAAATAACACGTTTCAAAGCTTTTGCCTTCTTCATATGGAATGTAAATATTATTCATATTCCTTGGATCATACAGTATTTCTATACTTCTAACCTTTGATTTTATGAACCACTGCTCCTCCAATGCTTTTTGTGAGCCATAATATAATCCCTTAAATCTTATACCTGCTCTTGAAACATTAGCTCTGCCCCTCGGAAGTACATTTAATCTTAAAACCTCTCTATCAACAGTTCTAAGTCTTCCTTTTTTATTTTCTATTCCCCAATTCCAAAGTACTGATGGGATTGGAGCTATGTTATCCTTAAGCATTTCAATTTCTACTGGATACTTGTCAATTTGTTTATTATTATGTTCCAATACAAGGTTTATATATATCTTTGTAAACTCTTCTAAAGTAAGGGTTGCATCCAGCCTATAATCCCTATCTCCCCTTTTCCTATATTCCTTTTGGATTGCACCAGGGGTCTTGTGCTTGATTTTCTCATTAGTAGTTTTAAAACTTCTCTCAACTATTCCCTTTAAGTCTCCTCTATATGGTGGTGTGTTTTCTATTTTAATATTTAAATTATTTATCAAATTTTCTACCGAATACCCTTCAAACTCTCCTCTATCAGCTATTATAATATCTGGAATATGTTTAGCTGGCCACTGCTCATCCACTATTTCTATACCATAACTCTTACAAAATTCAACCTTATCTGTAATCATATTATCCAGTGCCATCATAGCTCCAAACCATGATGGTCCCTCTAAACCAACATAAATACCTGTTACAAGTCTTGAAAAAACATCAATTATAGCATAAACTACAGGCCTACCTATAATCCTATTTCTATCTAAAGAACTAACTAAATAAATGTCTGCAATTGTAGCATCCACCTGGAATCTTGTACCCGGTCCATCTGTTTCAATTGTTGAGTTACTAAGCAGTTCTCTATTTTTTAATTCAAATTCCTTCGCACTTTCTCTTAAAACTATATCCTTCTTTGGATCTTCATTTTTTTTGAACCAATAATAAAATTGGTCATAGGTAGGTATTCTTAACTTATCCCATACTATAAAACTTTTCTCGCCATCTTTTATAACTACATCAGAAAAAAAATCTCTTAAAATATAATTATAAGTATCCATAATACTTACTTTTTTATTATTTCTATAGTACTTATTTACTGCTAATTCAAACTGCCTTTTTAGATCTTTAGTAACATTTACGCCTTCCTTTGCCTCTTCTATATAGCTTATTTTTTTAGGTCTACCAACCTTACTATCTGATGGATTTCGTTCTTTTCCCTTACCTCCGGAATTTTTATAATCTGGCAACAAAGAATTTTTATTCATCCCTCTTTGCCAAAACCTATTTAAGAGTCTTCTTAAGGTAATAACAGTGATATTTAAAGAGCTTGATACCTCCTTCAAAAGCGTGCTCCTTGTTCTTCTATCTAAAAGTTCTATTTTTCTATCCTCCCACACTTTAGTTATTATGGGCCAATATAAATCTCGCTTTTCCTTTTCAACCATTGAAATCTTGCTTTCATCTACACTTTTTAAATATGGATCATTTATCTTTACCAATATATTATTTTTAATTTCTTCCTCTAATTTATCCAAGTTTTCCATTTTTGGAGTACATAAATTAATATCTAAATTCACGTAAAATACCTTACTATTCTCGCTATCAATATAAACTACTCTAATTCTTTCTCCTTTTTCATCAAAATACTTAAATATCTCATTTTCCATTATCATGATATATTAAACTCCTTATGCAGCAGATTTTCAGATAAATTAATTTCCATTTTTTTATTTATATTAATAGCTTCTAAAAGATCAGTAAAAATAATTTTCTTGGCTAATAAATGCTTAAATATTGCTATACCTGTACCCTTTTGAAGACTCATATCCTTATCAAAAATTGAAGATACCTCTCTAACTGAAGCTTTTGCATCAACTATCCTTTTTATATATTCTAGAATTGGGTCTTCAAATTCTGCTTCATCAATATCTGCAAAGGAATCCAGTTCATCAATATTATAGTAGCCATGAAAAAAGCTTATATTTTTAGTAAGCACTTTATCTATTTCTTGATCCGTTACTATTCCCCAATCAATTTTTCTTCTTTCCCAATAAACACGCTCAATTTCAAATTTTTCAATTACTCTTTTATTCATGAGCATATCCTTTGGTTTTATGGTTCTTGCTATGTTAATCGTTTTGCCTTGGACTTCTTTAGTTACTAAAAAATCCGTTGTCATAACTATATTTTCACCGTTCTTTGGATTTTTAGGAGGTTCAATTCCTAGTTCATTTGCTATAGTCAAAGTTTCTTCTATTGGCAGCAAAGGATACTGTTCTCTTATGTCTGTTACTAGGTCTGAATATTCTAAAATATAAAAATAGTTTTTTTCCATATCAGACAGAAATTCATGCTGTCTTCCTGTTTTTATTCCTTTTAGTCTAGTACTTCTACCTAAGGACGGAACATCCTGAATTTTAATCCATGGCTTATAAGCCTTCCCAACTCCTGTTCCACGGCCTTCCTTAATTAACTTATCAATATTAAGTTTCCTAGTTCTTTTTGCCATATAATCAACACCCTTTATATAAAAAAAGCCACACATTCTCACAAAATTTGAGACTGTGCGGCTTACTCTATTATATTTAGCTTTGTCTTAAATACTACACATCTCATGTATAGTATCTTTATCTTTAAAAATTTTATTCAAACTTTATTTTAAAATATCAAACTTTGTTTCAAAGTATCATACTTTATTTCAAAATATCAAACTTTATTTCAAAACTACAAAAATATTCTCTCTACCTAACTACCTATTCTACCGTAACTGACTTGGCCAAGTTCCTAGGTTTATCCACATCGCAGCCTTTCTTTATAGAAATATAATAAGCTAAAAGCTGCAGAGGAATTACGGAAAGTACTGGTGCAAATATATCATTTACTTTTGGAAGATACATTACAGAATCAACTGCCTTGCTAACTTCGTCACTGCCTTCAAAAGCAAAAGCCAATACATTAGCTCCCCTTGTAGTTACTTCCTTAATATTGCTTATCATCTTCTCAACTAAATATCCTTGAGTAGCTCCTACAATTACTACAGTTCCATCTTCTATAAGAGCTATAGGTCCATGCTTTAATTCTCCACCAGCATAAGCTTCAGAATGAATATAAGATATTTCTTTAAGCTTTAAAGAACCTTCTAATGCAACGGCATAATCCAATCCTCTTCCAAGGAAAAATACATCCTGCTCTTTATAAATCTTTTCTGCAAACTCCTGTATAATATCCTTATTTGAAAGAACTTCTTCTGCCTTAATAGGAAGTGTAAGCATATCCTTTTTTATTTCTTCCATCTTTTCTTCGCTTATAGTTCCCTTGTGCTGTGCAAAGAACAATGCAATTATATACATTGCTATAAGCTGTGTTACATAAGCTTTTGTAGATGCAACTGCTATTTCAGGTCCAGCCCAAGTATAAAGCACGTCATCTGCTTCTCTGGATACAGAACTTCCTACTACATTTGTTATAGCTATTACTCTAGCACCTTGTGCTTTTGCTTCTCTCAAAGCTGCTAAAGTATCTGCTGTTTCTCCAGACTGGCTTATAATTATCATAAGTGTCTTTTCGTCTATTATAGGATTTCTATATCTAAACTCTGAAGCAATATCTACTTCTACAGGCATTCTAACCAATTTTTCTATTACATATTTTCCAACTATTCCTGCATGGTAAGCAGTTCCGCAGGCTACAATATATATTTTATTTATATTCTTAATTTGTTCTTTAGTTATCTTTATATCATCTAATGTTATAGGCTTTCCAGGCATAATTCTCGATGTCATTGTATCTTTGATTGCCTTTGGCTGTTCGTGTATTTCCTTCATCATGAAATGATCAAATCCACCCTTTTCAGCTGCATTTGCACTCCAGGTAACGTGGTATACATCTCTCTTTATTTCCTTTTTATCTTCTGATAAAAGTTTTACACCATCTTTAGTTATGACAACAAATTCATTGTCATTTAAAAGATATATATCTCTAGTATGATTTAATACAGCAGGTATATCTGATGCTATATAATACTCATCTTTTCCAAGTCCTACTATAAGAGGGCTGTCCTTTCTTACTGCTACTAATTTCCCAGGTTCTTTTGAGCAGATAACTCCTACAGCATAACTTCCCTTTATCTTAGATATTGCACGCATAACTGCTTCAACTATATCACCTTTGTAAAAATATTCTATGAGCTGTGGAATAACTTCAGTATCAGTTTCAGATACGAATTTGTATCCCTTTGAAGTGAGCCATTCTCTAAGTTGTACATAATTTTCTATTATACCATTGTGAACTACACTTATAGTTCCGTCCTGGCTGTTATGGGGATGCGCATTTAGATCAGATGGTTTTCCATGAGTTGCCCACCTTGTGTGACCTATACCTACTATCCCTTTTAGAGGATGTTCTGACAATTTATTTTCAAGGTTTTTAAGCCTTCCTTTACATTTTACTACATTGATATGATCATTATCTATTATGGCAACGCCTGCAGAGTCATAACCTCTGTATTCAAGTTTACTCAGTCCTTCAACCAAAATAGATGATGCTTGTTTCTTTCCAACAAATCCAACAATTCCGCACATAATCAATTCTTCCTTTCACATTTTAATATAATAAATCATAATTTACCTATAAAACACTGCAGCTTTATTAATAAAAAAATTATAAACAAATAAAACCTGCACTGACATTAAAATTTTACAGGTAAACATATTTTTGGAATCATATATTTTGATTCCTATTAAAGGTTTTAACACCAAACTGATGTTGTATCAGAAATCACTTCCTGGTTTTATCAGTTGTTAACGGTAGTGCGATACCGTGGGGCACCCGCCGAAGATTCGATACTCCCCATCCTCGTCAGCTCAAAGTGTTGTTTAAATTAAGCCTTGAGCTCTGGCGCTTTATATTCATATTTTTCTTAAATTCAACCACCTTCTTTTTAAAATATAACAGTATTAAAAACCTGTCAATCTATTATATTCTTTAATCTTATTTTATGTCAACTAGATAGCTAAAATTAACTTTTTGTTCTTATTTTCATATTATGGAATTGAGATTGGAATGTGCTATATACCCTCAAAATTGTAAATTTATAAAAATAAACCGCCTTTAAATTTTACTTTAAAGGCGGTTTTTTTAACTGTGTTTTTTAAACACTATTAAATCATCTTCTAATTTATCCTGATTTCCAAGTGTAGCATAATGTCTTTGTAAAACTCCTGTAAGTTCCCAATCTTCCTTACCATACTTATTTAATTTTTCTTCTAAGTTTAAATTATCAGTTGAATTTAAAAAACGCTCCACTGTAAATATTCTATATTGCCACGACATTGGACTCACTCCTCTAATAATTTATATCTTAATTATTAGAGTGTCCAATTTTTAAGATATTTAAAACATTTAATTTTTACAAATAAAAAATGCACTTTTAAATTCAATTACAGTACGCTTTTATATTTTTAATTCACTTTTGATTCAATAAGCTCAGCCAATTTATGCGCAATTTTATCTATTTCACTTTGATTTTGACCTTCCAACATAACTCTTACTAATGGTTCTGTTCCCGAAGGTCTTATAAGCACTCTTCCACAACCATCTAATTTTTCTTCTATTTTCTTTATCTCAGATATTATTTCTTCATCTTCTGCATATATATTCTTTTTATCATTTGGAACATTAGCATTTGCAAGTACTTGAGGTAAATTTTTCATCATAGAAGCACATTCAGATAACTTCTTTCCAGTCTTTTTTACTATAGAAGCTATTTGTAGTGCTGTTACAAGTCCATCTCCTGTAGTATTATAATCCAGCATAATTATATGACCTGACTGTTCTCCACCTAATTTATAGCCTTGTTTTTTCATCTCTTCAAGCACATACCTGTCTCCAACTTTAGTCTTTACAGTACTCATTTGCTCTTTTTTGAGTGCTATATCAAGTCCAAGATTACTCATTACAGTAACTACTACCACATTTTTATAAAGTTTTCCTTCATCTTTTAAATGCTTTCCTATTATAGCCATTATAAAATCTCCATTTATGAGATTTCCCTTTTCATCCACTGCAAGACATCTATCTGCATCCCCATCAAAAGCAAGTCCTAAATCATAACCTTCTTTTACTACAGTTTGCATAAGTTCTTCAGGGTGAGTTGAACCACATTTTCTATTTATATTTATTCCATCAGGTTCATTATTTATAACTTTCACTTCTGCTCCCATTTCCTCAAAGGCTTTCACAGAAGTTACGTAGGATGCTCCATTTGCACAATCTAAAACTACCTTTAATCCTTTTAAATCTATATCTATAGTGGATTTTGTAAATTCTACATAGTCTTTTAGTGCTTCTCCTGTTTCCACTACTTTTCTTCCAATTTCAGCTCCAATAGGCATAGATACATCTTTAAAATTACTTTCAATTACTTCCTGTATCCTATCTTCTAATTCATCTGAGAGTTTATATCCCTCACTGTTAAAAAATTTTATTCCATTATATTCTACAGGATTGTGGGAAGCAGATATAACTACTCCTGCATCCATCTTATATTTTCTAGTCAAATAAGCAACTGCTGGAGTTGGTATTACACCTACACAAACAGCTTCTGCTCCTACAGAAAGTATACCCGAAACCAGGGCACTTTCTAGCATATCTCCAGATATTCTTGTATCCATTCCAACTAATATCTTTGGTTTATGTGCCGTTTCTGTAAGCACATATGCTCCTGCCCGTCCTAATTTATATGCTAGTTCTGCAGTTAACTCCTTGTTTGCAATTCCTCTTACTCCATCAGTTCCAAACATTCTCTGCATATTATTAATACCTCTCTTATTAAAAGTTAATTTTTCTATAGGTTATCACACTAAATCTAAAATCTGTGCTCCTCTCTTACACTCAAAATATTCATCTTTTATTATATTACATTAAAAATTTTTCCACAACGCAATTTTTAGCGATGTTTTGCTTTAGTAAAACAAGCTTAAAAATAAATTAGTTTTCTGACGTAAGGAGGAAAACTCACCTTCATTGTCCTCTGTCCTCTGTCAATTGTCCTCTGAAAAATTATTCCGCAAAGTTTTCATATTAAGTCAAAATTGTATATATGCGAAAGTTGAGTTAATTATATTTATAAAAGTGGACTGTATTTTTGTATTATACTCTCTGCAGTTTTTAATCCATCTACCGCCGCTGATATTATACCTCCTGCAAAGCCTGCACCTTCTCCACAAGGATATAATCCTTCTAAAGATACACTCTCAAAGTTGCTGTTTCTCATCATTCTTATTGGAGATGAAGTTCTGCTTTCAATGGCTGTCATTACACCATCACCTTCAGAAAACCCTTTTATCTTTTTTTCAAAATCAATAAATCCTTCTTTTAATGCAGATGAAACAGCGGATGGCAAACACTTTCTAAGATCTCTAAATTCATATCCAGGTTTGTAAGTAGGTTTTACTTCTCCAACTTTATTTGAAACCGTGTCATTTAAAAAGTCTTTAATTAACTGTACTGGAGCAGCATAATTGCCTCCTCCTAACTTATAGGCCAGGTTCTCATAATGCCTCTGAAATTCCATTCCTTTTAGAGGGGAATTTCCTTCAAAATCCTTTTCTCCTACAGTTACAACTACTGCAGAATTTGCATTTTCAAAATCTCTTTTATAGTAACTCATTCCATTTGTCACAAGCCTATTTTCCTCTGAAGCTGCCGCAATTACTTCCCCTCCGGGGCACATGCAAAAACTGTAGACTCCTCTTCCCTCTTTACTATTATAAGCTAGCCTATAATCTGCAGCTCTTAATTTAGGATGGTCTGCAAATTTCCCATATTGATTTACATTTATCATATGCTGGGAATGTTCTACTCTAACTCCTATAGCAAACGCCTTAGGTTCTACTACAACATCTTTTTTTAATATCATTTCATAGGTGTCTCTTGCACTATGCCCTATAGCTAATATTAAATTGTCACAGCCTATCTCATTTCCATTTACTAATACTGCCTTTAATTTTTTATGCTCTATTATTAAATTATCCAATTTACTATCAAATAGTATATCTCCGCCCAATTCAAGTATTCTATTTCTTATATTTTTTACAATTGTTTTTAAATTATCCGTTCCCAAATGGGGCTTTCCATTATAAATAATCTCTTCTGGAGCTCCATACTTTACAAAAGCTTTCAATATAAATTGGCATCTCTCATCTTTTATCCTGGTAGTTAATTTTCCATCTGAAAATGTCCCTGCCCCACCTTCTCCAAACTGTATATTGGACTCTAAATTTAACTTTCCACTTTTCCAGAATTCATCTACAGTTTTTGTTCTATCTTCAACTTTTTGTCCCCGTTCTATTATTATTGGTCTATAACCATTTTCTGCCAGCAAGAGACCTGCAAACATACCTGCAGGTCCCATGCCAACAACTATAGGTCGATATTTCATCTTTTTTGTACCTAAAACTAACCTTTTTTCTACTACCTTTTCTTCTATCTTTATATTCCCATCTCTAATTTTTGATACAATTTTTCTTTCTCCATCACAGCTTAATTCAACAGAGTAGTTAAACCTTATATTGTTTTTTCTTCTGGCATCCAGAGATTCTCGAAGTATTTTAAACTTCTTAATATCCTTCTCACTTATTTTAAGCTTTTTTGCAGCTTTATTTTTTAATTCATCTATACTTTCATCTATGTTTATGCTTAAATTATTTATTCTAATTGCCATTTTGTCCCTCCGACGTTTTTTTCTTAATTTCTATGCTAATTTTTTGTGGGTCTTGTGATACTAAAGACACTCCCTGAGGCATAGATACAACTACATTTACCGTATGAGTTCCTTCTGATAGAGAACTTGCATCCACAAAACAACTTATATTATTTCCATTTAGACTATTTATATTATTAGTAGGTCCATTAAATACTGCAGATACACTGTTACTGCCTAAGTTAGCCGTATACCCAGCATTTAAATTTCTAACCTGTATATTAAGATTCATTGTCTTTTGGCCACTTTTATCGGAAGAAGCCGCAGCCTCATTATTTATATTTACATTTAATTCTACCTTTCCTGAGTTATTAACTAATTTTACCCCTTTAGGTACTACTAGCTTAACTTCTATACTACCTGAACTACCAATTTTACTTAAATCAACTGGCTCTGTATCTAAACTACTTATGTTCTTTATTACATTTTCATCCCCTGACACATCTACTTTATCTGGATTACTTACTATTGAATTAGGAACTGATCCATTTCCTGTATTTCCTTGAATTTTTACGTTTACAGGTACAGTCTTTACTTTTCCTATGGGTACAGTAACTTTAATAGGAGATGGATTTATTGTAACATCCTTTACCACATTTCCAAATGAGTCCTGAGCCTGAAGCTTAACAGATGTATTTATATCACTTCCAGCATATTTCACGTCACATGTGGCTGCAGCATACTTTACACTATTTACCGCATCTGCTGCTCCACTTATTTCCACCTTGTCTGTATTTAAGACAGGATCTAGTGCATAATATCCTTCTTTTGGTTTACCTACTACTCCTATTCTTACAGGCACGCTTTTCAGTTTTAATTCATCAAGTTGTACCTTTATCCACAAATTTTCATTATTTAATATACTTATGTTATCAGGGCTTTTCTTTACTTCTACAGGTATATTATTTTCCCCTTTTTTCATAACATAAGCATTTAAATCTGATTGTAATTTAAAATCTGATGGTTTTACTGAGTATACATTGGAAGCATTACCCTTTATTAAAAGAGATATATTAGCGGATTGATTATCTATTTGTACAAGTTTTGATTGAGCAAGTGCATCTTTATTCACTATAGTAACAGGTACCACAATCTTTCTTTCCCTCATAGGATCTTCTACGTTGAATATGTACAACCATAAAATAAATGACGCTATTACGCAGCATATTTTTACTAGGATTTGGTCCCTTTTATTTTTTCTTTCCACCCAATCACCCTCTCTCTCCATGTACTCTTTTTCTGAAATCTATTTTTCATTATATTTATAAGAACTTTTTTCAACCTATCCTTTGTATAATTCCTTGTAATCCTTCCATTCATGGCAAGAGAAATAGTACCAGTCTCTTCTGAAACCACTATGATAAGTGCATCAGAATTCTCTGATATACCAATTGCAGCCCTATGTCTCGTGCCTAACTTTTTGTTTAAATCGTTATTACTAGTAAGCGGCAAAAAACACCCTGCTGAAACTATTCTATTATTTCTTATTACAGTTGCACCGTCATGCAGTGGAGTATTTACTACAAATATATTTTCTAGAAGTGCAGATGATACCAAAGCATCTATCTTAGTACCAGTATTTATTATATCTCCAAGCCCAGTAACTTGTTCTATTACAATAAGTGCCCCTGTTTTGCTTTCAGATAAATTACCTACTGAATTTGCAATTTCTGTTATAACCTTTTCCATAGTCTCTTCGTCCTCTAAAATATGTTTATCATTAAAAGCGGTTCTTCCTAACTGTTCCAGTGCCCGACGAATTTCCGGCTGAAATATAATAACAATAGAAAGGACGCCTATGGTCAAGGTCTTGGTAAGTATCCAATTGAGCATAGTTAAATTAAAAAAGCTGCTTATTGGTATAAGAAATATTATGAGTATAATTCCCTTTAAAAGCTGTTCAGCTCTAGTTTCTTTTATAAGCATGTATCCTTTATAGAGTATATATGATACTACTAATATATCCATAACGGAAGATATACTTATATTTCTTATTGAATTAGCTGTCATTTGCAATAATTCCACCCATCTCACCACCCTGTCAATAAATATATATTTAAATTATACACTATTTGATATTGTTTATATCACGTAATAGATTATTTTATAAAATTTTAATAAAATACATTTTTATCGTATTTTATTTTTTTATATGGGTACAATATCATTAGCCTAAGTTTTACTAAAAACGCGGGGAAACCAGTAACATTGGGGTGAATCGTATTTACGTAGGTTATGCCTTTACCGAACCCGTCAGCTAACCCCGTCGGTAATAAGGAGAGGATTAGATTGAAAAAAATTTTTTGTTTAATACTTTTTTCTTTGCTGTTACTTATTCCTTTTTCTAAAGTAACTGCAAAGAATTTCGACAGTACCAGTTCCAATTTATTTAATGGTCAAGAAGAAGTCGTGCAAGTGTTTAATTACTCTGATCAAAAGATATATATAACTCAAAATGATGTTGATTTAATGGCCAAAGTTGTTTATGCTGAAAGCAATTCAGAACCCTTTGAAGGCCAGGTAGCAGTAGCTTCCGTAATACTAAACCGATTAAAATACCCTGAGTTTCCAAAGACAGTAGAAGGTGTTATAAAACAAAGGGGTGCTTTTTCCTGTGTCAAAAATGGTACTATAAATGCATCTCCAAATGAAAGCAGTTATAGTGCAGTTTCTCAGGCTCTAAAGGGTATAGATCCTTCAGGTAAATCTATTTTCTTTTATAATCCCCAAATAGCCACATCTCAATGGATGAAAAACATAGATAAAAGAAATATGAGAACTATAGGGCATCATGTATTTTTTGTAGCTAATTGAAAAAGCTCCCCTTATCTTTTTTTAAAAGATGAGGGGGCTTTTTTAATTAATTTTTATCAATGTAAAAGACAGCATTTAGTGCTGCTACCTGTCCCTGTCCTGCGGCTTTCATATACTGATAAGGTTTCCCCACACAATCTCCTGCTGCAAAACAACCTTCAATATTTGTCTTCATATTCATATCTACTTTTATGTGTCCATTTTCCATAATAAGTCCTGGTACCAATTTATCTGGCGCTATACTATCCTTTAAAACAAATACTCCATCTGTAACTATTTCCTTGCTTTTCAAAATTACCTTTTCTACTTTATTTCCTCCAGATATCTCCACTACCTTATCTCTTACTATTTCTACATTTTCATTTAAATTTAAGCTTTCTCTATACATTGGTATATAGTATGTTTTTTTAGCCAGTTCATTTACATAATTGGCTTCTGCTTCAGCTTCTTTATTATATCCTATTATAGTAACGATCTTCCCTCTATAAAGAGGGGCATCACAGGTAGCACAATATCCAACTCCCCTGCCTAGGAATTCTTCTTCTCCTTTTAATGCTTTTGTATATTCAATGCCAGTTGCCAATATGACTGCACTTGCTTCATACATTTTTTCATTTACAGCAATACCAAAATATTGTCCCATAGCATATATAGTATTTATTCTTTCATAAGTTATATCTATCCCCATGTTTGCCACATGGTGCTGAAATCTATCTTTTAACTGTATTCCTGTTATATCAGGAAGCCCTAGGTAATTATCTATTTTAGGTGCTTTTATCAATTTACCACTGAGCTCGCTGCTTCCAAAAATAATTATGTTCTTATTTCTTATTTTCGCATTAATTGCTGCTGACAGTCCCGCAGGACCACTGCCTACTATAGCAATATCATATCTATTACTCATAACTACCACCTCCAGTTTTTGTTTTCTAATTCCATAGTTAAAATGACAAATTAACTAAATTGTCAATTTGCCATTTTAACACGTAAACAGAGTTTAAACTATATATGTTTTTCCAAAGCATCTTTTATTGCATCTTTTGGTCTGAATCCAACAAATTTATCTACCATATTTCCGTTTTTAAATACCATTACAGTTGGAATACTTGCAATTTTAAATTGCGCTGCTGTAACAGGATTCTCATCTACATTTAACTTAAAGAATTTTGCTTTTCCCGACAACTCATCTGAAACTTCTTCTATTACAGGAGAAAGCATTTTACATGGTCCACACCATGAAGCCCAGAAATCTACAACTACAGGAGTAGGTGCATTTTCAATTGATTGTGAAAAATCTTGATCTTTTATTTCCTCTACCATTATTTGCCCTCCTTATACCCCGTAGGGGTATTATCTTTAATTATATTTTATAATATATTATCTACTAGGTCAACGTTTTTAGTCTATAAATTTAATTAAAAAATAAAAATTTTAGTCATTTATCAAATTACTTATTATAGAATTATTGTAAATAGAATTAGGATATTTATCTACCAATCCTTGAGCATATTTTTTTGCTTGTGACTTATCCGTATCTTTATATATAACGGCAAGTCTGTACAGTACAGTTTCTTCATAATCCCCATCAGAAAAGCTTTTATCATATTGAATATAATAATTTATAGCATTTTTTGTATCTCCCGAGGAATCTAACGTTGTAGCAAGCATATATACTATGTCAGCATAAAGGTAATTTTCACTTCCAAACTCATAAGCTTTTGTGAGATAAGCTTTGGCATTATTATAATCTTTGCTATTTAGATAATTGGTTCCTAATTTATAAAAATAGGCAGATCCGTCTTGCTTTAAGAGATTAGTACCTTCTGAAAGAAGTGCTCCTTCATCAGTACTTAATTGTTTATCTTTCCACTTTTTAACCTCTATATATATAGAATCATAATCTTTATTTTGTATATAACCTTTAAATTTTTCCTGTGGGAAAACTTCTTTAATAGTTTCAGCTTTTGGTTTCGTCTTATTACTTACACCTGAAGGCTTTTGTCCATTATTTTTAATAGTAGAAGTTTTTACTTTTGCGAATTTTTTATTAAGCAAATTTTTATTTTTGACACCATTAAAAATTAACACAATTAGAATTACCAAACATATTATACTTGCTGAAATG
The DNA here is from genome assembly GCF_001675165.1 of Clostridium ragsdalei P11. GTDB lineage: Bacteria > Bacillota > Clostridia > Clostridiales > Clostridiaceae > Clostridium_B > Clostridium_B ragsdalei. Next base: position 243,734 of record NZ_LROS01000022.1, read on the forward strand.
CAAGCTATTTTCTTAAGTGGGAACTTCTTTTTTACTACATTTAGATCTTCAAGCAGCTTCATGGTCTTTTTAGCTTCATCATTGTTTATATCAACTCTTAATACATTGTTCAACTTTTCCAGAGCCTTTTTATACTCCCCTTTTTTTATATAACAAAGAGCACTATAATTATTTACTTTAATATAATTAAAATCACTTTCAGCACATTGTTCAAGTAACTCAAGTGCTTCATTTATTTTTAATTCTCTAATCAACCTTAAAGCCTTTACATACAAACTGAATCGAACATCATCTTCCTTTAAAGAATCGAGATATTTTTCTGAAACCCCATCTCCATTAACTTGATGGTTCATCTTCCAAAGTTTTTGAGCTTTATCTAAATCACCTTTAAGATAAAATAAAAGTCCCTTAAGATTAATAGATGCCCTATTTTTTATATTTAAAGATATACTTTCTTCACAAAGTTCTATTGCTTTATCTATATACCCATCATTATATTTTTTTAGAGCCTTATTGTATATTTTCTGAGACTTATCCATTTATCGTATATACCACTTTCCCATTAGAATTTTTAACTTCCATCTTACTATTTAAATTTGTGCTAAAAGAATTTATAGTCCAATTTTCTACATGACATTTATTATATACATCATCGTCATATACATTGACTTTTAAGTTTACAATATCTCCATTTTTCTCTGCAGACATTATCTGTTGTTTTTTACTTGGCATCTTTATTAAGATTTCATTATCCCTCGTATCTACATTTAGCATATAAAGGTCTCCACCTTTTGAAATGGATCCACTTGAATATCCTATAACCACCAATAAATTTTTATCATCAGCCCATTCCAAGTATTTGGGAGATAATTTAGAGTTGTTTTCAATTTGAAAACTATAAACTTTCTGAGGATCTTTTATGATTATTTTCCCTGTACCCTCTTCTAAGGCCTCACTGCCTTTTCCTTCTATACAAGCATTATAACTTCCATTTTTGCTACTTTTCCAGGTAGTGTTAAAACTAACTGTAGAATTATTATCCATTTCTTGCTTTACAAATTTTATTTCACTTGAACTTTTAACAGTAGGAGAAGAAGTTTTCATTTCCTCCTTTGGTTTTTGAGTTTCTTTATTATTAGATACATTACTTGAATCTATTTTTTTACTATTACTACCGCTGCTTTGAGTGGAAGTAGAATTGCCTTTGCTGTCAAAACAGGCTGTAAGTCCTAAAGTAAAAATAACTAATAATGAACACATTATAAAACTCAATCTATTATTTTTCATGTATAATATATTCCTCCTTGTATAAGATTATATTGTTATTTTTCGGGCTATGCAGTCTTAGACATTTTCAAATTAATAACCAGTCAGTATGCTAGCTTATTTTTTATCATACTGACTTAATATTTAATTAAATTATACCATAATAATTCTATGCTAAAAACTACTGGTATGCCATTCTACCAGTAGTTTTTAATATTACTTTTTCATTATAAGTTCTTTTGCCTTTAATATAGAGGAAGCACTCATAGAGAATTCATCTAATTCGTATTCTACTAAAGTTTCAATGGCATTTTCATCTCCAGCCATTTCTCCGCACATTCCACATATTTTTCCCTGCTTATGTGCAGCCTCTATAGTCATTTTTATAAGTTTCAAAACTGCTGGATGCATTGGATTGTAGAGATAAGCTACTTTTTCATTCATCCTATCTGCCGCTAAGGTATATTGTATTAAATCATTAGTTCCAATACTGAAAAAGTCCACATACTTTGCAAGTTCATCTGAATTTACTGCCGCTGCAGGTATTTCTACCATTATTCCCGTTTGTAAATCCCTATTAAAACTCTTTCCCTCTTTAGTAAGTTCATCCATACACTCTGTCAATATTTCCTTGGCCTTTAAAAACTCTTCCAAAGAACTTATCATTGGAAACATTATTCTTAAATTTCCAAAAACAGATGCTCTCAAAAGAGCTCTTAGCTGGACTTTAAATATATCCGTTCTGTCCAAACAAAGCCTTATGGCCCTATACCCTAAGAAAGGATTCATTTCCTCAGGTACCGGTAAATAGGAAAGCTTTTTATCTCCTCCTATATCTAATGTTCTTATAATTACAGGTCTTTTACCCATTTTCTCCACTACAGTTTTATAAGCATTAAATTGTTCCTCTTCTCCAGGCATACTTTCCCTATCCATATATAAAAACTCAGTCCTAAAAAGTCCTATGCCCTCTCCGCCATTTTTTAGCACCTGATCTACATCTTCTGGCTTACCTATGTTTCCAAAAACCTCTACTTTCTTTCCATATTTCGTAAATACTTCTACATCTATTAAAGCTTTAAGTTTTTCTTTTTCTTTTTTATAATTTTCTTTTTTTATCTTATAAGTATTTAAAGTATCTTTATCTGGGTTTATTATAACTTCACCCTCTACTCCATCTACTATAATAAGATCTCCATCTTTAACTGAATCTGTTATATCGTTTAGGCCAACTACTGCTGGTATTTCAAGGGTTCTAGCCATAATTGCACTGTGAGAAGTTCTCCCTCCAATGTCCGTAACAAAAGCTATTACTTTACTCTTATCCAGCTGTGCTGTATCTGAGGGAGTTAAATCATGAGCTACAACTACCGTATTGTTTTCCATGTCAATTATAGAGGAGTTGTTTCCTGTAAGGTTTGCAAGTATTCTACTACCTACATCTTTTATATCTGCTCCACGTTCTCTCATATACTCGTCTTCCATAGCCTGAAAGGTTTTCATATACAAATCTACTATATCATAAAGTGCACTCTCTGCATTCACATGATCATTTACTATCTTTACTGTTACTGCACCTGCAAATTCTACATCATCTAAAAGCATGATATGACTTTCAAATACTTCTGCCTTATCTTTTCCTACTTCTTTTTCAGCTTTTGCCTTAATTTTCTCTAATTGACTTTTTGATAATTCAAGAGCTTTTTGAAATCTTTCTTTTTCTTGTATTACATCATCTATATGCTTTCTTTCTATACTTATTTCAGTTTTCCTTTTTACAACTACTTTTCCTATTGCATAACCTTTAGAAGCAGATATACCTTTTTTCATTTATTTTCCTCCTAAAATTGTATATTTATACAAAGTTATATATAACTGTTGCTATAAATATTTATTTTTTACATAATTATATCTCATATTTAAAAATTTTTAAATATATGTACCATAAATTAACCATTTCAATATAAACAGAGTTCTTGGCATCAGATCGAGTTTTGGACTCCACCTGATGACTAGAACTCGTTATCCAGGGACGTAGCTGCTCTTTACTCACACTTGGAGAAGTGGGAGTATTAGAGCAGGTAGTCATCGAATAAAATATTACAATTTGGAAAATAACTGTCTAAGTTATGCATAAATAGTATCTATTTAATTAAATCCTGAAATTGACTTGAACCTTTTACAGGATCAAAATCCTTCTCTTCTCTAGCAATAGACTTAATATCTGGTGACATATCTACAGCTATTTTTAAAAATTTAACTGTATTTTCAACGTCTCCCCGTCTGCCATATATGCTAGCCTTTCCATAATAACTCCAAATATACTTTTCTATCTCCAAATCCTTATCATACCAATTAAGTGCATCATCGTATTTGCCATAAAGTTCATAAGCCAGGGCTTTATTGAACCTAGCGTATCCAAAATTAGAGTTGATTTCAAGTGCCTTATCTATATTTTTCATACCTTCTTCATAGTTATTACTGTAACATAATGCTATACCCTTTATATTATAGGCTTTGTAAAATTCCTTATCCTCATTTATAATTTCATCTGCTTTTGCAATAGTATCAGAATACTTTTTATTGCTAAAAAGCTTTTGTGCTTCATCATACTTTTTCTCTTCATCTTTTTTTTCATCTACAGGTTTTATAACTGAATTTTCTGTTATATTATTAGATTTTTGTATAACGTTTTCATTTTTTTTATTCATATAGATGTCTTTTCCTATAAGGGCTATGGAAAATATGCAAAGAACACAAAATATTATCACTTTAGTCTTTAAAGAAAATTTTCCGAATAATCTGGAACCTATTCTTTTTCTATTTTTAAAAGCCATCTATTTATCCCCCTAAAAAGCCTTATGAAGTTTATTCTTGATAATGTCTCTTCCTCTATCAGAATTTAAAAATTGCCAGGTAGATTCTGGAACAATTTTCTCTATTACATCCATTCTACCTTCACATAAAAGCTTCCTTACCTTGGAAGCACTTATATATTCTCCATTATACTTTTCTCTTTCAATTTCTACAACCTTTACATTATAGGTAGGCATAATTTTTTTCAAAGTTTCATTGTAAGTGCTAGTAACATCACAATAAGGTTCCTTTCCTACAAATCTTTTTTTTATATTAAACCTCTTACAAATATACTTCCCAAATATGCCGCTATCTATTTCTTCATAAGCCTGTAATCTTTCATCTGCTTTTTTTATAAAATAATTTGGGAATGTAGCTTGAGATATAATGTATTCTCCTGCTGGAATTACTTTAACATTTTTTAAATCTTGTGTTCCTGTTTTTACCATAGTATATCTATCAGAAAATGGGAAGTCAGATCTATCCTCCTCCACCAAAAATAATAAAACCTGATTACAGCTTTTAGCAGCTTCTTCTATCAAATACCTGTGTCCTTTTGTAAAAGGGTTGCAATTCATCACTAAAGCAGTACTTTCTATATTATTGTCTATAGAATATTTTTTATCTATACTATCTAAAAATTTATCTATATTGTATATACCATACTCTAAAAGGGCAGCTTTTTCTGCCCTATATAAAAGTTTAAAGTTCAAAGAAGTAAACACATTAATTCTATCTGGTTTTGTAAATATAAAATTATGAAATATTCCCTCATTAAAACTCTTGTCAATTAAATGGGATATAAGTGATGAAGTTAAGTTTTCCCCTCTCATGTCTTCTGACACTGCAAAACACTTGAATATGTTTCCTGCCTTAGAGCAAGTTGCCTTTATATTTCTATTATTGTCTCTAAGTACTACAGTGTAGTCTACATCTTTGTCCAGTATTAAATCAAATTTTTGTAAAAAACAAATTACCTCATTTTTTTCCTGCTCCGAACTCAAATCTATACTTTCAAGGGATAAACCGTACATAACTTCATCCTTCCTTCCCATCTTTTTGTAAAATTAAGATATAACTTTTCTAACTACATCAATTACAGTTCCATCTCTATACTCAACTACTGCTACTATTTCATCAGAAGTCTTTATAGCTTCTGGTTTTCCTGTCATCTTCTCAGCTGTTTCCTTTAATTCTTCTATAGTCATAACTGGTAAATTAGCTTTCTTTAATTTTTCTATTAAATCTTCTCTTTTTGGATTTACTGCTATTCCTCTATCTGTTACAACTACATCTATACTTTCTCCTGGTGTGGTTACTGTAGTTACCTTGTCCTTTATTATTGGCAGTCTACCCTTTATAAGATTTGTAACAACTATGGCAAGCTTTGCTCCTGCTGCAGTATCACTGTGTCCACCTGAGCCTCCCATTATCATACCATCTGATCCTGTTGTTACATTTACATTAAAATCTGTATCTATTTCTGTAGCTCCTAGTATCATCACATCTAGATTATTTACTACTGATCCTCTGTTATGTGGGTTGCCATACATAGAACCTGACATTGTCTGGTGTTTTGGATTGTCTCTATAAGATTCCACTGCTTTTAAGTCAAAACACTGTACATCAAAAATGTTTCTAAACAATCCTTCTTGAAGCATATCAACTATATATCCTGTTATTCCTCCTGCTGCAAAACTGCCTGTAACTTCTTTTTTCTTCATTATATCTTTTAATTCCATAGCTACTGCAAGAGAAGTTCCTCCTGCTCCTGTCTGAAAAGACATTCCTTCTTTTACAAGTCCTGATGCTTCTATTACCTTTGAAGCCATCTTTGCTATTTTAAGTCCTACAGGATCTTTTGTTATCCTGGTAGTTCCTGATACTATTCCTTCAGGATTTCCTATGGAATCCATTTTTACTACATAATCTACATATTCCTGACTTATTTCTATTGGGCATGCAGGATAAGGTACTAAGTTATCTGTAACTGCCACAACTGTATCTGCATACTGTGCATCTGCTATTGCATATCCGAGAGATCCACAAGCAGATTTACCATATACTCCATTTACATTTCCATAGGTATCTGCTGTAGGGGCACCAATAAATGCCACATCTATATGAAGATCACCGCTTTCAATTGCCCTTGGTCTTCCACCATGGGTCATCATGATTGAAGGTTTCTTTGAATATCCCTTTGATATTGCTTCTGCTACTGGTCCTGATATATAATCCGCTATAATCTGGGTAACTACTCCATTTTTCATATGCTCTACCAGCGGTTCATGTATTGGAAATATACTACTTGCTGCTACAGTTATATCCTTTATTCCTCTTTTGGCAAGTGCATATATTACATTGTTAAGTACAAAATCTCCATTTCTCAAGTGATGGTGAAATGACACAGTCATCCCATCTTTTAATGTTATTTTGTCCAGTACTTCATCTATACTATTTAATACTTTATTTTCTCCAGGTTTTACACTTTTTATTTTTACTCCTGCCTTTTCTCTTATTCCATAGTTTGCAAAGGCACCTTCAAAAGGCTTTACCTTTCCATAACCTTCTATGTAATCAGGAACTTCTCTTCCGATTGAATTTTTCACTGTAATCCCTCATTTCTACTTATTATTCTTAATTTATCCCAATCAAATAAACAGAGTTCTTTGCATCAGATGGAGTTTTAACTCCACCTGATGCTTAGAAATCGTTATCCAGGGACATAGCTGCTCTTTACTCCCTCTTGGAAAAGCGGGAGTATTAGAGCAGGTAGTCATCGGATAAATCCAAGTAATTTTGCTAGTTCTACAGTAGTTACTGCCCTGCTTATTACTGGAGCATCTACCATTTTCCCATCTAATGAAAATACCCCTAGTCCTTTTTGTTGTGCTTCATCTCTTGCTTTTAGTACTCTAACAGCATGGTCTATTTCTTCTTTTGCAGGTGCAAATACTTCGTGTATACTGTCAATTTGTCTTGGATTTATAGCTGCTTTTCCTGTAAATCCTAACTTTTTCGCTGTTGTTGTATCTTTTTTCAATCCTTCATAATCATTTGTATCTGTAAATGGTGTGTCTATAGCATCTACCCTAGCTGCCCTACAAGCTGTAGAAACCCTGTTTCTTGCATAGAATATTTCCTGACCTTCCTTTGTTCTCTTTATTCCAAAATCAGAAGTCAAATCTTCTGCTCCTAAGAGTACAGCTACCACTCTTTTTGATGAGTTTATTATGTTATATACATTTTCAAGTCCATAGGCAGTTTCAACTATAGGTATTAACTTTATTGAACCTTTTTCAAATGATTCTTCTTTCTCTATACCTGTTAGTATTTTATCTATTTCTTCTAATTGTTTCTCAGTTGCCTTCGGAATCATTAGTGAATCAGGTTTAACTCTAGCTATAGTATCTATGTCCTTCGGCCCATATTCTGTATCCAGAGGATTTACCCTGACTACAAGTTCTACCTTAGAATAATCTACATTGCAAATGGCTTCTTTTACAAGCAATCTTGCACTATCTTTTTCTGTAAGACTTACTGCATCTTCCAAGTCAAGTATGACAGAATCTGCTCCAAGTATAGGTGCATTTTGAAGCATACCTGGATTGTTTCCTGGCATAAAAAGCATTGTTCTTCTCAATTTTTTCATTACAATCACCTCTCTATAACGCTCTTCTCAAAGCTGTTTCAACTCTTGCTTTAATAGTATAGTCCAGTGCTCCCTTATCCTGAGCTTTTATCACTGCACTTTTTACTCCCAGCTCATTTACTTTATCTAATATGGTCTTTTTTATTTGTTTTCCAAATTGTTTCATAACTACACTCTCAAGTTCAAGCTCTATACCATCCTTATCATTTGGCATTACCATGATGAGTATATCGTTTGACTCAAGAGTACCTGCCTTTGCTGGTTTATTTATTTTCATAAAATGCTACCTCCTTAAAATATGGATTACCCTGCATAATTGCAACATAATCCACATCAATTGTTTGCTTCTAAAATCTATCAATAAATCTTACTTAGACTGGCCCACAGAGTCCAAGTACTCTTTTCGTCCTGATTCATATAAATTATTGCCCTCTGAATCTATTACTACAATTACAGGTAAATCTTTTACTTCTAATTTTCTTATAGCTTCAGAATCCAAATCTTCATAAGCTACTACTTCTGCTTTCTTTATGGATTTTGCTACAAGTGCTGCAGCCCCGCCTATTGCAGCAAAGTAAACAGCTCCATTTTTCTTCATGGATTCTATAACTTCTTTTGAACGAAGGCCTTTTCCTATCATTCCTTTTAACCCTATATCAAGCAGTCTTGGTGCAAATGGGTCCATTCTATAACTACTTGTTGGTCCAGCTGAACCTATTACATGGCCTGGTTTTGCAGGACTTGGTCCTGCGTAATATATTATTGCATCTTTTACATCTATAGGAAGAGATTTACCTTCATCTAATAACTCGACCAATCTCTTATGAGCAGCATCTCTAGCAGTATATATTGTCCCTGATATTAAAACACTATCCCCTGCTTTTAAAGTTTTAACCTTTTCTTCCGTTAACGGAGTAGTTATCTTTTTTTCCATATACATGCCGTTAAATAAAACGGCTTTTCAACTCCTCTCTGAATTTCAACTTGAAATTTAATATTACAATTCTATTTCCTTATGTCTTGTAACATGGCAATTTATATTTACGGCTACAGGTAATCCTGCTATATGCGTAGGATAAGTTTCTATATTTACTGCAAGAGCTGTAGTCTTTCCCCCTAGTCCTTGAGGTCCTATACCTAGGAAATTTATTTTGTCTAAAAGTTCATTTTCTAAATCTGAATAAAACTTATTTTTATTTCTTTCAGATAATGGTCTTACAAGAGCTTTCTTTGCAAGATTTGCAGCCTTGTCAAAAGTTCCTCCTATACCTACTCCTACAACCATAGGAGGACATGGATTTGGTCCTGCGTCCTTTACTACTTTTATTACGAAATCTTTAACACCCTTAAGTCCATCTGCTGGTTTAAGCATTTTTATCTGGCTCATATTTTCTGATCCAAATCCTTTAGGAGCCACTTTTATGTTAAGTTTATCTCCTGGAACTATTTCATAATATATTACTGCAGGAGTATTATCCTTAGTATTAACTCTATTTATAGGATCAGAGACTACAGACTTTCTTAAATACCCTTCTACATATCCCTGACTTACTCCCTTATTTATTGCGTCTTCTAAACTTCCTCCTACTATATGAACATCCTGGCCAATTGTTACAAATACACAAGCCATTCCTGTATCCTGACACATAGGCACATCTTCATTTTTAGATATATCTATATTTTCAAGTATTTTACCTAAAATGTCTTTTGCAGTAGGCCATTTTTCGTCCTCTTCACATTCTTTTATCTTTTTCTTAACATCCTCCGAAAGATAATAATTGGCATCTATACAGAGATTTCTAACAGCTTTTGTTATAGTGGATACATCTACTTCTCTCATAATTTAACACCATTCTCCTTAATTGTATTTTTAATGTATAACAAGCTCATTATATAAGGTTTTAAAGCGAAAAATCAACTCGTTTTACGTATACTAATTTTTAATTACTAAAATATATCTAAAAATTAATAAAATATATTTTAGGTCCAATAAAGTATATATGAAAAGGCAGTTTAAAAAACCGCCTTTTCATATATTTTCTATTTTCTTCTATTTACCAATGCAACTACTCTATTCATTTCATTATTAACTATCATATATCCTTCATCTACACCCATACCTGGTTTTGCAAGAACTTGTTTTGCACCACAAGCCATTCCTATGTTGGTTGTAACTTCTGCGGATCTGTTTGTTTCATTACAAGTTCCTCCACAATAAGCTCCCATATCATGATCTTTACAATACATGATAGCATCAGCTATATTGTTAACTCCACCTAGATCTGGAGTTTTTATTTGAACCATATGACCTGCTTTATTGTCTGTAAAGAATTTAACATCATCTACTGTATTACACCATTCATCTGCTACTAATTCTGCATCTATTTTTCTGCTATCTATTTCTGCTCTCAAATCCCTTAGAGCTTCCATTTGTTTTTGTCTATCTTCTACATCCATTGGTCCTTCAATTCTCAAATGGAATGGATTTGCTGCTTCTGCAAGTGAAGCTATATAATCAGCCATAGCTTTTGTATCATATTTAAAGGCAATACCTATAGTTCCATATACATCAATGTGGAATATTGGGCTGTAATCTTTAGAAGTTCTAAGTTCTATTACTCTATTTCTAAGCCACTTAACATATTCTAAAAGTTTTTCTCCATGCATTCCAAGTTTTTCTTCTACATTGTTTATAAGGGCATGTGGCATAACATCTGCACCTTTTATTATCATCTTATCTACATTATCATATCTGTCATCCCCGGATTGTGCAAATATTGGAACCCTCTTTATTTCACCCTTTGGATTATATTCATTTCTTATAACTTCTGCCATTGTTATTTTCTTTGATTTTGCTACAGCATCTAATATAGCTTGTGTTATACCATATCTTATAGCTGTATGAAGTCTCTTACCATTTACCTTCATACTATCAAATTCTTCTGCTAGTGACTTAAACTCGTTTAATTCTCTTCCTACTAATTTTGGAGCTATTTCTTTTTCTATAACTGGTATAAAATCTTTAGCTAAAAATAATGGATCTCTTCCACCTGCACCTGAATATTGAACAGCGGCACAATCACCATAAGCTACCTGTCCATCTTCTAGTACTAGCATTACGGATATAGCTTCTCCTGCCTGTCTAACTTTAGCAAATCCATCTGTTACAGGTTCGCCTACATAAGTAAATCCATTATGTTTAGCTCCTTTTTTTATAGCTCTCTGATCATCAAAATAAAATCCTGTTTTTCCTTCTGAGCAAATTACGTCAACTATTTTCATTTTAAGTCCTCCTTGAAAATTAAACTGTTTTTTAATTATTTTTCTTTTGGTCTTCCTATAAGTACTCCCTGTCCAACTGCAAATATATCATCTATAGTCATTTGGAAGCTTACTTCTCTATTTTCAAATTTTCCTCTTTCTTGTAGCTTTCTCTGATTAAAATCTTTTAATTCCTGGCTAAAAGGAACATTTCCAAAGTGCAAATATCTAACTGCTCCTGTATTATCTCTTGCTGGCATCATCTTGCCTGCATTATATTTACTTGGTGCAAATGGTACATCTATAACTCCATTTTCAAATGCTTTTACTGTTCCTACAGCTAAATCTCCCTTTCCAAGTTCAAATACTTTATCCAATATGCATTTTACTTCTGCTTTAATTACTGATATTTCATCTTCCAAATCTTTTGACATAGGAAGTCTCTGTCCACTTAACATATTTAAAGCCATTTTTGTAGCTTTTATTCCTGCTGCATTAGCTTCTTTAGTAGGAATTCCTATAGCTTCATGAGGTGTCTTAACTATAACTTTTGTTGCTCCTGCAAGGGCTGCTGTAGCTGCTCCTGTAGATATAACTCCAAAAGCTTTTGCTTCATCTGCAGGGAATCCTCCCATCCACTGATGAAATACTGTAGTTATATAAACATCATTGTATCCATACTTTTTCAAATATTCATCTATCTGCTGCTCTAATGATCGCATAGCTGCCACATCCTGAATTACATTACCACACTCGCCATATCCTACAGTTATATTCTTAACACCTTGTTCTGCTGCAAGTAACCCCTCTATTATAGCTACTGCATTTGAAGTACTTGGTGGTACTAATGTTCCTGTAAGTGGTCCAAACGGTTCTCTATTTATAGATACTCCATTTTCTTCATAGAATCCAACTAATCTATCACAATACTGCCAATCTACAAGTGACTTAGCTATTGAAACATTCTTTGCATAAGGTACATTATAGGATATACATCCTCCTTCATTTGAAGTAAATCCACCTGCATGAATTATTTCTGCTAAAAGTCTTGAATCTGGAGTACCATGTCTAGCCTGTACTGGTAAATCCAATGCTTCTACTACTTGTCTACATCCCTTAACTCCGTGATTTACTCCTGGAAATCCATTTAAAAGTGACCTTCCCTGAGCTTTACTTTCTTTTATACCTACTTCACATTCATCATATCTATTTTGTCTCGTATAACTATCTATAGTTGTTGGAAGGAGATCAGCTCCACCTTCATCTTGTAAATGTTTTAATAATGTAATATGATCATCTATAAGTGCAACTCCAGCTCTTGGTTGGGCTAAAGTAATTCCCTGTTCTTTTGCCTTTATTAACTTTTTAGGAAAGCTCTTATGCTCAGGTAATTTCTTTAAATAATCTACTGCTTCCTTAAGATCAACTTCCTTACCTGTTGGCCATTGACTTAAAACTTCTTCTCTATCTTTAAAAAATCGTTCTTCTGACCATTTTTTATTTTTAAGTTCCATATCTTTACCCCCTTATATTTTCTATTTTGTTATACAACATATTTTTTTAGTGTTAACTAAATATTTTTTCATTATTCTAACTGCTATATCCGGATACTCTTCTGAAAGCAGTCCCATAGCAGATAATATATAACTTCTATCTACTAAATACTCTGGATTCTTTGGTTTCAAATGCATAGGATCTTCTGTAGTAAAAATTCCTGCTTTTAATATTTCTTCAGGATTTTCACTGTGAACCAATACTCCACCTGTTCCTATGAGATATTTGGTATTCAAAAGATCTTTTCCTATTTGAGAATATACAACTCCACAAGGGGTATACACACTAGTTAAAACTCCAACGTGTCTTTCCATAGCCATTTCTGTAGCTACCTTTGCCATTGCTTCATCAAATTTTATATCCCTTTCATTATCAGGAATCATTCTTATATTCTCACTTCTATATTTACAGCCAGCCTCTATATCTATACTTTTATCATCTAAATATTTGAGTACCCTTTTGGTACTTGCAGCTTCCCACAAGGACACTGCGGAATATCTCATTCCTAGATCTCCTTCTACAGTTCTCTTTGCAAAAGGTTCCTGTAAGCCTCTTAAAGTTACTGCTGGTTTTGTAGGCTCTCCATCAGCCAAAGAATGTATATCCGTAGTAGCTCCACCTATATCTACTACTACTAAATCACCTATACCCTCTTCTTTATCACTTCCAAGGCTCAAAGTTTTAGCAGCTTTTAATACAGCAGCTGGTGTAGGCATAAGAATACCATTTATATATTTTTCAGCATTTTTCATTCCTTTAGCTTCAACTATTTTTTCCATGAATATTTTTCTTATTTCTTCCCTAGCTGGTTCAACATTCAAGGTATTTAGCTTAGGCATCACATTTTCAGCTACTTTATAAAACATTCCTGCATCTTCTAATATTTGTGATACTTCATCTTCTGCTACTTTATTTCCTGCTACAACTATTGGAATGTCCATTCCACTTTTAGCTAACAATTTAGCATTGCCAATTATACACTCTTTATTTCCTCCATCTGTTCCGCCGGCTAAAAGTATCATGTCTGGATTTGAATTTTTTATCTCTTCCATCTCTTTTGAGCTCAAATCATAGCTATAAACATGCATAACTCTTGCTCCAGCACCAAGTGCTGCCCTTTTAGCAGCTTCAGCGGTAAGTTCTGGTACAAGTCCTATAGCAACCATTTTTAGCCCACCTGCAGCAGATGAACATGCTAGTTTCTTTACAAAATCAACTTTTTTATCTTTTAATTTACTTTGTAATTCTGCATAGGCATTATTAAAGCCTATCATTATGTCATCTTCCACTGTAGTTATAGCTTTAGCTGTACCTAAAATCTCTTCATTTTCTATATCTACAGCTGTCAACTTCGTATAGGTACTTCCAAAATCTATAAGCAAATATCCTTTCATAATTTACCACCTCTGTTCTCTTAAAGAGGATTCAATAATCAAATTACTTTTCTACTAGTTTTGTACATTTAAATCTTTTTTCAAATCATCAATTGTAACTTCAGGTAATGTTCCTGGTGGATATATTCTATCAAATCCCATACTCTTAAATTTATTGTATACATCTTCCCACTTTTGTTTTCCAACTACTAAGTTTCCACCTGCATAAATTAGTATACCTTTAAGACCTGATTCATCACATTTTTCTCTAAGTCCCCTGCAATCCATTTCTCCATGTCCATAAAGTGATGATACTAAAATAGCATCTGCTTTAGTCTCAATTGCAGCATTTATAAAATCTTCTTGTGGTGAAAGAACTCCTATATTTATTACGTTAAATCCAGCTTCTGTAATGGCATGATCTAATATTTTATTTCCAACTGCATGACAATCAGAGCCAATTACTCCTAAAACTATGGTTTTCATTATAAAACACCTCCAAATTGCATAAATACCAATTAATTAAAATCTTTATTAACATATATTAATCGTATATTAAAAAATAAATAATATTTATTAAGTAAATAATATTATGTATTTTCAATCTAATTAAATACCAACTTGCATACTTTAGTTCAATTATTTTGATTGAGTTCAACTATTTTTGATTTTAAGTCTTTAATTGAATTATCATCGAGATTATATAAAAATCTCATTATATGCTTATTGTCCACATTATGTGCTTCAACATCTTTATATCTTCCTGGTGAAACTATCAATATATCTACATTATTTATAACTCTTTCAAGTTCCTGATCATTAAAAGTATTGGTAAACTGAATATCAATATCTCCTAGGCCTGCTCTTTCAAGTGCTCCTCTTGCTTTGAACATAAACTCCTTAGAAATACATACAAAAGCGAATTTAGTATTACTTGGATATCTAGCAATCTTAACTATTGTTGCCAAATCTACATTTATAGCTACACCTATTACTTCTTTGTGTAATCCTTCTGTTAGTTTAATTACTTCATTTACATGGTTAAAAGTTGCTATTATAACTTGGCTTTTTTCTATAATCTGCTTAGTTTCGCTGCTTATATTCCTTATGTCATCAAGAGTAAAAGGTACTATATTCATGTCCGTGCTTTCCATAAGCTGTTTACTAAACATTCTAGATTGCTCTATGTTACATTCCACATATACTGCACTAATTTTACTTATAAGTTCTTTCTTTTCTCTTATTCTTTGAGTGACAATTTCTAAAAATACATCTGGATCTATACCCGATTCAATAGCTTCTTCAAACGCAAGATCTATAAACTTTGTTATTTTTTCCTTTGTATTTTGAACTTTCCAAGGATTTGCTTCTTCTGCTACAAAAGTTCCTCGTCCCTGGTAAGATTTTAAAACGCCATCCTGTTCTAATTCATTATAAGCTGTGCTTATAGTATTTCTACTTACATTAAGTTTTTCAGATAATTCTCTTTCTGTAGGCATTTTTTCGCCTACCTTAATGAGGTTACCTTTAACTAGGTCCATTATTTGGCTTTTTACTTGTAAATATAATGGTACTCCACTATCTTTATTTATTTTAATGTTTATGGCAATCACCTCAAATTATTGGATTAATGGATTAATCCATTACTTTACCTAAAGGGTACCATAATGCAAGATTAAAATCAATAGCTTTTTGTTAACTTTCAATTTTCAGAAAATTCTTATGAAATTGTTTTCAAAATGTGTTTTTAAAGGATTAGGGACTAAATAAACTACTTCTTTAATTAGCCTAAATTTAAGGATGGCTGCCATTAATTAGTCCAATTTTACTTAACGCAAACTTAAAGTCCAATTTTGAGAAATGTCTCCTAAAATAAAAGATTTGAACAATTCCCCTTTAAGAATTGCATATTCCTATGCAATTCTTAAAATCACCCCCTTATAAGGGTCATTTTGCTGTAAATATTAGGGAACATAATTTTTTCAGTATAGATATGTTAAATTTTTTTATTTAATTATGATTTTCTTGAACAATACTGTCCTTTTTTTTAGCTGCATTTTTATTAACACCAAATACATAATAAAGAATAATTAAAGCTGCTATCCAAATAGGTCCTAATACAACTGCTATTAAAGTATCTGGATTAAATGCCATCATTATAAATACAAATACTAGATATGCCAAACTAATATAATTTACATAAGGATATCCTTTAGCCGGGAATTTTAATTTTCCTACTTGTTCCTTTGTAAGAGTTTTTCTAAATTTCGTCTGTCCAAGTATTATCATAAACCAGGCAAAAAGTCCTGCAAATGTTGCAATAGATGCAATATATGTAAACACTTGTGCTGGAAGGAAATAATTAAGTATAACACCTATAAGCATACATGATGCAGAACCTAATATTGCATTTTTAGGTACTTTCGTACTACTAAGCTTGTTAAATATTTTAGGTGCTCCCCCTTGAAGAGATAAATTATATACCATACGTCCTGTCGTATAAATACCACTATTACATGAAGACAATGCTGCAGTAAGTACAACAAAATTTATAATCCCAGCTGCAGCTTTAATTCCTATTTTATTAAATGTTAAAACAAAAGGACTTCCCATTGTTCCTATTTCATTCCAAGGATAAAGTGACATAATTACTGTTAATGATCCAATATAAAATATGCAAATTCTCCAAAAAACCTTATTAATAGCTGATGGTATGGTTTTTTCAGGATTCTTTGCTTCTCCTGCCGTAATTCCTATAAGCTCAGTTGCGAAAAAAGCAAAAGTAACTAGTGGTAGTGCCTTTAGTAAACCTTTTATTCCATTTGGAAAAAATCCTCCATTTTTCCACAAGTTTGTAAATCCTACTATCTTTCCTCCATTTCCTATTCCAGTAAATATGACAACTAAACCTAAAATTATCATGGCAACAATAGCAACAACTTTTATAATTGCAAACCAAAATTCAAACTCTCCATAAGCTTTTACATTAATTAAGTTTACAGTTATCATTAAAGCAAGTGCTGCAAAAGCAGATACCCACCTTGGAACTGATGGAAACCAAAAATTTATGTAAATACCAATAGCTGTAATTTCTGCCATACAACATGAAATCCAATTCAGCCAATAAGTCCATCCTGTTAAATATCCAGCAAGTGGTCCTATATACTCATTGGCATAAGCACTAAAAGAGCCTGCAAGCGGCTGTTCAACTGACATTTCACCAAGTGCACGCATGATAAAAAATAAAATAATGCCGCCTATGGCATAATCCAGCAGAATTGACGGTCCTGCCATATTAATTGTACTTGCAGATCCTAAAAATAATCCAACCCCAATGGCACCACCCAGTGCTATTAACTGAATATGCCTTTCTTCCAATCCACGATCAAGATCTTCATGTAAACCAGAATTTTTATTGCTCATTATAAAATCCTCCTTATATTTTGTATATTTTTTAACTTGTTATCATTAAGTTTTGTTTAATCCAAATCTATAATCTTGAAAACATTTACTTAGAACATAAAAATTACTCTATTTAAGATTGTAGTTTTATAAATTATATCTTTTTATATCCCTATATAATGTGGAAAGACTTACTCCTAACTCTTTTGCAATCATCTGTTTTCCTAAAAAAGTATTACCATATTTAAGGAGTAATTTCTCAATACAATTTTTTCTCATTGATTTCAAACTGCTGCATTGATTATTCTCTTTATTACTATTTATATTATTGTTAAGCTTTGCTGGAATACAATTTGGCATCAATATATTAGTACTAGCCATATTAACTGAGTATTCAATAACATTTTCTAATTCTCTTACATTTCCGGGCCAATTATATAATAGTAAATGTTTTTTTACTTCTTCTGATATACTAACAATATTTTTTTTAAATTTTTCGTTATATTTCCCCAGGAAATATTCAGCTAACAATATGATATCCTCGGGACGTTTTCTAAGAGGTGGTATCATTATCGGTATCACACATAATCTATAGAAAAGATCTTCTCTAAATTCACCATTTTTCATCATTTCTTCAAGATCTTTATTAGTTGCTGCAATTATTCTTACATCTAGTTTTATTGATTTTACACCTCCAACCCTTTCCAATTCGCCGCGTTCAATAACTCTAAGTAATTTGGGTTGTAAATGCAAAGACAAATCTCCAACTTCATCAAGAAAAATAGTTCCACCATTGGCAAGTTCAAATTTACCTGGTTTTCCTCCCTTATTAGCTCCTGTAAACGCGCCCTTTTCATATCCAAAAAGTTCGCTTTCGAGAAGGTTTTCAGGTATAGCAGCACAGTTTATTGCTATAAAGGGTTCATTTTTTCTTCTACTCATCTTACAAATCGCCCTAGCAAATACCTCTTTCCCTGTGCCACTTTCACCTAAAATTAAAATGTTAGATTCACATCCTGCAGCTTTTGCAGCAAGATTTTTAGCCTCATTGATAAGTTTGCTATTTCCCTTTATGCTGTCAAAGTTTATATTCAAATGTGAAGCATCTGCTAAAAGTTTATAGGCTATATTCCCTAGTTCTTTCTTTTTCTTAAATACAAAAAGAATGTCTATTTTTTCATTACTGTTATTAATAAACTTTACGCTTAAAAACATTCTATTATTAGGAATTGGATATTTTAAAACTACCTCAAATTCCTTATCATATTCTTTTGCATCCTTCATAATATATTCAAAATAGTTTTCTGAAAAAATATTTTGAATATTTTGTTCATCTTTTATCATTTCTTCCATAACACTGTTATAAGTAAGTATATTTCCAATATAATCAGTTAATACAACACCTTCACTTATAGAATTTAAAACCGTTAATAATCTATCTTTTGTCTCTTTTTCTTTTATTTTAATTAGAATTGTTTCCCCTAATTTTTTAGCAAATATACTTAACTTATCTCTCATTTTAATTTGCTTTTCTTTAAGCTTGGGAGTAAGAGATAAAATAGTAATAGCTCCTATACACTTCACATCATTTTTTATAGGATAATATATGGAATATTCATTGAAGCATTTCCCATATGCAGTAATTGGGCAAGTCTTACAAATTTCACTTCCATTAGGGCTGTCAATGATTAAAGGCTTACCATTTTTAATAACATAATCATTAGCACAACCCTTAGGAAGAGCTTGCCCAATTGATTTTTTGAATAATCCACTTGCTGCAACCCTTACTAAATGGCTATCTACAACATAGATATCAAATTCAATAACCGAACTCGTCGTCTCTATTAAATTTTGTATAAATTCTCTTATCTCATACATTGAACTATACATATTATTTCACTATCCTGCCTAAACCTGTATGCTACTTTATATTAATTAGCATGACATAGTAATGAGTAAATATCTTCTGTCATAATGCCTGATAATATGACATAATTACATTTTATACTGAAATATACCTAAAACTATATAATTATACTTAAATATACTTTATACATAAAATATACAATTAAGCCATAGTAACCTTACTTTTTCTAGACATCTTGTTTTCTCTACATGCCTCTATAAACGCGCTAAAAATAAGGAGTTGTTCATTGTGTTTTTCCTCTAACATTTCAGGATGCCACTGCGTTCCTAATATAAATCTATCTTCTTTCATTTCAATAGCCTCTACTATTCCATCTGGTGACATTGCAGCAACATTAAAAATACTAGCAACATCTTTTATTGCTTGATGATGGTAAGAATTTACCTCCAGTGTATTTCTATTTAAAATTTTATGTAATTTGCTCTTTTCATTGACTAAAACTTTGTGTACAGTATTATACTTTGGCGAACCTATTACAGAATGATTTATAGTAGAATTGTTTTTTAAGTTTGATAAATCCTGATAAAGTGTTCCCCCACAAGCGACATTTAATAGTTGATATCCCCTACAAACACCCAAAATAGGAACATTACTTTTATTAATAATTTTTTTAGCCAAATATAACTCCTGTGTATCCCTTTCTGGAATAACTTCTCCTATTTCAGGTCCTATTTCTTCTCCATAATACTTTGGTTCAATATCAGCTCCTCCAGCAAAAATTACACCGTCTACAATATCTATAGCGTTTTCAATATTGCTTTTATTAGTAAATACGGGAATAATCACAGGAACCCCTCCTACTGTTTCAATTGCCTTAACAAAATCATTCGCTGCAATTTGCCAATCCAGTTTACTTCCAAGACCATTATAAATTTCATCTAATCCATAGCAATAATCTGCACATATACCTATAATTGTTTTCATATCTTATCTCCTCCATAAAAAATGTAATTACATACTATTTATTCAATGCGTGTGCCTCACCCCTTTAATCATTTCTTAACTAATCTTATAAATAATATGAGCAATAATTGTGCCAAAAAGTAAATTAACTAAATGTTACACTATATCAAGTGATTTTTAGGTTCAGATGAACCTTGCTTTATAAGGATGACTTTCTCCAGCTGAACCTTAGAAGAACTTATCCAGGCGCGCAGCAGTGCTTATCCCCCCACTTTGATAGTCGCTTTCGCTGTGTGCGATAGGGGTGTTAGCAATGGTAGTGATCGGATAAAGGATATAGACATGCTATTAAAGTACTATTGTCAAAATGCTTTATCATTCTGACAATAGTACTTTAATAATTTTTTTAACACACTATATACTTTTATTTTAGAAATAAAAGTCACTTTCATTCTGATAATAAGTTTGTCAAAATGAAAATTGCTCTAATTACACAAAAATAAAGTAGACTTTGCCTGTGTAGCAAAATCTACTTTATTTTTGTTGATTTCTAATTAGAAGAATAATATTCTTTCACTGATCTAGCTATAGAATCCGCTATTTTACTCTGATACTCATCCGTAATCAATTTACTTTTTTCCTGAACATTAGATAGGAATCCACATTCTATCAATACAGAAGGTCTGGTGTCTTCACATCTAAGTACCTTATAACAATTTTTTGCTGATTTTTCTTTTCTATTATTGTTCTTGTCGAGATCATTCACTAAATTTTTTTGGAGAATATGAGCTAACTTTTTACTATTATCATTTTTAGAGTACCACACCTGGGCTCCATAGTATTTAGCCTGAGGGAACATATTTAAGTGTATACTTATAAACATATTACAATTTGTACTTTTTTTCAATTCACATCTATTATTTAAATCTTCAACTTTCTTTTTTCTTATTCTCCCATCATCTGTATATAACCCCTCGTCTTTTTCTCTAGTCATAACAACTTTAAATTTTTCTTTTAGTAACTTGTCCTTAAGTTTATTACTTATTTCTAAATTTATTTCCTTTTCCATTATTCCATCTTTTGATATTGCTCCACTATCTATTCCTCCATGACCAGGGTCTATAAGTATAGTACTACTTTCTTTGGTAACATTTTCATTACCCAATACTAGACATGGACATATCATGCTTATACTGCATATTATCAATATCAACAATATAACTCTTGCTTTTTTTATGTTCAATATACACCAACTCCTTATAATTATTTAGAGCCTTAATATATATTTACCCAAAACATAAAAAGTTATTAAATTATTTTCAATAAAAAATAGCTTATACATACACAAATTTTGTATGTATAAACTATTTTGAATTCCAATATTATCTCTTTGAAAATTGTGGAGCTCTTCTTGCTTTTTTAAGACCATATTTCTTTCTTTCTTTCATTCTTGGATCTCTTGTTAAG
Organism: Clostridium ragsdalei P11; assembly: GCF_001675165.1. Taxonomy (GTDB): domain Bacteria; phylum Bacillota; class Clostridia; order Clostridiales; family Clostridiaceae; genus Clostridium_B; species Clostridium_B ragsdalei. The sequence continues at coordinate 265,395 of NZ_LROS01000022.1, forward strand.
AAACCAGCTTTTTTAAGTTCCGGTCTTAAATTTTCATCTGCTTTTAAGAGAGCTCTTGATATTCCATGTCTTATAGCTCCAGCCTGACCTGTAAATCCTCCTCCATGAACATTTACAAGGACATCAAACTTTCCTTTAGTTGAAGTCAATTCCAATGGTTGGTTAACTATAACCTTTAAAGTATCCAATCCAAAGTAATCATCCATATCTCTCTTATTTATAGTTACTTTACCTTCTCCAGGTACAAGTCTAACTCTTGCTATTGACTTTTTTCTTCTTCCTGTTCCAAAATACTGAACCTTAGCCATTTTTTATCCTCCCTCCAGCTCTAACCTAATATTTTAATTCTAATACTTCTGGCTTTTGAGCTTCATGATCGTGCTCAGCACCTCTGTATACTTTCAACTTTTTGAACATTTGTCTTCCTAGTGGTCCATCTGGAAGCATTCTTCTTACAGCTTCCTGGAATACAAATTCTGGCTTCTTTGCTAAAGCATCTCTATAAGAAGTTTCCTTTAATCCACCTGGATATAAGGAATGATGTCTCAACATCTTTTGATCTAATTTTTTACCAGTTAAAACTACTTTTTCAGAATTTATTATTATTACAAAATCTCCTGTATCAACATGCGGTGTATATATAGGTTTATTTTTACCTCTTAATATTGAAGCAACTTGACTTGCTACTCTTCCAAGAGGTTTTCCTGCAGCATCGATAACATACCATTTTCTTTCAATTTCTTGGGGTTTTGCTATATATGATTTCATGGCTTTCCCGTTATATTACTAACGGTTTTCAACTCCTCTCACATTCTAGTTTCTTTTAATCTCTAAAAAGAGACTTTTAAATTTTGATAAACGATTCTCTATATAAAGACCCGGGGCTGGTGGATCCTTTATATCCAAAATACAAACAATTTATATTATAATACAATGTGCCTGGTGTGTCAATCTAGTAAAATATTTTTTCTAAACAAAGTCCTAAGGCTGGTACAGGCTTCCCGGCTTTTGACCTATCCTTAGACTCTAAAATGTCTTTCACATATTCTGGCGTAAACCTTCCTAACCCTACTTCTAATAAAGTACCTACTATTATCCTTACCATATTGTACAAGAATCCATCTCCAACTATGCTAAACTTAATCAAATTATCTTCTTGCATAATAGTTAACTCTCTCACTGTCCTAACAGAAGATTTAGCAGAACTGCCTTTTTTCTTAAAAGCAGAAAAATCATGAGTGCCTATAAAATACTTACATGCATTTTTCATTTTATCAACATCTAATTTTCTTCTAAAGTAATAAACATATTGTCTTCCAATAACAGGCCTATTATTTCCCGTTACTATTGTATAAACATATTTTTTACCTAAGCTGTGATACCTAGAATGAAAACTATCATCCACTTCTCTGGCGTTTAATACAACTATATCTTTAGGTAATACGCCATTTAGCGCCATTTTAAAATTAGGACTTGGTATTTTACTGTTAGTAAAAAAGTTGCACACAAATCCTCTTGCATGAACTCCTGCATCAGTTCTGCTTGCACCTATAACTTCAGAAAAACTTCCTGTAATTTTTTTAATAGCTTCCTCTAATCTTTGCTCAATTGTCATAGCATTATCTTGTTTCTGCCATCCAGAATAATTTGTACCATCATATTCTATTGTAAGCATTACATTCTTCATTAATGCCACCACATTCTACTTAATATAGACACACACACCAATGCAAAAACACACACTGATGCCATAAAGTCCTTATTAGTTAACTTAAGCTGCTTCATTCTAGTCCTGCCTTCTCCACCTGTGTAACATCTAGCTTCCATTGCCATTGCCAGTTCATCTGCACGCCTAAAAGAACTTATAAAAAGTGGCACTAGGATTGGGATAAGATTCTTAGCTCTCTGAATTATGTTTCCAGATTGAAAATCCGCTCCTCTTGCCATTTGAGCTTTCATTATTTTATCTGTTTCATCCATTAATGTCGGTATAAATCTAAGTGCTATAGTCATCATCATAGCCAGTTCATGAGCAGGCACCCCTATCTTTTTCATTGGATTTAAAAGTTTTTCTATTGCATCTGTGAGTTCAATAGGAGATGTAGTCAAAGTTAGTAGTGAAGTTCCTATAATTAAAAATATAAGTCTTATTGCCATAAATGCAGCCATAACTAATCCTTCTTTATAGACGACTAAAAATTTCCACTTAAATAAAGGTGGATTAATCCCCGTTGTCATAAATATATTCAGTACTGCAGTTATAATAACTAATATAAATATTGGTTTAAGTCCTTTATAAATGTATGAAAACTGTATCTTAGATATAAGTATTGAAATTATAGTGAATAATACTATAAATATATAGCCTTTAAAGCTGTTTACTATAAATAAATCTACAATATATATTAAAGATATCAATATCTTAACTCTTGGATCCAACTTATGAACAAAAGAATTCCCAGGTACATATTGACCTATTGTAATATCTTTAATCATTTACTAGCTCTCCTAACTTTTACTTAATATTTTGAGTATTTCTTCTTTTGCCTGCTTCACTGTAAATACATCTTTTGATATATTTATGCCCTTTTCCCTAAGCTTTTTTACCATATATGTTACTTGAGGTACTGCAAGTCCTACACTTTCCAAAGTGTCAACCTCATTAAAAACTTTTTCAGGAGGGCCATCAAGTATACATTTTCCCTGATGCATTACGATTATTCTACCAGCCAGCTTAGCTACATCTTCCATGCTGTGAGATACAAATATTATAGTCATATTGTATTCCCTATGTAAATTTTTTATTTCTGAAAAGATGTCATCTCTTCCCTTGGGATCAAGGCCTGCTGTTGGTTCATCTAATACGAGTACTTTAGGTTCCATAGCAACTACTCCTGCTATAGCAACTCTCCTCTTTTGTCCCCCGCTTAATTCAAAAGGAGATTTATCCTTGTAATCTTCATATTTTAATCCCACCATATTCATGGCTCTCTTCACTCTTTTATTTATATCATCATCACTCAATCCCAAATTTTTGGGACCAAAAGCAATGTCTTTTTCTATAGTTTCCTCAAATAACTGATATTCAGGATACTGAAATACAAGTCCTACTTTTTTTCTTATAAAATTTAAATTTATCTTTTTATCAGTAATATCTACTCCATCTACTATTATCTTGCCTGAACTTGGTTTTAAGAGTCCATTTATATGTTGAATAAGTGTTGATTTTCCCGAACCCGTGTGTCCTATCAAAGCAACAAATTCTCCATCTTCTATTTCAATATTTATGTCATCTAGGGCTTTTTTTTCAAAAGGTGAACCTTTCATATATATATGAGTTAAATTTTCTATTTTAATCGGCATAATTCACTCACCATCTCATCTATAGTTAATATATCAGGTTTAATATCTACACCACTATTCTTAAGTTCATAGGCTAATTCTGTCATTTGAGGTACATCAAGTCCTATTTTTTTCATCTTAGATACCTGACTAAATATGTTTCTAGGAGATCCTTCCATTATAATTTTACCTTCATCCATAACAATTATTCTATCTGCTTCTACTGCTTCTTCCATATAATGTGTAATTAGAATTACTGTCATATTGTACTTACTATTTATATCTTTTATTGTACTCATTACTTCACGCCTACCAGACGGATCAAGCATTGCAGTTGATTCATCAAATATTATACAATCAGGTCTCATAGCAAGCACTCCTGCTATAGCTACCCTTTGCTTTTGTCCACCTGAAAGTAAATGAGGTGCATGTCTCCTATATTCATACATATTTACCCTTTTTAAACACTCATCAACTCTTGCTCTTATTTCCTCTGATGGAACTCCTAGGTTTTCTGGTCCAAAAGCAACATCTTCTTCTACTATAGTAGCAACTATTTGGTTATCTGGATTTTGAAAAACCATTCCTGCCTTATTTCTTATCTTCCAGGTACTTTTTTCATCTGAAGTATCTATATCTTCTACATATACTTTTCCATCAGTTGGAACTAAAAGAGCATTTATATGTTTAGCCATAGTAGATTTTCCAGATCCATTTCTTCCAAGCACTACAAGGAATTCTCCCTTTTTTACTTGGAAATTCACATGATCTACAGCTAATTTTACATTTTCATTATCATTGTCCTTATATTTATAGCTTACATTATCACATACTATTATATTTTTTTCCATAGAAACACCTCACTAATTTGATGAGCAACAAAATTGAAACAGTATTTTATAGAAAAACAGGGATTAAGCTAGTCTTTACTTAATCCCCTTAATTTTATACTAACTCTAGTATAACTAATTCGGCTCCGTCGCCTCTTCTTGGACCCATTTTATACATTCTAGTGTATCCACCATTTCTTTCAGCATATTTAGGAGCTATATCTGTAAATAAATTTTTTACAACTTCTTCTTCAGTTACAAAAGAAAGTACCTGTCTTCTAGCATGAAGATCTCCTCTTTTTGCAAGAGTAATCATCTTTTCTGCTAAACTTCTTGTTTCCTTTGCTCTAGTTACAGTTGTCTGTATTTTACCATGCTTTAAAAAGTTAGTAACAAGACTTCTAAGCATTGCTCTTCTTTGGTCAGATGGACGTCCTAATTTACGATACTGTGCCATTTATATCCCTCCTTACTGTAGGTAATAAGTTTATCCGTTCGTTATTTTAACAAATTTTAGTCTTCACTTTGCTTTAATGATAATCCTAAGGCATCAAGCTTTTGCTCAACTTCTTCTAAGGATTTTTTACCTAAATTCCTTACCTTCATCATATCATCCATTGTTCTTTCTGTTAACTCTTGAACTGTATTTATTCCAGCTCTCTTTAGACAATTATAACTTCTCACTGAAAGGTCTAATTCTTCTATTGTCATCTCAAGAACTTTTTCTTTTTTATCCTCTTCCTTTTCAACCATTATTTCCACATTATTAGCATGATCAGTAAGAGTCATAAATAGTTTGAAATGTTCTATGAGAATTTTAGCTGATAAACTTACAGCTTCATCTGGTAATATAGTTCCATTAGTCCAAACTTCTAATGATAATTTATCATAATCAGTTATTTGACCAACTCTTGTATTCTCTACAGCAAAATTAACTCTTTTAATAGGAGTGTATATTGAATCTACAGGAATAGTACCTATTGGCATGTCTTCAGACTTATTCTTTCTTTGAGAAACATATCCTCTTCCTCCGTTGACAGCAATCTCCATATAGAGTTTACCATCATCATCTAAGGTAGCTATATGTAAGTCCTTATTAATTATTTCAACATCACCATCTGTTTTTATGTCTCCTGCAACAACTTCACCTGGTCCTTGTGCATCTATATATATAGTTTTAGGACCTTCTCCATTCATCTTTAAAGCTAATTCTTTTATATTTAGAATTAGCTCTGCAACATCCTCTTTTACTCCACGAATAGTTGAAAATTCATGAAGTACACCATCTATTTTTATATGATTAGCAGCAACTCCTGGAAGGGAAGAAAGAAGAATCCTTCTAAGTGCATTACCAAGAGTAATACCATAGCCTCTTTCAAGGGGCTCCACTACAAACTTTCCATAGTTACCATCTTCACTAGTTTCAACACATTCTATTTTGGGTTTTTCTATTTCTAACATGAATATAACCCTCCTTCTATTTATCTAATAATGTATTCTGAGGGCAACTGATTCTATATTAACTACTTGCTGTATAACTCTACGATTAATGTTTCGTTAACAGGAACATCTATATCCTCTCTTGTTGGCTGTCTAAGAACTTTTGCTTGGAAATTTTCTACATTTCCTTCTAACCAAGTTGGTAAAGTTTTTGGGTTTTCTGCAAAAGTTTTAAACTTCTCTGATGACTTGCTCTTATCACTTACAGTTATATTATCATTAATTGATACCTTAAAAGAAGGTATATCCACTTTTCTTCCATTAACTAAAAAATGGCCATGAGTTACCAATTGTCTAGCTTCTGCTCTTGACTGTCCATATCCTAATCTATAAATTACATTGTCAAGTCTTGTTTCAAGTAAAACTAATAAATTTTCACCTGTTATTCCTTTTTTCCTATCAGCTGTTTCATAGTATTTTCTAAATTGTCCTTCTAATAGTCCATATATTCTCTTAGCCTTCTGCTTTTCTCTCAATTGTAAACCATAGTTTGATACTTTCTTTCTTCTTTGACCATGTTGTCCTGGTGCATATCCTCTTCTTGAAAATGCACACTTATCTGTATAACATCTATCCCCTTTAAGGAATAATTTTAAGCCTTCTCTTCTGCAAAGTCTGCATACTGATCCAGTATATCTTGCCATTAAAACTTACACCTCCCGTTACTAAACTCTTCTTCTTTTTGGTGGTCTGCATCCATTATGTGGAATTGGAGTAACATCTTTGATCAATGTAACTTCAAGTCCTGCTGCCTGTAATGACCTTATTGCGGCTTCTCTACCAGCACCAGGTCCCTTAACATATACTTCGATGCTTTTTAATCCATGTTCCATAGCTGCTTTAGCTGATGTTTCAGCTGCCATTTGTGCAGCAAATGGAGTGCTCTTTCTAGAGCCTCTAAATCCTAGACCACCTGCGCTAGCCCAGGATAAAGTGTTTCCCGCAGCATCGGTAATTGTAACTATAGAATTATTAAAAGTTGATCTTATATGTGCACAACCATGTTCAACATTTTTTCTTTCTTTTTTTCTCTTAGTTGTCTTTCTAACTTTTCCAGCTGCCATCTTTTTACCTCCTTATATTATTTTGCTACTATTTTCTTCTTACCTGCTACCATTTTCTTAGGTCCTTTTCTTGTTCTTGCATTTGTCTTTGTTTTCTGTCCTCTAACTGGCAGACCTTTTCTATGCCTTATTCCTCTATATGAACCTATCTCTATTAATCTTTTTATATTAAGAGCAATTTCTCTTCTCAAGTCACCCTCAATTGTTACATTCTTTACGTAATTTCTCAAAGAGTTAACTTCTTCTTCTGTTAGGTCCTTAACTCTAGTGTCTGGATTTACTCCAGCTTCTTTTAGAATTTTTTGAGAAGTTGATAACCCTATGCCATATATATAAGTTAGACCTATTTCAACTCTTTTTTCCTTTGGTAGGTCGATACCTGCTATTCTTGCCATTAAAATTTACACCTCCTAAAATCTGATTGGTAAGGATTAATTTACTTTATTTATATTATATTAAGCTTTAAAGCCAACAAAGTAAATAACTTTACATTGCTGCAGCCGCACCTTAAAACGTTATTAACTCATAAATCATACATTAAGTATTAATAACGTGTTTTACTAATACTTACTTTTCTATTAGTTTAGCCTTGTTTTTGTTTGTGCTTAGGATTTTCACAGATAACCATTACTCTTCCTTTTCTCTTTATGATTTTACACTTTTCACACATAGGCTTAACTGATGGCCTTACTTTCATAGCTAACCCTCCTTATTACTTCGCTCTCCAAGTTATTCTCCCACGAGTCAAATCGTAAGGAGAAAGCTCTACTGTAACTTTATCACCTGGTAGTATTCTTATAAAATTCATTCTTAATTTACCAGATATATGTGCTAATATCTTATGTCCGCTTTCTAATTCTACCTGAAACATAGCATTTGGTAAAGCTTCTAAAACAGTACCCTGAATTTCAATAACATCATCTTTTGACATAAGGTATAATCAAACCTCCTTGTTATTGCTGACTGCAAAAAATCTGTTTAGCACCGAGCTTATAATCACTTTCAACGTAGCAGTAAATCATGCTTCATATACTTACAGTCCATATTAATCCATAATACTAACACTTTAAATTAAAGTCAATATTTCCGGAGTATTTTCTAAAACACTATCGTCTTAATATGTACTCCTCTGAAATTCTATCCAATTATTTAGTAGTTATTCTAGATTTTACTGTATCATCAGCTTTTGCTTGGTTTTCAACTTACAGGTTCCAGCATATCTATCTCTATTTGTGTTAAATTATTTGCAAATAGATTTTAAACTTTCTTTTACTCTTTGAAAAACCTCATTTATTTCTCCAGTTCCGTCTACTATAGAAAGTGCTTTCTGCTTTTTATAGTACCCAATCAGAGGTTGAGTTTGCTCATCATATACATCTAATCTATCCTTAACAGTTGACTCGGTATCATCTTTTCTTTGTATAACATCACTATGACACACATCACACTTTCCCTCAACTTTAGTAGGATTAAATTTTACATGATAACTTGCGCCGCAAGATGGACAAACTCTTCTACCTGTCATTCTTTCAAGAATTAATTCTTTAGGAACATCTATAAGGAGAGCTGTATCTATCTTTTGCCCTTTATTATTTAAAAATAAGTCTAGAGCTTCAGCTTGATTTACGGTTCTAGGAAATCCATCTAATAAAAATCCTTCTTTGCAATCATCCTTGCCTAATCTATCTTTAACTATATTTATAGTAACCTCATCTGGTACTAACTGTCCGTTATCTAAATACTTTTTTGCCTCAACTCCAAGTGGAGTCTTCTCTGAAATATTCTTTCTAAAAATATCTCCAGTAGATATATGAGGTATGGAATATTCTTCACTAATAAATTTAGCTTGAGTCCCTTTTCCAGCTCCTGGAGGACCTAATAAAATTATTTTCACCAGCACCATCTCCAAAAATATTTTATCAATTCAAAAATCCATGATAATGACGCATTACTAGCTGCGATTCTAATTGTCTTATGGTTTCAATAGCTACATTTACTATAATTAATAGCCCTGTTCCGCCAAAATATATGCCCTTAAAACTAGTATAAGTTTCTGCTACTATAGGGGATATTGCTATTATCCCTGCAAAAGCTCCTCCTAATACTGACACTCTGGCTAAAACTCTTTCAATAAATACAGCCGTAGGTTCTCCTGGTCTTATGCCAGGTATAAATCCTGAAGACTTATTCATATTCTCGGCCATTTCTTCTGGCTTCATAGTAACTTCGGTATAAAACCATGTAAAGAAAATTGTAAGCAAGAAATAAAGCACTAAATATGTCCAATTACTTTCTTTAAATGGACTATACACACTTCCCGTTATAAACTTGTTAAAAGCTGAGTCAGGCCAAAATTGACCTATAGTCATTGGAAACTGCATAACTGATATAGCAAATATAATTCCTATAACAGCTGCTCCATTTACATTAATTGGAATATTAGTAGACTGCCCTTTATACATTCTTCCTGCATTTGTTTTCCCTGCATACTGTATAGGAATTCTTCTCTCAGATAAACTTGAAATTACAACTCCTAAAAATAGCAAGAATATAACTGCTGCAAGTCCTATTACTTCCACAAAGTTAACTGTTTCAACTTGTTGCATTTTAAAAATTCCAGATACTGCAGAAGGAAACCTCGAAATAATGTTTATAAATATTATAAGAGATATTCCATTTCCAATACCATGCTCAGTAATCTGATCACCAAACCACATGAGAAAAGTTGACGCTACAGTAACAGTAAATATTATCATAAATACGTTGAATTTATCAGATGGGTTTGCAAGTGCACCTGCTCTATTTATAATAACATATATGGTTATTCCTTGAATTACACCTAGTGGTACTGAAGCATATCTAGTGTATTCCTGTATCTTCTTTCTACCTTCTTCTCCTTCTTTAGATAATTGCTCTAAACGAGGCAAAGCAACCGTAAGAAGTTGGAATATAATGGAGGAATTGATAAATGGAATAACTCCCATAGCAAATATACTAAATCTGCTAAATGCGCCTCCTGCTAAAAGATCATAAAAGCCAAACAACGAGCCATTGCTAGTTAGACTACTTAACTTTGTAGTATCAATTCCTGGAACAGGAATAAAATTTCCCATTCTAAAAATTATAATCATAAATAAAGTAAACAGCAATCTTTTCCTTAGTTCAGGAACTTTCCAAGCATTACGCAAGGTTGATAGCACTTTATATCACCTCTACTTTTCCTCCAGCTGCCTCTATCTTTTCCACTGCAGTTTTAGTAAACTTAGCTGCTTTTACTGTGAGTTTCTTTTGTAATTCACCATTTCCAAGTATTTTTAAACCATCTTTAGACTTTTTAATTACCTTTTTCTCTAAAAGTAATTCTGGAGTAATTTCTGTTCCATCTTCAAATGCATTTAGTCTTTCAACATTTAATTCATAATATTGTTTTGCAAATATATTAGTGAAGCCTCTTTTAGGAAGTCTTCTATACAATGGCATCTGTCCGCCTTCAAATCCTATTCTTACTCCACCACCGGATCTAGCTTTCTGTCCATTTTCACCTTTTCCAGCATTTCTTCCCCAACCAGAACCAGTACCTCTTCCAAGTCTTTTTGGTGATTTTCTTGATCCTTCTGCTGGTTTTAATTCATGAAGTTTCATTCGTACTTACACCTCCTTCGTATTATGCCTCTTCTACCTTTAAAAGATAGCTAACTTTTTGGATCATTCCTCTGATTTGAGGATTATCCTCTTGCTCTACAACTTTTCCTATTTTTCTTAATCCAAGAGCATTTACAGTTGCTATATGATCTTTTTTTCTTCCTATTAAACTCTTTTCTAGAGTTATTTTAAGTTTAGCCAAGGTCATTCACTCCTAACCTAAAATCTCTTCGACAGTTTTTCCTCTAAGACTAGCTATATGTTCTGCTGTCTTTAGTCTTGATAAACCGTCAATAGTAGCATTTACCATATTTCTTGGATTATTAGAACCAACTGATTTTGCTCTAACATCCTTTAATCCTGCAAGTTCAAGAACTGCTCTAGAAGGTCCACCGGCTATAATTCCAGTACCTTCAGGAGCTGTCATTATAAGTACTCTTCCTGTTCCAAATTGACCAGCTATACTATGAGGTACTGTTGTACCTATAATTGGAACTTCAATTAAATTCTTCTTAGCATCTTCTATTCCTTTTCTGATTGCTTCAGGTATTTCTATAGATTTTCCAGTTCCTACGCCTACGTGGCCATCTTCATCTCCCACTACAACTAGGGCACTAAATCTAAAATTTCTACCACCTTTAACAACCTTAGCAACTCTATTTATGAATACAACCTTCTCTTTAAGATTTAAAGCGCTAGGATCGATTCTCATTTATTTCCCTCCTTATTAGAATTCTAAGCCAGCTTCTCTTGCACCTTCAGCAAGATTCTGTACTCTTCCATGATATATATATCCGCCTCTATCAAAAACTACTTCTTTGATTCCTTTTTCAATAGCTTTCTTAGCTATTGTCTGACCAACAACTTTTGCTGCTTCTTTATTACTTCCAACTCCTTGAAAATCTTTATCTACACTTGAAGCAGAAACTAGAGTTGTTCCCTTTACGTCATCTATTATTTGAGCATATATGTTTTTTGCACTTCTATATACTGCAAGTCTTGGTCTTTCATTTGTTCCAGAAATTTTTCTACGAACTCTAAGATGACGCTTTGATCTTAGTTTTTTCTTATCATCTTTTTTAAACATAAGGTTCACTCCTTTCTACTACTTCTTACCTGTTTTTCCTTCTTTACGTCTTATAACTTCATTTTCATATTTAATTCCTTTTCCCTTGTAAGGTTCAGGTTTTCTCCAATTTCTTATATCTGCTGAGACATCGCCTACTAATTCTTTGTCGATACCTTTTACTATAACTTTTGTAGGTGCAGGTGTTTCAAAAGTTATTCCTTCAACTGCCTCTACTTCAATTGGATGTGAAAATCCTAAGTTTAAAACTAATTTTTTTCCTTGTAACTGAGCTCTGTAACCAACACCTACTAATTCTAATGTCTTTGCATATCCTTCAGTTACACCAATAACCATATTATTTATTAATGCTCTAGTCAATCCATGAAGAGCTCTAGATTCTTTTTCATCATTATTTCTTTTAACTACTATTGAGTTATCCTCAACAGCAATATTCATATCTTTTCTCATAGCCTTTACAAGTTGGCCTTTAGGTCCTTTTACAGTAACAACGTTGTCTGGTGTTACTGCAAAGGTGACACCACTTGGAATAGCTATTGGAAGCTTTCCTATTCTTGACATCATTACACCTCCTGTATTCCTAATAGGTTCATAATAAATATCATTTACTACTAATCTTAGTTCATTTTTAAAACTACCATATGTAGCAAAGTACTTCTCCACCTACTCCTAATTTTCTTGCGTCTCTATCTGTAACAATTCCTTTAGAAGTTGATATTACTGCAACTCCAAGTCCATTTAAAACCTTAGGAATTTCTTCTTTTCTACAATAAACTCTTAATCCAGGTTTAGATATTCTCTTGAGTCCTGTTATAACCCTTTCTTTATCTTTACCATACTTCATTGAAAGTCTTATCATGTTTACAGAACCATCTGTATATTCCTCTACATTCTTTATATATCCTTCTTGAAGCATTATATTTAATAGTGCCTTCTTAATAGTTGAAGAAGGTACTTCTACTATTTCGTGTCTAACAATATTTGCATTTCTTATACGAGTAAGCAAATCTGCTATAGGATCAGTCATTACCATTTATTGTGCCTCCTTTCATCAATAACTAACATTTACCAACTTGCTTTTCTGCAACCAGGTATTTCACCCTTATACGCAAGTTCTCTAAAGCATATACGACATATACCATATTTTTTTAATACAGCATGAGGTCTTCCACATATTCTACATCTTGTGTAAGCCCTTGTTGGATATTTAGGTTCTTTTTTCCACTTTTCTATCAAAGCTTTACGTGCCACGTTTTTCCCTCCTTATTTTTGAGTAAATGGCATTCCAAGAAGTTTAAGCAACTCTCTTGCTTCTTCATCAGTATTTGCAGTAGTGACAAAGATAACATCCATACCTCTGACTTTGTCTATCTTATCATATTCTATTTCAGGGAATATTAATTGCTCTTTAATTCCTATGGAATAATTTCCTCTACCATCAAAAGATTTATCCGGAACTCCTGAGAAATCTCTAACTCTTGGTAGTGCTATATTAATTAATTTATCTGCAAATTCATACATATATTGTTTTCTTAAAGTAACTTTACATCCTATAGCCATATTTTCTCTTATTTTAAAGTTTGCTATAGATTTTTTTGCTCTAGTTAAAACTGGTTTTTGTCCTGTAATTAAAGTTAAGTCACTAACTGCTGATTCTAAAACCTTTGGATTATCCTTAGCTTCTCCTACACCCATATTTATAACTATTTTATCAAGTTTTGGTGCCTGCATTATGTTCTTATATTTAAACTTATCCATTAAAGCAGGAATAACTTCCTTTTCATATTTCTCTTGTAACCTTGAACTCATATTTTTGCCCTCCTTTCAAAGATTAAAATGTTTCTCCGCACTTTTTACATACTCTTACTTTTGTTCCATCATCTAATATCTTGTGACTTATTCTAGTTACACTTTTACATTTGTCACAATATAGCATTACTTTTGAACTATATATAGGAGCTTCTTTTTTAATTATGCCACCCTGCATATTTTGCTTGTTTGGTTTCTGATGTTTTGAAACTACATTAACATCTTTAACAATGACTTTACCTGTTTTAGGCATAACCTTTAAAACTTCTCCTGTTTTTCCTTTATCTTTACCGGATATAACCATGACTGTATCCTTTTTTCTAACGTGTACCTTTGCCATTATAGCCACCTCCTTATCTTATAGAACTTCAGGCGCTAGTGATAATATTTTTGTATAATCTTTATCTCTTAGCTCTCTCGCAACTGGTCCGAAGATACGAGTTCCCTTTGGTTGCTTATCATCTTTTATTATAACAGCAGCATTTTCATCAAACTTTATATATGAACCGTCTGCTCTTCTAAGTCCTCTTACAGATCTAACGATAACAGCCTTTACAACTTCTCCTTTTTTAACAACACCGCCTGGTGTTGCACTTTTAACGCTAGCAACTATTGTATCACCGATGTTTCCCCATTTTCTCTTGGATCCACCTAAAACTCTTATACACATAATTTCCTTAGCTCCGGAATTATCTGCAACTTTCAATAATGTCTGTTGCTGAATCATTGAAAATACCCTCCTTTCAGCTATTAACTATTTAGCCTTTTCTACTATTTCCACAAGTCTCCATCTCTTATCCTTCGATAAAGGTCTTGTTTCCATTATTAATACTCTATCATTATTCCTTGCTTCATTGTTTTCATCATGAGCTTTAAATTTAGTAGTTCTGTTAACTGTTTTTCCGTACAGTGGATGACGTACTTTAGTTTCAACTGCAACTACTATAGTTTTATCCATTTTATCTGAGATAACTCTTCCTGTTCTTGTCTTTCTGTATCCTCTTTCCACAGAATAAACCTCCTTTCAAACTATTGTTCAAATGATCTTAGCTCTTCTTCCCTAAGGATGGTTTTAATTTGGGCTATAGATTTTTTGACTTCCTTTATTCTCATTGGATTTTCTAATTGACCTGTAGCCAACTGAAATCTCAAATTAAACAATTCTGACTTAAGATCTTGTACTTTTGCCTGTAAATCTTGAGTGCTGCTTTGTCTTAACTCTTGCAATTCTCTAGCCTTCATTGCTTTCACCACCCACTTCTTCAAAATCTTTTCTTGTAACGAACTTAGTCTTTATAGGCAATTTATGTGATGCAAGCCTCATTGCTTCTCTTGCTACTGGTTCAGGAACACCTGATAGTTCAAATAATATCCTACCTGGTTTAACAACTGCTACCCAATATTCTGGTGATCCTTTACCTGATCCCATACGTGTTTCAGCAGGTTTTTCTGTAATTGGTTTATCTGGGAAAATCTTTATCCAAAGTTTTCCTCCTCTTTTGATATATCTATTTATAGCTATTCTGGCTGCTTCTATCTGATTTGCTGTTATCCATGCACATTCTGTAGCCTGTATAGCGTAATCTCCATATGCTATAAAATTACCTCTTGTAGCTTTGCCTTTCATTCTACCACGTTGTACCTTACGATGCTTAACTCTCTTAGGCATTAACATATGCTATTCCTCCTTCCCTATGCTTTAACTTCTTCCTTGTTTTCAACAGATTTTTTAGCAGGGAGCACTTCTCCTCTATATACCCATACTTTTACACCTATTTTACCATATGTGGTATTTGCTTCTGCAAATCCATAATCTATGTCGGCTCTTAATGTCTGGAGTGGAATTGTACCTTCATGGTATGACTCAGCTCTTGCAATTTCTGCACCACCAAGTCTTCCTGAACATGTAGTCTTAACACCCTTAACGCCAGACTTCATAGCTCTCTGTATTGTTTGTTTCATAGCTCTTCTAAAGGAAATTCTCTTTTCCAATTGCAAAGCTACATTTTCTGCCATAAGTTGGGCATCAGCTTCTGCCTGCTTTACTTCAACGATGTTTATAAGCACAGTTTTTTCTGTAACCATTTTTTGAATTTCAGCTTTTAAAGCATTAATTCCTTGGCCGCCTTTTCCTATTATCATTCCAGGTTTTGCTGTAAATACATTTAGCTTAACTCTTTTTGCTGCTCTTTCAATTTGAATTTTTGAAACTCCAGCAATAGCAGTTTTTGCTTTTACAAATTTTCTAATTTTATTATCTTCAACTATATTGTCTGCAAAATTTTTCTTATCTGCATACCATTTAGCATCCCATTCTTTAATAACACCAACTCTTAGGCCATGTGGATGTACTTTCTGTCCCATCTGTTTCCCTCCTTCTTATTACTCTCTTTCCTTAACTACCAAAGTTATGTGACTACTTCTCTTATTTATTCTAAATGCTCTACCTTGAGCATGTGGTTGAAATCTCTTTAACGTTGGACCTTCACAAGCATAAGCTTCTGAAACATATAGATTATCCTTATCTAAATCCAAATTATTCTCTGCATTAGCAACTGCTGATTTAAGAACTTTATTAACCACTACAGCTGCATCTCTTGGAGTATATTTTAATATAGCAAAAGCTTCATTTACATTTTTACCTCTAACTAAATTAAGTACAACTCCTACTTTCATTGAAGACATTCTAACATATCTAGCTATAGCCTTAGCTTCCATTTATTCTACCTCCCTTCCTAACTACTTTTGAGGAGCAACACGAGTTGTTTTTTCAGTTTTGTCTGCGACGTGTCCCCTGTATGTTCTAGTTAGTGCAAATTCTCCTAATTTGTGTCCTACCATATCCTCTGATATATATACAGGAACATGCTTTCTTCCATCATGAACTGCTATAGTGTGACCTATCATCTGAGGAAATATCGTTGAACTTCTTGACCAAGTTTTTATAACTTTCTTCTCACCATTTTTATTTAATTCATTTATTTTCTTTAAAAGCGCTTCTTGGACATAAGGTCCCTTTTTAACTGATCTGCTCATTCATTTTGCCTCCCTTCATACAATTTGCATGATATAACTTTTTTGTTTATAGCTAAAAGCAACTGGTTCATTAAATAGAAGTCAGTGAAGAGAACATATATTCTCTTCAAACTATTTACTATTTCTTCTCTTAACTATAAATCTGTCTGAATACTTATTATGTTTTCTAGTCTTATATCCTAATGCAGGTTTGCCCCAAGGAGTAAGTGGTCCTGGATGACCTACTGGAGCCTTACCTTCACCACCACCATGTGGATGGTCATTAGGGTTCATAACAGAACCTCTAACTGTAGGTCTTACTCCTAAGTGTCTCTTTCTTCCTGCTTTACCTATGCTAACTATCTCATGAGTTAAGTTTGAAACTGTTCCAATTGTAGCTCTACATGCTATTCTTACATGTCTCATCTCACCACTTGGAAGTCTTAATGTTGCATAATTTCCTTCTTTAGCCATAAGTTGAGCTGAAGCTCCTGCAGATCTTACAAGTTGTGCTCCCTTTCCTGCTTGTAATTCTACATTATGAATTATAGTACCAACAGGTATATTTATTAATGGCAAACAATTTCCAACTTTTATATCTGAATCTGCTCCTGAAACTACAGCATCTCCAACTTTTAATCCAACTGGAGCTATTATATATCTCTTTTCTCCATCTGCATAAACTACCAAAGCTATATAAGCTGATCTATTAGGATCATATTCTATAGTAGCAACCTTTGCTGGTATGCCATCTTTATTTCTCTTAAAATCTATTAATCTATACTTTTGTTTTGCTCCGCCACCTATATGACGAACTGTTATTTTACCGTGAGCATTTCTACCACCACTTCTTTTTAAAGGTGCAAGAAGTGATTTTTCTGGTACATCTGTAGTTATTTCTTCAAATGTACTTACAGTCATATTCCTTCTTGAAGGTGTAGTAGGTTTAAATCCTTTAACTGCCATAACGGTATTCCCTCCTTTTTTCGCTTATCTGGATTTCTCCAATAACTGCTTTAATTATTGTTCCATTCCATCAAAAAATTCTATTGTCTTACTATCTTCTTTAAGTTTTACAATAGCTTTTTTGAAATCCGCTCTTTTTCCAATATGAACGCCAACTCTTTTTTTCTTTCCTATATATCTTGCTGTTGTTACATTTTCAACGCTTACTCCGAAAACATCTTCTACAGCTTTCTTTATCATTGATTTGTTTGCATGTATGTCAACTATAAAGGTGTATTTCTTCTCATTCATACCAGCCATGCTCTTTTCTGTTACAACAGGCCTTCTTATGATATCATAATTAGTATATTTCATTATGCATACACCTCCTCAATTTTTGATACAGCGTCCTTTGTTATTATAAGTTTTTCATATTTTAACAAATCATAAACATTTAAATTGTTAACAGGTATAACTGATACGCCCTGTATATTTCTACCTGATACATATACATTTTTATTTGATTCAGCTGTAACAATTAATGCCTTCTTTGCATTAAATGCACCTAACATCTTTACTATTTCTTTTGTCTTTGGAGCTTCTAATTCTAAGTTTTCCAAAACAACCATTTCATTATCTGCTACTTTGCTTGACAATGCTGATTTCATGGCTACTCTTTTCACTGATTTTGTAAGTGAGATTCTATAGTCTCTAGGTTTTACAGCAAAAACTATACCACCGTGAATCCATTGTGGTGCTCTTATAGATCCTTGTCTTGCTCTACCTGTTCCCTTTTGTCTCCATGGTTTAATTCCACCTCCAGAAACCTCAGCTCTAGTCTTTGCTGACTGAGTTCCCTGTCTCTTGTTAGCAAGTAATGCTACAACTACTTGGTGAACAGCATTTTCGTTTACTTCAACTCCAAATACTTTATCTGATAATTCAAAATCTCCGACTTTTTGACCTTCTTTATTAAATAATCCTACTTTAGGCATTCTGCATCCTCCTTTCTACTAAGACTAAGCCTTAACTGTATTTCTTATTGCTACAAGTCCTTTGTTAGGTCCTGGTACTCCACCTTTTATTAAAATAATGTTTTTCTCAGGAATAACTTTTGCAACTTCTAAATTTAACACTGTTGTGTTTCTATTTCCCATATGTCCTGCCATTTTCATATTCTTGAATGTTCTAGATGGATCTGAGCAAGCTCCCATTGAACCTGGTGCTCTGTGGAATTTAGAACCATGGGACATTGGTCCTCTTTGAGCATTCCATCTTTTTATTGTGCCTTGGAATCCCTTACCTTTAGAAACTCCAGATACATCAACTTTATCTCCTGCTGCGAAAACATCTGCCTTTATTTCCTGGCCTTCCTTGTATTCACTAGCATTTTCAAGTTTGAATTCTTTTATAAATCTCTTTAATGTAACTCCTGCTTTTTCAAAATGTCCCTTCATTGGTTTGTTTACCAACTTTTCTCTTATGTCGCTAAAACCAACCTGTACAGCCTCATACCCATCTTTTTCTACAGTTTTCTTCTGTATAACAGCACAAGGTCCTGCTTCGATTACTGTAACAGGAATTACCTTTCCATTTTCATTAAATATTTGAGTCATACCAAGCTTTCTACCTAATATAGCTTTTTTCATTTACATACACCTCCTAAACATATTAGCGGATCGCCAAAACGGTCATAATAGTTAGTAATAAACCACTTATTACAATTTTATTTCAATATCAACACCTGCTGGTAAGTCAAGTCTCATTAACGCATCAACAGTTTTTGGTGATGGGCTTATTATATCTATCAATCTTTTATGAGTTCTTATTTCAAATTGTTCTCTTGAATCTTTATATTTATGTGGGGCTCTCAAAATTGTAACCACATCTTTTTCTGTAGGCAGTGGCACTGGTCCTGCTACTTTTGCCCCTGTGGACTTAGCAGTTTCTACTATCTTTTCAGATGATTGATCTAATATTGTATGATCAAAAGCCTTTAATCTTATTCTAATTTTTTGTTTTGCCATTGTTATTTCCCTCCTTTTCATGCACGCTATGCTTCTTACGTACAACAGCGGATATATTCTGTAAACTGTTCCAGGCGTTTCTTTTATTTTATGAAAGCACTGCCTTTACAAAATCACCGTCGCCTAAGTTCAAGACCTAAGCATACTCAGTCAAGAATTACCCGGAAGCCCGGCAACCTCTTGCCTCATCGCTGTTATAACATCACAACTTCTTAATTATACAATAAATTTATATACATGACAAGTAAAAATTTATATTTCTGCCTATTAAAAAGGAAAGAGTGCACTCTTTCCCTTTTAATACAACATATTTAGTAAATTTTACAAGTAATATATTTCTAATTTAATTACTCAGTTATTGTAGTAACAACACCTGAACCAACTGTTCTTCCGCCTTCTCTTATTGCAAATCTTAATCCTTCATGCATTGCTACTGGTGTTATAAGTTCTACGTTCATGTCTATATGATCTCCTGGCATTACCATTTCTACTCCTTCTGGTAGTGCGATTGATCCTGTTACATCTGTTGTTCTAAAATAAAATTGTGGTCTGTATCCATTGAAGAATGGTGTATGTCTTCCGCCTTCTTCTTTCTTAAGTACATATACCTGACCTACAAATTTCTTATGAGGATGTACTGTTCCTGGTTTTGCTAGTACTTGACCTCTTTCTACTTCTTCTCTCTGTATTCCTCTTAACAGTACTCCGATGTTATCTCCTGCCATTGCCTGGTCTAGAAGTTTTCTAAACATCTCTACTCCTGTACATGTTGTCTTCTTCTTCTCTTCCTTTAATCCTACTATCTCTAATTCGTCTCCAATTTTTAATACTCCACTTTCTACTCTTCCTGTTGCTACTGTTCCTCTTCCTGTTATTGTGAAGACATCTTCTATTGGCATTAAGAAGTCCTTATCTGTTGGTCTTTCTGGTGTTGGTATATATTCATCTACTGCGTCCATTAATTCATGTATGCACTTTGTTGTTTCTGGATCATCTGGGTTCTCTAATACCTTTAACGCACTTCCTACTATTATTGGTACATCGTCTCCTGGGAATCCATACTCACTTAATAATTCTCTTACTTCCATCTCTACTAATTCTAGTAATTCTGGATCGTCTACCTGGTCTGACTTATTTAAGAATACTACTATATACTGTACTCCTACTCTGCTTGCTAACAATATATGTTCTCTTGTCTGTGGCATTGGACCATCTGCTGCACTTACTACTAGGATTGCTCCATCCATCTGTGCTGCTCCTGTTATCATGTTCTTTACATAATCTGCATGTCCTGGACAATCTACATGAGCATAGTGTCTCTTATCTGTCTCATATTCTACATGCGCTGTATTTATTGTTATTCCTCTTTCTTTTTCTTCTGGTGCTTTATCTATTTCATCATACTTTGTTGCTGCTGCTTTTCCCTCTTTTGACAATACCATTGTTATTGCTGCTGTTAATGTTGTCTTACCATGGTCTACGTGTCCTATTGTTCCTATGTTTACATGTGGTTTTGTTCTTTCATACTTTTCTTTTGACATTACTCTTCCTCCTTAAATACACTAATATATTAACTAAAATTAGCTATTTCTATCTCCTACAATTTTCTCTTGAATACTCTTTGGCACTTCTTCATAATGGTCAAATGTCATTGAATAAACTCCTCTACCTTGTGTTCTAGATCTAAGTGTAGTAGCATATCCAAACATTTCAGACAATGGAACAAAAGCTCTTATAATTTCAGCTCCTGATCTTGGATCCATTCCTTCGATCCTTCCTCTTCTGGAATTTATGTCTCCCATTACATCTCCCATATATTCTTCTGGTATTGTGACTTCAACTTTCATCATTGGCTCAAGTAAAACTGGGTCTGCTTTATTCATAGCATTCTTAAATGCCATAGATCCAGCTATTTTAAATGCCATTTCTGATGAGTCTACATCATGATAAGATCCATCATATAACTTAACTTTAAAGTTTATAGTTTCATATCCGGCAATTACACCATTTTGAGCAGCTTCTTGAATTCCATTATCAACTGGTCCAATGAATTCTTTAGGAATTGCTCCTCCTACAATGGCATTTTCAAATGTATATCCTTCTTCTGAAGGTGACATCTCTATGGAACAATCACCATATTGTCCATGTCCACCAGACTGTCTAATAAATTTACCTTGTGCTTTAACAGTTTTTCTAATAGTCTCTTTATAGGCAACTTGTGGTTCACCAACGTTACATTCTACCTTAAATTCTCTTTGAAGTCTATCCACAATTATTTCTAAGTGAAGTTCTCCCATACCTGCTATAATTGTTTGACCTGTCTCTTGATCTGTATAAGTTTTAAATGTTGGATCTTCTTCAGCAAGTTTAGCTAAAGCTATACCCATTTTCTCCTGACCGGCCTTTGTCTTTGGCTCTATAGCTACACGTATAACTGGGTCAGGGAATTCCATACTTTCAAGTACTATAGGACTGTTTTCATCGCAAAGAGTATTACCTGTAGTAGTATCTTTCAATCCTACTATAGCACCTAAATCACCTGCACGAAGTTCGTCAACTTCCTGTCTATGATTTGAATGCATCTTTACAAGTCTTGCAATTCTTTCCTTTTTCCCTTTTGTTGAGTTATATACATAAGTACCACTCTTCATAATTCCTGAGTAAACTCTTGTAAATGCTAATTTTCCTATAAAAGGGTCTGTAGCAATTTTAAATGCCAGTGCAGTTAATGGTGCATTATCATCAGCTACTCTTTCCATTTCCTCTTTAGTATCAGGATCAGTACCTTTTACAGGTGGTACATCAAGAGGTGATGGCATAAAATCAACTACAGCATCTATCATTGGCTGAACACCTTTGTTCTTATAAGAAGACCCACATAAAACTGGAACTATTTTATTTTCAATAACACCTTTCCTCATAGCAGCTACTATTTCTTCTTGTGTTATTTCTGCTCCATCTAAATATTTCATCATTAAATCTTCATCTACATCGGCTACTGCTTCAATTAAAGCTGTTCTATACTCTTCTGCCTTATCTGCTAACTCATCAGGTATTTTAACTTCATCCATAACAGTTCCAAGATCATCTTCATATATTATAGCTTCACTTTTAATAAGATCTACTATACCTTTAAATTTATCTTCTGTTCCAATTGGAATTTGAATAGGAACTGCATTACAGTGTAATCTTTCTCTCAAAGTATTTATACACATGTAAAAATCTGCTCCTACTGAATCCATTTTATTTACATAAACCATTCTTGGAACACCATAATTATCTGCCTGTCTCCATACAGTTTCTGTTTGTGGTTCAACACCACTTTTGGCATCTAAAACAGTAACAGCTCCATCAAGAACTCTAAGTGATCTTTCAACTTCTACTGTAAAATCTACGTGTCCTGGTGTGTCTATTATGTTTATTGCATGGCCTTTCCATTTACAAAAAGTAGCCGCAGAGGTTATAGTTATTCCTCTTTCTTGCTCCTGAGCCATCCAATCCATTGTAGCTTCACCATCATGTACTTCTCCTATTTTATGGGTTATTCCCGTATAGAAGAGTATACGCTCCGTAGTAGTAGTTTTTCCGGCATCAATATGTGCCATTATTCCTATATTACGGAACTTCTCTAGCGGATATTCTCTTTCCACTTAAATTTCCTCCTCACAAGTGTAAATTTAGGATTTGACAAAACTGCTTTAGTAAAAATACCAAAACAGTTTTTAATATTAATATCTATAATGTGCAAAAGCCTTATTAGCTTCAGCCATTTTATGAGTATCTTCTCTCTTCTTAACAGCTGCACCTGTATTATTTGCTGCATCCATTAATTCTGAAGCTAGTCTTTCTCTCATATATTTTTCATTTCTTTTTTTTGATGCAATAAGAAGCCATCTTATTCCTAAAGTCTGTCTTCTTTCTGGTCTAACTTCTATTGGCACCTGGTATGTTGCACCACCAATTCTTCTTGCTTTTACTTCTAGTAAAGGCATTATATTATTCATTGCCTCTTCAAATACTTCCATTGGCTCTTTATTAGTTTTTTCATGAATTATGTCAAAAGCTCCGTAGCATATTTTTTGAGCTACTCCCTTTTTACCATCTTCCATTATACTGTTTACTAATTTTGTAACTACCTTACTATTATATACTGGATCTGGTAATACATCTCTTTTTCCTATATGTCCTTTTCTTGCCACTTTTCTTCCCTCCTTAACAATTAAAATTTAAGTTCATCGGTACTCGGCTTTAAATAAAGCCGCAAAGTGCTTTGTACTCCTGCAAAATATGATAAAGTACTGTAAATATATATAAACGCTGAAGACATAGCACTAATACTCAACTTAATTAATCAATTACTTTTGTTTTGGCTTTTTTGCGCCATATTTTGATCTTGACTGTAATCTGTCGGCAACCCCAGCTGAATCCAGTGCTCCTCTTACAATATGATATCTGACACCTGGAAGATCTTTAACTCTTCCTCCTCTTATTAGAACAACGCTGTGCTCTTGTAAGTTATGTCCTATACCTGGGATATACGCACTTACTTCATATCCATTTGTCAACCTAACTCTGGCAATTTTTCTAAGTGCTGAGTTTGGCTTTTTAGGAGTAGTAGTTTTAACTACTGTACAAACTCCTCTTTTTTGTGGACATTCTTTTAGTGCTGGTGCTGTTGATTTTGTGCTTATTGTCTTTCTGCCTTTTCTTACTAATTGGCTTATTGTTGGCATATCTACACCTCCTCTTTTAATTAAAATATCTTACAATTTATATTAATTATTCTTGAAAGCTTATTTTAGTATGCTGTACATTTAATCTTTTAATACAGCAGCTGTAGCAGCTCCTACATCTATACCACATAGTTTTCCCAATTCCTTCATAGTATCTATATAAATCAATTCTGGGGAATTATCATTAATTAACACTTTTACTGACTGTATTAACTTATCATCAGCATCTTTAGCTAAATAAACAGCTTTTGCAGTGCTATTCTTTATTGCCTTAACTGTTTGCTTTAAACCAACAACCTTGTTTCCTTTTAGTCTGTTAACCATTATTTTATTCCCTCCTTCAATGCTATATAAATAAATTACATAATGCTTTGTTCTTGAAAAAACATACAGATGTATTTTATCATTTTAATATTGCTATGTCAATAAATTATATGCTACACTTCTGCCTCATCACTTACCTGTTTTTCATCAGATTTATCTTCTGTATTAATTCTTACAGACCTATACCTAGTCATACCTGTTCCTGCTGGTATAAGTTTACCTATAATTACATTTTCCTTCAATCCTAGTAATGGATCTATTTTACCCTTTATAGCTGCATCTGTAAGAACTCTTGTAGTTTCTTGGAACGACGCTGCAGAAAGGAAAGATTCAGTTGCAAGTGCTGCTTTAGTTATACCAAGTAAAGCTACCCTGCCTTTAGCTGGTTCTCCACCATTAGCTTCCACCTTTTCATTAGCCTCTTGAAAATCAAACATATCAATCATAGTTCCTGGAAGCAATTCTGTATCTCCCGATTCCTCTATCTTAATCTTTCTTGTCATCTGTCTTATTACTACTTCCAGATGCTTATCATTTATATCAACACCTTGAAGTCTATAAACTTTTTGAACTTCAGACAAAAGATAATTTTTAGCTCCCTGAACACCTTTTATTCTCAAAATATCATGTGGATTTACAGAGCCTTCTGTTATTTCATCTCCAGCACTTATTACATCTCCATTTGATACTTTAAGTCTTGAACCAAACGGTATATCATAGCTTACTTCTTCTCCAGTATCCATAACTATGGAAATGCTTCTCTTCTTTTTAGTTTCTTCCATTTTTACAGTACCTGAAACCTCACTTACTATAGCAAGCCCCTTTGGTTTTCTAGCCTCAAATAATTCTTCAACTCTAGGAAGACCTTGAGTTATATCAGATCCTGCAACTCCTCCAGTATGGAAAGTTCTCATAGTAAGCTGTGTACCTGGCTCTCCTATACTTTGAGCTGCTATTATACCTACAGCCTCTCCTATATCAATTTTCTTTGCAGTAGCCATGTTCATACCATAGCACTTTGCACATACTCCGTGTTTTGATTTACAAGTAAATACAGACCTAATTTTTACTTTTTTAATTCCAGAAGCCTCTATTTTCTCAGCTATTTTTGGATCCATATAAACGTCTTTCGGTATTATTATTTCTCCAGTTTTAGGATCTTTAATATCTTCAGCAGAATACCTACCAGTAAGTCTTTCTGCCAAACTTTCTATAACTTCATTTCCCTCTTTTATTTCAGAAACGTCATATCCTTCGTGAGTTCCACAATCTTCTTGTCTTACTATAACATCTTGGCTTACATCTACAAGCCTTCTTGTAAGATAACCAGAGTCAGCAGTCTTTAATGCAGTATCTGCATTACCTTTTCTAGCTCCGTGAGTTGATATGAAGTATTCTAGTACATCCAAACCTTCCCTAAAAGATGCTCTTATAGGAAGTTCTATTATCTTTCCTGAAGGATTTGCCATAAGTCCTCTCATACCTGCAAGCTGCTTGATCTGACTCTTAGATCCTCTAGCTCCTGAATCCGCCATCATAAATATTGGATTAAATTTATCTAGATTATCCATAAGTGCATCTGCAACATCTTCTGTAGTTTTAGTCCATTTCTCAATAACTCTTTGATATCTTTCTTCCTCTGATATAAATCCTCTTCTATACATTTTTTCTATTTTATCTACTGCTGCATCTGCTTCAGCTAAAAGCCTTTTTTTAGCTTCTGGAACCACCATATCTGAAGTGGAAACTGTTATACCACTTATAGTAGAATAATGATATCCTCTAGCTTTTATTTTATCAAGCATTATGGAAGTTTTAGTAGCACCATGCTTCATATAGCATTTATTTATTATCTTACCTAAGTTTTTCTTAGCTACAAGGAAATCAATTTCAAGTTTAAACTCGTTCTCAGGTTTACTTCTATCTATAAATCCCAAATCTTGAGGTATGGATTCATTAAATATTATTTTACCTGGGGTAGCATCAATTATGCCACTTATAGTTTTTCCGTCCTTAACCTTAGTAAGTCTAACTTTTATTTTGGCATTAATATCAACCTGCTTTAACTGATATGCCATTATTACTTCATCCGGTGAAGAAAAGATTCTACCTTCTCCTTTAGCTCCATCTTTTTCTATAGTTAAATAGTATGAACCAAGTACCATATCCTGTGTAGGCACAACTACTGGCTTTCCATCTGAAGGTTTTAATATGTTATGTGCAGCAAGCATTAAAAATCTAGCCTCTGATTGAGCTTCAACAGATAGAGGAACATGTACTGCCATTTGGTCTCCATCAAAGTCTGCATTATATGCAGTACATGCTAATGGATGAAGTTTTATAGCTCTACCCTCTACAAGTACAGGTTGAAATGCCTGAATTCCTAATCTATGGAGAGTTGGAGCACGATTTAAAATTACTGGATGGTCTGATATTACTTCTTCTAATACATCCCATACTTGAGTCTGTACTCTTTCTACCATTCTCTTTGCACTTTTAATATTATGTGCTAAACCACTTTCTACTAACTTCTTCATAACAAACGGCTTAAATAATTCAAGTGCCATTTCTTTAGGTAGACCACATTGATACATTCTAAGTTCAGGTCCAACTACTATAACAGAACGTCCAGAGTAATCTACACGTTTGCCCAGCAAATTTTGTCTGAATCTACCTTGTTTACCTTTTAGCATATCAGATAATGATTTTAAAGGTCTATTTCCAGGTCCCGTTACTGCTCTTCCACGTCTACCATTATCTATAAGGGCATCTACAGCTTCCTGAAGCATCCTCTTTTCATTCCTAACTATTATATCTGGCGCACCCAGATCTAATAATTTTTTAAGCCTATTATTTCTATTTATTACTCTTCTATAAAGATCATTTAAATCTGATGTAGCAAATCTTCCTCCATCTAATTGAACCATAGGCCTCAAATCAGGTGGGATTACAGGTATTACATCTATAATCATCCAATCAGGTTTATTACCAGACTTTCTAAAAGATTCAACTACTTCCAATCTTCTAATTATCCTTACCTTTTTTTGCCCTGTACTAGTTTTTAAATCTTCTTTTAGAGTCACAGATAACTGGTCTAAATCTATTTCTTCTAACAGTTTCTTAACAGATTCAGCACCCATACCTGCTACAAAATTTTGCTCACCATATTTGTCTGCAGCTTCCCTATATTCTTTTTCAGTTAAAAGTTGCTTCTTTAACAGTTGAGTTTCTTTTGGGTCTAAAACAACGTAAGATGCAAAATACAGTACTTTTTCAAGAGCTCTAGGTGACATATCCAAAATCAGTCCCATACGGGATGGTATTCCTTTAAAGTACCATATATGGGATACAGGAGCTGCAAGCTCAATATGTCCCATTCTCTCTCTTCTAACCTTTGCCTTAGTTACCTCAACACCACACCTATCACAAACTATACCTTTGTATCTTATCCTCTTGTACTTACCACAGTGACATTCCCAATCTTTAGTTGGTCCAAAAATTCTTTCACAGAACAGTCCATCTCTTTCAGGTTTTAACGTTCTATAATTTATTGTTTCTGGTTTCTTTACTTCACCTCTTGACCATTCTCTTATTTTTTCTGGTGAAGCTAAACCTATTTGAAGTGCATCAAAATTATTTAATTCAAACAAGGGTACATCCTCCCTTCCTAATGTTCATCATTAAAATCATCTATTTCCAAATCACTCTGCAAATCATCTAAAGTAAGATCTTCATAGTCTAAATCAATATCCTCATCGCTGTCATTTTCAGTATCGCTATTTTCTTCTTGTTCGCCATTATAGTCATTATTTTGTTCTTGAGGCAAATCAGTAGAATCTTCTTTTCCTTCAATATTTACATCTAGTTTTTCCATCTCTTCGTCCACAGACTCTTTAAGCTTAATTTCCTCTTTATTATCATTTAATACTTTTACATCCAAGCATAAAGCTTGAAGTTCCTTTATCAGAACCTTAAATGATTCTGGAATGCCCGGTTCTGGTATATTTTCACCTTTTACAATAGCTTCATAAGTTTTGACTCTTCCAACTACATCGTCTGACTTAACTGTCAATATTTCCTGAAGTGTATGAGCTGCTCCATATGCCTCTAATGCCCAAACTTCCATTTCACCAAATCTTTGGCCACCAAATTGGGCTTTACCACCCAATGGCTGTTGAGTTACTAACGAATATGGCCCTGTAGATCTTGCATGGATCTTATCATCAACCAGATGTGCTAGTTTTAAGATATACATATATCCTACAGTTACAGGCCTATTGAATTCTTCTCCTGTTCTACCATCATATAGTATTGTTTTTCCGTCTTCTCTATATCCTGCTTTTTTCAAGCATTCCAATATATCTTCTTCTGTAGCTCCATCAAATACTGGAGTTGCTACATGCCATCCTAGTTTACTAGCAGCCCATCCTAAATGAACTTCTAATACCTGACCTATATTCATACGTGAAGGTACGCCAAGTGGATTTAAGCATATCTGAAGAGGTCTTCCATCTGGTAGAAAAGGCATATCTTCTTCTGGTAGTACCCTAGAAATAACACCTTTATTTCCGTGTCTTCCTGCCATTTTATCTCCTACAGATATCTTTCTCTTCTGAGCTATATAACATCTAACTAATTTATTAACTCCTGGTGAAAGTTCATCTCCATTTTCTCTTGTAAATACTTTTACATCTACAATTATTCCTGCCTCACCATGTGGTACTCTAAGGGACGTATCCCTAACTTCCCTGGCCTTTTCACCAAATATTGCTCTTAAAAGTCTTTCTTCTGCTGTAAGTTCAGTTTCTCCTTTAGGTGTTACTTTACCTACTAGTATATCTCCTGCTCTAACTTCTGCACCTATTCTTATAATTCCTCTTTCATCTATATCCTTTAATGCGTCTTCTCCTACATTCGGTATATCTCTTGTAATTTCCTCTGGTCCTAATTTTGTATCTCTAGCCTCAGATTCATATTCCTCTAGATGTATTGATGTAAATACATCTTTTTTTACTAACTCTTCAGATATAAGCATTGCGTCTTCATAATTATATCCTTCCCAAGTTGTAAATCCCATTCTAATATTTTTTCCAAGTGCTATTTCTCCAAGATCTGTAGAAGGCCCATCTGCTAAAACTGTTCCCTTTTTAACTACTTCCCCTTTTTCAACTATAGGTCTTTGATTAATACATGTGCACTGGTTAGATCTCTGGAACTTAAGGAGTCTATAAATATCTGTACCTCCATCTGAGTCTCTCTTAACCCTTACTTCGTTAGCACATACATAAGAAACAACACCTGCATTTCTAGCCTTAGGAAGTACTCCTGAATCTACTGCAGCCTTGTATTCAATACCTGTTCCTACAATAGGTGCCTGTGGTTTCAAAAGTGGAACTGCCTGTCTTTGCATATTTGATCCCATAAGTGCACGGCTGGCATCATCATTTTCAAGGAACGGTATCATAGCTGTAGCTACAGAAACTAATTGCCTTGAAGACACATCCATATAATCAACGTCTTGGCCAGGTACTACAATAACATCTTCTTTATCTCTAACCGTAATTTTATTATCTATAAAATTACCATTTTCATCAAGAGGTTCGTTGGCCCTACCTATTAAATATTCATCTTCCTCGTCTGCTGTCATATATACAATTTCATTTGTAACTCTCTTATTTTCCTTATCTACTTTTCTATATGGTGTTTCTATAAAGCCATATTGGTTAACTCTTGCATATGTAGCCAAAGAGTTAATAAGTCCTATATTAGGTCCTTCTGGTGTCTCTATTGGACACATTCTTCCATAATGTGAGTGATGAACATCCCTGACTTCAAATCCAGCTCTTTCTCTTGAAAGTCCGCCTGGTCCTAAAGCAGATAGTCTTCTCTTATGAGTAAGCTCTGATAATGGATTAGTTTGATCCATAAACTGGGATAACTGTGAACTTCCAAAAAACTCTTTTATAGACGCGGCTACAGGTCTTATATTTATAAGAGCCTGAGGCGTTATAACTTCCTGATCCTGTATGGTCATTCTTTCCTTAACAACTCTCTCCATTCTTGAGAGACCTATTCTAAATTGATTTTGAAGTAATTCACCAACAGATCTAAGTCTTCTATTTCCAAGATGATCTATATCATCGGTATGGCCTACTCCATATGCTAATCCCAATTCATAGCTAATGGTAGCATACATATCGTCCCTAACTATATGTTTTGGAATTAATTCATGGATATTCTTTCTTATTTGTTCCTTAATACTTTCCTCATCACTATAATTATCTAAAATTTTCTTTAAAGTAGGATAATGGACACTTTCCTTTATATTTAAATCATCTATATCAAAGTCAATAAAACTACGTATGTCTACAAAGTTATTACCTATAACTCTTAAAACTATATCTTCAATTTGGATATCTACTACATTTATTCCACACTGTTGGATTTCTACTGCCTTTTCTCTATCTATCTTTTCACCTTTTTGGATAAGAATTTCTCCTGTATCTGGATTAACTACATCCTGTGCTGCTATCTGATTAGCAATTCTTAGGTGTAATGATAACTTCTTATTGAATTTGTATCTTCCAACTCTTGAAAGATCATATCTTTTCGCATCAAAAAATAAAGATTCAATTAGTGATTGAGCACTATCCACTGTAGGAGGTTCTCCCGGTCGTAACCTTTTATATATTTCAAGCAAAGCCTCTTCATGAGTCTTTGTATTATCTTTTTCAATTGTGGCTTTTAGCCTTTCATCCTCTCCAAAGAAATTAGTAATTTCTGCGTCTGTACCATAACCCATGGCTCTAATAAGAATAGTTATGGGTAACTTTCTAGTTTTATCTATTCTAACGTATATTACATTGTTAGAGTCAGTTTCATATTCTAGCCAAGCTCCTCTATTAGGTATTACAGTTGAAGAAAAA
The DNA here is from genome assembly GCF_001675165.1 of Clostridium ragsdalei P11. GTDB lineage: Bacteria > Bacillota > Clostridia > Clostridiales > Clostridiaceae > Clostridium_B > Clostridium_B ragsdalei. Next base: position 296,639 of record NZ_LROS01000022.1, read on the forward strand.
AGATTTTTTCCTGTTTTATCAACTGAAAGATCATAATATACACCTGGTGATCTTACAAGTTGGCTAACTATAACTCTCTCTGCGCCATTAATTATAAAGGTTCCTTGCTCCGTCATAAGAGGGAAATCTCCCATAAAAACTTCTTGCTCTTTAACTTCACCAGTTTCTTTGTTAATTAGCCTTACCTTTACTTTTAAAGGTGCTGCGTAAGTTGCATCTCTTTCTTTACATTCTTCTACAGAATATTTGATATTATCCATATCTAACTTATATCCTACAAATTCCAAATTAAGGTTAGCAGTATAATCTTGAATAGGATTAATATCATCAAATACCTCTTGTAATCCTTCTTTCAAAAACCAATTGTAGGAATCTAGCTGAACCTCAATTAAATTAGGCATGTGGCCTATTTCTTTAAGTCTGGAAAAGCTCATTCTTGTTCTTTTACCAACCTGGACAGGATGTACCATTGATTTTTCACCCCTTGCATAAACTAAAAATAGCCAAAAACATTCATTATGTATGTATATATATGTACTATATGGATGTTTATGGATTTATTAATTGCCATTGTAATAGTATAACCTATTTTTTTATAATTAATTCAATTTGTGTTAAATAATAAAGTATTTACGTTTTCTGCATAACTAATCAATGCAATTTATTATGTTATCATAATATCAAAAAATTGTCAACAATAAAATTTGTAAATTTATAATAAAAAACTATAAAAAGGGCACTTTAAATTAAAGTGCCCCTTTCATAAGCCTTATATTAATTTATTACTTTAATTCTATTTCAGCACCAATTTCTTCAAATTTAGCTTTCATAGCTTCAGCATCTTCTTTGCTTACAGCTTCTTTTAAGGTCTTAGGAGCTCCATCTACTAAAGCTTTAGCTTCTTTCAATCCTAATCCTGTTGCTTCTCTAACTGCTTTTATAACTTTTATCTTTTCTCCACCTGCAGCTTTAAGTACTACGTCAAATTCAGTTTTTTCTTCTGCTCCAGCTGCAGCTCCTGCTCCTGCAGCTCCTGCTACTGCTACTGGTGCTGCTGCACTTACTCCAAATTCTTCTTCACATGCTTTTACTAATTCATTTAATTCTAAAACACTCATCTCTTTTATTGCTTGAATGATTTCTTCTTTACTCATTAATGAACACCTCCAAAATTTCTCTCTTTAAATTATTAAGCTTCTTCTGATTTTTGTTTTTCTTCAATTGCATTTAATGCATATACAAAATTTGATAATGGAGCTTTGAAGCTTCCAAGTAATTTTGCAATAAGTACTTCTTTCGGTGGTACTGTAGCAAGCTCTTTAACTTTATTTTCATCAAAGATTTCGCCTTGAACAACTCCTGCTCTTAGTTCTAAAACCTTATGATCTTTTGAAAAATCATTAAGAATTCTTGCTGGTGCAGTTGGATCTTCATATCCAAATGCTATAGATATTGGACCTACAAAGTAATCTTCTAATTGGTCAAATCCCAATTCTTTAGCAGCTCTTAAAGCTAATGTATTTTTATAAACTTTATATTCTACACCTGCATCTCTTAATTCTTTTCTAAGTTTAGTATCCTCTTCTACAGTTAAGCCCTGATATTTAGCTAATATTACGCCTTGAGCTTTTTCCATTTTTTCCTTAATTTCTTGAACTCTAGCTTCTTTTTCTTCTCTATAATTCTTTTTCACTGTGTATCCACCTCCTTGCAGTCTAAACTACAATACATAATAAACACATATAAATTAAAAAGTCTCTCCATAGACACAGAGAGAGACCAACTATACTTTCTATTGGAATCCTTGATAGGTTGGTTACACCGTTATGCTATCGCACCTATTGTCTACGGAATATTTACATATTTAATTTTTTGCATTACATACAAGTTAATTTAATCTAAAACTTTTGTTGAATTTATCTTTATTCCTGGTCCCATAGTACTTGATATTACTACAGACTTCAAATATTGACCTTTAGATGCTGATGGTTTTGCTTTTACTATAGCTTCCATTAATGTATGAAAGTTATCTAATAATTTTTGTGATTCAAAAGATTTCTTTCCTATTGGAACATGAACTATACTAGTTTTATCTACCCTATATTCAACTTTACCAGCCTTAATCTCCTCTATTGCCTTTGCAACATCAAAAGTAACAGTACCAGATTTAGGGTTTGGCATTAATCCCTTAGGTCCAAGCACTCTTCCTAATTTTCCTACAACTCCCATCATATCTGGAGTTGCTACAACAACATCAAAATCGAACCAATTTTCTTTTTGAATCTTATCAACATATTCTTGTGCGCCTACATAATCTGCTCCTGCTTCCTGAGCTTCTTTAACTTTAGCACCTTTTGCAAATACAAGTACTTTAACTTTTTTTCCTGTTCCATGAGGAAGAACTACAGCTCCTCTAACTTGTTGATCTGCATGTCTTGGGTCTACTCCAAGTTTTAATGCTAATTCTATTGTTTCATCAAACTTTGCTTTTGATGTTTTTAAGACAAGTTCTATAGCTTCTGATGGTTCATATAATGTACCTTTATCAATAAGCTTAGCACTTTCTATATACTTTTTTCCCATGTCGAAATCCTCCCTTGTGGTTTTAACGGTTTATACCTCCCACTTATTTTGGTTAACTAGTCTTCTACAGTTATTCCCATACTTCTTGCAGTTCCTGCTATCATCTTCATAGCAGTTTCAACTGATGCAGCATTTAAATCCGGCATTTTTGTTTCAGCAATCTGTCTTACTTGCTCTTTAGTTACTTTAGCAACTTTAGTTTTATTTGGTACACCAGATCCACTTTCTATTCCTGCTGCTTTTTTTAGTAATACTGCTGCTGGAGGAGTCTTTAGTATAAAACTAAAAGATCTGTCCTGATATACAGTAATTACTACTGGAATTATAAATCCTGCCTGTTTAGCAGTCTTAGCATTGAATTCCTTACAAAAACCCATAATATTTACACCATGCTGTCCAAGTGCTGGTCCAACTGGTGGTGCTGGGCTTGCTTTTCCTGCAGGAAGTTGAAGTTTTATCATTCCTACTACTTTTTTAGCCATAATATACACCTCCTATATGTGGTTATGTATAAATACATCTCCCACTTACTATAAACCTTTGCTTTATGCATTATTCTATTTTTTCTATTTGATTAAAATCAAGTTCAACAGGAGTTTCCCTGCCAAACATGTTAACTAAAGCTTTAATTTTTCTTTTCTCAGTATTTATTTCCTGGATAACAGCTAAGAAGTTCTCTAACGGTCCCGATTTCACCTTTACATTTTCTCCTACTGATATATCTACATTTATTGGTTTTTCGCTAATTCCCATATCCTTTACTTCTTCATCAGTAAGTGGAACAGGTTTAGAACCAGGTCCAACAAAGCCTGTAACTCCTCTAGTATTTCTAACTATATACCAAGAATCATCAGTCATTATCATGTGTATTAAAACATATCCCGGAAATACTTTTTTTAAGGTTATTTTCTTTTTTCCATCTTTAATCTCAACTTGCTCTTCCATTGGAACCTGAACATCATCTATCCAATCATAAAGGTTCCTATTTTCTATGGTTTTTTCAAGATTAACTTTAACTTTATTTTCATAACCAGAATATGTATGAACTACATACCACTTAGCTTTATCTGACATAACTCTAGGGACAAAACTATTTCTTAGTCCCTACCTCCTTTTTATTTCATAATAATCTTAGCTAAAGAATTAAATCCAAAATCTATAACTCCAACAATCACCACATAAATAGCACAAAATACAACAACGGCAATTGTAGCTTTTTTTGTATGTTCTTTAGAGGCCCAAGTTATCCGTTTGAATTCTGATACTAGTCCTTTAAAAAAATTAAAGAACCCACCTTCAAGTGCTGTCTGCTTATCAACTTTTTTCATATCACCGTTTGCACCCATTTGCTCACATCCTCAAAACAATTTAATATGCGCCTCTACAATACTATCTAGTTTCTTTATGAACTGTGTGTTTATGACAAAAAGGACAATACTTTTTCATTTCTAATCTATCTGGATCATTTTTCTTGTTTTTCATTGTATTGTAATTTCTTTGTTTACAATCTGTACACGCTAGTATCACTTTTACTCTCATTACTCTCTAACCTCCTAATATAGCTCACAAACATAATCAATTAGAAATTTATCTTGAAAATCATGCACTACTTAACTAAATTATCACAACTTAGTTTTTATGTCAATGGCTTAAAAATATAAACAGATACTACCTGATTTTTTACTTTCAAAAGGACTGGATTTAGAAACCCAGTCCCTAAAATATTACTCAGTTATTGTAGTAACAACACCTGAACCAACTGTTCTTCCGCCTTCTCTTATTGCAAATCTTAATCCTTCATGCATTGCTACTGGTGTTATAAGTTCTACGTTCATGTCTATATGATCTCCTGGCATTACCATTTCTACTCCTTCTGGTAGTGCGATTGATCCTGTTACATCTGTTGTTCTAAAATAAAATTGTGGTCTGTATCCATTGAAGAATGGTGTATGTCTTCCGCCTTCTTCTTTCTTAAGTACATATACCTGACCTACAAATTTCTTATGAGGATGTACTGTTCCTGGTTTTGCTAGTACTTGACCTCTTTCTACTTCTTCTCTCTGTATTCCTCTTAACAGTACTCCGATGTTATCTCCTGCCATTGCCTGGTCTAGAAGTTTTCTAAACATCTCTACTCCTGTACATGTTGTCTTCTTCTTCTCTTCCTTTAATCCTACTATCTCTAATTCGTCTCCAATTTTTAATACTCCACTTTCTACTCTTCCTGTTGCTACTGTTCCTCTTCCTGTTATTGTGAAGACATCTTCTATTGGCATTAAGAAGTCCTTATCTGTTGGTCTTTCTGGTGTTGGTATATATTCATCTACTGCGTCCATTAATTCATGTATGCACTTTGTTGTTTCTGGATCATCTGGGTTCTCTAATACCTTTAACGCACTTCCTACTATTATTGGTACATCGTCTCCTGGGAATCCATACTCACTTAATAATTCTCTTACTTCCATCTCTACTAATTCTAGTAATTCTGGATCGTCTACCTGGTCTGACTTATTTAAGAATACTACTATATACTGTACTCCTACTCTGCTTGCTAACAATATATGTTCTCTTGTCTGTGGCATTGGACCATCTGCTGCACTTACTACTAGGATTGCTCCATCCATCTGTGCTGCTCCTGTTATCATGTTCTTTACATAATCTGCATGTCCTGGACAATCTACATGAGCATAGTGTCTCTTATCTGTCTCATATTCTACATGCGCTGTATTTATTGTTATTCCTCTTTCTTTTTCTTCTGGTGCTTTATCTATTTCATCATACTTTGTTGCTGCTGCTTTTCCCTCTTTTGACAATACCATTGTTATTGCTGCTGTTAATGTTGTCTTACCATGGTCTACGTGTCCTATTGTTCCTATGTTTACATGTGGTTTTGTTCTTTCATACTTTTCTTTTGACATTACTCTTCCTCCTTGTTGGTTATACACATCTTATTTAAGTAAACTCATCCTGGTGTGTTGTAAAAACTTTATACATCATTATTGGAGCCCATGACCAGGATTGAACTGGTGACCTCCACCTTACCAAGGTGACGCTCTGCCTACTGAGCTACATGGGCAATTTCTCTTGGAGCGGGAAACGGGACTCGAACCCGCGACGGCCAACTTGGGAAGCTGGTGTTCTACCACTGAACTACTCCCGCCAATAAACTTCAATTAAATATCAAAAGTAACATATCAGTTATTAATTCTAATACAAGTATATTTTTTTGTCAATATACTATTTTCTATTTATGAATTAAACATTTTTCCAATTTTCTTTTAACTCTCTGTAAAGCATTATCTATAGACTTGGCATGTCTATCTAAATCACATGCAATTTCTTGATATGACTTTCCATCGACATAAGACATAAGTACTTCCATTTCTAAATTTGACAACACTTCCCCTATTTCACTTTGTATATGATTTAGCTCTTCCCTTCCAATTACAAGTTCTTCGGGATCTGCCACCTTAGTTTCAGACAAAACATCCAATAAAGTTCTATCTGATTCTTCATCATATATAGGCTTATTTAAAGATATATATGTATTTAATGGAATATGCTTCTGTCTAGTAGCAGTTTTTATAGCAGTTATTATTTGACGGGTCACGCAAAGTTCTGCAAAAGCCTTAAAAGATGATAACTTATCTGGTTTAAAATCCCTTATGGCCTTATATAAACCTATCATACCTTCCTGGTAGATATCCTCCTTATCCGCACCGATTAAAAAATATGACTTTGATTTTGACTTAACAAAATTTCCATATTTATTTATCAGGTACTCCTGAGCACTTACATCCCCTTTTTTTGCCTCAATAACTATTTCTTCATCTAATTTTTCTTCAAAGGGGGAAACTTTCCTAGCATTATAACTCCCATTATCCAAGATATCCCCTCCAACACAATTATAAACCACTGCTACAATTATACATTAAAAGTAAATTTATAGTCAATACATTTTAGTCACTTTTACGAATCTTTTCAAGCTTTTCCAATATATCCTTTTTTATCCTATCTTCCAAGGTATTTCTTTGTTCGTGATATCTCTTTTCTATTTTACTTTTTATATGGTTCTCTACATTATTAACTTCATGATAAAATTCAATAGAGGACATCCTAACAGCACCTCTCTGAAATGTTACTTGCTGTTCTAGCGAATCAGAAGTTACTACAAATACTTCATTTTTACGTCCTATATTATTTACAGTTCTTTCTATAAAACTATCTGCCGTCTCATTTTCTTTAGTAAATACTACTACAACATTTTTATTAATTTTTTCTTTTTTTTCTAAGCTTCCCGATACCATATGGGCATCAAATACTATAAAAACTTTATAGCCCTTATATACGGAGTAATTGCTTAAAGTTTCTATAAGCGACTGTCTTGCGGTTTCAAGACTATAATTCTTTATATTATTTAACTTAGGCCAACTATTTATAACATTATATCCATCTACAAAAATATTTCTCAACTTCTACCACATTTTATTCTTTGCTTTAATATTTCATACATCAATATGCCACCTGCCACAGAAGCATTTAAGGATGATACTCTTCCTACCATAGGTATCTTTACCAGCACATCACATTTTTCTTTAGTTAGTTTAGCTATTCCTCTTCCTTCACTTCCTATTATTAAAGCCGCAGGCCCCTTAAAATCAACATCAAAGCAATAATTTTCTCCACTCATATCAGCCCCATATACCCATATACCATCTTTCTTTAATTTTTCTATTGTAGTATTTAAATTTGTAACTTTACATATTTTCATATACTCTGCTGCTCCTACAGAAGATTTATATACTACAGGCGTAATTCCCACATTTCTTCTTTTAGGTATTATAATTCCATGAGCACCGCATATCTCAGCAGTTCTTATTATTGCACCAAAGTTATGGGGATCTTCTATTTCATCTAATACAATTATAAAAGGGGCCTCTTTTTTTTCTTTAGCGTATTCTAATATATCCTCTACTTCACAGTATTTATAAGGGGTTATTTGTGCAATTACTCCTTGATGTGCTCCTGTCTGGGAAATTTTATCTAGCTTTTTTCTATCCACCTGTTTTACAACTATATGCTTTTCTTTAGCTTTAGCAAGTATTATATTTATAGAACCTGACATATTTCCCTCTGCAAGAAAAATCTGTTCTATAGTTGTATTACTTGATTTTAAAGCTTCAATAACTGCATTTCTGCCTTCAATTAAATCCTCTCTAAACTCAGTTTTATCTGTCAAGTTCGTTGACTTTTTATATTTATTTTTCATAATCCTACCCTTTATACCTCAATTTCTTATTTACTTTTTTAGTCTACCTTATATTTCCTTGATATCTCTTGTAACTTTCCACAAGTCATTTTTCCTTCCAAACAAGATTCATTTACACAGGAAGGTCCACAGTTCATAAACAAATTAGTCGTATACTCAATTAACTTAACCTCTAATGCCAATTAAAATTCCCCTTTATTCTTCAAGTTTATTATAAGCCTAAATAAATAATTTAATCTATCTCGGTTATCTATTAAATATAAAAAACCAATTAATGTTTCAAATCCAGTTGCAAATCTATACTCCTGTACATCTGCATTTTTAGGAACTGTCCCTGACTTAGCATTTCGTCCTTTTTTAAAAAAATATATTTCACTATCAGATAACTCTTGTTCCAATTTTTTTATAACTTCACTTTGAGAATGGGCCTTTACAAATTTTATAGCTTCCACATGCAAATTATGTACAGACATATTTCTGTGTTCACTGGCTAAATAAGTTCTTACAAACACCTCATATACAGCATCTCCAATAAACGCAAGTGCAAGGGGACTCATCTGTCTTACCTCTGCTTCACTCATTCTTATCTTTAACAAATCATTTTCCATCTTTATCCCCCGTTAAATTATAATCTCTATACTCTTTTCCATCTTACTCCTTCTGGTGTATCTTCTAATACTATTCCCTGTGCCTTCAAGTCATCCCTTATTTTATCGGAAAGTGCCCAGTTTTTTTCACTTCTAGCTATTTGTCTCTTCTCTATTAAAGCTTCAATTTCTTTTTCAATGCTTCCTCGCTTAGATTGCTGTAGTATTCCAAGTGGAGCTCCCAGTTCCCTTATTAAATTGAGACAATTCCTAATTACTTCCACAGAGGAATCCTTATTTATGCTTACATTTATATCCTTTACCAGGTCAAAAATTACAGATATAGCATCTGCTGTATTAAAGTCATCATCCATCTTTTTAATGTATCTTTGCTTGTATTTATCTAATTTATTTCTATACTCTTTTTCATTTTCTGAAATTGGTATGTCTTCTTTATTATCTAGAAGATTTTCTAAATTTGTTATTGAATTGTACAATCTATCTAACGCTGATTTTGTAGAATCTAAAAGTTCCATACTAAAATTTATTTGAGTTCTATAATGACCTGATAACATAAACATTCTTATTACGTCCGGTTCATATTTTCCCAAAATTTCCCTTACAGTAAAAAAGTTATTTAGTGATTTTGACATTTTTTGGTTATTTACATTTACAAAAGCAGAATGCATCCAATACTTCGCAAATGTTTTACCGGTTCTACCTTCACTTTGAGCTATTTCATTCTCATGATGGGGGAACATTAAATCAGACCCACCTGCATGTATGTCTATAGTTTCTCCTAGTAAATCATGCGCCATACAGGAGCATTCTATATGCCATCCCGGTCTTCCCATTCCCCAAGGGCTTTCCCATGCAGGTTCACCAGGTTTTTGCCCCTTCCAAACTGCGAAATCCATAGGATCTTTCTTTCTCTCATCAACATCTATTCTAGCTCCTGCCCTAAGATCATCTATATTTTGTCCAGAAAGTTTTCCATAATTGCTGAATTTCTTTGTACTAAAATAGACATCCCCATCTATCTCATAGGCATAGCCTCTATCTATTAAATCTCCTATAAATTCAATAATTTTTGTTATGTATAAAGTAGCTCTAGGATTTACAGTAGCTCTTTTTATGTGCAAAGCATCTGCATCCTTATAATATTCTTTTATAAACTTATCTCCCAGTTCTTTTACAGTTATATGTTCATCTTGTGCTTTTTTTATCATCTTATCATCAATATCTGTAAAATTTTGTACAAATCTCACTTTATATCCCTTGTACTCCAGGTATCGTCTAACAGTGTCAAATACAACAAAAGTTCTGGCATTGCCTATATGAAAAAAATTATATACTGTAGGGCCACATACATACATTTTTACTTCATTGGAATCCAATGGAACAAACTCTTCCTTTTCCCTGGTCATTGTATTAAAAATTTTCATGATATTTTGGCCTCCTTGTTTAGTTTCCCTATTTATATCAAGTGATTCTTAGGTTCAGGTGGAGTTTACTTATAAGGAATACCCTTTCTCCATCTGAACCTTAGAAGAATTTATCCAGATGCGTAGCAGTGCTTATCCCCCCACTTTGAAGAAAAGCAGATATTCCAAATCTTTGATTCGGTGATAGTCGCTTTCACTGTGTGCGATGGGGGTGTTAGCAATGGTAGCAATCGGATAAACTAAATTAAAAATATAAATAAAGTTTTTTTACACCAAATAAAATTCTTATCCATAGAATCCTTAGAATTTCTCATCTATAATAGATACCTATTGGACAAAATTCTTACTCTAATTTCGATTTAAATTCCCTAAATATTTTATCACATTATTGTAACTTATTTAAGTGCTATTAATATTTTTATCCCTCTTGCTTTAAATAAGGAAAACCTATAAGGATCCATAACATCATGGAAGCTTATAGGTCTTTAACTTACTTTAATATTTTTCAACTATACTTTCAGCTATATTCAAATCCTCTGGTGTGGTCACTTTTATGTTTTCATAGTTGCCTTCATACAAATAAACCTTATTTCCATAATGCTCTACTACCATAGTATCATCAGTAACACACATTTTTTCATTCATTAATTTTTTATGACATCCATAAATTAAATCATATTTAAAACACTGCGGAGTTTGAACTGCAAATAAACTTTTTCTCTCTAATGTAGAAGAAGAAAATCCACTTTCTTCCCTAACTTTTAGTGTGTCCTTAGGCCTAACTCCACAAGCACAAGCCCCATACTTATTAGAATATTTTATTCCATCGTCAATAATTTTACTAGTGACAAAAGGTCTAGCTCCGTCGTGAATTAGAACAACACTACAGTTTTCTTTTTCTAAAACTTCTAATCCATTAAATACTGAATCCTGACGTTCTTTTCCCCCAGCAACTAATTTAACTACCTTCTGAAGTCCATATTTATCTACTACTTCTCTTTTACAATATTCTATCTCAGTTTCTGCACATACAAGTATAATTCCATCTATAAGAGGATTTATGGAAAATGCCCTTATAGAATAATATAATATAGGCTTACCCTTAATTTTAATAAATTGCTTATTAATAGTAGTTCCCATTCTTTTTCCCTTACCAGCAGCTACAATAATAGCATAATTACCATTCATAAGTTATAGATCCCCTTTTTGTCTTGCAAATATCATTCTTCCTGCTGCTGTTTGTAATACAGAAGTTACTACCACATCTTTTGTATCTCCTATATACTTTTTTCCACCTTCTACAACTATCATTGTTCCATCATCTAAATATGCAATACCCTGTCCTGATTCTTTTCCATCCTTAATTATTTGTACATTCATTTCTTCTCCTGGAAGTACAACAGGTTTCACCGCATTAGCAAGTTCATTTATATTAAGTACTGGTACTCCCTGGAACTCTGCAACTTTATTTAAATTGTAGTCATTAGTCACTACTTTTCCATCTAAAACTTGTGATAGTTTTAAAAGCTTGGCATCTACTTCCGGTATGTTTGGAAAATCTTTTTCATATATCTGAACGTCAATATTTAACTCTTTCTGTATCTTATTTAATATATCTAATCCTCTTCTTCCCCTAGTTCTCTTCAATCCATCTGAAGAATCAGCTATATGTCTTAATTCTGCTAGTACAAAGTTTGGAATTACAAGTGGTCCCTCTATAAATCCAGTTTGGCATATATCAAATATTCTCCCATCTATTATTACAGAAGTATCTAAAACCTTAGGATATCCTTTATGTGCATGTTGGTGCTCCCCTTTAGATTTTTTTTCTCTAGTTCCCTGAAGTCTTTTAGTTGCCACACTAGCAGCTATATTAGAAAACATGGACATTAATTCTTCCCTTTTTCGTATAGCAATATTTGCACCTAATGCAGCCATAAGTATAGCTACTATTACTGCAAGTACAGTCCCCACAACTGGTATCTTTTCTAACAAATTAAGAAATACTGCTGATATTAAAAGTCCTATTAATGCTCCCAAAACACCTAATAATATTTCTACTGCAGGAAGCTTTTGAAGGCTCTTTTCGATATAATCCATAGTTTTCATAATAATTGAATTAATCCATGGTGATATTAAAAATAACATGATTCCAAAAAACAAAGTTAATATAGATAAAAATAAAAATTGTTTAACTGGACTATTTCCTAAATAAAATATTTTAACAAAGTAGTTAGAACTTAACGCACTCTTTCCTAGCAAATATCCTAATATTAAGCCTATTATTGTAAAAAGTCCTCTCAGTATTTTTTTTAACAATAGACTCACCTCCCCTACATTGATGTTTTTTCATTACATTTACTATATATTAATAAACTAGATTTTTCAATAAAACCAAATTTATTTAATAAATTATTTACTTTACGTCCTTAATTTAACAAGCCCCTTTAGATAATTATACCAAAAAATAAAATTTATAAACATTTTTGTCCATTATTTCACATGACAATCCCCCTATTCATAAATTTATTCTTGGTTTATTATATATGCATAGAGCAATTTTACTTAGTACTAACTTAAGTTTACAAATAATATCCTAAATATATAAGGAGTTGAACCTGATGAAAGATATAATTTTTGATAATTTTCAAAACGCAGTAAGTGAATCTTTATTAAGGCATAAGAGTATTTTAGATATAATTACGAAACTTCAGGAATCAAATGCTAGAATAAATAGAGCTGTTGCAAAATCTATTACTAATTGCGGATGTATAGAAGTTTGTGGTAAGAAACAACATATTCCATCCGAAGATAATACTTTGGATATTGAATCCCTAAGATCTTGCTTAAGTACTCATGTAAAAGGTAAGCTATGTGACAACTGTAGAGATGTAATACAAAACGAAATAGGAAATAATTTATTTTATCTTACTTGTTTATGTAATACACTGGATATAAATCTATATGACATACTTTTAAAAGAATATGACAAAATAAATACTCTAGGTAAGTATTCCTTCAGATGATTTCTAGCACAAAATAATACCAGTCATATTATTTTGTGCTTAAAATTTATTGTCTATCATGATTTGTTCCCTAAGTCTTCTCAATCCATTCTTTATAGCTCTAGCCCTAGCTTCTCCTATTCCTTCAACTTTATCAAGCTGCTCATAGGATGCTTCCATAACACCTTTAAGCTCCTTAAAATTTTTCACTAAATTTTCTATTACATTAGTTGGTATCCTAGGAATTTTGTTTAACATTCTGTATCCTCTTGGCGATATCAATGTATCAACTAGAGGGGCTCCTGCATATCCCAAAGATTTAGAAATACAATCAAGATTGAATAGTTCACTTGAACTTATTTCTTGAAGTTGCTTATATATTTCATCATAATCCATACCACTTTGACAATAGTCTCTTATCATAAATATTCCATCTCTTTCAACACTTTTAATTAATTCGTTTAATTGCATTGAAATTAATCTTCCTTCATTTCCAAGTTCACATATGTATCTTTCAATCTCCGATACTATTCTCATTACCATTTCAGTTCTTTGGATAGCCGTCATTACATCAAATAGTGTTACTATGTCTTGAAACTCTAAAATATTAAGATTGTTAACAACCCCATCAAGTACAGAGACGTACTTTTCTAAAGTTTGCAGTGCTTGATTAGCCCTTCCAAGCATAACACTACTGTCCTGTAATACATATTTAATGTATCCTTTATATACAGTTATTACATTTCTCCTTTGAGAAATAGCAATAACTATAGCCCCTGTTTGTTTAGCCACTCTATCTGCAGTTCTATGCCTTGTTCCAGTTTCAAAAGTTGGAATAGATGAATCTGGAATAAGTTGAGTGTTTGCATATAATATTCTCTTTAAATCACTGCTCAATATTATAGCGCCATCCATTTTTGCAAGCTCATATATATAAGAAGAACTGTACTCAGAATTAATGGTAAATCCACCGTCTACCACTTTCATTATCTGTTCACTGTCTCCTAAAACTACAAGCCCGCCAGTTTTAGCCCTCAAAATATTTCTAAGACCTTCCCTAAGTTGAGTACCTGGAGCTAAAAGTTTTAATATACTTTTAAGTTCTTTATCTTTTTCTAATCTCAAAATCATCACCCTAATTAAAAAACTTTATTTAATGCCTCCTTCAGGGAGGATACACCTATAACATTTATATCTTTACAATTTACCTTTCCCTTATTTCTATCTGGTATTATTATATTCCTAAATCCCATTTTTTTTGCTTCATTTACAATTCTATCACAAAATGATACTGGTCTAACTTCACTTGTAAGTCCAATCTCACCTACTGCCAAAAGATTATCTAGACCTATTTCCCTAGATTTAGCACTAGATATAAGTGCAAGGGCAAGCCCTAAATCTCCAAAAGTTCCTTCTATCTTAAGTCCTCCTACTACATTTACATAAACATCACAATTATAAAATGTAATTCTAAGTTTTTTCTCAAGTACCGCTAAAATTAAATTTAATCTGGAGATATCTACTCCAACTGCTGTTCTTCTTGGCATAACTGCTTTAGTTTCACTAACCAACGCTTGTATTTCTACTAGTATAGGCCTTTTTCCTTCCATTATACCAATAATTACAGAACCTTCTTTTTGAAATTCTCTATCTTCTAAAAATGCTGCAGAAGGATTTAATATTTCTTTAAGCCCGCTTCCTGCCATTTCAAATACACCAATTTCACTGGTAGTACCAAAACGGTTTTTTACAGTTCTTAAAATTCTTAACTCTCCTGTTCTTTCTCCTTCAAAAGACAGTACAGTATCCACCATATGCTCTAGTACCCTAGGTCCCGCTAGCTCACCCTGCTTTGTAACATGTGCCACTATAAAAAAAGATATATTATTAGACTTCCCTATACGCATAATATCGTTAGAAGTTTCCCTTACTTGAGACACACTACCCGGTGCTGAGCTAATAGATTCTTTAAATAAAGTCTGAATAGAATCCACTACTACAAATACAGGTTTAGTTTGTTCTATATGAGCCTTTATTTTATCAATATTAACTTCTGAAACTATATAAAGATCATTAGACAAAGAATCAAGTCTATCTCCCCTCATCTTTATCTGTTCTTCTGACTCTTCTCCTGAGACATACAGCACTTTTCCATACTTTTCAGCAATATTGCTGGCCGTCTGTAAAAGCAAAGTCGATTTTCCAATACCAGGAGCTCCGGATATAAGTGTTATTGAACCTTTTACAATGCCTCCTCCAAGAACTCTATTCAATTCCATTATACCAGTATCTAACCTTTCATATTCACCGGATTTTATATTATTTATACTCTTGGGTGTGCTGCTAAACTTCATATCAGAAAATGTTACTTCCTGAGGCGACTTAATCTCTTCTACCATGCAATTCCATTTATTACAATTAGGACATTTACCCAGCCACTTTGGGGATTCATATCCACATTCCTGGCATACAAAAACCGTTTTTTTCTTTACCATTGAATCATCTCTTCCTGTATAAATCAATAAAAATAGCTAAATTTATATAAACAGAGTTCTTAGCATAAAATGGAGTTTTAACTCCATTTTATGCTAAGAAATCGTTATCCAGGGACCTAGCTACTCTTTACTCCCACTTGGATAAAAACAGGCGTCCCAAATTCTTCTATTCGATGACAGTCGCTTTCGCGGAGTCCGTGGGAGTATTAGAGCAGGTAGTCATCGGATAAAAATTAAACTTTATACTGTAAAAAGTATAAAGTTTAATTTTATCTGAGTCAATCATTAATTAACTTTATTAAATAATAATTCTCCCTTTTCTACAACTACCTTAACCTTATCTCCTTTTTTAACATTACCTCTAAGCATTTCTTCAGAAAGTTTATCTTCTACAGTTTTTGTAATTGCTCTTCTAAGTGGTCTTGCACCATAAGTTAGGTCAAGGCCTTCTTTTGCCAAGAGTTCCTGTGCTTTATCTGTAAATCCAATTTCTATTTCCTGATCTTTAAGCCTTAAGGAAACATCTTTTAACATAAGTTTTACTATTTGTTTTAAATCTTCCTCTTCTAACTGGTGGAACACTATAATATCATCAATTCTGTTTAAGAACTCAGGCCTAAAAGAATTTCTAAGTTCCTCCATTATATTATCTTTCATCTTTTCATATTGACTTTCCTTGTCATCACCTTTAGCAGCAGTAAATCCCATAGATTTTTGTTTTTTAATGGTAGCTGCCCCAACATTAGAAGTCATTATTATTATGGTATTTTTAAAATTTATTGTTTTTCCTTTTCCATCGGTTAATCTCCCATCTTCAAGTATTTGAAGCAATATATTAAATACTTCTGGGTGTGCTTTTTCTATTTCATCAAACAGTACTACTGAATAAGGATTTCTTCTTACTTTTTCAGTAAGCTGTCCTCCTTCATCATAGCCTACATACCCTGGAGGCGATCCTATAAGTCTAGATACCGTATGCTTTTCCATATATTCTGACATATCAATTCTTATCATATTGTTTTCGTCGCCAAACATAGCCTCTGCCAAAGCTTTTGACAATTCAGTTTTCCCAACACCTGTAGGTCCCAAAAATATAAATGAACCTATAGGTCTCTTTGGATCTTTAAGTCCAACCCTAGCCCTTCTTACTGCCTTAGAAATGGATTTAACTGCTTCATCTTGACCTACTACTCTCTTATGAAGAATTTCCTCTAATTTGAGCAATCTCTCCGATTCTCTTTCAGTTAACTTCTCTACAGGTATATTGGTCCACTGAGATACTACTGATGCAATTTGATCTTCTCCTACCGTAAGTGTAGATACTTCCTTTTTAGTCTTCCAGTTAGTTTTTAATCCTTCTAATTTATTTTTTAATTCCTTTTCTTTATCCCTTAAACTAGCAGCTTTTTCAAAATCCTGTACCCTAATAGAATCCTCTTTTTCTTTAGTTGCCTTTTCTAATTCTTCTTCTAAATTTTTTAAATCTGGTGGGGCAATTAAATTTTGTATTCTAACTTTAGCAGCTGCTTCATCTATAAGATCAATTGCCTTATCAGGTAAATACCTATCAGTAATATATCTATCTGACAAGTTTACTGCTGCATATATTGCTTCATCTATTATTTTTACTCTATGGTGGGCCTCATATTTGTCTCTAAGACCTTTTAATATTAGAACCGCCTCTTCTTTAGTAGGTTCTCCTACTATTATAGGCTGAAATCTTCTTTCAAGTGCAGCATCCTTTTCAATGTATTTTCTATATTCATCTATAGTAGTGGCTCCTATGCATTGTATTTCTCCTCTAGCTAAAGCTGGTTTTAATATATTAGATGCATCTATAGCACCTTCTGCTGCTCCTGCTCCTATTATAGTATGAATTTCATCTATGAATAATATTACATTACCTGATTTTCTTATCTCTTCCATAACCTTTTTAAGTCTTTCTTCAAATTCTCCTCTATATTTTGATCCCGCTATCATTGAAGAAAGATCTAATGTTACTACTCTTTTTCCCCTTAAAAGTTCAGGTATATTACACGATACTATCTTTTCTGCCAATCCTTCTGCAATTGCAGTTTTACCTACACCAGGATCTCCAATTAGACAAGGATTATTCTTAGTTCTTCTACTTAGTATTTCCAAAACCCTCTGAGTTTCCTTATCTCTTCCTATAACAGGGTCCAATTTTCCCTCTTTTGCCATGTCTGTTAAGTCTCTTCCAAACTGATCTAAAGTTGGGGTTGGCTCTCCATTTTCTTTCTTAGTACTGCTTGAATTCATTGATGATTGCTCTCCTGAAAGTGAATCCACAAGTTCTTTCCTCAATTTGTTAAAATCCACTCCCAAATTGTTTAAAATAGTAAATGCAACTCCCTCTGCCTCTCTTATAAGTGCAAGTAGGATATGCTCTGGACTTATATAGTTATGGTTTAGATTCCTGGCTTCAAACAAACTTAGCTCTAAAAGTCTTTTCGTCCTTGGAGTAAGAGGGATTTCCTTATTGTACAAATTTATTTCTCCCCTACCCTCATATTCTTCTATAAAATTTCTTACTGTTTCAATATTTACATTCATATCACTTAAAAGATTTCTGGATATTCCTTCTTCTTTTAATATTCCCAAAAGTATATGTTCTGTACCTACATATCCATGTTGAAGTGCTTGTGCTTCTTCTTGAGCATAAACTAATACTTTTTGTGCTCTTTCCGTAAATCTTCCAAACATCATAGTATATTTCACCATCCTTCTTATTGAACTTTATCAATATTTAATTTTTCTTTTACAATTTTTGCTCTATTAAGATTCATTTCAATGGCTGATAAAATTTTCTCATTTCCATTTTGTATTGTAGCAGGCTGTGTACTTACTAAAAGATTGTTCAAGGTTGCCTTACTTATATTCTTAATTATTCCCATTTCAACGCCTAATCTTACATCAGACAAAAGCTTGAAACATTCATTTACATTTAAAATCACTGCTGATTTTAATATACCCAATGCTCTGTAAATTTTATCTTCTACCTCATATTTAAATTTTTTCATAAGATTTTCTCTAGAAGCCTTTTCTTCATTTGTTACCTGAACAACTACAGCTTTTAAATTGCTCAGTATCTCCTCTTCGCTTCTACCTAAAGTAACCTGATTGGAAATCTGATATATATTCCCTATGGCCTTTGAACCCTCACCATATAATCCTCTAACAGTCATTCCAACTTGAGATAATGCATTTAAAAATCCATTCATCTGATTGTTTAAAGAAAGTGCTGGCAAATGCAGCATAACAGAAGCTCTAAGTCCTGTTCCTATATTAGTGGGACATGCTGTAAGATAACCTAACTTTTCATCAAATGCATATTTTAAATTTTCTTCCAATAAATCATCTATTTTATCACTTACATTATATACTTCTTCCAAATTTAGCCCTGCCGTTATACACTGGATTCTAATATGATCTTCTTCATTTATCATAATACTTATAGTCTGCTGATTATCTAGTATAAAGGCAGATTTATGACTGTGATCTATCAAATTTTTGCTTATAAGGTGTTTTTCTAGATAATTTCGCTTTTCATTATCAGTTTCTTCCCACAAATAATTGGTCTTAAATGTGTCCTTATTACTGGAAGGTGTATAAAAAGCATTCTCTACTAGTTTGATTACCTCTTTGCTTTTTTCTTGATTTAATTTATGTGGAAATGGAACTTCAGCCAAATTTCTAGCTAATCTTATCCTACTACTTATTACCAAACCCCCGTTGCTGTCATCACAAGTAGTCGTCCAATTATTCAAAGTTAACCCTCCTTCCTATTTTCGTTGCTCACATGAACTTGTTTCTCAATTTCTTTTATAGCATCTCTTATAGTTGCTGCTTTTTCATACTCCTCTAAGGATACTGCCTTTTGAAGATCTGACTTTAACTTCAAAAGCTTATTTCTTTCAATAATACTTTTTCCTTGATTTTTAGGTATTTTACCTGTATGACCTAAATTTGCTTGAACCCTCTTAATTACAGGTTCTAAAATATTACTAAAATTTTTATAGCACTCACTGCATCCTAAAAGACCTGTTTTTTTAAATTCACTATAAGATGTACCACAGGTTTTACAAGATATATCAAAGGTTTTATGTTCTTCATTATTGCCGCTTGTCATATAATCCATAATTCCACTTAAAATATTTTGGAATCCAAATGGAGAAACAAAGTCTATTTGAGGTACAAAATTAAGTTCTCCCTTTTCCATAGCACACTTTTCACATAAATTAATATCCTGCTTGGAACCATTTATTATTTTTGTTATATGAACTGTAGCTTCATTCTTCTTACATATATCACAAATCATATCATCACTCCTATGCATATATGATTAACATTTAATGTAATTTAATACAATAAATATTATATCATATATTTGTCTATCTATTCATACCAAATTTAGGGCTCTTAAATATAACTACTATAATTGATTTTAATATATCTGCCCTCAATTTATTTTTATTATTCAATGCAATATTTAGTGTCCTATCATTTATTATAGTCTTTAATATTATGTTTTCTCTTTCCGTTATAACTTGCTCTTCAAGTAGCGTTTCTATAAGCTGTGCAGCAGTATTGTATGTTATGGTGTCCCCTATTTTTTCTATTATACTTTTAAGTAAATTCTCATTACAGTCAAATTCTATTTTTCGTATAATTATACATCCACCGCCGCCCCTCTTGCTTTCTATGTAGTAACCTTTATCCATAGTAAATCTAGTAGTCAATACATAATTTATCTGGGAGGGCGCACAGCTAAAATAATTAGCTAGTTCGTTTCTGCCAATTTGAAGTTTAGTCTCCTCACTATTATTAAGCATTTCTTTTATAAAGTCTTCTATTATATCTGATAATCTTGCCAATTTACCACCTTCTTGACTTTGACTTTCTTTGACCTTAAATTAATAATATTATTAATTTAGGTTTTATTCAACTTCTATATTTCACTAAATATATTTGTTTTATACACAAATACTAATTTCAAATACTATTTTCTCCATTTTTCTAATACATACTATTGTATACTGTTTATATGTGTTAAATAAGAATAATCACCATGTAGAATAATTTAATCCTCATTCTTAAATGCTTTTATACAATACTTTCCTCCATCACAGGTTTTATTTGGATTAACAGTAAAATACTTATTTTTTAACATATTACATACTATCTCTACATTTTTATTTTCATTGCTATCTACAACTATAGTTAATTTATCATTTTTATTTACTATTGCTATATAATCATATATACTACTATAATCCTCTAAAGTAATTTTACCTTTTATGCTCATTTTATATTCAGACATATAATCTCTCCTTAATTGAAAAGTTCATCTAATGATTAATAAAATTATTATTCATTGTAGTGAATTAAAATATACACAATATTTAATTTTAAAAAACCTCAATAGAATTATATTCTATTGAGGCTGAAATTTATTCTTGCCTAACTTTTATTTTATTTTTACTTTCTATTATCTTATTTGCTTGAATGTCTGGGACTTCCTCATATCTTTCAAATTTCATATTGAAACTTCCTCTAGCTTGAGTCATGGACCTTAAATCTGTAGCATATTTAAACATTTCTGCTTCAGGTACTTCAGCTATTATTATCTGATTTTTACCCGAAACTTCCATTCCAAGTACTCTCCCTCTTCGTTTATTTATATTCCCAATTATATCCCCCATATACTCTTCAGGGACACACACTTCTACATGTAAAATTGGTTCTAATAATACAGGATCAGCTTCTAAAATTCCTTTCTTATAGGCTAAAGATGCTGCTACCTTAAAAGCCATTTCTGAAGAGTCTACTGGATGATACGATCCATCATGTAATGTAGCTTTTATTCTTATTATAGGGTATCCAGCTAAGACCCCATGGTTAATACATTCTCTAAGCCCTTTTTCAACTGCCGGTATATACTGTCTTGGAACTACTCCCCCTACTACTTTATCCACAAATTCTAAATCATCTTCATTATCATTTCTTGGTTCAAACTTAATTTTTACATCTCCATACTGTCCATGTCCTCCTGATTGCTTTTTGTGTTTGCCCTGTACATCTGAAGTTTTCCTTATTGTTTCTCTATAATGTACTTTTGGTTCTCTCAAAATAACATCTGTTCCAAATTTAGACTTTAATTTAGATGATATCACATCAATGTGAACTTCACCTTGTCCAGAAATTATAGTCTCTGCATTTTCTACATCTCTAGATATTTTAAAAGTAGGATCTTCTTCTAACAGTTTACTTAGTCCATTAAATATTTTATCCTCATCATTTTTAGATTTAGGTAACATAGCCATCGAAATTACTGGCTCCGGAAATTCAATTGCTTTAAATGCAACTAAAGACGATGGGTCACATAAGGTATCCCCTGTGCTCGCAAATTGTAGTTTAGCAACAGCGCCCATATCTCCGGCTCCTATTTCCGACACAGGTATCTGCTGTTTTCCCTTTAAAAAATATAAGGTTCCTATTTTTTCACTTTTATCTTTTTTCACATTATATACTGTCATATCTGATTTGAGCTTACCAGTCATGACTCTAAATAAAGATAACTTACCTACAAAAGGATCAGCTATAGTTTTAAAAACAAAAGCTGAAAAAGGACTATTTTCATCTGCTTTAACTACAACCTGTGATTTTTGTTCTAAATTAACATTAATTACTTCTGAAGCTTCAGGAGATGGGAAACATTGAATTATATCTTCTAATAAAGTATCTATTCCTATTCCATTTACAGCAGAGCCACACATTACAGGTGTAATTTCACCTTTTGAGCAAGCTCTTATTAATCCTTTATAAATGTCTTCATCACTTAAAGTACCCTCACTAAAATATTTATCTAAAAGTTCCTCATCTGTTTCTGCCACAGCTTCCATAACCATATTCCTACATTTTGTGATTTTATCTAAAATATCTTTTGGTATAGTAGTTTCTTCTACTATGTTCTTATTATTCACTATATTAGCTTTTCCTGAAATAACGTTTACAATTCCTTTAAAATTATTTTCCTTTCCTATAGGATATTGAATTGGTACTACAGACATACCAAACTTTTCTTTTAATTCTGCCAATGTTTTATCAAAATCTGAATTTTCTCTATCCAACTTATTTATATAAAAAGCTCTAGGAAGTTTACTTTTATTGACACCACTCCAAGATTTCTCAGCTCCCACTTGGATTCCAGATACACTTGATAAAACAATTATAGCTACATCAACTGCTCTCAATCCTTCCATAGTTTCTCCTATAAAATCAAAATATCCTGGCATATCAACTAAATTTATCTTTGTATTTTTCCATTCACAAGAAGCTAAAGATGAAGCTATTGATATTTTTCTCTTTTTTTCTTCAATATCATAATCACTAACAGTACTTCCATCCTCAATTTTTCCAAACCTATCAACAACTTTTGTGTAATAAAGTATTGCTTCTGTTAATGTAGTTTTACCAGAACCACTATGTCCAATAAATCCTACATTTCTTAAATTATTTACTGAATATTTTTTCATAAGCAATCCCTCCCCTTACTTTTCGATTAATTATATATTCTATTTGCTAATTAAAATTCCTCCTACAATTAATTAAATTTTCAAAATAATTTTGCTTTTATATTATTATCTATGAAAACAAGTGCCTAAAATATGCACTCCATAAAAAAATAAACCAAAGGTGAGCTACCTTTGGTTTATTTTTACTAATCTATTTTAGGCATTTTCAAAGAAATAACTAATCAGTATGCTAGCCTATTTTTTATCATACTGCATCGGTAGAACCCTTAGATAAGATTCACTATCTGCGGAACCTTCCTCCTTGTCTGATAAAAAATATTCGTCGCATCTTTGACTTGTTATTTTCTTTCAAATGCCTTAATTAAATGAATTCAAAAAATAAAAATGGCTCCGTGGAGAGGGCTCGAACCTCCAACCCTTCGGTTAACAGCCGAATGCTCAACCATTGAGCTACCACGGAACAATCTATGCAGTGTATTTCTTTAAAAAACGAGTAACAAAATGTTACTCGTTTTGGTGGAGATAAAGAGATTCGAACTCTTGACCCTCTGCGTGCAAGGCAGATGCTCTCCCAGCTGAGCTATACCCCCGCATGGTGGACCTTCAGGGACTCGAACCCCGGACCCACCGGTTATGAGCCGGTTGCTCTAACCAACTGAGCTAAAGATCCTTATAACCTGGCAGCGACCTGCTCTCCCACAGGGCCTCCCCTGCAGTACCATTGGCACTGTGAAGCTTAACCTTCCTGTTCGGTATGGAAAGGGGTGTTACCTTCACGTCATTACCACCAGATCTATTATTGAAAATTGCTATAAGCTTATATCAATTTTCTTATCACAGTTTTATATTATACAGTGCTTTTAAACAACTGTCAATACTAAACATGAATTTAACCATAAAAATTTTATAGTTAAAGAAGAACTCTGTCCTCTCAAAATTGCACAGTAAATTTTTTTCTTTCGTTTTTTATTTGGTCAAGCCCTCGACCTATTAGTATCAGTCAGCTTAACAAGTTACCCTGCTTACACCTCTGACCTATCTCCTCGTGTTCTTCGAGGGGTCTTACTAGCTTACGCTATGGGAAATCTTATCTTGAGGTGGGCTTCACACTTAGATGCTTTCAGCGTTTATCCCTTCCCAACTTGGCTACCCAGCTATGCTCCTGGCGGAACAACTGGTTCACCAGCGGTCGGTCCATCCCGGTCCTCTCG
>NZ_LROS01000023.1 GCF_001675165.1 Clostridium ragsdalei P11
ATTTTTAGGAGGTTATTATAATGGCTAAGTACAGGCAGCTCCATACTGATTTCTGGAATGACGGATTTGTTTTAGATTTAACTCCCGAGGAAAAGTTCTTTTACATATACTTGATGACTAACTCGAACACTACCCAGTGTGGTATTTATGAGCTTCCTAAGCGAATTATAGAAACTCAGACTGGTTACAATAGAGAAACAGTGGACAAACTGCTTCTCAGATTTCAGGAGTATAAAAAGATATTTTACCTGGATGAAACAAAAGAAATAATGATTTTAAACTGGATTAAATACAATAAACCAAATAATTTAAATGCTGTAAAATGTGTCAATAGAGAGCTTAAAAATGTTAAAAACAAAGAATTTGTCTCACTATTTTATAAACAGTGTCTTAATGAAGAATTGGATATTGAAAGTATTTTTGATGGAATAGAAATAAAGGATCCTACTGATTCTGGAAATGAAGTTGTTGAGGACTTAAAAGAGCCCCTTACAAGCCCCTTGGAAGGGGCTTACAAGGAGCCTATAAGTAAGAAAGTAATAAATAATAAGCAAAAAATAATAAATAATAAGCAAGAAGTAAGGAGTAATAAGAGTACAGATGAACCTGTACCTTTTGACACCTACAGTAATGTGCTGGCATTTTTTGAGGAGAATATACATCCTGTAGGGGAAGCTGAGAGGGAGAAACTGCGTATGTGGAGCGGTGTTATAGACTTCGATGTGATTATCCTTGCGGTTGAGGAGGCTTTAAAGTACAATGCCAGGAATATAAATTATGTGGGGAGAATACTGCAGAGCTGGAGAAATAAAGGCTTGAAGACTGCCAATGATGTTAAGGAGTATAAGAATATGCGAGATCCGGGGGGAAAGTGCAGGCAGTATGATTTTAAGAAACTTGAAAGGCAGCTGCTTGGATGGGGTGATGGATAGATTTATACTTTTTGGGCTATTATGGTGTTAAAGGCTGATTTAGTATATAAGAATGTTAATAGAAATAGTAATTTGAAAGGAGGTTTAAATAATGGACTTTAGAATTACATTTGACCGAATACCAGAAATATTTGATAAATATAGACCTCGATATTGTGATGAACTCTTTACAGAAATTATTACTGTATCTGACTTAAATTCAAGCAAAGATGTACTTGAAATTGGTCCAGGTACAGGACAAGCAACAGAGCCTATTTTAAAAACTGGCTGTAATTATAAGGCAATTGAACTAGGGGAGAACTTTACAGAATTTATGGAAAACAAATATGGGACTTATAGTAATTTTGATATTGTAAATGCTGATTTTGAAACATATGATTTTGGAAATCAAACATTTGATTTAATATATTCAGCAGCTACAATTCAATGGATACCTGAAGAAATAGCTTTTTCAAAAGTCTACAATATACTAAAACCTGGTGGCATTCTTGCAATGTTTATGACCCGTTCAGATGAGAAAAGTGCAAATGAAGAATTGTACAATAGAATAGCCGAGGTATATAAAGAACATTTTTTTGTTAAGAAGAGATATAATTGTAAAATGAAATATGATAATGTTGTGAATTATGGCTTTGTTAATTACAAATATAAAGACTGGAAAAAGGTAAGAACACTTAATGCTGATGAATATATTTCATATATTAGTACACATTGTGAGCATATAACTTTAGAAGAGCCTTATAAATCTAAATTTTACACGGGAGTAAGAAAGGCTATTATGGATGCTGGCGATAAAATCATTATTAATGATACTATTCCATTATATCTTGCTCAAAAGCCACTATAAATTTCAATTTAAGGTTGAGTAGTAGAGATTGTAATACAAATAGTAAATTTGTGGAGGAACAAGGAAATGATAAAAGACAGTTCAACCGAATGTTGGAATCAGGTGAATATAGACGAATGGATTGAAAAAGCCCAAACAAATGATTTTAGAATATATTACATAATGCCATACACATTAGAAAAACTTGGAGATGTCAAAGATAAATATATTCTTGATTTGGGATGCGGCGAAGGTGGTTATTCGAGAGCATTATCACATAAGGGAGCAATCGTTACATCTGCTGACTGTTCAGAAGTTTTTATTGAGTACGCAAAAAATAAAGCAAAAGAAGAAGGTTTAAGAATTGAACATTATGTTCTTAATTCAAATACACTAAATGTAATTGACGACAATTATTACGATATAGTGCTTTGCTCAATGATGTTAATGGATGTTGAAGATTTGGATGGTACCTTAAAGGAAATTCATCGTGTTTTAAAGCAAAATGGGAAGGTATTTATTTCTATATTGCATCCGTGCTTCAAGGGTAAGAAAACTAAATGGATGGCAGATAATGAAAATATAGAAGTGCTTGTTTCTGATTATCATAATCCAAAAGAATGGATTGGAGAAATCAAAGGAATGAATGATCCAATTTTATATAGACATAGGACTTTGTCAGATTATATAAAAGCGTTTGTCAAAAATGGTTTTAAATTAATTGATATGAACGAACCAATACCAACAGAAGAACACTCTCAAATGTCATCGAGAGTCGCTTGGTTGAAGAAAATACCGATGTATTTGTTTATAGAATTAGAAAAATAGTCTCTAATTTAAGGATGAGTACTATAAATAGTAATTTAACTTTGAAAATGCAAATGAAATCTGAGAGTAGCATCTTGGATTTCCATGGTTTTTTCTATAAATTATTAAGGATAATATAACTATATGTAGAATTATAATTTATTCAAAGAACTAATGGAAAATAGTTTATTATTTCTACAATGCACGGTTGGAAAGTTTTAGGTTCAAGGAATTGTAAATACTAAGAAGTATATATTTAAGTTTAGTAAGGGGTGGAAAATTGATAAATAGTGGTAGATATATAAATTACATAATTGAAAAACTTAATATTATTAGATATGAACTCATAAGTAAAAACAAGTTAAATTTAACAGATGACAATATTATTTTAGAAAATTTTATAGGTAACATTTTAAATCTGACTTATAGCTACAGTTTAATAAACTTAAATTGTAAGGAAAAAAATTTTCCAGGTATTGATTTAGGTGATGAATCTATAGGGTTGGGAATACAAGTAACATCAGATAAAAGTGGTAAAAAGGTTCAAAAAACTTTGGATAAGTGTATTGAGAATAAAACCTATAAAAAGTACAATAAATTAAAGATTTTTATACTCTCAGAAAAGCAAAAAGCTTATTCTATGAGTTATAATAATGAGTTGCTTGAATTTAATGTCACTAAAGATATTTTTGATTTCGATGACTTGTACAGGGATGTTTTATATGTCTCAACTGATGTCAGGCGAAAAATATGTGAATATATAGATTCAGAAATAATTAATGTAATGGAGTCATTAGACGCTGATTTTTATGATCAATATGATTTTAAGCGTCTTGTTAAAGATATTAAAAAGGAAGAATGGGTTTACAGTGAGAAAGAAAAAAGCTATATGATTATCATAAATCATTTTTTTGGATATATCCCATTTCATGTTGATGTTTTGGAGGATAATTCAATTGTTATAGTTGGTGAAAAAAGATATAAGGATAAAGTGGAAATTTTTGCAAACGTTGCGTTTGACTGTAAGGTTTTGATTTCGTAATTTTACAATTTATGTAGTTATGGATAATCAAGCGTAAATCTATGCCAGAGACTAGAATGTATATATTCATACAAAATAATTAAATGATATAATTATAAGATATTGAATTAATAGGTAAATTCCAAATTTAAAGTTGAGTATTGTACATAGTAATTTATTGCTGATAAAATTGGAAGAATGGGGAGTCGAATTTTGAGTAATTATTCAGAGAAAAAACTTCGTGAAGTAGAAATATTAAAGAAAGTATTTGGTAATTCTTCACCGATAATCCAAGAAAGTGAACAACCAGATCTCATTCTTAAGTATAATGCTGATATTAAGTTTGGCATTGAGATAACAGAGTTGTATTACGACGGTACATCGGCTAGACTAAAAAAAGGAGAATATATAAATCAATTGCTACAAAAACAAAAATATTAGCATAAAGATGACAAGAAAAAAGTTAAAGTTAAAGAAATAACATATTTTTCAAAGAAAATGGAATATAAACAAATTAAAATGCCAGCATTATTTTTACCAAAATACACCATGCACAATTATTTAATTGCCTTAAAACATACAATCGAAAGTAAAGAAAAAAATCAGATAAATATTCAGCTGATGTTTCTAAGTATTGCATGTTAATAATATATGATTGTGAAGGATAATTTAAGGATACATCTGAAGAAAATATAGCAAAAATGTTATTTTCAATAGGATTAGTAGCGAGCATTAGAAAGTCACATTTTTATGAAATATATTTAGTAACAAATATAGATGGCGAGCAAAAATATATCCCACTAAAAGCCTATGTATTACTTTCAGATTGTTACCTATTTTTTGATTTTATAAGGGAATTTGAATTAAAAAATAAACTATGCAAAGCATGTGAACATCCTCTTTTTGGATTTGCTGAGGTATTAAAAAGACGAAGTAGCAATAAGGTTTTAGTAGGAAAGGTAGAAAATAATGAATTAATAGGAGACTTGGTTATTTATAATGGTAAATATGGCTTAGGAATGGTATTACACCCAGATGATAATTGGGAAATTGGAATTTTTGACACATTTCCTTTACAAAAAATTAGTAATATTAGAGAGATCGTGCTTGATGGTGAAAAAGATTTCTTTGATGATACATTGTTTCAAAAATATGAAAAAAACTAAAGATAGAATTGCTTCAATTGGATTTAATTTTCCAATAAATCAGTAATATTTTTTATTATTCCTAATAAAAAAGAAAACTGAATAACAGATAAATTTCAATTTAAGGTTGAGTAATGTAAATAGTGATTTATGGAACAGATAAAATAATTCGAGAAATGGTAAAAATATGGATGCCGTAATTGGAAAGAACCTAAAAGAGGGATGAAATGAAAGAAAAAAATATTGGTGGATATGATAAAAATTATAAATATGATAGGAAAGCAGTAAACTATTTAGAAGGCGTATTGTTAGAATCTGAACTTATTATACCTCATGTTGAGTCGGAAGATAAATTACCAAATTTGGATGGATATTTAGAGTTGTGTAAGTCTGCAGAACGAAAAGTTATCCCGATAGGACGATTTGATGTTCAAGTAAAATCTCTTAATCATGATTATAATAATAATAATGTGCGCGATAATTCAAAGTATTCATACAAGTATTCTTGTGATACAAAGGTTGTGAATGTTGTCTTGGAAGCACAAACGTACAATCCTGTGCTTCTAATTTTGGTTGATAGTAAAAACAAACATATATTTTGGAAGTATATGTCTATGCAGTATTGTTTGGAACTAGATGTTGGAACACAAGTAGAGAAAACAGTTTATTTTGATAAATCTGATGAAATCACGGATTCTAACAAGTGGTATGATATATTACATAATATCTATATAAAGTTTTCTTATGCGCAACAACATGAAGTTGAAAACTATTTTTTGTTATCAGATAAGAAACTAAAAGTTCCAATTACAATTGAAAATATGTCGGATTATCTAAATAATATTCTTGATAATGAATTATGGTTTATTAAACGAGTATACTTTCAGGATACATGGAAAATTGGAATAGCTTATTTAGATGGCGATAAAGGATCATTCGCTTGTGTTGGATTATATAAGATAAAAAAGGGTGAAAATGATTTATTTATAAAACAGTTCAAAGAAGAGGGTGAATATTTTTGTAGTATGCAGTATGGTGGAAGCTATAGTTTAGAGGATATTATTAGACAAACGCTAGAGAGATGGATCAATGATTTTTTCAAGAAAGATAACTATTGCTTGTTTTTATTCCCAGATATTGTGCTAGATGAGTTGCTTTTTAAAGACATTGATTATGCAATAGCGATATCAGAAACGAAAGACAGTACAAAGAAACATGTAGCTTTAGGGTGGCGTGGAACGAGTTTGTCAATGGAAGAATTTGATGATCTCGTTGAAAATATTCCAGAAAGTCAGCGTCTTCTAATTATACGACAAGAGTTAGAAAGAAGAGGTGTCAATCCTATATGTAGACCATGGGAAAAAATTATTGATTATCATATTTCAAAACAAGATGAACATTGTATTGAATATAAAGAAGATATTGACCGGGGAAAAGTAGATAGAAATAATATGGAACAATTTCTTAAACGATTTGAGGAGTTTTTTATTGCAAATAAAGAGAAATTTGGTAGTTGTTCAGAAAAGGTTTTTGAATTAAAGAATACATATGTATTAATTGTAGATGACAATATGGAAAGGTATACATATGGTGTAAAAGAATCAAAAATATTTTCTTTAGAATTTTATATTAAATCAGAAAATGAAAGCTTATACGAAGAAATAATTAATTCGTTTCAGTCTGCTTCAAAGAAATACATAAGATCAGGAAGAGGTATTCTTATTCCTAGTGATTATTCTTGGTATAAATTATGGAGAATTATTAATCGCAATCTTTTTCTGCATTATATCGGTGTAAAAGAAAATCATAGCATTGTAACTGATTATATGACATCTATGTGATTTGTAATTACATATTTAAGCCAAATTTTATCTGTGAAAAAATTCATAATAAATAATAAACAGACATTCTTAATAAAATATTGGATGCTGCAAGAACTGATTGGAGCTGTTGCACTTGGATATTCTGATGGAAAACCAAATTCAAGAGTGAGAAAGACACCTGATAGCATTATTGAATATAGGCTTTAAAAATCAATATTTTCCATTATGTCAAAAAATGGTCAATCACTGCCCTTTTACCTGTATAATCAAATAAAAAGGCGGTGGTTACCATAGAAGAGCTTGTTAGAAAAGCCAAATCCGGCGACAAAAACTCCATGGATTCTATCATTGCAAAATTCAGCTGCTTCATAATAAAAAAGGCATGCAAATACAATATTCCTTCCTATGATTTTGATGATCTAGTACAGCACGGATACCTTTCTGTAATAAAAGCAGTAAAACTCTACAAAATTGGAAAAGGCTCTTTTACAACTTACTGTACAAATTCCATAGTAAATAACTTCAATGCACTTTTAAAAGGTCAGATAAAACACTTTAGAGAAATACAGGATGAAGGGGTGCTGTCAATTCAGCCCTATGACTTTACCCTTGAGGATGAAGTTATTGCATTTGATCAGTCAGAAAAGATAAAATTTTCACTTAACAAACTTCAGGATATAGAGATGAAAGTAATTAAATCTGTGTACATGGAAGGCAGGACACTTAAGGAAACCGCTGAAATACTTAATATAAAATATAGACATGCTATAGAAATAAAAAAATCTGCCCTAAATAAACTGAAAAAATATATGAAATAGCATATATATTTTTATAATGGCAGAGGGAGGGTGATATTTATGTATGACCAGCTGGTTAGTTTAATCAGCACCGTAGGGTTCCCAATAGCAGTTAGTATATATTTACTCATAAGGTTTGAAAATAAGATTGACCTTTTAGTCAAATCTATTGAAGACTTAAGAGAAGATATATCAGCCGTTATAAAAAACCAGGAGAAGAAATAGGTAAAAGCCTATTTCTTTTTTTCTGCACTAATTTTTTAAAAGGCATATATATAAGTAAAAGTTAAAGAAAGGGGCGAATTGCTATGGCAGCAAAGTCAACAAAGCTTTCAAGTACGCTTTCTATTGTAGAAAAGACAGGGCTTAACAAACAGGGTAAAGAGATACTTAAGAAAGTTACACTTGGCAAAATTGCAATGGATGCAGCAGATCAGGATGTATATGATGTAGTAAAAGCTGTAGGTGATATACTGACTTATCCTGTAAATGAAATTCAAAAAGTGGACAACACCGTAATTACTAATGCCTAGTGAGCATGCAAAAATCAGGAAAGGAGGAGCTTAAATGGCAAACAGACTTAATATGAGGTTTACTACCGAGGAAGAAGGCAAATATTTTTCCCTGAGTGTGGACAACGTAAAAGAGGATGCAAATGGACAGCCTTCAGTTACCCAAGAACAGGTTGTATCTCTCATGAACCTTATAATTGCAAAGAAAATATTTGTTACTAAGAACGGTGCATTGGTTGGCAAGAAGGATGCTAAGGTTGTAACAACAGACTCAAAAGAATTTGAAATGAAATAGATCATAAAGGTTCTGCATATGTGCAGGACCTTTAAATTTTGGGGGTGGCATTTTGAACATAGTAAATTCTAATTTAAGTTTTAGGAGCACTTTAACCTGGGGCAATAATCCAGAAGTAGTTGTGCTCCACCATGCAGGTGCAAAGATGTGCAGCATAGAGGATATTCACAGGTGGCACCTTGAAAATGGATGGTGCGGCTGCGGTTATCATTATCTTGTGAGGAAAAACGGTACTATATATACGGGAAGAAATGAAAAGGCTGTAGGTGCCCATTGTCCAGGATATAATTCCAGATCCATAGGAATATGCGCTGAGGGTGATTTTAATGTTGAAGTTATGGGTCAAACACAGTACAGTGCATTATTAGAATTAACCCGCTCCATGTTAAGTAAATATGGAATAAGTAAAGTATATGGACATAGGGAGCTTTATTCTACGGATTGTCCTGGAGGAAATTTTCCATTAGACAGAATAAGAAATGAGGCTGCAGGAAGCAGCGGCAGGTTAGTTTATCCAGGGTATCTTATAAAGATGAATCCTAATTTGGAGGACAGCAATGTAAAAGCTGTTCAGGAAAAGCTTATGAGCAGAGGTTACAGCGTTGGAAGATGCGGTGCTGATGGATTCTTTGGAGGGGGTACCCTTGAGGCTGTAAAGAGTTTTCAGAGGGACAGCGGGCTTGTGGTTGATGGTATTGTTGGAGTTAATACATGGAATAGGTTGTTTGGATAAATTAATACCAGTATAAAGAAGGTTGGTATCATAAAAATGATGCCAACCTTCTTTATACTGTA
The DNA here is from genome assembly GCF_001675165.1 of Clostridium ragsdalei P11. GTDB lineage: Bacteria > Bacillota > Clostridia > Clostridiales > Clostridiaceae > Clostridium_B > Clostridium_B ragsdalei. The sequence continues at coordinate 8,954 of NZ_LROS01000023.1, forward strand.
AAATCAAAATCGCATATGGGGTATCTATAATAAGAGTTTAGTTAAAAGTTTGGTTTGTATGTGAATAAAAATATATAAGAGTAAGGAGCAGGGGCTTTCCAAACTTTAAATATTACAAAACTTGTATAGTCTTTGGTTTAAAAAATATCATTTAATAATGTATTAATTATTGAATGTAATATAAATTAGTATTAGCTTATTTTAAAAGATATGTAAAAAAGGTGTAAACTATATGTAGTAGTAGATATTTAATGATTAAGTATATGATTAAATACTAAAAAACGTATGATTGGTTAATTTGTGTTCATCTGTATTTTATATACAAAAAAATAGCTGTAGTTAGATTACATACAATGTAACTACAACTTAGCGAGAGGAGTCATTTAGATATGCCATATGAAAGCGGTGGACGTGCTGACAAATTAGGAAATACCTATGAAAGAAGATGGGTTATATATCAGATGCTGAGGGTTATAGAAGAAGAGTTAGTTAGTGTAGAATTGGAACCAATAGGTGAAGATGAAAAAGGAATTGATATATGGATTACATTTCAGGATGGTAGTTGCGAAGGACAGCAATGTAAAGGTAGAAATGCTAGTAAAGAAGAATGGGATATCAGTTCATTAAAGTCAAGAAATATAATTAAAAATTGGAAAAAACAGTTAGATAGGTGTAGTAGCAATAAGGTATCGTTAGTATCACCTTTATCATGCCAAATGTTGGAAGACTTAATTAAGCGTGCCAAAAACACAAATAATGTTCCGCAAGATTTTTTAAATTATCAAATTAAAAAATCCAGTCCAGAATTTATTAAATTTTTTAATGGTTATTGTAGTGAATTGAATTTAAATCCTGAAGTTAATATGGACTTATGTAAAATAATTAATTACTTATCAAGAACGTCTTATCATCAGGTGCCAGATTCGTTTCAAAAGGAGATAGTTTTAGATAAAATACAGTATTTATTTATTGGAGATAAGGATAATATATACAAATGTTTAGAAAATTTGGTAACTGAAGGTGAAATTTTAGGTAGAAATATTACTAATAGTTATTTGCGTGGGTACCTAAGGGAAAATAAGGTCTTATTTAGGGATATTGCTTTAGATACAAAGGTAGCTTCAAGAATTGAAGAATTAAATGATGAATACAAAAAAACGTTTATACCAATCAACGGAAAGCTAATATCTAGAAGTGAGTTTAAATTATGTAATGACAAAATATTAGAGGGAAAATCAATTATTATTCATGGAAAAGCAGGAAGTGGCAAAAGTGGCTGTACTCAGGCAATTATATCATTTTGTGAAAGTAATGGAATTCCATATATAGCTGTAAAGTTAGATATGAGGATACCTAATGTAAGTGCTGAAAAGTGGGGAAAAGATTTAGGATTGCCAGCTTCAATAGCACACTCTTTACATAGCATTTCTAAAAATGAAAATGCAGTAATAATACTTGATCAATTAGATGCGCTGAGATGGACACAAGCACATTCAAGAGATGCATTAAGTATATGTTCAGAAATAATAAAGCAAGTAGCAAATCTTAATTTAGAGCGGAATAAAAAAATATCAATTGTTTTAGTGTGTAGGACATATGATCTTGAAAATGATAACAATATTAAGTTACTTTTCAAGGAAAACAGTGAAGAAGAGAAGTCTGTAGGATGGTTAAAAATATTGGTTAAAGAGTTTGATGAAAATACTGTTAAAAGTGTTATTGGGAAAGAATATAATAGGCTATCAAAAAAATTAAAACATGTATTAAGAATTCCAAGTAGTCTTTACATTTGGAAACAGTTAGATAGAAAAAAAGCTTATGATGAATTTTCTACGGCTAATGAGTTAATTTGTGAATGGTGGAATCAATTATTAGAAAAATGTGAACAAAATGAAATAGATGAGCAAAATGTTCAAAAAGCAAAAAAAGAAATTGTTGATAGGCTTGATAGATGTGGAATGATGTATACTAATTATAAATTATTGAATGTTACACGAAGAAGCTTAAAGTATTTAGCATCTAATGGTTTTATAACAGTGATTAATAACAATGTTTCCTTTGCTCATCAAAGTATTTTAGACTATTTTTTGGTAGAAAAGATGCTGCATAAATACGATAATGGTGAAAATATTATAAGTATTATTGGATCTAAAGAAACCCAAACACCTGGAAAAAGGTATCAGATTCAAATGTTGCTTCAAAATATTGAAGAGTGTTATCCTGATAACTTTGTTAATGTTGGAGAGCAAATGTTAGAATCATCTAATGTTAGATTTTATGTTAAGTATGTATTTTTAGAAGTGTTAGGACAGAGTATATCAATAAATTCAAGTATAAAAAATTTCATTATGAAATACTTAGAAAAAGATGAATTTGCAAATCATATTATTGATAATGTAATTAATGGACATCCAATTTTTGTAGAATTGCTACTTAAAAATGGAGTTTTAGATAAGTGGATGCAGGATGAGACGAAAAAAAATGTTGCAATTAATTTAATGATAAGCTTACATCCACAATATAGTAATAATGATGTGGAATTTATTAAGAAATATACATTTATCTCTAAAGAAAACGATGAAAAATTATTCAGGTGTTTTAGTTTTAATATACAAGAAGATACTAATGAGATGTTTGAATTGAGAATGAAATTTTATGAGCATTATCCAGAGATGGCAGGATCTTATATTAATTTTAAAGAAATGTTTCAAAATTGTGATTTAAGATCTATTAGAATTTTTGAGCTATTATTAAAGTATAAGATTAAAAATAGTAGTAGAAGTATTTATAATTATGAAGAAAAATTAATAGATGAAAATAGCAATATATTAGTAAAGGACAGCAAAATAGTTTTAGATATATTACTGCCATACATACCACGAGAAAAGGAATATTATAATGTTTATTCAGGATGGGATGCAAGATACACTCATAACAGCGGGTTAGAAAGAGCATGTGTTGAGATAATAAAAAAAGCGAATACTGCATTAATTAATAAGAATCCAGGAATTTTTATAGAACGATATAAAGAATTTATGGGTAAAGCTTATGTGGTATTTAACGAAATAATATTAACTGCACTAGTGCAGCTCCCAGGTAAGTTTAGTGATAGGGTTGTGAGCTATGTTGCTACTAATTTAAATGAAAATATTTTTGATAAAACAAGCAGTAACGAAGATGAACTTGCTTTAGTTAAAGATGTATTAAGAAAACATACAGTATATTGCAGCAAAGATGTATTTTTAGCACTTGAAAATGCGATTATTTCGTATATTGATCCTAGAGCAAAGGAATGGTACAGAAGACGAATAGAGTACAATAAAAATGGAAATAGAGTGTATTGGAGTTTCTGGGGTGATATGCAAATGGCATTATTGCCATGTTTGCCGCTGAATAGAATTTCCCAAAAATCAAAGGAATTATTACGGGTACTTAATCGACGTTTTGAGAATGTACAAAATACATATACTCATTTAAATGGTCATTGTGGATGGGTTAGGTCACCTATAGCGGGGAAAAAATTAGGAAATCATCAATGGTTACAAGTGTTAACTAATAACAAATTGAAGAAAAAGAATTGTTCACATTGGAGTAAAGTAGAAGGTGGATTTATTGAAAATTCTATTGAAGAGTTTTCTACAAGTTTTCGGGAAGCCGTTTCTTATGATCCTGAAAGATTTATTAAATTGCTATTGAGTTGTGATAAAGATATGAGTGAAGTTTATATTGATTCATTATTTACAGGAGTAGCATTTAGTAATCGTTTGAACGAGGTCCCAATAAACTTGCTGGAAAAAATGATTTTGAAATATCGTTATAATTATGATTCATTTAGGGCTAGTTATATATGTGATATTATTGAGAAAAAAGAAGATACTCACTGGTCTCAAAATATAATTGACATATTGAATGATATTGCTATTAATCATTCAAATCCAAATAATGAAAAACCTAATGTAACATCTTCCGAAGATAAGGAGATGAAATCTTTTTACATGCTCCAAAGTAATGCTTTTAATTGTGTAAGAGGTACTGCAGCTATGGCTATTGGAAAGTTGTTATGGAGTAATAAAGAACTATATGTTAAGTTTAAAGATACAGTATCAAAATTATGTGATGACATAAATCCAGCAGTTAGGCTAGCAAATTTGTTTGCATTAGTTCCAATATATAATATAGATAGAGATTGGGCAGCTGAAAAAATTCTTTATACGTTTGAAAGAGATTATAGAATTGCTGGATATCATGGCTCAAAACAGTTGTTTTTTCTTATGTATCCTAAATTTAGAGAACGCATTTTAAAAATTATATTACAGTGTTACTTTTCAGATGATAAAGATCTGATAAAAGTTGGAGCTTGTAGTTTGACTGAAATGTATATTCAAAATGATGAATTTCAAGATGAAATATTTGATGTTCAAAATATGAATGAAACCCAGGTAAAAAGTATTCTGGAAATGGCATTACTTTATTTCAATAAAGAAGGATACAATGATTTAGTAAAAAGCATTATTAAAAAATTTACATTTAGTAAATTTGATTTGGAATTTCCAATATCCCAAATTTTTTATAATAATTTAGTCGAATTAGAAAGGGATAAGGATTTTTTAATTGAAATAATGGAATCTAATATGAGCAGAAGAATAATTTATGCTTTTGTACATTATTTAGAAGAAAATGCTAAATCAATTATTGATTATAAGGATATTATTTTATCTATGGGTTATGCTTTAATTGAAAATCATGTAGGAAACTCAGGTGATTATTGGAGAATAGATGATGAATTGTCCAAACTTATCATAGGCTTATATGATGAGACATCTCAATTATCAGATGAAAAACTGAAGAGTATTTCACAACAGTGCCTAGATATTTGGGATCTAATGTTCGAAAAACGAGTTGGTTCAGCTAGAGTGTTGAGCCAGCAGATGCTAGATAGGTAAAGGTGTAATAAATAATTAGTACTATTAAATTGATATTTACAATATTGTAAAGAAATTTTCTCTTTAGTAATAAACATGTTATTTGTAATACCTTCAATCTACTTGAAACAAAGTAACTTTTATCTAAAACAAGAGTATGTTACAGTATCTTATATAATAATTAAACAAAATAGATACTTTTTAATGAAAATATCATTTAAAAGTATCTATTTTGTTGACTAAAGTTAATCAAATTGAATATAATATAGATAAGAAGGAGGGATGTTTATGTTAAGTACGAATGAAATAATAGGAAGAAATATTTTAAAAATTTTAAATGAAAAAGATATAAAACAAACTCAATTAGCGGAAAAATTAAATATTTCAAAACAAACTTTAAATAAGATAATTCATGGAAGAAGGAACATTTCAATAAATGAAATAAAAGAGATATGTGATGCTTTATCTGTACCCATGGAAAAACTTACAGATGAAGATAGTTTAAATGAAGAGCAAATGGAGCCTATAAAGCTTTTTATGGGAGAAGTTAATAGCAAAGAAGCTAAATGCGGACTAATGCATGCACAGAATATTATGGATATGATTCTCTTTCATAGTGAAATTCAAGAGAAAAAGGGAATACTTCAGGAAGAGTGGGATGATTAATGCATGAACTAATTAGAAAAAGTATTTTTAATAGAAGTAAGGATACTTATGAAGAATTGGAAGATGGGGCTATTTCATTTTTAACTAGATATTTTGGTACCGGAGATAGAATGATTATGCAAGATGATATATTCAGTGTTATTATGAATTACTGTCCTGAACTAAAATTATTAATGTATCCAATTAGAGATAATGAAATATACGGATTTGTATGTAATTATAAGGGACAAATTTTCATGTATATAAACACCTATCTTCCACTAGAAAAGCAAATATTTACGGCAGCTCATGAATTATATCATTTAAAATATAATAAAGAACAGTTAGGTAAATGTTACAGTCATCTAGTGAAGAGTATAGATTTAGGAAAAGACATTGAAGAAAAGGCAAATCTTTTTGCAGCATTATTGTTGGTTCCAACTAATTCTTTAAAAAAGCAAGTTGAATTATTAAAGATTGATAAGAGAAAATTAAGTATCTTAGATATCATAAAGCTTATGGATGTTTTTGCTGTACCTTATAAAACTATTGTTTTACGTTTGTTTGAAATAGAATTTATAGATATGAAAAAAGCGGATGAACTGCTAGAAATTCCAGATAGGGATGAAAATGAAGGAATATTATATGAAATAAATAAGTATGAAATAGCTGTAAGGTGGCAAAAGAGAACAAATGATATTAGATATGACAATTTGAAAGCATTAATAATAGATAATAATTCGGAGGAATTAGTTCCAATTATGAAAGCTGAAGATGATATTAAATATATTACAAGAGATATTGATGATATTTATAGAGAGCTTGGTGAAAAAATTGATTAAGCTTGGTACAACTGTTTTGGACACAGACTCTATAATAAAATCTTCTATAACTTTAGAAGGAGAATCTTTACTGGAAAAATTCTTAACATTGGAAGGCTCCTATTATATTCATGCTCATATACGAAACGAAGTTGCATGGCCAGAAGAATCAAAAAAATTGCTAAACATGTTAATAGAAAAAGAAACTATAAAGGTGTTATCTGATAAAGACTTGATAGAGATGCTAAAAGAAAGTTATACGATGCCATACAGAACATTTTTAAGCAATTTGAAAGTTTGCTGCAGCATATTTAATACAAGGTATTATAATGACTATTATGTGGAATTGGAGAAACTAGATTTTAAAAATTTAGATATAGATGAGTTTTTAATTAAACTTAAAGTTATCGAGGATAGAATATTAGACGATTGTAAAAATAATAGAGTCCCTTCAAATTTAGGGGAATTAAAAACAGCTTTAATGTCAGCCATTTTATATGTGGTTAATAATACACAGGTAAATATTTTTGCATCTGATGATAGAAGAGCTAGAAGGTGTATGGTTATTGGATATAGTGGAGAGTATCATAGTTTAAAAGCTCTTAGTGTATTAGGAATTTTCTATATTCTTAGAGATTATTTAGATAAGGAAAAAGCTGTTGCATATATAAATAAATTTCATGAGCTTAGTTTTAAAATATGTGATAATAAAAACAATATGATTAAAAAAAGTGGAGAGGATATAATTGACCTGTTATATGCAGGAAAGCTTGTTTTACTTAAAGATGGTAATATGAAATTAGTACATTAAAAATAAGTACTGGTTAAAGCTGGTGCTTATTTTTTGTTGAGAGTACAAAGTAATTTGCTTTAAATTCATGAATCTATGGACTAGCTTTACCTCTTCGCGTACTCAGAATTAAAGCTGTTCCATAGAAATAAAGTTTAATGGGATGCTCCGCCCCAAACCCAGGCAGCAATCCTTTGAGGTCTTATAATAGGCTCCTTTTCAGTCGCAAGGAAGCTTTGGACAAGTACTTTCTTTTTCGCTTATTTGATGTATCAATAATCAACAAAAGTAAGATATTTTATATGTATACATAGTGTTTATCTTTGCAGTGCTCAAAACAAAGGCTAGTCCAAAGACAAATATACAAGTATATTAGTTAACTTCAGCTCGTGTGCTTATATCAATGTAACATTAGTATGGCAGATAGGTATCATAAAATAAATTCTAGTGTATTAAAATTATTTAATTAAATTGGATATGTATTTCAGGTTATAAAGGAAATTGGATCTAATAAGGATATAGTTACTGATGCATATAATGTATATTTAACATATTTGGGCACTTTAACTACCACCCAAAAAAGGACAGGTTTCTATCTAGTATTTCTAAGCTTTTATAAGTTCCTCCTTTATCCGGACCTTCTAAAAGCAAAGAAATACACGATTTTAACTAGTCCTTTATTTGGGTTCCCGGCAGAGTGCAAAGGGGAGGACATGCTCCCTGCAGAAACCTTTCATGTACAAGCATTAAAAAGACATGTTCATATAAGGTTTCGCAGCAAGGCAAGTCCACCCCTTCTCGGTATTCCTCTGGGGTCTTTCACTTGTGCTACTTCGCTAAACAAAGGGAGATTTAACGAAAGTACAAGCTTTTACAAAGCTTGATACAGTCGTCAAATCTATTGTTTAGCAAAATAAACAAGCGTTCAGGGGAGTTTCCAAGGGCCTTTATATGCATGAAGTTTTAGATAGCTTTTCAAAATATTTCTAAACAATTTGTAGTATACAGGTGAAAGGGTGGACATGCTTCTAATACTCGGCTCAGATATGGTTATATATGTAGAGATTGCTTATATGACCGGCATTACAAGGCAAGTCCACCCTATATAAAAAATCATACTTATTTTGTAAACATAAGTAATAATATGGATTTATATGATATAATTAGGGCATAACATCTTGTTGTATAGATGTTTAGTAGGTATAGAGGATTATGTCTATAATGGGTGGTTGGAATCAATAATACTGTGAGGGGGTACTTAATATGGAGTTATTAGATAATGGACTAGATTCTTTAAAGAAAGCAGTTTATAGATTAAAAGAAGTTAGCGAAATTGCAGAAACATCGCCTAAGTATGAGTATATGTTAAAGGAAATTATTATTAATTTGCACCATTCAACAGAAACCTTATTTAAATACTTGATTCATATAAAATCACCATATCTTATTTATGAAGATTTGAATAAATTCTTTAAGCAAAGTATAGAGAAGAAAATTAATAATTCTGAAAAGAATGTAAAATCAAACACTATACAATTTATGGATGCAATTAACTGTGTAATAACCATATACGATATTGATATTGAGAAAATTTTCTATAATAAAATAATAATGTTGAATGAAAATCGAAATGCTTTAACACATTATACTTTTTCATTCAAGCCCAAAGAAACTGAAAATTATATAGCATTGTTATTGCCAGAATTATTTAAGATATATGGAAAGTATATTCCTACTTTTGATACATTTGCAGAAACTAACAATTTATATGAAGATATAGAGAAAATAAGAGAGAAGATAGATGAACGAGGATTAGAAATAATACTTGCATTTATAAAAAAATGGGATGATGCAGAAGCAAATATGGTTATATTAGATCAGAATCCTAAAAATAAAGGCACTGTTTTTAACAACAGGAAGAAAGGAGCAACTTATTCTTTGTGTCCGTGTTGTAATGAAAATATGATTTATTTAACTTCAACATACATAACTAATTCAAAAGAAGAACTATATATTGGAAAATGTGAATATTGTGGTTTGGAAATTACTTTGGATGATGCTAAACTATTAGCTGCACAGTTTCAATCATATAGCAATATAGAAAGGAAAGATCTAGAACAAGTATTAAAATCATATCTATCAGGTTGTCTGTTGACATTTGAAGAGAAAGATTCAGAAAAGGTGAATGGATTTATCAAGAAAAATATTGGTATAATATCAGGAATCATCTCTAAAAATAGAGAAGACATTGTTGAAGACATGAAAAACAGATATCAGTATTTAATGGATGATATTTGTACTCAAATGGCAGAAGACTATTTTATGAAGAATATTTACTTTAATAATGATATTGTTGAGCAAAGTGTTAAAGATGATGATTTGGAAATTAAGCTAAGTTTTCTAGAAGCTTCTGAAAATATTGAATTAGATGAAAGATATGAAGAAATGATTAAAAGAATTAGAATTATTACTGAACGTATGAAGGCTATTGATTATAAGGCATATGAGATGTTGTTAAATAAATTAGCAACTACATATCTATCATATCATCCAGGGATGTATATGTCATGGGATCAAAATCAAGTTGATGTTGAGTTTACATTTTGCATCAATATTACCGGAGATGACCTTGAAAGTGTTATAAAATTCATTAGCTAGCAACTTGATTTGTTTTATAAAAATGGATTAAATAATATGATGAATATACAAACATAATATAACAATACGTTAGAATAAAACTTAGATGTCTTTATATAAGCACAATCGGCATACTAGTTTCTACGAATATGAATCTTCTTTCTAAGGTTGAAAAACGCAGTTGAAAAGTTAGGTGCTATAATATACTTTTAATTATTAACAAAATTAGACATGTTATATTATAACTACACTAATTAGGCTAAGGAATAGCTAAATATTTTAGATGAATATCATAGACAGAGATTAATAGTATAACGTAAATATTAATACGTTTAGGAGGTAGTTGTAATGAAAAAAACATCAATAAAAAAGTGGACAGAAAAGTTTATATTAAATAATAAAGAGGTAGAACAAAAGTTATTATTGGATTTGAATGATAACTTTTATGTTCAATCAGAGAAATATGAAAATAGTGTTCATTTGAAGGGAAATGATGGGCGTGTATATTGTCACTTAAATATAAAAGAAGGAAATTTATTTTTTATTAATCATATAACTGGTAATACATACAACAAAGTGGATGATAAGTTTATAAAGAATATTTATGCTACACTTTCAAATTATGAAAATCAAGAGAAGTTTTTTAATAATTCATATGGGAAAATTATATTATCTGAAAACATAGACATTTTAATTAAAAGTATATTAATAGAATATAGATTTAGAAATATGATTAGAAATGAAGAGATAGATGATATGAGTTATCAAGAGGATGTTATAAAAGCTGATGCAATTGATATTCCTAAAGAGCCACAAATAAGGTCGACAGCTGTTAATGTATGGCAAAGAGACCCTAAAATTGCAAAACGTGAAGTTATAAGAGCTAACTACCAATGTAGCATTGATAAAAATCATAAGACTTTTATTGCAAAAGCTACTGATAATAATTATGTAGAAGTTCATCACTTAATACCAATAAGTAAACAAGAGCATTTTAAAAAGAGTTTAGATGTAGCAGGAAACATTGTTGTTTTATGTCCAAATTGCCATAAAAAATTGCATTATGCTGTTTTTGATGAGAAGAAAGATATAATAGAAAAATTATATGATATGAAATTAGAAGAATTAAAAGCATTTGGAATAGAAATATCTTTAGATAGATTATTGGATATGTATAGATAGAAGAATAGAAATATGATTACATTTAAAATTCAATTATTTATAAAATTGGACAGACTATTTCTACATTGATTATCCTAATATAGGCCATAATGTTATAAATAATAAAATAGTCAAAAAACTCCAACATATACTATAGGAAGGATGGAAGTATGAATAAAGAAAATGGATGGGATGCTTCAGCTAGTTGGAATGGGTATATGTATCAAGGAAAAGTAGCTTTATTAATTACGTTGAAAACGATAAATGATATTGACGACACAAATGGATATTGGTTGGAATTAGAAGGAATAGAAGACTTTTCAATAGGGCTTAATAATAATTATAGATCTGTTCATCAGGTAAAGAACAGAAAAGATAATAAACTAGAAGATTATAAAGAGGCATTGTCAAATATAGTTAGGATGATAAGAGAACATCCAGATATCATTAATGGATATCTACATACAAAAAATGAAATTAAATCCGAAAATTTAGAACAGGAAATCATGGATAAATTAGAGAGTTACTATCCGGAAAAAATTCAGAAATTGCAAGACATAGTTCAGGATAACGATAAAAATGATATTGTTTATAATGAAATTGTAGAAAAATGGAATGAAAAGATAAAACGAATGAATCGAAATACAACTGATATAAATAAATTAATTATTGATAAAATTGAAAAAAATAATTCGATTAAAAATAAAGAAGATATAACAAAAGAAATGTTCAAAGTTGCAAGTAGGCAAGTTTTGCAAGATGAAAAGAAAAATTATGATTTCTCTGAGAAGAAAGAAGCAATTAAGAAAATTCTTTTATATACTTATCCAAATGATAACGGTTTTGCAGATAGTACTGATATTGTAGATATGACTTTAGATGAGATAAAAATATATTGGGGAGAATATAAGTCTTATAGAGAAGAAAAAGTTAATATATACTATATGAAACTTATGGAATTAATTAATGACAATATTACTAAAAGAGCGGAAATCAGGAGCAAAAATATTAGGATTTTGTTCACTGAATTTAAGGATATATTGAATTTAGATACATATTCTATTTGTACAGACACAAAAGAGGAAGAATTACTAAGATTAAAGTATTTGTATTTAAAAGAGAAAGATGATTTTTGTGAAAAAGATATATGTGAAGTAAAAAGTGAGAAAAATTGCTTGAATTGTAAGCTTGAAGAGATTTCAAATTATATTGTATCAAGTCCTTTAACTGAAATGGAGGGTATATTCAGAATCATGTCTTTACATAAGAAAGGAAAATTTACAGAAAAAGGATTTGAATTGTTTGGAATCACAGATTTGGAGAATGCATTTTTTGCTGGAATAACGGAGATAGATAAAGAATTTTTTATGAATCAATGCAAGGTGCTATGTCAAATTAATGATAAATTTATGATGTCGACAACTATTAGTGCAGAAAAACAAGGAAGAAAAAAACTTACAATAGAGGGGTTAATTGAAAATGATATTCAGGATGTTTGTAAAAAAATAATTAAAAATGATGAATATGATACAGAATTGATGGAAGTTGATAAATTATTAACTAGAGATTTTGATACAGAAGATGTCTTCGAAGAAGCATGTAAAATCAATGTTATTACTAAAGATGATGATAATGTCGAGGATGAATTAAAATATATGAATATAACTAAGACTAAAAAAGTAGGACTGATTTCAATTGAAAATGCAAAAAACAAATATGGAGAGAGAAAATGAATAAATTTGAGATGATTATTAGAGAGATATTAATAGAGTTAGGCTATACAAAACCCAAAAAAATTGATTTAAACGCAGATATTTCTATAAATATCTATAAGAGTGAAAATAAAACAGAAACGCAATATTATGTAGTTTCTACATGTAATCAGAAATATTTTGAGAATGCTGACTTTGATGAGTTACAGATATTAGTTTACAAAGGAATAAAGGAATTAATAGTACAGGAACCAGCAGTAGATAAAAATACATCATGGATTATAGGGATAGAGTGCAAAGATAACTATGATAATATTATGAATAAAATATTATCAATTGAAGAAAATCCATATTATTTCAAAAAGATGTTGTGTCCGTATTTAACGAAAGAGGTATCTGAATTTTCAGATGAAATAAAATGTTGTTCAAATTACATTGAATATATGATGCAGGAAACTAAAAAGGTAAGTAGATTTGCTGCTTTTCATGATGGAAAAGATAGTGCATATGATTTGCTAATGAGATTGTTAATAAAACTCCCTATTATTAAATTGAAGATAGAAAAAGAAAATGATTTAAGAAGTTTGGCTGATGATATAAAACTGGCTGTACAAGAAAAAGGATTGAATGAAATATATGAATTTTTAAAAGAGGATATTGAGAAAAAAACTAATATGATAGATGACAATATTAATGATTTGCATGATTTGTATTATCGAGAGGATGAAAAAAATGAGTAGATATAGGTTGGGAAGAATACATTTGGAAAATTATAAGTTATTTGATAAAAAGGATATAGATTTTTCTATGGCTGATCTATTTGTGTTGGATGGACCAAATGGTTATGGTAAGACAAGTATATTTGAAGCAATAGAATACTTGGTAACAGGAGATATAAAAAGGGCAGAGGAATGCCCAGAGGTATCAGGAAAGTTGAGTTATGATACACATTTTTTGTCAAAAAATGTGGATAAAAATGTTGTTGTTAGCGGAGAATTGATATCAGGGGAAAATGTTTTAAAAATAGAAAGATGTATTAATGTGCAGAGTATATCTGGAGTGGAGAATAACCCCAAAAATCTAAAGAATATTACGAATACAATGATTTGGTTTTGCGAAAAACTTGAATATAATGGCATGGCTGAAGGGGCAGATGCTGTTATAAAGAAGTATTTGGGAAATGATTTGCTAGAAGATTATTATAAGTTTTATTATATATCACAAGAGGATAGATTAAAATTCTTGATGGCATCTGAAACGAAAAGGATGGAGCAGATAAGTTCTTTGTTTAATATAGATAATGAAATTAGTGAATATACGAAATATAATAGCTTTAAAAAGAAATTATCAAGTAAGGTAAACAAATTAAAAGAGGACAATAAAGCAGAAAGAACAGAGTTGGATAAAGATAAAGGAAAAATTGAAAAAAGTAAAATAAATCGAGAATATAAGGATATATTTCAAAAATGTAAAAGGAAACCATACTGGAATGAAAAAGCAGTAAAGATAAAGGATAAAGAGAAATTAGATGAAATATTAACAGAGTTGAAAAAAGTGGCAGTGTTATCACGCCACATAGAAGAATTTCAGACTAGTTTAGTGAATTCACAATTTGATAGATACATCAGCAACAAAGAATTGTTGAAAAAGTTACTGATTTTTAATGCTATATATCAGGATATAGATAATAAGCAAAGAGAATATAAGACTTTCGAGTATTTGAAATCCTTACCGACAAAAGAAGATAGTGAAGAGATAGATATAGAAAAATTAGATTTTCAAAAACTGAAAGAAAATATAAACATTGAGATTGATATTGTTCCGGTTTTACGCTTACAAAGAGAGATATTAAAAGCAAGAAGAAATCAAAATACATACAATAAATCTCTTGAAAAATTACAAGGTTCTAGAGAAAATCTTACAAAAAGTTTATCTCAATGGAGAGAAGATGGGGGAACAGAAATTAAAGAAAATGTTTGCCCATATTGTGGAACAGACTTTAAAATTAAAGCGGAGTATGAGAAAGCGATTGTAGGTGTAGAGAGTACATTAAAGGAATGTACAGATGGTGAAACTGAAAAAATAAAAGAATATTTATTAGAGTTACAATCGGAGTATGATGAAAAATTTAAAGTTGTTATTACGAAATTTATAAATGAAAATTCATATATGGATAATGACTTGATAAAAAACATTTTGCATAATGTTGAGGTCGTTGCTCCAGAATATAGGAAATTTTCTTCTTTTTTACACAAACAACAAATTAATTTGAATAAATCTGATAGATTATTGAAGAATGAAGATGAATGTGAAATTGTAGTACAGAGGTTTCAAAAAACTATACAAGACAATTATATAAATTCTTTATCTGATGAATACATTCTTATGCAAAAGGAAAATTGCTTTTTCAAAATATTTGAATCTGTTTTTGATAGTAAAATTGAAAATATAGAATATATATCAGAGAAATTGGAAAATGAAAAGAGGCTTTATCTTGAAGAACAATATCAGTTACAAGAATATGATAAATTAATAGAAAGGGAAAAGATACTGAAGAAAAAAGAGAAAGTTACTAAAGACCTAGATAATATGAAAAGTAAGGTAAAAGAAATAATTTCAATATATAAAAACAAAATAGGCCAATATCAAAAAAAGATAATTGGAAAAATTCAAATTCCGCTATATATTTACTCTGGTAGAGTGTTGCAATATTATCAAGGGGGATTGGGTATATTTATCAAATATGATACTAAAGGGGAGAAATTAGATTCTATTAGATTTTTGGCTTCAAAACAGTCTGACCACGATGTCTTATATACTTTAAGTTCAGGACAGTTAACTGGTGTTATAATTGCATTAACACTGACATTAAACAAAATTTATGGCAAGGACAGTTTTTCATGTATGCTAATTGATGATCCTGTTCAAACAATGGATGATTTAAATGTAGATTCTCTGGTTGAGCTGTTACGAAATGAATTTAGAGACTACCAGATGATAGTATCGACTCATGAAGAAGAATTTTCGAGATTTATTCGGTATAAATATAAAAAGTATAAATTAATAGCTAGAAGATACCAACTTAATGAATAAATAAAAGGATTAAATGCATTTATTAATAAATATATTATGGCTCAAACTTCATATTATGTTTATATTGGATATAATATAGTCGTTATGATTAGTCTAATAATGTGAATTTAAGGTTTATTTATATAAATAGTAATTTGTGGAGGTAAATGATATGTTGACTATAGAAGATATGAAAAAAGATTTAGAGAAAAATCCTGGGCATAAAGAAATAATAGAAAGACAACTAGCATATTTTTTCCCTAAATGGGTAGAGAATAAAAATAAGACGGAAATATTGAATCATCTTCCAGAGAGTGATATGAAATTTTTATTTCAGTGTATTCTGCTTCAAAGCATTACAGAAGAAGAAATTGAACAGAGTCGGCAATCAGAAGATTGTCAGAAAATAGAAAAATTATTTATAAACATTATGAATGGCCAGAATGAACTTTTAGATGAAGTAAATCAAATATATGTTAATAATGTTAATGTGATAAAAGCAGAGTATGAAAAGAAGATAGCAGATTTGAAATATAGCAAATTACCCAAGGATAAAAGAGTACAAATAGACAAACTTAAGTCTAAACAGCAAGATGATAAAGCAGAAATAATAATAAAAACATATAATAAATATGAAGAAAAAATAAAAAAAGTTGAAAATGGCTATAGCATTTTTGCTAGATTAGTAGATTTATTTGATGTTTACCAGTTTAGTACAAAAGCATTACAATTAAATAAGAATTTATTACCCAAACTGTCTTTAGCAGTAAATTCACCAGAGTTTTTGATGCCAGCATATGTTAATGAATTGCTTAATCAGACAGAAGAACTACCTAGTAATTGGTATTTATATCGCAAACTTACAATACCTGAGTATAAGAAGTTAATCAACAGTAAAAATAGCCAACAGACATGGAATGATTTGTTTAATATGGTTAGAAATAATATTTTGAATAAAGCAGATATTCCTATAGTGCCAATAATAAAAAGAAAAGATTTATTAAATAGCATTATTTATAACTTTCAGAACCAATACTATGATAGTGCATTGATTATTACATTTTCAATTATTGAAGGCTTGTTATGGGAAGTGTCCTGTGAAGTTAGTAAAAAAGAAAAAGTATTTATTAGTAATAACGAAATGTATGATTGTAATAAAAAAGAAAAATTTCAAAGTACTAGGATACGAGATGTCATAGAGCGAACTGTAGTAAAAAATTATCTAGATGAAGAATTTATTAAGGAGTTTTGCAATGAATTGTATGAAGAACGAAACCCTGTTTTACATGGAAATTCTGTATGTCATTATGAGTGTAAGCAACAAGAAATTTGCTTCATAAAAAAATTATTTGTCTTGGATTATATAATGGATACTCTTGTGGAACTATATCAGAAAAATTTATTTAGCGAATGGGATAAAGCATTTGACCAAAAAAAGGTTAATGAATTCATAAAGCAGTTTTATGGCAGAGATTTAAGTTAATTATGGGAGATGAATGTCAAAACTAATTCTACACTGTAATTACCTCAATAATGACAGACAACAATACAATTGAAAAAATCAATTATCTTGTAGAGATGTATTTTTAAAAATTCCAGTTTATTTGGCAGCTACTTAGCATAATAGGAACACGACAAATTCCAATTTGTTTGGTGAAACAAAATTAGTAAGATGTATGCTTTAGTTAATAAATATTTTTCTGAATTTGAGACATCATCTATAATAATATCAAAGCCGCCCTTATGCTTGCTTTGATAAAAGCATGTATAAGGTGGACTAGCCCTGGGCTTGTCAAAGGCGCCAATCGTGCGTGAAAAATCCAATTTAATTAAATACTTTGTGCGTAGAGGGAATACCCAAGAGGAATACATCGGTAGTACAGTTAAAATAGGAACTTTTTATGAATTATTAAGGAAGCACTTTATCCGCAGGAAGCCTTCCTTTTATTTTTATATGGAAATTTATCTATTATAAGGCTGATGAGGACTAAAAAAGTGCTGGTGCTTGAAGAAAAAATAAAGCGGTTTATTATTTTAAAACATATGGATAAATTAAAGGTATATATAGAGTATCTGTATGTATAGTCATAAATTTTTCAGGTGATAGCGAAACAGGATTATAATAGTGTATTTCAAATTCATATGCAGGTATTAGATTTCATGAAAATATAGAAATTTATTTTGTAAAGATAGAGGAGCACTGCGCTGCTTATTTGAAGTGCTAGATGAGATAACTTATAAATTGCCTTTGGACAAGCCTTTGTTTTGAGAACTATAAGGATAAGTCCTACATATAAGAGATATTTTACTTTAAGTGATTATTGATGCAGTAACTAAGCGAAAAAGAAAGTGCTTGTCCAAAGCTTCCTTGCGAGGGAATCCGAGCCTATTATAAGACGGAGAAGTATTACTGCCTGGGATTGGGGCGGAGCATCCCATTAAAATTAAAGGCACTGGCCAAGCTTTTTGTCTGAGTGAGGGAAGAGTTAAAGCTTGGCCAGTACTTCAGTTTATAGAAAATAGTGTTTGCATGCACACAATAAGCGTAAAAAAATTACACAATAAATAAAAATAGACGTAAAAAACATACACTTTCTTTGAAATTTGGATATAATATAAATAGGAGAAGGTGATAAAAATGTTAAGCAAAATAGAAATAGAAAACTTTAAATCTTTCAAACATTTAACAACAGTAGACTTTACAAGCACTAATTATAAAATTCTTAAAAAAAGAAATGTTTCAGATGATGGAATACTAAAAGGTGGAATATTTGTAGGAGCTAATGCCTCAGGCAAAACTAACATAATACTATCCATTAAGCTTTTACTAGAATTACTATTTGCAGAAAAGATAATTGATATTGGTTTATATAAATGTTTATTTTCAAAAAGTGACAACATAAAGCTTCACTATGAGTTTCAATTTGGAGATAACGTTATTAATTACAACATTGAATATGATACAGGAAAAAAAATTATGGTTGAGACTTTGCTCGTAAATAATAAAATTATGCTAAATAGGATTGGGGAAAGTGCAAAATCATATATTACAGATAATGAAGTATTTGATAATCTTGATAAAAAATCCTTGCTTTTAAGATCCATATATTTTAATACAAAGTTTAACAATTACCCTGTTTTAAAAGAATGGTTTAACTATTTGATAAATTCAGTTTTTCTCGATGCCTTTCTAAGGAGAGGAATAAATCCGTCAAACAATAACCTGGATTTAAAAGAATACCTGGACAATAATGGTGTAGAGGATATTAATAGTTTCTTTAAAAAATATAATTTCGGTCAATTAATAGAGTATTCAAAGGAAAGTACGGGAAGCTTAATTTCTATAAATACAGAAGGAAACAAAAGCATTTTCTTTAAAAGAGATGATATTGGAGAACCAATTCCATTTGTGATGGAGTCATTAGGCAATAGAAATCTTTTAAATATGCTGCCTGCATTTTTCCATGTTATAAAAAATGGAGGTATGTTAATTATAGATGAATTTAGCAGTGCATTTCATAATGATTTAGAAGAACTTCTTGTTAGATATTTTATGGAAAAATCAAGTAATGCACAGATATTTATAGTTTCACATTCAACTAACCTATTATCAAATACTATCTTTAGACCGGATCAGGAATATGCAGTTGAATTTAGAGGAAATGATGGAAGTTTTATAAATAGATTTTCTGATGAAAGGCCGAGAGAAGCACAGAACATAGAAAAAATGTATACAAGCGGAGTTTTTGGCGGAAAGCCGGTATACGAAAATGAGTAAAATAGTTTTTGCTGATAATAACAAACGAATTGGAAAAGTATTGTTTATTGTAGAGGGTATTAAAACAGAAATAAAAATATTGCATAAAATATTTACTAATATATTTGATTACCAGTATGAAAAATTGGATAGGTTAGATAGATATAGGCCATATAATAAAAAAGATAATCCGCTGTCCTCCATATTCGTCATTAATACAGAAGAATCAAACATTAAGGATATAGAGGATGCCAATGGCTACCTGGATAATTTATTTGAAAGGCTTATTGATGAGTATAATTTTCCTGTGGATAAAGCCGCTATATTTTATATTTTTGATAGAGATAATTATTCCAATACGAATAAGACACTTATCAGTGATTTAATGAATAAGCTTAATAATTCAAGGGAAAGCAATGATGAATATGACAGACAGGGGTTACTCCTGCTGAGTTATCCATCAATTGAAAGTTTTACCGCTTCAAACTATATAAAAGATACATTTAGTATAGAAATAGAAAAAGGTGCGGATCTAAAAAAGTATTTGCATGAAAGAAGCATTGGTTATCAGAAAATAAATAAAGATACTGTTGCATTAGCTGTTAATGAAATGGATAAAGCAATAAAAAGTATAGGAATCGAAAATTATGATTTGGATAATTTTAGAGGTGCTAATTTGGAGATATACAGCTATGAGGAGAAGTACTATGCACAAACTAAAAAATACAAATTGCTAAGTTTATTATGCATAGCCCTTCTTGATTTAGGATTGATAGCACTAGAAGATGAATGATTTGTTAAAGTGACATATACAAATTCATATAATTTGCCTTTGGACAAGTCCTTGTTTTGAACGCTGCAGGGCTGAGATCTATATATAAAATGTCTTACTTTAAGTGATTATTGAGGTGTTAACTAAGTGAAAAAGAAAGTGCTACAGCTCATCAATAGTAAATATTTAATGGAAAGATGTGTAGATGCTCACTATTTATGTAAAATAACTATAAAAGGGTTTTTAAACAAAGTAAAACCATATGGATTTACTTTGTTTATTAAGAGATATGGAATTGAAGAACGTTTAGATTGTTTAGAAAGAAATGAAAAAAATAGAGTAGTATATCATAGATAAGGAATAAATAGAGATTATGGTGATGTTGAGGATTTAGTATCTTCTATTAAATCTGTAGTTCGATAAATTTCAACTATTGCTTTTTCTGGCAGCCTTGTAGTATATATTTATCCGTAAAAAGGTTTACGGAGTACTACGGTTGTAAAAGAGAAAGGAATTCAACTAATTACTAAGTGAAGTTCATGGGAGGTGAGCTTATGATATCTGATTATACACTTCAAACGATATCTCATATTTTCTGTGGTGATATTGAAGGTTATTTCAGCTATAAATCAGGTTCAAAACTTGTCAGCTTTTTTAATGAGTATTTTAACGGAAATGACAGATATGGACAAGGTTTTCCATCACGTTGGGCATATGTATATGACAAATTAGTTGATATACTTAATTCAGGGTCATTTGATTCTTTTTTGAACCTCATCCTTAGCAAAGAACATTTAATGCGAGACTGTGGATTGTCACAGGTTCAGGCAGCGGAGCGTTCTCAGGAAATATTTGAGGAATTTAATCGTATAGTACAAAAAGACTTATATATAATTACGCATACAAATAGCAAATACCACCTCTGTGCTGAAAACACAGACCTTGTCCTTATTGGCAGCGGTGGTTTCGCAAATGTGTACAGGCAAAAATCAACTGGGCGTATTCTGAAGAAGTTGAAAGATGATTTCCTCATGGATAAAAGTATACGTAGCCGTTTTAAACGTGAATATGAAATCACGAAATCTTTGCAAGATGCTTATGGAATCATCGAAGTATATACATTTGATGCATCTTCATGTTCATACACAATGGAAGTGGCAGAGCAGACTCTTGAAAAGTACATTAAAGGTTCATCTATAACAGAAGAAATCCGAATTAACTGTATACGTCAAATACTTTATATCATGACTGAAGTCCATAAGCGTGACATTATTCACAGAGATCTTAGCCCAAATAACATTTTTATTGTTCGTGGAATGCTGAAAATAGCGGATTTTGGTCTTGGAAAAGATTTAAATGTCTTCACTTCTCATCAAACTATACACACAAATGCTGTCGGTCAGTATTACTATTGTGCGCCAGAACAGTTTATGCTTTTGAAAAATGGTGATAAGCGTAGTGATGTTTATTCATTAGGGCGAGTAATAAATTATATTATGACTGGAAGCCCAACAGATTCGTGCCATATTTTCCGTAGTGTGTCCGAAAAAGCCACTAACAGTGATGCTGCTTATCGATATGCAGATGCCGGACAGTTGTCTGCTAATTTTGAAAAAAGCGTCCTGTTTCACCAGAAAGCAGAGAATGAGAATACTGTCTTTAGTAAAATTGCGTGTGGAGTATTTGATGTTGATGTGGAAGCATACATCTACGAATCGACTTCAGAGAGAATCTCTAGGTACCTTATGGAAGGAAAGAGCGGAATCATAAACTGTCTTTTGCAGTTTATGAAATGTGACGAGACTCATGCACAGCATATTATCCAGAGTGTTGACAGCACTTATAAAGATGTTTGCGGTCGAACATTTGCAGCATATGATCCGTTTGCAACATTTTCATACCGTGTCTTGCAAGAAAACTTCTCTTTTGTGGTTAAGGAGACTGCCGCAAATATACTGAGGTATGTATCAACTGATGTGAACCGTTTTTCAGCACGACATATGGTGGATGAATTGGAGCAAAGTGGTATTGAACCAATGCTTGAGGATATTTTGAAGTAGTTCCTGATGTATGTTTGTATTGTATAGACGAATCAGGATTAGATGATTTTATGAAAGAAAAACTATTTAGAAAAGAGATTAATGAAGTATATGATAAGTTAATTGATTTGTAAAATAAGGAGAAGATTTATGATTGTAGATAAATTTGAAACCCCTGCTGGGTCATTTAAAGTATATAAAAATTCTAAAATTTGTCCTTTCTCTATAGAAGAGAGTGCATATAATACATTTTGGTTGAATGGAAATAAGACACTTCATCCAGAAGGGTGCTATAAAATTTCATTAGATTTAACTCTTTTTTCGGTAGGTGATATAATTTCATGCGAACTGGATAATGGTGAAATGGTTAATGATGGCGGAGGTGAAAATACTCTTAATATTGTCGGGGAAATTGGTGATTATACAATTGGAATTGGAGCACCTGATTCGGATTCTATAGAAGAAGGTTATTCTCAAGATGAATTACCAAAAGATATGAACCATACCCAATATGAATTGCCTTATGATACAATAGATATTACCAAAAGAGGGTATATCTTTAAAATTAAAGATACTCCATCAGAATATAGAGATAGAAACTTTAGAAAATATATAGAGCTTTCTTTGGTTTGGGAAAAGAAAGAAAAGGATTATTCTTGGGAGATTGTATCTTACTTAACATGCTAAAATTTAAATTTATGCATTAATAGGTATTTTTATACACCAATATTATTTATATAGTTATTACTAAAATATGTAAGAAATTTTTAATAAAATAGCTAAATTTAATATTTGATCTGTAACACAACCGTAACACAACCGGGAGAAAAAAGTGCGTATTTTAAAGGAAATAAAAGGGACAAGCAATGTCGTAAGCCTAGATATATCAACTGATAAGGGAATGGATAAAATTAGGTAAAAACTTTTTAGCCAAATCCAGAGGCCGGGAGTTCGAATCTCCCTGGGTGCACCAGTATCAATGCTTTCACGATATCGTGAGGCTTTTTTTATTGCCAAATAACACAAATAAAAAGACGCCCTATGAATTTATAGAGCGAACAAATCATTATCTACATATTTTGTCTTTCCGTAAAACTGCTTTCGTACAAGCTTTCCAGTATCGTCGTGTCCTATAGTAATTGTAGTTATCCATTCCTTTAGAACTCAATCTTTATAATATTTTTGTATGGAGCCTTCAGCATTTGCTTTTTTAGAGGGCATATATTACCCATTCTTTCCATATGTAATTATGACTGCTGTTTGACTGTGTATTTTGATGAATTTAGTGTATCATCAAGCAGATCTGTAAAAACTTTTCTTAGTGTTTTGAAAAATAATTTTTATTAAACTCATTTTCATTATCAAAATTTGTAAAAATATCAGAAGTATAATTTATAGAGCAAAAAATAATAATTAATAGGCAAGAAGTAAGGAGTAATAAGAATATAAGGTATAGGCAGTATGATTTTAATGAGCTTAAGAGGCAGCTGCTTGGATGGGGTGATGGATAATTTATGATTTTTGATGCATTTTTGTATTAAAAGGTGCTATTATGGTGCTAAAGGCTGATTTAGCATATAAAAACCTTAATACAAATAGTAATTTGAAAGGAACGAATAGGATAATGGATTTTACAGAAATTATGAAGCAAAATAAGGAATATTTTTCAAAGCATACAGATGTGCAGTCAAAATTACAACAAAAGGCGAAAGAATTATGCTGGAAATATAATCAGACTGGACCATCTGAAGAAGAAAAGAGAAGCAGTATTTTAAAAGAATTACTTGGAACTTATAATCCACTGACATTTATTGAACCATCATTTCATTGTGATTATGGCTTCAATATACATACCCATGGACTTACTGTGATTAACTATAATTGTGTAATATTAGATACATCGCCAGTCTATATTGGTGCAAATGCATTTATAGCTCCTGGAGTTTGTTTAGCATGTTCTGGACATGCTATACTTCCAAGACAAAGAGCAGAAGGAATTGGGACTTCAAAACCTATTACAATAGAAGATGATGTATGGATTGGTGCTAATGCTGCTGTGTGTGGTGGAGTTACTATCGGAAAAGGCAGCGTTATTGGAGCCGGAAGTGTGGTAAATAAGGATATTCCAGCAGGGGTAATTGCAGTAGGTAATCCTTGCAAAGTATTACGAAGGATTACAGAAAAAGACATAATTAATTTGTCATATGAGTAATGCAAATAGTAATTTATGAGGTGATGAATATGAAACTTAAATTGATTCCACTTAAAGCAAAAAACATTGAAATGTTTAAACGAGACATGCAAGAGGCATTTCAATATGGATACGAAACGGAATTCGGGCCATCCGATGAATTAATTTTACCAGAAAAGGACATAGATGATTCACTCAATGTCAATGGTGCTGAAGCATATCAGGCAATTGTTAACGGTGAGGTTTCTGGTGGAACAGTCATAACTGTTGATAACGAAACATATCATAATCATTTGGATTTTCTTTTTGTTAAAGTTGGTTGTCAAGGAACTGGCGTTGGGCAGGAACTTTGGAAGGCAATAGAAAATTTACACCCTGAAACAAAGGTATGGGAAACATGTACACCGTATTTTGAAAAGAGAAACATTCATTTCTATGTCAATAAATGTGGGTTTCATATTGTTGAGTTTTATAACCCACTCCATCGAGATCCAAATATGCCAGAGACTGTAGGTGGAATGCCAGCTGATAAAGGTGATTATTTCTTTAGATTTGAAAAAAATATGAACGGAACTCTTTTATAAATTCCAATTTAAAACAAGACCTTCTGGGGATATATTTAAATTAGGAAGGAGATGGACTTTAATTATGCAAATAAATAAACTTATTTATTTTTTAAGTGTAGCAAATCATTTGAATTTTACTAAAGCAGCACAAGAATGTTATTTAGCACAGTCAGCAATTAGCCAGCAGATTACTTCATTAGAACAGGAAGTTGGATTTCAATTATTTAAAAGAAGTAGTAGAAAGGTTGAACTTACTGAGGCTGGGAAGATATTTTACGAAGAAATAAAAGATGTAGTAGAGAGATATAAAAATGCAGTAAAGAAAGCCGAAAATATTGCCCACGGATTTAAGGGTATGATAACAATTGGAGTGTGCGGAGATATAGAAGAAATATTTTTGCCACAAATATTAAATAAATTTAAGGAAATGTATCCATTAATTGATATTAAGTTTAAAAGGGCATCCTTAGAAGATACAAGGAAACAATTAGAAAATAAGATTTACGATGTGGTATTTACATGGCCCTATGATATTGAGAATTTAAAAAATATTGATTACAAAGTAATATTTGAAGAAGATGCCTGCGCTATGATGAATTCTGATAATGATTTAGCCAGTAGATCCGCTGTTTCTAGAGAAGAGCTTGCTGGAGAAAATAATATAATGGTAGAATATAAAGAAAAAACAAAGAATTATAAGCATTTTTGCAAGTTTTACAGTAAATATAACATCATTCCTAAATCTATTATAACTGTACCGGACGGCAGTATATTAAATTTGATGATAGATTTAAATATGGGTATAAGTATTGTACCTAAAATAATTAAAAAATTAAATAGACCTAAAGTTTCTTTTGTGGAAATAGAAGGAGAACCCCACCCTATTAAATTTTGTTTAGCATATTTAAAGGATAATACAAACCCTTGTGTGGAGTTATTTGTTAAAGAAGCATCTATAAGTTAATCTTATAGATGCATTGCTTTATTGTATTTTTAATAAATAAAAGGAGATGTTATAATAAACGCATAGTACAGGAGGGATATTATGGATAAGAATTCAAATATTTTTAAACCTATTCATATTGGGAAGGTTATATCTAAAAATCGTATTGAAGTTGCGCCAGCAGGAGCATTTTTATGTTCAAGAGATGGTGGAAATAATTCTGAATTTTTAGCTTATCTAAAATCATTAGCCAAATCAGGAGCGGGAATTGTTACCTTAGGAGTTTCATCAGTAGATGAACAAAGCTCAGGAGTACCTGTTACTAATGTTGGAAATTCACTGTATATATCTGATTTAGCTGATATTGCAGAAGTAATTCATAGATATGGAGCATTAGCAAGTATAGAATTAATATCTGGACAATATATGCTTATGCCGCCTGAAGTTGTGGCAACGGGAAGCAGTAAGAAATTAATTAAACATATCATAGAGTTATTTGCAAATGCTGCTGAGAGATGTATGATTGCTGGCTTTGATATGATTATGATTCACGGCGGACATGGAAACGTTCCAGCTATGTTCTTTTCAAAAAAACATAATCATAGAACTGATGAATATGGCGGATCTTTTGAAAATAGATGTAGATTTGGACAGGAACTATTAGAAGCAATACGTGTAAAGGTAGGAAATAGAATAGCAATAGAATATCGTATAAGTGCAGAAGAATTACTAGAAGGTAATTCAGAGATAGAAGAAACTTTAGAATATGCAAAGAAAATTCAAGATAAAATCGATATTATTCATGTATCAAGAGGATTACTTCAAGAAGAAGCGTTACTACCTTATATATTCCAACCAACATACTTTCCACGTGCAATGAATCTAGAGGCAGCTAAAAGATTTAAAAAGGAATTGAATATTCCAGTATCAGTAGTTGGAAGCTTTGATTTAGAAACTGCAGAAAAAGCTGTTTCCAGCGGCGATGTGGATGTAGTTGCCATGATAAGGAATATTTTAGCAGATACAAACTGTGTAAGTAATGCTTATAAAGGCAAGAGTGATCAGACGAGACCTTGTGTACGTTGTAATACTTGTATTAATAGAACACATACACAATTCATACGTTTAAGATGTGCAGTTAATCCATTAATAGGAAGGGAAACTCAATTTCCTGAGATTGTGGAGACTAGACACAGTAAGAAAGTAGTTATAATTGGTGGTGGTCCATCAAGTCTTGAAGCGGCTAGAGTAGCGTCAAAGAAAGGTCATACTGTAGTTATTTATGAGAAAGATAGTGAATTAGGTGGAGCGTTAAAAATGGCTGCTGCTGCATCATTTAAAAAGGATTTAAAACGTTATCTTGATTGGTCAATAAGATCCGTTATCAGTGACCCTAAAATAGATGTCAAGCTTAATACATTAGCAACTCCTGAAAACATACTTGGGCAAAATCCTGATGTCGTTCTAATTGGAGTTGGAGCAAAACCTATCATTCCTAAGTTTACTTTAAGTGGTACTGATAAAGTTGTCTGGGTTGGAGATGTAGAATTAAAGAAGGTTCCAGTAGGTGAAGATGTTGTAATTGTAGGAGCTGGATTCACTGGATTAGAAGCCGCTCTTTCTTTAGCAGAAGAGGGCAAGAAAGTTAAAGTTATAGATATGATTCCAGAAGAAAAAATAGGTGCTGATGGTATAAAAATTAGCATGATTGGACTAAAGGAGTTACTTAAAAAAGCAGGTGTCACCTTTATTTGTGAAGTTAAGTTATCCGATGTAACAATGGAGGGAGCTGTTATAGAAGATAAGAATGGAAACAAGGAAACTATTCCATGCGATACTGTAATTTTATCCTTAGGGGTGAGGGCTGATAAAGAACAAGTTGAATTATTTAGAGACCTAGTAGAAGAAACTTATGTTATTGGAGATTGTAATACAAAAGGTGGCACTTTGTGGAATGCAACAAGAACTGGCTTTGATGCTGCAATGGAATTATAAAAAGATGCTATTATGGTGTTAAAGACTGATTTAGCATATAAAAATCTTAATACAAATAGTAATTTGTTGTGGGGATTAATTTATAAAAGAGGGCGTGTAAGTGAAGAGTGTATATGATATAAAATTGTTCGTGAATCTATATGATTGTTTCATGAGAAAAATCATGTTCCCAAGATGCTTTAATACGACAATAGAAACACATATGGGCATATTAAAAAATGAGTTGAAGGATATACATGGAAAAAAGGTGATAGAGTTGGCTGCAGGAACTGGGAGTACGTCAGAGATTCTACCTATAGACAATTCTTATATTGGAACAGATGTAAGTATGAGAATGTTAAATATAGCAAAATCAAAGTTTAAAAAGATGGGTTTTGAAGATACTGTATTTGAAATAGCCGATGCATGTAATCTTAAATTTGAGGCTGAATACTTTGATTTGGTAATCTGCAACTTGGCAATGACCTATTTTATTAATATAGATGATTTTGCTGATGGACTATACCATATTTTACGGCAGGGTGGAGAATATCTATGCAGTGTTCCAGTGTCGTTAAAGAATGGAAATAAAAAATATAGAATCAATGAAAAAATATCCACACCTCAAAAAATCAAGGATTTATTTGTGAGGCATGGTCTAGTATTTGAACCGCTAAAAAAACAGGCGGGAGAATTATTATATTTTAAAGCATATAAAATTGGGAAACAAATTGATGAAATTTAATAATGATGATTGTTTGACAAATTCCAATTTTAAGTTAAGCATTATAAATTAGTAATTTAGGGGAAGGATGAATGCATGATAAAATGAAATTAAAAATAAGCATGGCATTTTTATGGGTGGCTATATACTTCGTAGTTATGATGATATATACTTTTTTTGATATTGCTATATGGCGAAAAATTACATTAAAGTATTCAAATTGTTTAAATATTGTTTTTATTATAGCATGTGTTATTGCATTTATAATTCTACTTTGTAATAGAACAGGATATAAAGTTAAAATTTTTAAGAATGTAACAATTATAAATATCTTATTAGCAGTGGGTTGCTCTGTGTTATTTTATTTTCTTTTAGATAAGTGCTTTGACCCAATATTTGAAAGCCTTTATCCTGCCAGTGAGCAGGCATATGAAAATACAATACAATCGTTATTAAAAACGCCAATTACGAGTTTACTGCAAGTATGTATTATTGCACCCGTTATTGAAGAAATACTTATGAGAGGATTTGTATTAGGTGGATTAAAAGATTCTTATGGAAATGGCATAGCATTGCTAATATCAGCAGTTTTATTTGCAGTGCTCCATTTTAACATGGTTCAGACAATTTCTGCCTTTATTTGCGGAATTATACTCGGGATTCTTTTTCTTAAAACAGATTCAATTTTGAGTTGTATAATTGCACACATCGGTTATAATTTAATTTCATTTGCTATGATGATTATGCCTTATATAAAGAGATAAATTCCAATACCTCTATAATTATTTATTTAACCTATAGGTTGTACACTGTTATAAGAAAGATAAAAATCTTTTTTCTGCATATCTAATAAATATGCTGGAGCTATTCTTATAATTTTATCATTAACTTTTATTACTATGGTTTCATAAAATTCACTTAAACAATTTAAATTTGTTTTCTTAGTTGAGTATCCTATGATGTCACATTTATAAGTTTCATTTTTATTTTTATAATATATGTCTTTTAAATTAGCTGCTGTACGGCTTAAAAGTTTCCATTCTTTTAGCTTGTTTATCTTGTCATCTAAAGTGTTAAAAATAATAGTTGAATTTAAATCAACAACTTCATTGGAATCATCAAAACTATTTTCTTTATTAGGAGTTTTGATCAATTCTAGAAATTCGGATTCATTTAAAATTTTTATAGAAGATCCATTTTCATTCAACTCAGCTGCCTTTTCTTCCTTGGAACTCATTCCATTTTCACCTACAAGAGATTTATCCTGATTCCCAACTATTAAGTAATCTGTCTTTTTAGATACACCACTTTTTAATGTGCCACCTAAGTTGACTACTTTTTGCATAGACTCTTTTCTACCTAAACTTTCAAGTTCACCTGTAAAGACTACATTTTTATTATAAAATGGGCTGGATGTATCAATAATATTGTTATTGTCAGGTTTAATTTCAGATATTTTAACTGTATTGAATTTGTTATTAGTGAAACTATTTTTAGTATTATTAATAAAACCTTTTTGAGGATTCAGATCTTTAAAAGTTTTTATTGGAAGGCTAGTATATGTATGACAAAAAGATTCAAGATTTTTTTTATGAGCACGTTTTATACATTCAATTACTAAATTGGCACATGCTACAGCATCATCTAAAGAATTATGATGATGTCCTAAATCTACTCCAAAATATTTGGCACGGTCTTCTAAAGATTTACCAATTCCTTTCCCTCTACATAATTTTGTGGATATAGGTATACTGCAGATATAGTTGAAATTAGGCATAGAAATATCATATTCTAATAAACAATTTTTTAGTACTGACATATCAAATACGGCATTGTGAGCAATTATTATATTATCATCAAAATAAGTATGTATATCGTTCCATATATTAGGAAAAAGAGGTGAATTCTCTATGTCCTTAGGAGTTATTCCATTTATGGATATATTCTTTTTATTAAAATCAAGAGTTGGTGGATGAATTAAAAAGTAATCTTTTTTACATATTTCATTATTTTTTACAGCAGCAATTCCAAGTGAACAAGCACTGTTGAAATTATTATTTGCTGTCTCAAAATCTATTGCTACAAAATCAAATAACATAATAGTTTCCCCCTTATATTTTATCCGTCGTTTCTGCCTTCTTTATCATCTTGCAATACTTACATTATACATATTACTTTCTAAGTAGGTACTGTGTCAATATAGGTGTATCTTCAGGCATATCTTTAAATAGTATAGCTAGTATGTCTATTATTTTTTTAGAATTATTTATGCTTACTTTAGTGTCTGATGATATTTTATCAGGTCTTAAAGTGATTTTATTTTCAATTTTTATATCTGAATTTTTGTTAGATAATGCTACTATAATAATAGCAGTTATTGAAAACGAACTAAAGAATAACAATAAGTATCCTTCTGACATAAAAATCTTAATACAAATAGTAATTTGCAAGCATTGAGAAAGAGGGTATAAAGTAGTATGAATAAAGAAATTACAAATAAAAATTTCTGGGAAAAGATTGCAAAACTATATACACCAATGCAGGAAAGAAAAAATGCAAAACTATATCGGGAATTATGTGAGATTATATCAAAATCGTTGGATGAGAATATGCAGGTATTAGAATTGGCTTGTGGAACTGGACAACTTACATTTCCACTATGTAAAAAAGTATCTTCTTGGGAAGCAACTGATTTTTCAGAAAAAATGATTGAAGAAGCAAAGGCAAGAGCATTTAATTTACCTGTTACTTTTACTGTACAGGATGCAACGAACCTACCATATGAAAATGGAAGGTTTGATACAGTCGTTATTGCAAATGCACTTCATATTATGCCAAATCCTGATAAAGCACTAATGGAAATTCAGCGTGTGTTAAAAAAAGGAGGATTGCTGATTGCCCCCACATTTGTATATGATGAAAAAATCAATAAGGTACGAATTTGGCTAATGGAAAGAATGGGATTTCATACTTTTCATAAATGGGAATCTGATGAATATATAGAATTCGTCCGAAAAAAAGGCTTTGATATAATTAATAGTTCTGTAATTGCAGGAAAAATTCTGCCGGAATGTATATTGATTTGTAAAAAATAAATTTAATGAGGTGAAATAAATGAGCATAGAAACAATTTACAATAGGAGGAGTATACGAAAGTATAAATCTAAAGAAATACCAATAGATATTCTTAATGAAATATTGGATGCTGGAAGAGCTGCACCATCGGGAAAAAATAGACAGCCTTGGAGGTTCATTGTGTTTGGTGGAATTAAAAAGGAAGAACTTTTATCAAAAATGGACGATGGAATACAGCGTGAATTAAATGAAGAAGCATTATTGACTAATTCAAGAGATGGAATACCAGATGCAAAGAATACTTTACGAATTATGAAAGAAGCTCCAATTATCATCATGGTTTCTAATACAAACGGTAAATCGCCATTTGAAAATATCACTACGGCAGATGAACGATTTACAGAAATTGTAGATACACTTTCTATAGGTGCAGCTATTGAAAATATGTTGTTACAGGCAGAAGATTTAGGAGTAGGTACATTATGGATTGCAAATACATGTTTTGCATATAATGAACTGGTAAATTATATTGATGTAAAAACACAGCTGGTTGGGGCTGTTGCACTTGGATATCCTGATGAAAAACCAAACCCAAGACCGAGAAAGACGCTAGATAGCATTATTGAATATAGACTTTAAAAATTTACTTGTATTTTACACAGCATATTCAAAATTATGATTATAAAATTAATTACGAGTTTTTTAGAATGGGATATCTTAAATTTGAGATATCCCATTTATTTATCCATATCATTATAAATTTTTGTTCGTGCCTTAGTGACATCAGAAAAATTTTCTTGTGCATCTTTATAATTATTTCCATTAACAAATTTTAATACACTATTAAATGCTTCTTTATATGTATTTTCAAAATAAAAATTCAAATAAAAATAATAAATTTTAGAAAAATTTCAAGAAAGGAATTAATTACATTTTTTAATAATATTATGTAATGAGGTGATTAATATGAAACAAGAAGAAATAAGCTGCATAGTAGATCATGAAAAGTTAAAATTACATATAATATATATTATAATCATTAGTATAGCAGTTATAGCAATTTTTATAACAACGTCGTGTTATTGGAATATTAAATTTGTAGATGAAGTGTCTTTTGCAGTGGCAATATCATCAATAATATTATCAATAATTGCTATAATAGTGACAATAAATGGAGAACAGAAGTCTAATAATACAAAGAACAAACTCGAAAATATATCTGATAATCTTGTAGACGTATCTCGAGAGACAAAGAGCAAATTTGAGGATGCATTTGATAATCTTGCAGATGTATCACAAGAAATAAATGTAGCAGCAAACAGACTGAATCAGATTAATGATATGAAATTTAAAATAGAAGAATTAAATAAAAATTTAGATGGAATGGATTCCAAAATTAGTCATAAATTAAGGAATTTGGAATCGACGATGACTAGCTTAATAGGTAATGAAGCTAATAGTTTAGATAGTGAAGATAATGATAGTTATATTAAAACATTGAAAAATTTCTTAAAATATAGTAAAAATAATACAGATAGGAAAATTATTATTTGTACTATATATTGGATTAATTCAATAAGTGAGATAATAAAAACTAATAAAGATAAAAATTTAAAATTTAAGTATTGCTTTGAGCAATATAACCAATATCTCAATGATATTGGTGGGAATAAAGGTCTTCAATATTATTATTTAGGGGTGGCAACAGTATTTGCTAATAATGTTTGGGTTAAAAAGCAAATATTAAATGAAATGGAAGAAAAATACTATAATGAAAAAAGTATGCTGCAAAATCAAGTAGAAAAGAGATTCAACGGCTAAAGCAAAATAGAGTGAGATTGTTGAAAACTTGCAAAGAAGATATAATTATTCAAATAAGGAATGGGTATAGATTTGTGTAAAAAACCAAATCTATACCCATTATTTTTAGATGAATATTACTTTAATAAATAGAAACAAACTTTAAAGTTTTATAGTGCCATTTAAGCCTTTATTTGACGGCCAATTGATAATTCTGTTATTAAAATTAATTTCAACATGATCATTTAGAACCCTAATACATATACTTCGAGAATTATTTCTATACTTTAATATATTAGCTAAACATATAGCCTTTTCCAGACCATCTCCCCTTTGATAGTTGCATACTTCATCTGGTTGAGCCATTCGAGAGCCGTTATATATGGATACATTAGGCATATTCTCCAATGCATTTATAACTTCATCTTCACTTAAGTTTTGGTACATATTAATTGAAACGGGATTTCGCTCTAAAGCTGCTTTGATAAAAGGATCCCATTCAGTTCTGGAAAAATCTCTTAATGCGTAAAAAGCAAGATCTGCAGAAACGTTTGTGTCTCTAATAGACTCTAAATAGTTAACAATATCTTCACGGCTCATTTCTGACGATAACTGTATTGGTTCTGCTTTAATAAAATTCTTATTCTTTCCAGGAAGCCTTGGATCTATATTGCAAAATTCATATAGTGAAGTTAAAATCTCCTTTAGCGGCATATTAGGGCAGTTAAGTTCATCCATTACACTGGTAATATCATTCTCATCATTAAAATCTACTTTGTGTTTTTTAAAGAATTCATCAAAGTTATTAAGACATATCCTATTTTGTATTGGTTCCTGAGAAAATTCATACTCATCAATCTCAGACAGCAGTTTGTCTCTCGTACTCTTATTGATCTTGAAAGAGCTAGTATGTTCATAGGCATAGGCCTTTTCAGCGGGAATATATCTGTGGCCGCCATGATACTCATGCTTAATTTGAAAGAATTTTTGAAGATGGCTCTCCTGCCTAAGAAAATTGCATAACATCTCATAATCTATGTCATGTACAAGGAATTTCTTGAGTTTTTTTTCAAAGTCCATATATACTTCATGATCTATGGTTGCTTCGGGATATACCACATGAACAAAACCTGTGTTATGAGCAATAATTGTAATTTGTTCGTTTCGTATTGCTCTTTGAGCTTTTACTGTAAGTTCAGTACCGTTAAACCACATATTTTTAGTAACAATCCTTCTATTATTTGTTACTATTCCACCCTTTACATCTACAAAATTTTGTGAATGAAGTGGTGTTGCAAGCAGGTATATGTCTTTAAGTGGTATTTTACATATTATAAACAATGCAGCGGCATAAAGAGTAGATAAGGACACACATTCACCTGCACCCTTTTCGTAGTTCTTTTTGTATTTGAATGCATTCATTGCTTCTACAGTTTCAGTCTTCCAATAAGGAATCATATTAGAGTTATATTTATCAAGACCAAAATGCCGTCTAATATCCATACTAAAATAATATTTGTCTCCTTCATAACCAAACAAGGCATTACTTCTGCTTATTGTATCAACATTCATAAAGGGTTCAAAACGTGCTATTTCATTCTCTTTAGTTGTAAGCCCCCATGTATCAATATCCAGATTAAAATCATAATTGTCCATTATATACTGCTTAAGTCTTAATATTTTCCTATATGGATTTAGTTTGTCAATATCCTTAAACCATTCATCCTTCTTCCATTCCCATATAATTGGAGACATTATGTTTGCTAGCAAGAGACTATATAGAAGTTCCGGAAATATGAAAATCTCCATATCTGATAGGGTAACTGCTGATGAATATTTTTCTATATCCTTATTATTAAAAATCTTAAACACATCCTTTTTATTGATAAAATTATACTGCTACGTATATAAATTTTAACATCTTCATAGTGTAGCTACAAGTCTAGAATATGGCGAAAATATTATTTATGCTTATGAAACTAAAAGTTTTTTGGTAATTTAAGGTTACTTATGACAGATAAAAGTTTTATTTTTTAAGTGATTCAAGTGATCAATTCTTTTGTTTGTAAATAGTTGAGTTTCTATGAAACTTTATCATAAAAATAATACATTTTTTACATATTTATGGAGAAGAAATAGAACTTGTACTATAATAAAAATATATATTAGGATGTTTAATTTTTTGATTATGTAAATTCCTCAATTATAAAAACACCCACTAATCAGCTGTGAAGGAGAAAAGATGAAAAGAAATTTAAAGTTTTACAAAACACTGTTTGTGTCAACATTTTCAGTTAGCGCTTTCACCTTTGGGGGCGGATATGTGATTGTGCCATTGATGAAGCATAAATTTGTTGATACACTTCATTGGATTGATGAAAATGAGATGCTGGATATTGTTGCCATTTCACAGTCTTTGCCAGGGTCAATGGCCGTCGATGCTTCTGCTTTGGTCGGCTACCGTCTAGCTGGTATTCCAGGAGTAATTGTGGCGCTTATCTCAACGATTTTGCCACCTCTGGTCATTATAGCTGTTGTTTCACTCTTTTACCAGATGTTTAAAACAAATCCAGTGGTAAATGCTGTTCTAAAGGGAATGCAGGCGGGAATTGCGGCTGTTATTGCCGATGTGGTGATTTCTGGTGGGACTGAAATCTGCAAATCGAAAAACGCTCTTTCAATTTTTATCATGATCGCTTCCTTCTGTACAATTTATTTTCTAAATGCAAATGTCATATGGGTCATTCTGGCGTGTGGTGCACTTGGTGGCATTTTAACAGCTATTCAAAACCGAAAGAAGGTGATGAAAACATGATTTATTGGAAATTGCTTTTGAGTTTTCTACAGGTAGGACTTTTTAGTTTTGGCGGTGGTTATGGAATTCTTCCACTTATTCAGCAGCAGGTTGTCACCCAGAATCACTGGCTGACGATGAAAGAATTTGCCGATGTAGTGACGATTTCTCAAATGACACCAGGACCGATTGTCTTGAACGCTTCCACATTCATAGGAATGAAAATGGCAGGGGTAACAGGTGCTATTGTGGCGACTTTTGGCTGCGCATTTCCAACGACAGTACTAGCAATTATTGTTGGATACTATTATTACAAGTATCGAGACATGACGCTTGTAAAAGGAATTTTTCAAGGGCTGCGCCCGGCTATTGTTTCTCTGATTGCCACAGTTGGGATGTCCATTTTGTTTTTATCACTGTTCAATGCTGAAGTATTCACTTTGAGTGTATTTTCTCATGTAGATTGGAAAGCTGTAGTCATGTTTCTAAGCTGTTTGTTCATTCTGCGCAAGTGGAAAACGAACCCAATTTACATCATGCTTGGTTCTGGAGTTATAGGGATAGTAGCTTATCTTTTCATGGGGTAATATGAAGGAATGTGTAACTTAGCGGAAAATTCCTTAAATGAACTTAGTTTTCTTACTTTTTCTAATTCCTCATCTTCCAAAACATATTTTAAAAATTGAGGATATAACTTTAAAGCTGTAATTATATCTTCACAGGCCTTATTTTCTTCATTAATTAAGGCATAAAAACAACTTCTGTTGTAATATAAAAAATGTACCTTGCTGCAATTATTAATTCCATCAGATAAAATTTCTATACCTTTTTTTGTATCTTTATATTTATAAATTACTGCTAAATTCAAATAACTGTATTCATAATGCTTGTTTTTATTAATTGATCTCTCATAGAAGCCAATAGCCTTTTTTATCATATTAAACTTATAACAAATTACTCCCATATTGAACAAAGCTAAATAATTATTTGGATCTATTTTTAAAGCTTTTGAAAACTTCTTATACGCAAGATCATTTCGATTTTGTTCTTCATATAGGGTTTCTAAGTGATAATTTAACTTATACTAGGAAACTTCTAGCATAAGCTAATGAATGAATCTTAGCAAAATTAGAATTAAGTTCGTCAAAAAGAATTTTAATATCTGATACTAATTCCCAT
>NZ_LROS01000024.1 GCF_001675165.1 Clostridium ragsdalei P11
CAATTAAAATAGTCTAGCTATAGGTGCGAAAACTAATCCACAGCGTCTTATGATAATTATAGTAAAAAATCTTTAAGAAAGGAAAAGTATAATGAATTTTTTACTACATGTTCATTATACAAGGTGCAAATTATGGACAACACAACTACTGAATTAGAACTGCTTTATACTGATGCTAAAAAAGATCCTTCCCTAAGAAAGAAGCTGCTGGAAACTCGTCTTGCAGATGATCCTATGGATACATTTTGTAAAATAGCCTGTGATGCAGGACATCCTATAACTATTGGGGGGCTCCTTGCAGTTGGACAAGAATACAGTGATAACCAATGCAAAAGCACAAACGGCGGAAATCCAGATCCCTATGATTCATTTGAAGACGCATACGAAATGTTTTTATCTTCTTTATAATCTCACTTAATACATAATTAAGGGATTGCCTAATTTTAAGGCAATCCCATTTTTATGATCTATATCTTTAGTAAATTCGTACATTTGCCGGACACTTGGCAATTCAAACACGCTGCCTATATTTAACTTTTCTAATAGTTTCTATCCCACATACCCTACCATTTCTGTAACACACATTTTTCAATTTAGATTTTTATTTTGCAGAACTAAAATTAAAAGTTACAGATTATTAATAATAATTTCCAATTATTGATATTGAAACTAATATAATAATGTGTATAATAGTTAGTATGATTAACCATTAGTCATGCTAACTATTATTTATATTAACTATTATCTATACTAACTATTATTTATATGACTATCAGTATATTAGGTTAATAGTGTTAGCAGCATAATATGAAAAAGCATTTTAGGAGTGTTGTTTATGAATAAAAAAGATACCGATTTAATTAAGATTGATCCAATGGAGTTAACTTTTGAGGTAACTGACGAGATTATTAAAATATCAGATTTAATAAATAAAATTGGTGAAGAAGGATATAAAAAGTTTGAATTAACACAGGTACAATTCAAAGTTCTGTATTACCTATATTTATGTGGTGATGAAGGAAGTACTTCATCTACTCTTAGTAAGAAATTAGGAGTAAAGAAACCTAGTGTAACAACTTTAATTGATAGAATGACATTAAAAGGAATTGTTATACGACAGGAAGATAAAAATGATAGGAGATATACAAAGATTACTATAACAGAAGAGGGTAAGAAAATTTTAGCTGAGATATTACCAGATAAAGAAAATCTTATAGCGTCTTTATTAGGTGTTTTACCAGAAGAACAGATGCAAATTTTACATGAATCACTTGTAAAAATTAGACAACGTCTAACTAACAGATTCCTATAAGTAAACATATTAGTTAATTTAGGAGGCTTCCCATGAAAAGAAAAAAAATCGCATTATTATTAGCTCTAACAATTACAACAGGTTTGTTTTCAGGTTGTAGTAAGAATGTTGTTTTGACGGGAGATAAAATAGTAAAACAGCAAAGCGACCACTTAATTGTTCAAGGAGACATAGAAACTAAAGAAATAAATATAAATTCTAAAGCTGCTGGAAAAATAACGGCTATAAAAGTAGCTGAGGGTGACACCATAAAAAATGGACAAGTTTTAATAACTATAGACAATAGTTCGCTAGTTGCAAAAGAAGCTCAATCAAAAGCTCAAATCGATGCAGCTACTGAACAAATGAAAGCAGCCCAAGCAGCAAAATCATCAGCACAAGCACAACTTCAGAAGGCTCAAAATGGAGCAAGACCGGAGGAAATTGATGAAGCTAAGTCTCAATATGATTTAGCAAAATCTACATACGATAGGATAAATGCATTGTATAGTAAAGGTTATGCAGCTAAAGAAGATTTAGATAAGGCTCAAACATCTATGGATGTGGCTCAAAATCAATATAATGTTGTCAAAGATGGATCAAGATCTGAAGATATAGCAGCATTACAAGCACAAGTAAATCAAGCAGATGCAACAATACAGGGATATCAAGCTCAAATTAAACAAGCTGAAGGTGGACAAGATGAAGTACAAAGTTACATAGCTGATACAACAATAGCGGCACCAGCAGATGGAATTGTAAATCAGTTAAATGTAGAGGTTGGTGAACTTGTATCTACAGGAATGCCTCTTCTTGTAATGACAAATACAACTGCACCTTGGGTTGAATGTAATGTAAAAGAAACAGATCTTTCAAAAGTAAAGTTAAATGGAGAAGTCCCTGTGAAACTTTCTGCTTATCCTAATCAAAAATTTAAAGGTAAAATAGTTAGAATTAATAAGGATGCTGATTTTGCAGTTAAAAGGACAACAAATGATAATGGAGAATTTGATATATTATCCTATGGGGTTAAAGTTGAATTAACTGATATGAATAAACCACTTCATGCGGGAATGACAGCCTTTGTTGACTTTGGAAAGAAGTGATGATTATCATGAAAGAAAAAATATTAAGATTTAAGTATATGATAACTCCTATTTTAATGTTTCTAATACTTGGAATTGGTGGTTCTATTGTTTTAGCACTTGAATTTAGTGCCCATTCGCTTAGCAAAATTCCAACTATTATTGTAAATCATGATAACTCCTCATCAACTCAAACTTTCATTAGGGAAATAAGGACAAATTCAAAATTTAATGTAGTTGCATATAGTCAGACTGATAATGATGTTAAAGATTTAATAGACAAAGGAGACGTAGCTATAGGATTTATTATTCCTAAACACTTTTCAAAGGATCTAACTGATGGGAAGAATCCCAAAATTATGGTTGTTTATGACGGAGCACAAATGGCCATGACTTCTTCTAGTAGAACAAGAGTTGCACAAATTCTAGGTACCATTAAATCAGCATATTTAATAAATGTAGCAGAGGAAAAACTTGGATTAATGCCAGAAGTAGCTGCAAATTATATCAATCCAATACGTTATAATTCCAGAATTATAGGAAATCCTATTGAAAATATGTTTAATTTTTTTATTCCGGGATTTTCAATTAATATTATTCAGGTTGGGATGATTATAGTTGTAATTTTATTAATAAACAAAGGTAATAGCTATAAAAAGATGTGGATTAAAGGTATTATGGTTGGACTTTTGGCATCAATCTCAGTTTTTATTATTCTAGCAATTTATTGTAAATATTTTGGATTGCCTTATAGGGGTTTTGTTGAAGCAGGAATTATGCTAACTATTCTCTTTTGTATCGG
The DNA here is from genome assembly GCF_001675165.1 of Clostridium ragsdalei P11. Taxonomy (GTDB): domain Bacteria; phylum Bacillota; class Clostridia; order Clostridiales; family Clostridiaceae; genus Clostridium_B; species Clostridium_B ragsdalei. The sequence continues at coordinate 3,179 of NZ_LROS01000024.1, forward strand.
AATGACATTTGTGGGAGTACTTTTAAGTATCTTGTTTAATGGAAACCAGATAGATGCACTAGGTTTAGCAGGTCCAATAGCTATAACTCTATTTTTGGTTGGATACACATTTCCAACTGTAGCTATGCCTGATATTATTCCTATAGTAGCTAAATATATTCCATTTTACTACTATGCTGTACCTCTAAGAGATTTATCACTTATAGGCGGAAGTTTTCAAGATAACTTATCTAATATACTCTGGCTTACTAAATTTATGATTTTTATGTGGGTGGTTACATTCCTTTTATATAAAATGAAAGAGGCTAAAAGACTTAGAAATATTAGAATAAATGAGAAAAATAGTATCATTAATAGTCAAGATGAAGAGGTGATAACATAATGAAGAGTCTTTTTAAAATATTAAAAGAAGAAAGAAGCTCCCTACTTAAGACTATTATACTTACTATTGTAGCAACACTTATTTTTGGCTATGCTATGTCGAATCCTTATATAGAGCATATTCCATTTGGAGTAGTTGATCAAGATAATTCACAATTGTCAAGAACTGTTGTACGACAACTTAAAATTAGTCCAGGTTTAAATGTTAATTATTACACAGATTCATATACTGAACTTGAAAAAGCAATAAAAGATCGTAGAGTAAATGGAGGTATAATAATACCTAAACATTTTGAAAAAGATGTGAGTTTGGCAAAATCACCTAGTGCCTTATTGCTAATAGATGGAACTAGTCTTCCTAGGGAAGCCAATATTTTAGGATATGCTAGTCAGGTTTTAGGTACGATCAATGCTGGTGCTCAAATAAACGTTTTGCAAGGAAATGGTATGGTTCCATACCTATCTAAGCAAACTGTTTTAAACTTTTCCTATGTTGAACGTGTACTATATGAGCCACAAAGTAGTTATCTTAGATATTTAATTTATACTTTAATACCTTTAGTTAATCAAGGTTTTTTTGTACCACTACTTTTAGTACCTGCTTTAATGAAGAAGAAAGAGCAATTTGCACATATTAAGATGTGTTCAAAAGAAGGTGTAAAAGCTGTAATTGGTCTTATAGGAAGAATACTACTATATTCTACTATATGTAGTACAGTAATTTTCACTTGCTTATGTATTGTTGATAAATTATTCTGTGTACCACTTCGTGGTGATATATTAATATATATTGTTTTAATGAGTTTATTTTTTATTAACCTTACAGCTATGGGATTAGTTTTTACATCAGTTATGGATAACCTTGGCCATTTTATACTATTTTTTAATCTGATAAATATACCTATATTTCTAACCTGCGGTGTTATATTCCCAGATTATCTGCTTCCAAATGGAATGGCAGATACTCTCAATATTATATGGCCATTCAGACATATGACTGTAGCATTAAAGATGTTAAACTTAAAAGGATTAAGCTGGGGTCTTATGCTTCCTTATCTGCAAAATGAGCTTAACTTTGGTGCATTTTGGTTACCAGTAGGACTTGCGATGTATGCAGCTAAAATTGCCTTTATGAAATATAAAAATAGTAAACTACTACAGAAAGCTTAGAACTTTACATTTTTCATCGAAAGTTATTTCATATTGGCATTAAAATTTGTTGTTTCTGTGTTTCTTATATAGATCATAAAGTTTAAAGTTAAATCTATCATTACCTAAAATTGCTTATATAAGTCTCGGTTGGATTTATAACTTTAGCATTTAAATCAAGTTAGCAATTTGGAGCAGCTTAATTGTAGAGTTAACTATCTACACGGGGTTTCTAATTGAAATTTAAACTTATACATAAAATATAATGACAAAATTGAAATCACATTTAAAAACTTTTCCATAAGTCTTAGAGAGGTATTTTAGAAAATCTTAGGAGCTTAGATATGTCTGAGGTACGAGTTTAGCTGAGCTTCTTAGATTTTCAAAATACCGAGCTTTAGACTTGTCAAAAGTTTTTATAGTGATGAAATTTGTCATTATATGATATTGTATATGTTAACTTTCAATTTAGAAACTCTATATTATTTTACAAATTTAATAACTCCATCTTTTCTTTCATGTGCTTTAGATATGCTTTCAGGATATCCAACAGATGCCATCCCCCAAACAATATGATTTTCAGGTATACCAAAGCTACTTAGTACTTCCCTTACTTCTTTTTCATCACAAATAGTTCTCAATTGATTGATCCAGCAGGAACCTATTTCCAGTGAATTTGCCATTAGAAATATATTTTCAAGAGCACAAGCACAATCAGCAAGCCCATTTACATTTTCCTTCTCATTGGACAGCATAATTAAAGTTGGAGGTGCATAAAAATTATATGCAGCATCTATACCTAATGCTTTTTTAACTACTTTTGCAAGCAGCTCCATCTTCTCTTTACTTTGAACAACTGTAAACTGCCAAGTTTGTTTGTTCATACCACTTGGTGCATACACTCCAGCTTTTAAAATCAATTCTAATTCTTCGTCTTTTATTTGTTCTTCTTTGAACTTTCTTACACTTCTTCTTGTTAAAATATTTTGTAAAACTTCGTTCATAATGATATCTTCCTTTCATATATATTATAAGTTAGTTACCTATAAGAAAATCTAAAATATTCCATCCAGATGAAGACTGCGCCTTGTACAATTCTGTGTACCCACACTTTTTACAGCTAATAGTAATAAATTTCTTATTCTGTACATCAAATATCTTTGAGAAATTTCCTCCTGTTGCCTGGAATTGATCTGATTCATATTCTGTGCTGCCACATTTTGGGCAAACGTATTGTTTCTTTTCCATTTTAAACCTCCTCTTAACTTATACATGATTGTAAAGTAATTATACTCTTTTTAATAAACAAATTTCCACTTGCTTGAAAAAACTTTTTTCATATATTATACTGGTTATAATTTTAAAAAGCATTATTAGAGCTTGGCCCTTCTTTTCCCTAAAGAAGAAAGGAGTTTAATATATATGAGGAGAAAATATATAAATTATCCTTTAGATATACCTGTTTCAATAAATTTAGCAAATATAATTAATTATCCTCTCCACTGGCATAGTTCAATAGAAATACTTTATGTTCTAAAGGGCACTCTTTACATCACCATAGAATCTGACAAATATGAACTCATAGAAAAAGACATAGAAATAGTAAACATAGATGAAACGCACAGTATTGTAAGCAGTGATGCAGATAATAGAGTTTTAGTGTTTCATATAGATCCTTATTTTTTTGAAAAATACTACAGCGATATTGAAAATATGTTTTTCTTTACCAATACCACAGATGACAGAGCTCAAGAAAGTGAAGAATATGATATTTTAAGAACCTTTTTAGCTAAAATAGCCTGTGAGTTAATTCAAAAGCAGGATAACTACGATGAAGAAATCGAAACCATTCTTATAGATCTTCTCTACCACCTCATAAACAATTTTCATTATTTAATGTATGAAAATGAAGATTTAAAGGAAAAAGAAGAACAGCTTGAAAGATACCATAGAATTTCTAAATATATATTTAATAATTATAACGATAATATAACACTGCAGGACATTGCAAAAAAAGAATTTTTAAGTACTGACTACTTGTCCCACGGCATAAAGGATGTAACAGGATACAGTTTTACAGATTTATTAAATTCAAATAGAGTTGAAGAGGCCCTAAAACTTCTTTTAGATACAGATAAAACTATATCTGAAATTTCAGAAGAAGTAGGATTTTCACATACCAGGTACTTTAACAAACATTTTAAAATTCAATATAACTACACTCCCCTTCAATATAGAAAAAAATTCAAAATGAATGATGAGACTTTTGAGAAGCAAAAAATCATTGAATTTTTTAATCTAGGGGAAAGCCTTCAATACATAACACATTATTTGGAGGACTATGACAGGTTCAATTATGAGGATAAAATAACAAAGATAAATATAAATATGGGAGATGACCTTGGAAATTTCAACAAAAATTTTAAAGATATATTAAATGTAGGAGATGCCTTTGAACTTCTCCTGGAAGATAACAAAGATATATTAGAAGTTCTTCAGGAAGAAATAGGCTTTACCTATGCCAGACTTTTAAATATTTTCAGCGAAGATATGTGTATATTTCCAGAGTCTAAGTTCTATAATTGGAATAGAGCTCGAGATGTACTTGAATTTTTAGATACACTTAATATAAAGCCTATTATAGTTTTAAATGATACGGGTTTCTCTACTTCAAGCTTTCTATTAGCTATAAAATCTTTCTTAAACTACTTTAATGACCTAGATAGTTTAAACTTAGATTCTTTTAAGTTTCAATTTGACTCTACTATAGAGCATGCTGTTATAAATAAAGTAACAGAACTTTTATCTACAGAATACAAACTAGAAATAATTAAAGATATATTTTATGCAAAAGATAATATAGATTTTATCTACGATACCACATATATGCTTCCCTATATTATACATAGTGTAATAAACAATACAAATTCTCTAAACTTTTTAAGAGCCTTTGATGTGTTAGATAAACAAATAAACTTAACTAATGAAGTGTTTTTTGGATACCCAGGACTTATAAATGACAAGGGAATAAAAAAACCTTCTTATTATGCCTATTACTTGCTAAATAAACTTGGAGACACTTTAGTTGCTAAAGACAAAGGATATATAGTTACAAAATCTAATAATGAGTATCAAATCTTGCTCTACAACCATCATGACAATATAAATAAACTGATTCCTTTTGAGAATTTTTCAAAACTTAGGGCTATTAAAAACGCTGCTGCACAAAAGCTTTCAATAAATATAGTAAACATACCTTCATCTATAAAAATAATCACTTATGAAATAAACGAAAAATCTGGTTCCTCATATAACTACTGGCTTGATATGGGGAAACCTAAAAGACTAAGCAAAGAAGAAAAACAGATTCTTCACAAAGCCTCTTTTCCAAGTATACATTTTAAAAGCTTTAAAAAAAGCACTGTATTTAATATACAAACTAAACTCAAGGGTTATGGTGCTCTATTAATTCTAATAAAAGAGGTTTAATAATACCTCAAAACAGGTGTTATTATGCTATTTCAATAATGTGACTATTTTCACGCTATAACGACATAGTACCTTTTTATGAACCTTTAAGTGAATGCAAATTTTGCCAAAAAGCATTATAATTTAACTATAGAAAAAGTTAAGCCTATTTTTTAACAGCTTAACTTATTGAGGTGAAATTTGTGGAAATTGAAAATAATACTCTTAAACAAGGTAAAATAAGAAAATTGCTTTTAAAATTTGCTATACCTTCTGTGTTCGCACTGTTGGTATCTGAGCTTTACAATATTGTAGACACGGTGTATGTGGGACACTACATAGGAGTTACTACACTAGCAGCTATTACTATAGCATTCCCAATTCAAAAATTATTAGTAGCCCTTGGGCTTTTGATAGCTGTAGGAGCTTCCACTTATGCCGCTAGAAGTTTAGGTGAAAAGAATTATTCAGAATTTAAAAAAATAGTATTTACTTCTTTTAGTTTGGTTCTAATATCACTTACAATAGTTTCATTAATTATTTTTATATTTAGAAGGCCAATTTTTTATGTATTAGGTGCAGACAATCTAACTTATCCTCTAGTTAACAAATATGTATCTATACTACTTTTAGGAGGCATTTTTCAGTCATTATCAGTAGTTGCCTGTTATATTATGATTTCTCTAAAAAAGACAAAAGCTCTTCTATATACTAATTTAATAGGTGTTACTTTAAATATTTTAATCAACTATATATTAATAGTTAAATTACACTTTGGAATAGAAGGCGCTGCTATAGCTACTGTATTATCTCAAATAACTGCCTTTACTTTTGCATTTTACAAGTTTAAAAACATCATAAAGGAATTTCATATAGAGTTTTCAATGCGTTCCATTCACAATTCAGTTACAAAAGAAATTATATGGGGCATAATGACTGTTGGATTCTCCACCTTTATAATAGAAATTGAGGATGCTTTAGTTACTGTAGTTCTAAACAACCTCCTTTATACTGGGGGCGGAGAATCTGCCATTGTCATGGTAGGAGTAATAACTAAAATTTCTATGTTTCTATTTGTAACCATAATAGGCATAAGTTCTGCAATGCAGCCTATAGTTGCTTATAATTTTGGTGCTGAAAACTATGATAAAGTTAAAAAGGTTTTAAATACTTCAATTAAAGTCGTTCTAATAACCTCTTTTGCACTTTGGTCAATCTTTATGTTATTTCCAAATTATATCATAGGCTTTTTCTTAAACGATGCTGCCCTTTTAAATAAAACAGTTAAAGCATTCAGATTATGCATATCTCTAATTCCCTTAACAGGAATATATTATGTAGTAATAAACTATTATCAGGCAATTGGTGAAGCTAAAAAAAGTTTCTTACTTTCAATATATAGAGAGATCATAGTGTTTATCCCTTTAGCCATACTACTTGTTCAGCTTTTTGGTATAAAAGGTGCCTGGGCTGCCTATCCTATAACTGATGCCTCCGCTGTTTTAACCTCTTTTTACTTTTTAAATAAAGCATTAAAGGAAGATTTTGATCAAGTTGGAGTGAGTGAAAAATTTTAATGGCTCACTTTACAGCCACATATATATCCACTTCGGAATTTTCACTCCCATCATATCTCTCATCATAAATCTCAAAATCTCCTGTATATGTTCTTTCAATATCAGCATTCCATATATATCCCCAGGCTTCTCCAATGCTTTCCGGCATTTTTCCCTTTACTGTTACCACATAATATTTAGATGTCGGAATTACTTTATATGTCATACCATCAGGTATGTTACCTATATCTTTTACTTGAAGTCCAACCATATAAGAATAATGTCCAAATTCTTTATTTTCATAATCACTATATAATCCTAAAACTTCACCGTTCTTCAACTTATTGGGTATTTTATCCTCAAGCTTTTGCTCACTGAATTCTTTCCAGAGTTTTTCAATTGCAGCCTTGCATTTGCCACCTTCATTAGTAGTCCCTATTTCTTTTCCCACCAATATAATTTGATCTTTTTTAACTGTTTTACAGGTTATTTTGCTCTTTCTCCACCTTTTCAAATTTGGAAGACAGTTTGCCATAAGACCCCTTGCTTCACTTTCCTTCATTCCCTTTTTAACCATAAAAGGTACAGAAGTCTCAATCATCTGTTCCATAGTTAAATCCGGCTGTTTAAAATCTCCATTTTCATAACAGTAAATACAATATTCCTGATTTTTTTTATTATTCTTTTCAGTACCATAAAGTTCCTCACTCATTGGCATTCCGCAGCTTTGACAATATTTTTGTTTCATATAATATTCTCCTCCCTATGGGTTAATTTATATTTTTATTATACAGGGAAGCTTTGACAGCATTATGTCAGGTTTAATTTTGTTTTTCGTAAATAGCATTCATTTTTTTACATCTATTTTTTATAATCTCTCTTACATGAAGAGGTTTTATTACTTCTACATATTCCCCATAGCCAAGTATCATGGAATAGATCCATTCATCCTCCAAAAATTTAGTACTCACTATGATACTTCCGTCTTCTTGAAAGGTCATTTCATCCTTATCAAAAGAATCTTCTACCCTATACCTAACTTTTTCTGAAAATTTAAGAGTAAGTTCTGTAGGCAGTTTTTCAACTTTATTCATGCTTAAATATTTTTCATAGGAAATTCTACCTTTATGAATATCTTCATTTAAAATACTCAAAGTATCCATTCTAGAAAGTTTAAATATCCTGTAGTCCTGTCTTAAATTGCAAAAAGAAAATAAATACCACCCAAAACCTTTAAAAACAAGGGTTATGGGTTCTACCTTCCTCGAAATATACTCACTTTTTGCATTTCTATAGTTAAAAGACATGCATTTCTCATTCTCTAAAGCCTCATTTATTATGTTATATTTTTCATTTTCTTCACTGGATTTTTTAAAGCCCCAGGGCAAAGTATCTATAAATATTTGTTTAAAATGCAAATTGAAATCACTCTTCTTTTCATCCGGCACTATGTTTTTTACTTTTTCAATAGCTAAATCCACGTTTTTATCATTTAAAACTTCATTTATGTTTCTCAAAGCTTCTACTATAGAAATCATGTCATCCAATGTTAAAAACTGATGGTTGATCTTATAATTATCAACAATGTAAAAGCCTCCATTATTTCCGGACTGAGATGCTATGGGAATCCCTGACATGTTAATTGCTTCAATATCCCTGTAGATGGTTCTTACAGATACCTCAAATTTTTCAGCCAATTCTGCTGCAGATATTTTCTTTCTATTTAAAAGCATGACAACAATTGCAATAAGCCTATTTATTTTCAAAACTAAAATCCTCCATATATTTTAATTACAGTTCTTCTCCCACATCAATATTCATAATTATCTTTTCTATGTCTCTTATTCTTTCTCCTTTTAGTTCTAGTAAAAAATCAATGTAATAGTTCTGCCATTCATATTCCAAAGTATCCTTATATAGAAGAAGCCTTTCTGTAGAGATACTAAAAGAATTACACCTCAAATCATCATAAAATACATTTTTACCAAGTACAGCAAGGGACATATCATCAAGTGATTGAAATACCTTTTTATATTCATCACCAAATAAACATTCCAAATTCAAAATGTCCATGTAATCTTCAAGAGAATGTACATTTTCACTTATAATTTCAAGCTTGTCTTTAACGTTTTCGCATTTTGTAACCTCATCCACAACACAACTAAATTCATAGTTATCCATTTTCCTGCCTTTTTTAAAGGCAACATAATTTTCTTCATTACCTTCTTTATCTATAACAACCATATTATAAAGATTGCCGCTGCTGCAGGCAATCAAAAACCTAGTTTTAAATGAATTCTCATACTTTTTTATATAACCTATAAGCTTCAAACTTTTAATATTAAACTTAGAAATAATTTTACTAAAAGCTCTGTTTACAATTAAAGATATCTCCTCCTTGCTTTTTCCTAAAAACCTTTCACTTATTCTCTTAAACTCATCCATTGATATTGTAAGTTTCTCTTCACTGCTTTCTGATAAAACTAGAAAAAGAGATTGGTCAATAAGTATCTCAAACACATTTATTGGAGCTTTTATAATATTTATTTTATACTTTTTACCATAATCTCTAAGTAATTTTCTTATAGCTGCCTGTGTAAAAAAGTTACAAAATTCAGTTTCAATCTTCAATTTCTCAAGGTATTGTTTTATATAATAAATGCCTTTTATATTCATATTATCAAATACAAGGGGATAATCCATAGTACATGTTACATCCTGTGCTGCAAAAACTATGTCATAGCTTTCAAAAAAGCAAGTCAGCGCGGTATCTATCGTATAGTTATATATTTCATTTGGAATATGAAGCTTGTTTTCTTTTACTTCTCCATAAAGTTCTTTGCACTCTAACACAGATTTTTTAAGGATTTCAATGCCACTTTCATACATTTTAACTATATCATCTTGAACCATCAAAGAAAATCCTTTACTGGAATTTGTGGAACCTTTAATGTAAGCATTTATTGCATAGTAAATTGAATTCAAAATACGAACTGCTGTATCCTCTTTTATGGAACTGCTTTTACCTTTTGTGTATCTTACTATTAGATTTTGAAGAACATATAATGCATCTGTGTTTCTATTTTTAATAAATTCTTTCACTATTCATTCTCCTCCTCTTTCTTTATGTTATCAATATTCTCAGCTTTCTCACATGTAAAATTTTAACTTAATTTAAAAATTACGACACAACTTTTTTAGTTAATAGTTAAGAGTGAAGAATTAATAGTTAATGTGGATTTTTTTCCGTTACACTATAAAAAATCTTTAATTAAATTTTTGAAAGTTCGTTTTGCTAAAGCAAAACATTACTAAGCACTGACTTATATAAATTAAAAGATTTTTTGCGATAGCTAAAAATCATCCTTTACTATTAATTTTTCATTATTAATTCTTAACTTGTGAAGCTTTGCTTCACAAAGTTTTTAAACTACGAAAGTTGAGTTAATATCTTTACCATTTCTAAAATTATCTACAATTTTAGAAATACCTTTGCCTTTTATAAGTTCCATCGAACCACCATAAACTGTATTGTAAAAAAACATTATAGTTTTTAATATTTCATCATCACATAAAAAATCTGACGTAGAATTTTTCACATAATGAAATACTTCATACATATCACTAATTGTTTCAACTAAATTGTCCTGATTTACATAAGAAGATTTTCCAAGCTCCTTTATAATAGATTTCATCACATCTAAATTTAGCTCAATCCTGCCTTGAGCTTTTAATGCACTGTTTCTGGTCTTTATTATATCTTTTGCATCTTTGACACTAAGAGCAAGATTATGGGTTCTAAGGTCATCATTTAATTTAGAAATTTCATTTATACTGTTTGATTCCTGTAACTTGCTGAGTGAATTAAATATTTCAGGTAAATTCATCGTTTTCCCTCCTAAAAATGAAAATAAAGCACTTGACACAAAATTCATTTTGTGATATAGTAATATTGGATATTTATATACATGTGCAATGGTTATTATAACACATCTCCTATTATAATTAAATAGATAATGTGTAATTTACTATTTTTTATAATGTCAAATCGATAAAATTCATTATAGTCTATATATTTCTACTTATTAAAATAAAATCCAGTTAAATATTTTGGATTTGGTTTAACAAAATACCTAGCTGGACTTTTACTTTTAACTCTATACAGTTGAAAATTTATTTGTACTAAATAATATAATGACAAGTTTCAAGTAGAATCACTATGTAGATATTCTAACTAAAAAATAAACTTATGCGTAGGAGTATTTTTACAATAAGCAAGCACATTTAAATATTTTGTATATAAGTCTTGGTGGAAAATTTGTAAAAAAGCTTAGGACTTTTGAATTGTCTGAGGTACGAGTTTTCAAAAGTCCTTAGATTTTTATAAATTTTTTGCCTAGACTTATCAAAATATTTAATCGTGCTTGTGGTTGTAAAAATATCCGGAGCATAAGTTTATTTTTCGTTTTGAAACCCTACAGAGATTATAATTGACTTTACGACAGTTCAAAGGCCCCTGTATACAACTGATAATATTTTCCTCTTTGCTCAATCAAATCATCGTGACTTCCTCTTTCAATGATTCTGCCTTCTTCCAGCACCATAATTACATCTGAGTTTTTAACCGTTGAAAGTCTGTGGGCAATTACAAATACTGTCCTTCCTTTCATAAGCTTATCCATTCCCTCTTGAACAATAGCTTCTGTTCTTGTATCAATGCTGGATGTAGCCTCATCAAGTATTAAAACCGGTGGATCTGCAATAGCAGCTCTAGCAATAGTTAAAAGCTGTCTTTGTCCTTGTGACAGGTTTCCACCATCTCCAGTAATAACCGTATCATATCCCTTTGGTAAATGTTTTATAAATCCATCTGCATTTGCAAGCTTTGCTGCTGCAATTACTTCTTCCTCTGATGCATCCAATTTTCCATACCTAATGTTATCTGCAACTGTTCCCGTAAACAGATGTGGATCCTGTAGTACAATTCCAAGAGATCTTCTTAAATCATCCTTCTTGATTTTGTTAACATTAATGCCATCATATCTAATTTTTCCATCCTGAATATCATAGAAACGGTTAATTAAATTAGTAATAGTAGTCTTTCCTGCACCTGTAGCTCCTACAAAGGCTACTTTTTGTCCTGGTTTTGCATAAAGCTTTATATTATGCAGTATAACTTTCTCATCAGTATATCCAAAATCTACATCATCAAATACTACCTCTCCGAGAAGTTTTGTATAAGTGAGCGTTCCGTCATGATGGGGATGTTTCCACGCCCAAATTCCCGTATGTTTTTCAGTTTCTACTAATTCCCCATTTTCATTTTCTTTTGCATTAACTAAGGATACATAGCCTGCATCTTCTTCTGGCTTTTCATCAAGAAGTCTGAATATACGTTCAGCTCCTGCCAGTGCCATTATAACAAAATTAAACTGCTGGGACATTTGATTAATTGTAGTACTAAACGTTCTTGTCAATTGCAAAAATGCTGCAATTCCTCCAAGAGTAAATCCGCCAAATCCGCTAATAGCTAAAATAGAACCAAAAATAGCAACAAATACATAATTGATATAACCAATATTGCCCATAATAGGCATTAAAATATTGGCGTACTTATTTGCATTATTTGCACTATGATAAAGCTCGTTGTTTAACTTATCAAAATTGATTTTTGCCTCTTCTTCATGACAAAATACTTTAACAACCTTCTGGCCATTTATCATTTCCTCTATATATCCATTTACCATACCTAAATCTTTTTGTTGAAGTCCGAAATACTTTCCACTTTTTCCCCCAATATTTTTGATAACATAAATCATTAAAATTACAATCAAAATTTCAAATATAGCCAGTGGGAAGCTCAAATATACCATTGAGATAAAAGTACTGACAACAGTAATAATCGCTGCTAATATTTGTGGAATACTTTGACTAATCATCTGCCTTAAGGTATCCGTATCATTTGTATAAAGACTCATCAAGTTTCCATGGGAATGCGTATCAAAGAAACTAATAGATAGACTTTCCATATGAGAAAATATGTCATCTCTTATTCTTTTAAGAGATCCTTGAGAAATTATAATCATCACACGGCTGTATACATATGTTGACACAACTCCAACATAATAAATTACCGCCATAGTAGTTATCATTTTTAAAAGCGGTCCAAAATTAGGATTTGATTTTTGCAAAAGAGGTGTTATATAATCGTCAATTAAGTTTTTTAAAAATAATGTACCAATAACATTAGCAAGAGAACTTATAATAATACCTACTAATACAATAAGAAATAAAAACTTATATTCCTTGATAACATAAGCTAATAATCTTTTTAATGTTTTTAAAGAATTTTTACTAGGCTTTACATATCCACGATGCCTGCCCATTTGCCTAGGTTTACTATTATTATTTTGACCCATTGTCATCATCGTCTCCTTTCACTTGAGATTCATAAACTTCATGGTATATCTCATTTGTCTTTAGTAACTCCTCATGGGTTCCAAAGCCATCTATTTTTCCATCGTTTAATACAATAATTCTATCTGCATCCTGAACTGAAGAGATACGCTGTGCAATAATAATTTTTGTAGTATCTGGTATTTCTTCTCCAAATGCTTTTCTAATAAGAGCATCAGTTTTAGTATCCACTGCACTAGTAGAATCATCTAAAATTAATATTTTGGGCTTTTTTAGCAAAGCCCTTGCAATACATAATCTTTGTTTTTGCCCGCCTGATACATTTGAACCACCCTCTTCAATAAAAGTATCATACTTATCAGGAAACTTTTCTATAAATTCATCAGCTTGAGCCTCTCTACATGCAGCAACTATTTCTTTATCAGAAGCATTTTTATTTCCCCATCTTAAATTTTGCTTTATTGTCCCAGAAAACAATACGTTCTTTTGCAGCACCATTGAAACTTCATCCCTAAGAGTCTCTATATCATATTTTCTAACATCAACTCCACCAACTTCAACAGTTCCACATGTAGTATCATATAGTCTTGGAATAAGTTGGACTAAAGTAGACTTTCCACTTCCTGTTCCTCCTATAATACCTATTGTTTCACCAGAATTAATTTTCAAGTTTACATTTTCTAAAACTAGATTGTCCATACTCTTGTTATAGCTAAAACCAACCTTATTAAAGGATATAGATCCATCTTTTACTTCACAAATTGCCTTCTCTTCTGGATCTGTTAAATCACTTTTTTCGTCCAAAACCTCCACAATTCTTTCAGCAGATGACTTGGCCATAATTACCATTACAAATACCATTGAAATAATCATAAGACTCATTAATATATTAACGGTATACGTAAATAAACTCATAAGTTCTCCCGTTGTCATTGATTTTGAAACAATCATTTTTGCCCCAAGCCACGACAAAAGTAAAATACATGTATACACTGCAAATTGCATTGCAGGAGCATTAATTATTATTAATTTTTCAGCTCTTATAAAGTATTTATATAAAGTTTCAGAAGCTTTATAAAACTTGCTTTTTTCATGCTCTTCTCTTACATAAGCTTTCACAGTCCTTATGGCAGTTAGATTTTCTTGTACACTAGCATTCAAATCATCATACTTTTTAAAAACTTCCATGAAATATGGATGTACTCTTGTCATAATAATATACAATATAATTCCCAAAAAAATTATGGCACCTAAGAATACAAGAGCTAACTTTGCATTTATATAAAAACTCATTGCCATAGCAAAGATTAGCATAAACGGTGCTCTAACAAGCATTCTTATTATCATTTGAAATGCATTTTGAACGTTTGTTATGTCTGTAGTCAGTCTAGTTATAAGACCAGCTGTAGAATATTTATCTATATTAGAAAAAGAAAAGTTTTGAATATTATAGTACATTGCTCTTCGCAGGTTTCTGGCAAAACCAGTAGATGCTTTAGCTGCATATTTTCCTGATAATGCGCCGCAGGTAAGGGATACAAATGACACCATAAGCATTATAGTTCCAACAATGCACACATATTTTATATTTCCTTTTCCCACGCCATTATCAATTATCAATGCCATCAACAGTGGAATAATCGTCTCCATTATGGCCTCTAAAGCAACAAATACAGGTGTTATAATAGAATCTCTTTTAAATTCGCCTATATAACTTGATATCTTTCTTATCATAACCTTGTTCCTCCCCTTGTTAGATTCCTAACTAATATTAGGAATCTATATTCCATCGCCAATTTTTTCAGACAATCTGTCAAGTAAATCGACTAATATGTCTGTCTCCTCATCACTTAATTCATCCTTTAAAGATTCTTCCATTCCAAGAATAAAATCATATACCTTTTTTTGAATTTGCAAACCTTTTTCTGTTATTATTATCTTCTTAAGTCTTGCATCTTCAGAAACACTTACTCTTTTTATATATCCGTTTTTTTCCATTAGCTGAAGTACGCTAGTTACTGAAGAACGTCTAATATCAAGTTCTTCTTCTATATCCCTTTGAAATATATCTTTTTTATTGGACTTACAATATATAAAACCAAGTATTCTAGCTTGAACAGCAGTTATACCATACTGTGATGCCTCTTTATCTATTCTTCTATGAATTCTCCTAGAAAGTATACTAATTTTTCTTCCAATGTACATTTCTGTTTTATTGTTCATTTTCATGCCTCCACCATTTGTTAGATTTCTAATTGTAAGGTTTCTAACTATTATAATTTTAATTATACATTATGTCAATAATTTTTCGCAAAATAAAAGAACTATGAAGTTTAGATTAAAAATCTTTCTTCATAGTCTTTATCCGATTGCTACCATTGCTAACACCCCCAATCTTCTTCAAAGTGGTGGGATAAGCACTGCTACGCACCTGGATAAGTTCTTCTAAGGTTCAGATGGAGATGAGTATTCCTTATAAGCAAACTCCACCTGAACCTTAGAATCACTTGATATTACTCTATAAGTTCTCTTATCCATTTTTTTATCCTATAAGGTTCATTAGACCAATATTCGGCAATCTGAGGTAAAATTTCATATTGAATAATATTTTTATACTCCTCTTTGCTTAATGTATGCTTTGGCATACAAAAATAGCTGTGCCCTATGCGAAAATCTCCTCCTAATGAAGGATCATTTTCAATATCTTCGTTAAGTTTTACAAACTTTTCAATAATACTCTCTGCCAAATCTTCGTTCTTATTTTTCATATATCTTTTAAAATTCAAATTATTAAATGCAGGTTCAATTTCAATAAAAGCAAAACGTCTTCTAAGAGTACAATCAAATACTCTGGTGCTACCTTTACGTGCACTCATAGTGCCTATAATATAAACATTTCTCGGTATATAAAATAAGTTTTCAATATAAGGTAGAGATATTGCATACTCTTCTCCGCGCTTATCAGCCTCAACAAGCATAATAGCTTCTCCAAAAATCTTACTCAGATTTCCCCTGTCTATTTCATCAATTATAAAGTAATAGGGCCTTCTGGAATCATTTTGAGCTTGCTTGCAAAAGCGATAAAATATGCCATATTTAAGACTAAACCCATTCTTTTCCGGTCTATAACCTATGATAAAATCTTCGTAAGAATAGCCCTCATGAAACTGAATCATCTTAATCCTTGCATCATCTCTTTGCTCCATTATAGAGTAAACAAACTTTCGGGCTATAAAAGTTTTACCAACACCAGATGGACCTTTTAGAATTATGTTCTTTTTATACCTTAAAAGATTATATATAACATCATACTGACCTTCTTCCATAAATATTTCATT
The DNA here is from genome assembly GCF_001675165.1 of Clostridium ragsdalei P11. Lineage (GTDB taxonomy): Bacteria > Bacillota > Clostridia > Clostridiales > Clostridiaceae > Clostridium_B > Clostridium_B ragsdalei. Next base: position 19,488 of record NZ_LROS01000024.1, read on the forward strand.
TAAGAAATCCTCTTTAGAATACGTAGATTTTGAACAAGCAGGTATTTCTAAATCTTCTTCGTTAATAACATCCCTGTTTGGCATAATTTCATTATATTTGGACTTATCTATTTTCATTCTCTCTATGCTTAATAATTTCATATCCAATACCTTATAATTTCTAAACAGACATTCTTCATCCCTAAACTTTTTAATTTTTCTAGTATTTTCAACATAATTTATAAGCTCTTTTGGATCTGTAAAAATTACACCTTTTTCTTCAAACAAAACGTAATCTTCAATTGTATCCGTGTTAATTATAGGGAAAATATAAGGTTTCAAACAATGAAGAATAACTGAAGCTTCCATCGCTTGCATACCTTTTATGCTAGTTTTAAAAGTTTCCTCAGCCATATGAAGAATTTCATTTTCATCATGCGATTTATGTATTCTTATACACAAAGATATAAATCTTCGTGCACTATCTTCATCTGATTTTGAGGTAAATGTGTAAAATCCAATACTAAACATTCCTACAGACCATTCGCCTACAATATTTTCATATTCATGCTTTCTAGCTCTCTCCATTACAAAATTAAATATTTTTGTTAGTCTTTTCTTTTCTTCTATAGGCAAATGACTATTTTGTATTTTTTGGATCTTATATTTTACCTTAACTTTCCATGTCCCCACAGTCATAAAATATAGCATATCCAAATCACTTACATCTATAACATCTATTGGTGTTCTTGAAAAGGACTCTACTGTTTCTCGGACAAGTTCATAGGACCCATCATATTTATTCGGATCTACATCAGGCATATCCTTTATTTCCTGAACAAGTTTGTTTTCTTTAAACTCCTCATACAACTTCAAGGAATTAAAAAGATTTTTCACTTTTATATTTTCATCATCCTCTTTTTCAGTATAAGAAAGTTTAGGAAAAATAGACTCACACTTATCCCTTGCATAAGAATCATCTAGATCTCCATAAGATTCTTCTATTATAAGGCAATTTGAAATTTGAGCATTACAAGTCATATCATCTAACTTTTTAATTATTTTTAGCCATTTATAAAATACGCTTTTATTCATAGGAATTCCCCTTTTTAGTTTATAATAAAAAGCAGCTTCATAGTTTATCCTTCCATTTTAATCGATATTATATTACATTAAATTAAATTTATATAATTTAACCTTCTAATATCATGGAATATTTTGCATTATACTTTAATGTGAAATGTGTTATAATCTTATTTGTGACTTTAACCATACATAAGTAATAACTCGTATACATTCGGTAATATGGTCCGAAAGTTTCTACCTGCTAACCTTAAATAAGCAGACTACGAGGTAATATTTGAAACTTCATATACTTTTCAAATGTACCTCGTTTTTTATGGGGTATTTTTTATGTACTTAACTTTCGCAGTTTAAAACTATTGCGTCGCAATAGTTTTAATTAATAGTTAAGAATGAAGAATTAATAGTTAATGTGGATTTTTTTCCGTTACACTACAAAAAATCTTTGATTAAGCTTTTCATCACTCGTTTTGCTAAAGCGAAACATTGCTGATTTATATAAATTTAAAGATTTTTTGCGACAGCTAAAAATCATCCTTCACTATTAATTTTTCATTATTAATTCTTAACTTGCGAAGCTTTGCTTCGCATTATTTTTAATGTGTGAAAGTTGAGTTATGTACTTAAAATTTTATATTTCTAAAAAGGAGTCTATCATGGAAGCTAAAAGACAAGAAGAACAAACATCTGAAATGGAATTAATTTATGGAGTTTACGATAAGCCTAAATTATTATCTCAAATTTTATTAGGATTTCAGCATATTTTTGCTGCTTTTGGTGGAATTATTGTAGTCCCAATAATTATTTCATCTTCACTAAAGCTTGACTCCCATACATCTACAGCACTAATAAGTGCTGCAATTCTAGTAGCTGGAATAGCTACCTTCATACAATCTAGAGGCATTGGCCCAGTTGGAGCAAGAGTAGCTTGTATTATGGGAACGGACATCACTTTTGTAGCCCCGGCTGTAGCAGTTGGAAAAAGATTTGGACTTTCCGGCATATTCGGAGCCACTATATTAGGAGCACTTATTGTAATTATTTTAAGCTTTTCTATTAAATACATAATGAAGCTTTTTCCACCAATCGTAACTGGAATAGTCGTATGCCTAATAGGACTTACACTACTGCCAGTTTCAATAGATTGGGCAGCAGGAGGTTCTGGAGTACAAAATTATGGGAGTTTAAAAAATATAGGTATTGCGTTAACTGTAACCCTAATTACTTTACTTTTAAATCATTATGGCAAAGGTCTTTTAAGCAGTGCCTCAATTTTAATTGGAATGGCAGCAGGTTACATAATTTGTATTGCTCTTGGTATGGTAGATTTTTCATCTATTTCAAAAGCAAGTATAGTAACACTTCCAAAAATATTTGAACATGGTATCACCTTTAATTCAAGTGTTCTACTTCCGTTTATTCCAGCATATTTAGTTTCTGTCATAAGTACTGTAGGAAATTTAAGAGCAATAAACGAAATATCAGGTATTAAAGAGGATGATATTAGGATTTCACATGGTGTACTTTCTGATGGGCTTGGAAGTGTAATTGCTGGAATATTTGGGGCTATGCCAAACACTTCTTTTAGTCAAAACGTCGGATTGATCCCCCTTACTAAAGTTGCAAGTAAATTTGTCACAATGACCGCAGGAATAATACTTATTATACTAGGATTATTTCCTAAATTTGCTGCAATAATAAACGCGATGCCTCAAGTTGTACTCGGTGGCGTTGGAATAGTAATGTTTGGAACAGTTGCTGCTGCTGGAATTCAAACTTTAAGTAAGGTAAAATTAAATAATAGAAACATTCTCATAATAGCAACTTCTATAGGTTTAGGTCTTGGAGTTACTTTCAGACCTGAAATTTTATCAAATCTTCCAGAAAGCTTAAAGATGATTTTTTCATCTGGTATCTCTACAGGAACTATTGCAGCACTTATATTGAATCTTATTTTAAAAGAAGAAAAATAAAAAATCGCGAGGTGTTAATTTATGAAGGAATTACAAAAAAAAATCTTAGAAGAAGGACATGCCTTAAGTGAATCAATATTAAAAGTAGATTCATTTTTAAATCATAAAGTTGATCCAAGCCTTATGTATTCCATAGGAAAAAGTTTCGCAGAACATTTTAAAGATATGGGAATCACAAAGATATTTACTATTGAAAGTTCAGGAATAGCCCCAGCTGTTATGACTGCACTTCAGATGGATTTACCTATGGTAATATTAAAAAAGAAAGAATCCAAAATATTAAGTGAAGATGTATATCAAACTACAGTTCACTCATTTACCAAGGATTCTGATTATGAACTTACTTTATCAAAAAAATACATATGCCCTGAAGATAATATTCTCATAATTGATGATTTTTTAGCTAATGGAGAAGCTTCAAAAGGTACTATACGCCTGGTTGAACAATGTGGTGCAAAGGTAACAGGAATTGAAATTGTTATTGAAAAATCTTTTCAACCCGGACGTAAACTCCTTGACAAACAAGGATATCATGTATATTCTCTTGCAAGAATAAAAAGACTTGCAAAAGACACTATTGAATTTATGGATTAATTAAATTTGTTTGAGTTTCTATTGTGACCTGGATGGAAAATAGATGAAAACCTTCATTTATTTTTCATCTTTCTTTTATACCCAGATAAAAATCAACTTATTCCTAGATTCCTTCCAAATTTAATTTCCATAAATATAAAAAGAACATACAATTTCCATAACCAGTTTTATAAATATTTATATCAGCTAATGTACTATAAAATTTTGATATGCGTATTTTATCTGACAGGAATTAAAGTTATCTATAACTCAGAAAACATCTTAATGTATTCTTCAGAAAAAGGTGGTATGTTACTAAGTAAACTATCCACTATTTCATCAACATTGTCATCTGTAATTTTTATTCCTTCCATACCATCTTCATCTTTTTTAATAAAATTTTCATCTTTAAATTTTGTTATTTCTTCTTCATTATCTTTATCTTCTAATTGTTTTACAAGTTTATTATATTGGTTTTCATAAACAGCCCTATAAGTATCATGTTCTAATGCTTCTGAATTACTTATACATTTATTTGATAAATAAATATTATCTTCCGTAAACATAAGGTTTCCATATACATAAGCTCTCATACAAGGAGCTCCACCACTTGTAGGTAAATTTAACTTTTTGTTTTCTTTTTGATGTATATTAAACCTATAATCAGATTCATGCCTTTGTAAATAACACTTAGAGTCCAGTTTTTCCAACTCTTTCATAACAAATTCAGATACATCTGGTTTTAACTTTTTTATTGCATTTTTAACTGTAATGCCCATACTATCTCTCCTTATTCATATCTTTTTTGGTGGTTAGTCATTAAGTACTTTTAGAATATTTAATGTATTTTTAATACTCCTATCTTCTATTATACTATTTATATTGATAATCTCAAAATTTGTAGTTATTTACAAGAAAAATTTTACACTTCTATATTTCATTTTACTTCAAATTTGCATCATTATTCAGTTCATCGTAAACTTTCTTAGACAACTGGGCAATAAATTCATCGCTTTCTCCTTTAGTCATAATTGATATTATATAAGGATCCTTTGCATAAACAATTGCCACATCATGATTATAACTTCCATTTATTCCGATTTTATGTGCTGCTTTCACCGGTAGATATTTAGGTATTTTAATATTATCCCAGCTTGTATTTTTTAAATTATCTGTAGCTTGTCCGCCTTGGAAATATATCGACTTCATAAATAAAGCTATATCCTTAGCCGAGAAGTCCTTAGAAAAAGTAGTTATATTCTTAGATAATATACTGCTAATGTAATTCTTAAAAATACCATCATTTTTATCACAGACATAATACCCCAGCATATTGGAAGCTAGGTTATCAGAATAACTGCAGGCATATTTTAATAAAGTGCCAACACTAACCACTTGGCCATCATGTATATTGTTTTTTAACACACCCGTACCACCCCTAATCATGGCTCCAGGTATGTCATTTACATAATCATGATACTGAAATTGAGTATTTACACTTATATCTCCTTCATTAATTCTTTTTTGAGTATATAAAATCTCTGGTAATTTTCCTGTACTGGCAGCATAATAAATTTTATCCTGATTTACTCCAAAACTCTTTCCACTATTTAACTCAATACAATATACTCCAACATCTTTTGAACCTATATATGCTTCAGCGATTTGCCGTGCCTTTTCAGTTTCATCAACCTTCATTTCAGATGCAGCTGTTGAGGTCTTCTTGGACTTATTATCAACTTTTTGGGGACTTTTATAAGATTTTGTTTTCTTATCTACATTTGCAACAGATACTTTCTTCTGATTCATATTTGTCTTGTAAATATTAAATTCAATCACAAATAATGCTATCAAAAGTACAGATATAATACTTAACGCCAATAGTGACCTCTTTCTTTTTTTCATTAAGTTTCCTCTCTCCTGTTAATCAAAACAAAATAAAATTATTTTTCTACAGCACTTGTCCTTTCCGCCAATTGATATGATTGTGTAGTATCATTGTATTTAAACTTATATATATTCTCAAAAGTTCTCGTCTTTGTTTGAGAATCAACTCCATCATAGTTTTCATTAATATCATACACCTCTGTTGCGTCTACCGTACCTGACTTACCGCTTGCATCCATCTTATACGAATTAACAACAGCAGAATCATACTTTTCATAAAAACTGCCATTACCTTTATAATAAGAATTTATATTGTCCATCTGTTGCTTATCTAATTTACTTCCCGGATACATATAAGATTCAAGCCGTCCTGCATTTCCAGAAGTCAATGCATCAGCAAGAGAAGAGGCATATCCAACTATCATATCGTTGATATCATTTTTCCGCTGTTCAGGTGTTTCTCCTCCTTTAGAATAATCAAAACTAATTAGATTATCATCATCTGTAAGATTAGCAGAAGAACTTTTAATCTGTTCTCCATTGTAATTTATAACTGCATAAATACTTGCTCCTGCTGCAACAGGTCCAATGGTATCCCCAGAATTTATAGATTTTTTAGTATCTTTGCCATTAACATATATTTCATTATTATCATAATTAGAATTTACTTTCAAATAGAGCCCTTTTAATGCCTCTGCAGTTTCATCCTGCTTTTTATCACTTATAAAATCTACCTTAGTCTTATTATCCATCTCACAAAAATCGCCGTGAGCCTTTCCCTCCACATTATAGAATCCTGGTATATACGGTCCAAATTGTTTTGAAAAATTTTGACCGTCAACCTTAGCCACTTTCTCACCATTTACTAAAATATCTGCTCCTTTAACATTTGAAGTGAGTGTTAAGAAAACGGATTTAAATGTAATTTTATATTTTGGGAAAAAAATCAAAGTTCTACCCACTTTCGTAATATACAAACTAGAATTTTGATTTTCTACGCCACCATTTTTTAAGTTTACAGCCTGACTATTTAAATCATTAATAGTACTTGAAAGCTCTGAAGGAGTGTTCTTAAAAGATTTTAAAAGTGGATCTATAGTATCTGATTTTAAATTTAACCTTCCATCAGTTGTATACAATATCTTAGATAATGCCGTAGTATCACTTTTGTTTACAGCACTTTGAAATGAAGCAACAGTTCTTTGAGGACTGCTAATTGTCTTTCCAATAAAAATAAATAATATTGTAAATGCACAGGCTGTAATTATACCAATTAACATTTTACTATTCAAAACCGATTTAATATTCTCTATTTTATTCTCAAACTGTTCCGTTTTTTCCTCTGAATTGTCTTCTAAATCTTCTTCTAGATTATCTTCTAAATCTTCAGATTTATCTTCTTCCTTAACATTATTTGACTTCGTTTTAAGGTTATAACCGCAATTGCGGCAAAACCCCGAATCTTCCTTAACACTGGCACCACACTTTGGACAGAAATTCATTTTTCACCCTCCAATCAAACTTTAAATTCCTAAATTTTTTATATCATTCATAGTTGATGAAACTATACTAGATAAAACAGATGGCATAAACCACCCAAAACACAATATAAGAGCAATAATAGTGACTAAACTTGCAAATGAGACAACAAATACAGTATTATTTTTAGAAATCACTAGTGATTCGTTTATAACCATTGCAAAACATATTAGTGAAAATATATACCCAAACAAAGCTGTGGCTAATCCAAGATCAATTGATAAATATGAAAATATAATAGAAAAAAATTCAAAATACAAAGCTGGAGCTGTAACTATAAGTGCTGTTTTATAATATTTAAATTTTTCAGGTGCCTTTTTAGATAATAAAGTATTTGCTACACAAATTATTACAAAAATAATTAGCACTGAAATTAAAACCAATGCACAATTTTGCAAGAATATTTCTCCGTAAGGTATTTTTATAAATGACTTTATTTTGCTTATTTCACCTGTTATTTCATTCATTTCACTAGAATTTATTATATTGGAAGAACCCTGCGGTTGTATCAAATTTACAATTTCTGCTGTTTTTCTAATAACATCCTGTACGACGTTACTTATACTTGAAACAATCTGATTTGCTCTCCAAATTCCTAAAAATCCTTGAAATGCTATAAAAAGTAAGGTTAATACAACTACTATATTCTTTTCTGTTTCATTTATAAATTTTTTTGCCGTTGTAATTGGTTTCAAGAACATGCCCACTATAATATTTATAATAATTTTATAGTCAATATTCCTGTTCGGTACAGTTTGTGATCTAATTTTTACATTGTCTTTTAGTTCTATATTTTTAGTTCCACAATCAGGACAATATATGTCACCTTTTTCAAGTTTTTTACCGCATTTAGAACAATATGCCATAATATTTTCCCCCAGTTCTATCTTTCTTCTTATTTACATATAGTTTACTTTAAGTTATTCTATAAAATCTTTTAAATTCCTCCTATGATTTTAAAAAAATTAGTTTTTAGACCATATTTTACATTATGCACCACAATTATTTTAATGCACTTAGTTTGTAACAAATAAATAGTACTTAAATATCATATATACTGGGGAACATATTAGACTCTTGCAGTAGTCTAATATAAACAATGGTTAGGAGGAAAAAATGATGTCTCATCATCATAAAAATAAAGTCAATATTCATGAATTAGAAGATACTTCTTTACAAACAGAAGATGTTTTAATAGGATCATCAGCTTATAATAGCTCATGCAATTTATCTGATAATGACAAAGGAGTTGGCGTACTGTATCAGCAGCAGGGTGCTGTAAAGATACACAACGGAAGAATAATCGGTTGTGATGGTCAGGGCTATATAGTACGACATTGTTCAGATGCAAGTAAGGGAAGTCCTTTTAAGTATGATAAATTCTATTTTTACAATGAAAAGTATTTTCATACTCATAATATTCAACACGCTCATGCACATGCCTTTATTAATATTGGTATAAGAGACAATAAGCATGTGTTTTGTTACTATGGGAAAGAAAAAAATGCTAAAAATCTTCACACTCATAATGGTGTATTTCATTCTTTTTCCTATAAAGATCCTATAACTAAAAAGTCTGTAGCCAGCAGTGATTTTACTACTTTTTTAAGTTTTCGTATGACACCCCATTTAGTAAACAGTATAGTTTACTATCATTATATTCAAGAGTATGACAATAAAAAACATCAAACTGTTTTTAAATATGTAACAACTTCAGCTGATCATATAAAGCATTATGGAGAAGTACCACACAAATAGATTATCTAATTATGTTTTAAATAAAGCGGATAGCTTTACCACTATCCGCTTTTCTAAAGAATTTAATTTTCTTCTTAGCAAACTCTATCTACATCATATCCTTCATCATTTAATGCCTTAACTATAGATTCTATATGCTCATACCCATTTGTTTCTACCGTAACTTCTAAAACCACATGTTTCAATCTATCAACAGCCTTAAACTGATTGTGATCCAGCTTTATTACATTAGCTCCTTTTTCAGCTAATATCTGAGATATTTTAAGAAGTTGTCCTAGAGTGTCTTTAAGTTTAACTGAAAAACAGAATATTCTTCCTCTTGAAAATAATCCATTATTCAAAAGAGATGCTATTGTTACTACATCTATATTTCCTCCACTTATTAAGGAAACTACTTTTTTTCCTTTAAAGTTTAATCTCTTCAGTGCTGCTAAAGACATTACTCCCGTTGCTTCTGCTACAAGCTTATGTTTTTCCAAAACAACAAACACAGCTTCCATAAGTTCTTTATCACTTACTGTAACAATTTCATCTACATATTCTTTTATTACTTCAAAAGTAAGATCTCCAGGCTGCTTTACTGCTGCGCCATCAGCGATAGTATCAACTTTATCTGCATAGGTGAGTTTACCTGTATCAAAAGAAACTTTCATAGGATTTGCACCTTCAGCTTGAACTCCTATTACTTTTATATTAGGATTAATAGATTTAGCAGCTACTGCTATTCCGCTTATTAATCCACCTCCACCTATTGGTACTAATATAGCATCTACATCCTTTAGTTCTTCTATTATCTCAAGTGCTATAGTTCCCTGACCTGCCATTACATCTACATCATTAAAAGGATGAACAAAAGTATACCCATTTTCTTTCTCTAATCTTTTAGCTTCTTCATAAGCCTCATCATAAACTTTTCCTTTAAGTACTACATCAGCTCCATAGTTTCTAGTAGCTTGAACCTTTATAAGTGGAGTAGTTTCAGGCATAACAATTGTTGCCTTAATTCCAAGCTTTTGTGCAGAGTATGCTACACCTTGAGCATGATTTCCTGCAGAAGAAGCTATAAGTCCCTTTGCTTTTTGCTCATCACTTAGTTTTACGATTTTGTTTGATGCACCTCTTAACTTAAATGCTCCAGTAATTTGAAGGTTTTCTGGTTTTATATATACCTCATTACCACTTTCTCTGCTAAATTCTGAACTATATATTAATTTAGTTTTTACACATATTCCTTCTATTCTTTTACTAGCCTCTAATACATCCTTTAATGTTAAATTCACTTTCATAATCTTCAAATCTCCTCTCTTATCCTAGATATAATAATATTATTACGTATTGCACTTTGCCCCAATTCTAAAAATTTTCTAATATAAAGTAAAAGCCCCCTATTCACTCACCTCTCAAATTTTCATTTTATAATAAAAAAATCTTTCGTTCTTATAAACATACTTTTAAATATGCTTATAAGGACGAAAGATTAACTTTCCGCGGTACCACCTCAATTGCAATTAGATACACTAATTGCCACTCCACTCAGGTCAACGTAAATAAAACATCTATTCATCGTGAACCCTAACCATATATCGCTGGTACACGTCCTCATTTACTTGGCAAAAACCTTTCTACTTGGAAGCTCCGGAGTGATAGTTACATATTTATGTTAACACCAACTTACACCAACGCTGGCTCTCTGCAGTTAAACATTAAATATTTCTTTCTCCATCAAAGCTTGTATTTATTACTAACTTGTTGTTAAGTATATTATTTTTTTTCCACATTGTCAATCTATTTTTCTAATTTTTTTCTAAAAATATTTGAATCTTTAAAACTTACAGTTTACAATTTTCTCTTATTATTGCATAATGATTTGAGAAACAAGTTAATTTGAAACAAAAAAAGAAAGGTAGGAAACACATTGATTAAAGTTCAATCATTAACTAAAATATTTAAAAAGATTTCAGCTGTAGATAATATTAGTTTTGAAGTTAACAATGGAGAAATAGTAGGACTTCTTGGTGAAAACGGAGCAGGTAAAACAACTACACTTAGGATGCTTGCAACTATGCTAAAGCCTACATCAGGAACAGCTTTAATAAACAATTATGATGTGAATAAATATCCAGAAAAAGTAAGAGGAGAAATAGGAATACTTTTTGGCGGCGAAGTTGGTCTTTATGATAGATTAACTGGAAGAGAAAATATAAGATACTTTGCAGAACTCAATGGAATGTCAAAGGAAAAAACCGAAAAGAGCATAAAATATTTAGCAAAAAACCTTGAAATGGAAGACTATTTGGATAGAAGAGTAGGTAAATTCTCAAGAGGAATGAAGCAAAAAATTTCTATAGCTAGATCTATCGTACATAATCCATCAGTAGTATTATTTGATGAACCAACATCAGGTCTTGATGTCAGTTCATCTAGAATAGTACATGATTTTATAAAAAAGTGTAAAGTTGACAATAAAGCTGTCATATTTTCAAGTCACAGTATGGCTGAAGTAGAAAAGCTTTGTGATAGAATTATAATAATTCACAAAGGAAAAATTATAGAAACAGGAACAATAGAGAATTTAAAGTCTAAGTATAATAATGATGACATGGAAGAAATATTTATGCAGTTGGTAGGTGATGTAATTGAAAACTAAAGTTGTATTAATAGTATTAAAAAAAGAACTTTTAGATATGTTTAGAGATAGAAAAACAATCCTCATGAGTATATTAATTCCCATGCTGCTTCTTCCTATACTTTCGTTTGTTATAGGAAAAGCTACAAGTACAAGTCATAAAAATGTAGAAAACAATTTAAAAATAGCTGTGGTTGATAAAGGCAGCAGCAATTTAGGATCATTTTTTAAATTACAAAAGAATGTAAAAATAATTAAATCCAACAACATAAAACAAGATGTAAAAGATGGTAAAATTTTAGCAGGTATAACTATACCAGAAAATTTTGATGAAAATATAAGTAAAGATATGAATGAAAAAATCACATTAACTTATGACAACTCCAGCAGTGACAGTATGGAAGCCTTTGACATATTAAATTCTTACATAGATAAATATTCAAAGAATATAGTTTCAAAAAGATTGGAAAAAAGAAATATAGATTCTAAAATATTAACTCCAATAAATGTTGCTCAGGATACTATAGAAAAAAAGGAAAGTGGTATTGGAAAATTAATGCTTAATATAATGGTACCACTTTTATTGATCCTTGGTAGTGTTGGTAATACAGTAGCACCCTCTTTGGACTTAGGCGTTGGTGAAAAGGAAAGAGGTACTCTAGAACCACTTCTAACTACAAAAGCAAGTAGAATGTCCTTGCTTTGGGGGAAATTTCTCGCAATTACCATAGTGGGAATTATAGTATCACTGGCAAACCTTGCAGGATTATTTATTTCAATGAATCAGACAAATGGAATGTTTCAAGGTGCAAATGACATCAATATAGGATTGGAAACTATTATTTTGATAATGATTTTGCCTATACTTTTAACTATGGTTTTTGGGGCTTTAGGGCTGTCCATAAGTATTTATGCAAAATCATCAAAAGAGGCCCAAACATATTTAAGTCCTTTTACAATAATAGCTGTCATATTGGTTTATGCCACAATGATGAAGGATGGTAAAAGTATAGAAACTTATTTTTTTAGTATACCTATAGCTAATGCTTCCTGCCTCACAAAAGAGTTCTTAGTTGGAATACACAATACAGCACATATAGCTATAACCTTTGGCTGGATGATAGTGTATATAGTTGGTGCAATCTCATTTGCAAGATATATGTTCAATAAAGAAAGTGTTATTTTCAGATCATAATTTTCTAAGCAAAATTGACTCTTACTATATTGTAATCATAAAATAACTATAGAGACTAAACTATATTTTACACTTGGGGGATTAAAATTATGGATTATGATAAAAATACTATTTTAAATATTCTAAAAACTATTCTTTCTATACCAAGTCCTACAGGATATACTAAGTTAGTAATGCAATATCTCAAGGATGAACTTAACAAAATAAATATACCTTATAAAACCACAAATAAAGGTGCTCTTATTGTATCTTTTACTGGAATAAATGACGATTATCAAAGAACTTTTACATCCCATATTGATACATTAGGTGCAATGGTTAAAGGCATAAAAGAAAATGGCACTCTTTCCATGGTTCCTATTGGTGGATATATGATGTCAACACTTGAAGGTGAAAATTGTACTATAAAAACTTTAGATGATATAAGCTATTCTGGTACTATTCAAACTATAAAACCTTCTGTCCATATAAGCGGTGATGAAGCCAACAGTCTTAAGAGGATTCCTGAAAACATGGAGGTAATACTAGATGAAAAAGTGTTCTCTAAAAATGATGTGGTAGCTCTTGGTATTGATGTAGGAGACTATATATGCATAGATACAAGGACAACTATCACTGAAAAACAATTTATTAAAAGTAGATATCTAGATGATAAAGCTAGCGCTTCTATTCTTATGTATGTAATTAAATACCTTCATGAAAACAATATAAAACTTCCTTACACAACTAATTTCTATATAAGCAATTATGAAGAAGTCGGTCATGGTTCTAGTGCTGCTTTACCTGAAAAAACTAAAGAGTTCATAGCTGTTGATATGGGAGCCCCCGGCTGCGATCAAAATTCATCAGAATATAGCGTATGTATTTGTGCTAAAGACTCCTCTGGTCCTTATGATTATGATCTTAGGAAAAAATTAGTTTATACCTGCAAGAAAAATAATATTTCATATAAGCTAGACATATATCCTCACTATGGTTCAGACGCTTCTGCAGCACTACGTGCTGGTTGGGATGTTAGAACAGCCCTTATAGGTCCTGGTGTTTTTGCATCTCACGCCTATGAAAGAACGCATGTAGATGCATTGTTAGCTACAGTTGACCTTATCATAAAGTATATTACTGAAGCATAACCAAGCTTTATCCGATAACTACCTGCTCTAATACTCCCACGCACACAGTGAAAGCGACTATCACCAAATTAAAGATTTGGGATATCTGCTTTTCTCCAAGTGAGAGTAAAGAGCAGGTACGTTCCTGGATAACGATTTCTAAGCCGAGATCTTAAATTTTCGCCTTATAACCTATTTTAATTCATAATACACAATAAAGTTTATACAGTGCAAAATTTCATTCCTTATGATATTGATTTTTTATTTCTTTTTGAATCTTTTTTAAAGCCTTTTTAGATCCTCTTGCAATGTCTCTTTCTAACTTTCTATCTTTGTAACTTACAAATAGAGTATTTAGATCATAGTCCTTAGGATACAGATCTTCTGCTTTTAATTCTAGTCTAATTCTCTTTTCATTAACTTCTATAAAATTTTCTTTATACAATACAGTAACATTGTTAAACCTATCCTTTTCTTTATAAACAATAGCAAAATCTTCATAGTCCATAAGAAATACCCTATCTCCTATTTTAAAGTAGTAATAGTTTTTGTGTTCATCAAATTCTTCCTCAACTTTTCTATTTTTAATTTTGCTCTCTTTAACTAATTTAAAATTATAATCTCTATTTTTTATATAACTTTCTGCTTTCTCAAGTACAGAGTTTTTTATACCCATTTTTTTAGATATCCAAAGTGCATTGCTCTCTCCAGATTTACCTATAACTAATTTATACAATGGTTCTAATGTTTCACTTTCAAACTGCATAGCCGCATTTTGAAAATCTTCGTGAATTTCTGAAAAATTCTTTATTTCACCATAATGGGTAGTAGCTACTGTAATACATCCTTTATGATAAAATTCCTCTAATATGGCTATAGCAAGTCCTGCTCCTTCATTAGGTTCTGTTCCACTTCCTATTTCATCGCACAATATAAGTGTAGATTTATTGCTATTGCTAATTATATCTGCTAAATTTTTTATATGGGAAGAAAAAGTACTTAGTGCATTTTCTATACTTTGATCGTCTCCAATATCAACAAATATCTTTTCAAATACAGATATTTCCGTTCCTTCTTCAGCTGAAATATGAAATCCTGATTGAACTGCTAAAGTTAAAATTCCAACTGTTTTTAATACTACTGTTTTTCCACCTGCATTAGGTCCTGTTATTATTAAAGTTCTATAATCATCTCCCACCTTAAAATCTAAAGGTACTACATTACCTTTTAACAAAGGATGTTTTCCATTTATTATATTTATATATCCATAATCATTAATTTTAGGCTTCATTCCATTAATAGCCTTACTGTATTTCGCCTTAGCAAAAATCATATCATATTCTTCAATAACTTCCATATTAATTTTAATTTCTCTTAAATTATCAAATACTAATGCTGTTAAAGTAGATAGTATTTTATATTCTTCTATTGACTCTTCAGCTTTTAGTGCTGTTAATTCTTCTGTACTTTTACTTATATTATTTGGCTCTATAAATATAGTTGAACCTTTAGAAGAAGTTTCTACTATATTGCCTGGAACTTGATTCTTATATGCAGCTTTTATAGGTATAGTATATCTTCCATTTCTTTTGCTTATAAAAAATTCCTGTATATAGTTTTTATTACTACTATTTTTTAGAAACTTTTCTAATTTATCTTGTATCTTGCTTTCTGTATTTTCTATAAGTCTTCTTATTTTCCTTAATTCTTTGCTAGCGTTAGAATCCACCAAGCTGCCCCTTATAGAAAGTTCAATTTCTTCTTCTATAAATGTAAATTCTGTAATTGAATTACCATATGAACTTAATGTTGGAGCATAACATTCCTTATCTTTCATAAAATTCTTAATTTTTCTGCATCCTCTTAAAAAATTACAAAGAGTAGTCAAATTTTCTGGCTCCAGTACTATACCTTTTTCAACATTATCTATAATATTATCTATATTGAATATTCCCTCTAAAGGTATATAACTACAAGTATCTAATAAGGCTCTTCCTTCACTAGTTTCATTAAGCCTTTTATCTATAACATTTAAATTTGTACTTGGCTTAAGCTTATCTATTAACTTTTTTCCTAATCCACTTACACAATAAGATTTTACTATTTCCTTTAAGTCATTATATTGCAATTTATCAAAAGTGTTTGTATTCATTTTCTTTTCTCCTTACATAGAATTTAATATTCTATGAAGATACAAATTTTTAAGATAGATTTCACTTTTGACACATTGTACTTATTAAATATTATTTTTACAAAAAAAAGCTGTGGACATTTCCACAGCTTAAAATACATACCTTTAAGATAGCTCTAAAGAACTATCCTGTAAATATAATAACGGTATTTTTTATAGCTTTGTATCTCCATAGATTGCTTTAAATAAATCTATGACAAACAAAGGTATAAAACTACCTCTTTTTCAAAGATTTATTTAAATATAAAATTTAATCTATTTAGATACTACCACGCTCATAAAATACCTCTCTATTTTTATTTTAATGAAATCTATCTTTTTTAATTGTATTATATATATGTGTATATTGTCAACTAACTTATTCTTTACATATTTCTTTTCCATCCTGAATTATATCTAAATAATTTTGAAGGCCTATGCCCAGCATCCTTTGTAAACTGATTTGTTTCAACAACCATATTTGCAATTTTTCTTCTAAATGCAGCTGCTAAAAGTTCTTTTCCTTGTATAACTTCATAAACCTGCTGAAGTTCTGTTAACGTAAATAATTCTGGCATAAGATTAAAAGCTAAACTTGTATATTCAATTTTATTCCTTAGCCTATTAATAGCATATTCAATAAACTTACCATGATCAAAAGCAATACCTGTAGATTCCATAATTTCTCTACTTACTTTACCGTCTGGATTTTCTATAATTTTTATCTTGGCAGACAATTCCTCATTTTCATTCCAAAGTTTTATTTGTACTATCTGTTTGTAAATATACCCTTTCTCCACTGCTTCCTTTTTCTCCTGAAGCAAATTGTAACTGACATTAAACCATGCCGCATCTTCTTCATCACTTCCAGCTTTAATGCTTAATGAAGTGCTGTCCACAAGTGCCATATAGGATGAACTTATTACTCTAGTCCTAGGATCTCTATCAACTTCTCCCCAAGTATATAACTGTTCCATATAAATATCATCAATATTGGTTTCTGCTCTTAATACACGTAAAGCTGCTTCGTCCAAGCTTTCATTAATACCTACAAATCCACCAGGAAGTGCCCATTTCCCAATGCATGGATGATCTCCTCTCTTTACTAAAAGAATCTTTAAAGATTTTTCTGGAAGCTTCCTGTAATTTTCTTTTTTTTCGTTTATTACTGTAAAAATCAACATATCTACAGTAAGAGATGGTGTTTCATATATACTATCATCATATTGCTTTAAAAACTCTTCTTCAGTTAATCCTTGTTTATTTTTAATATCTACATACTTCATATTATCACTCCGAGTTTACTTTTAATTTTTGTGATATTATCATATTATCATTAACACAATTAGTTTTCAATTCCTATTTGTTTTACTAATTTTAAAACCTTTTCTGATAATTGTACTTCAAATAGCAGTTCACTATTATTAAAGTCAATGTTCGTTAACTCTATAATACGTTTAATTCGATATTTTAAAGTATTATAATGAATGTGGAGAGCTTTTGAAGTTAAAGTAACATCCTGATTATGTTTTAAATAAGCACACAACGTTTTAAAAAAATCACTATTCTTCTCTTCATCAATATGAATTAAAAGTTTTACAATTGGGTGGACAAGGATTTTAAGATGTGCTTTGTCTCCAAAACTTAAAATCATATGTGTCACTATAAAATCATTATAATTTAAAATTCGCTCAGAACTATGTATTTGATTTCCAATTGATAAACTAGTAATAGTTTGCTTATAATATTCTGATAAATCATATAAATTGTGAAAAACCTTACTGATACCAGCCCTACAATTGTGTTTCTCTAGTAATTTGCCAAATAAGTTCAATTCACTTTCATTAAATATATTTTCTCCTTTAACATCCAGTAAAACCACAATATATTTATCATAAATAATTACTGTATCTCTGTTAAAATAATTTTGCATTTTTCTTTTCAAGTAATAGATTTTATCTTCATTTCTATTTATATCATTTAATTCAATGGTAATAACATATAAATTATCATAAAGTTTTAAATTAAATGCTCTTGCACGTTCGCTAATGGCATCATGGTCATATAATTTCTGATTGAGCAATGCCGTAATAAATGAATCCACTAAAGGATTAGTGGATGAAAAACTTTCATTAGATCCCTTAATCGTCAAAGAAAGAAATCTGCAGAGAGTGATTAACATTTGTTCATCATATTTTGTAATTGGCTTATTGTATTCTAACATCTTCAAATATGCTAAAGGCTGCTTATTTTTTAAGACTCTTCCTACTAATTGTCTATGATTTAGTAATCCGGATTCCCATAAAATTAGACCTGAATTTTCATTATGCTCACTTTCTATATTTCTATCAATTTTATTTTCCATGATTGAATTAACATACGCTTCAGTTACATAGCCTTTCGAAAGTGTCCATTCCCACAGTGGTTCATTTTTTATAGTATTTCCTCCAGCATGCGCCATAAAGCAAAGAGAAATATCCACTAATAATAAAGGGTTGCCTAGGGTTTCATACCCAACATCCAAAAGCTGCTGAATAGTTGTACCCTCTTGACAAAGTTCTAACAATTTATTTGTTAAATTAACCATTTTAATCTCCATATCAAATAAGTCCTGCAAGATGTCTATGATAGAGGTAATGTCACTCTTGTTAGAAACTAAAATAATATTGGACGTACTTTCTTGCTTGTATAAAGGAGATAATGGAATATCTTCATATAACATATAGTTTGCTCTGCTAGAAGAAGGCATTTTTGCCAAGTTGGACACTTTCCCTATATACAAATAATCAGAAAGATATACTGAAACATCTTTATTTAAATATCGAAATCCTATCAATTCACAATCTTCTTTAAGATGGACTTTTATGCTGAATTTATCAAGTAATCCAGTAATTGTAGAAAATTGTACAGACATAAATTATCCCTTCTTTGTTGAAATATTAACTATCTTGCTAATCTAATCATAGCAGAAATTAACATAGTAAACAATTGCATAAGCAATAATATCCAATTAATACTTGTAAAAAATCACAAATCATATCATTCAAATTTTCAAACCTTGACGAAGATATTGAAAATATGCAGTGTTATAATTTTCTTAAGGTTGATAAAAAAATAACAATAATTGCTTGGAGGGATAAACATGATAAGAAGATATGGGCAGCTATGTACAGTAGCTTACGGCGCTGGTGCAATTAATTCAACGGGAGAAATTGCAAAAAAATTAGGGTTTACAAAAGTAATGATTGTAACAGATAAACAAGTTGAAGCTTTAGGGCACTCTCAAAAATCAATAGATAGCTTAAAAAAAGCAAATATAGAAACTGTCATATTTAATGGTGTAGAAATAGATGCACCTGATTACACAGTAGAAGCTGGTGGTAATATGGCAAAAAAGGAACACGTAGACGGTATTATCGGTGTAGGTGGAGGAAGTGTGCTGGACACAGCAAAAGGAATAGCTTGTTTTGCTGCAAACGAAATCACAGTTAGTGATATGATACATCATGCGCCTATGAAAAATCCACCAGTAAAATTTATTTTAATACCAACCACATCAGGTACTGGCTCAGAAAGTACCTTTGTAGCTGTCATTACAGATACTAAAAATCACGAAAAAGTAGGATGCTTTTCTGTACCATCTTTTTCAATTTTAGATCCAGAACTTACTCTCAGTTTGCCAAAGGACATTACAGTTTATACAGGTATGGATGCTTTTTCACATTGTACTGAATCCTTAACAAGCATGCAGCCAAATCCACATTCTGATTTACTTGCTTATGATGCAATTAAAAGAATTGTAAATTGGCTTCCTGTTGCATATAAAGAACCAGGTAATTATGAAGCTAGAGATAATTTGGCTTTAGCAAGTAATTTTGCAGGTAAATCCTTCAATGATTCTACAGTTCATGTTGGACATGCTATTGCACATTCCTTTGGAGCTAATTTTCACATTCCACATGGCATAGGTTGTGCATTAGTAACACCTACTATAATAGAATTAACAGCTCCAAAATTTCCTGAAAAAATTAAAAAAGTAGGTAAAATCATGGGAATTATAATTGATAGTGAAGATGGTGTTGTAATTGGAAAAACAGTTGCAGATGGTGTTCGTAAATTTATGAAATCCTTAAAGGTTCCTTCTTGTAAAAAGCTTGGACTTAAAAAAGAAGATGTTTTAAATTGTGCAGATTATGTACTCAGTGAGCCTTTGCGCAATTTTGCCGGTGTTCCTGTAACAGATGAAATGGTTCCAAAGTTGCTTGAAAAAATCTATGACACATATCAATAAAAGAATATAGGAGGATTTACTTATGAGTTATGAAAATTTATTATCTCCAATAAATATTGGAAGCTTAAAAATACGAAACCGTGTTGTAATGGGAGCCATGGGATCAGCAACGGCAAATGAAAATGCAACAATTTCTGAATGTGAATGTGCATACTATGCTGAACGAGCTAAAGGTGGAGTAGGACTTATTATCAATGAAGTTACTCGAGTAAACAACGATACTGGAATTATGATGCCCCGCCAATCTTCTGCAGCTACTGATGAATGTATTCCAGGTCTTAGAAAGCTTGCAAATGCAGTACATTATTATGATGGTGCTATCTTCATTCAATTGCATCATCCAGGACGTCAAACTGTATGTGAAGTAATTGGTGGAAAGCCAACAATTTCTCCAAGCGGCATTAAAAGTATGCTAACTCAAGCACCATGTCGTGAAATGACAAACGCAGAAATAAAGAGTCTTGTACAAGATTTTATAAATGCAGCAGAAAGATGCTACAAAGCTGGTATTGATGGTGTTGAACTTCATGCAGCACATGGATATATGCTAAATCAATTTCTTTCCCCATTTACAAACAAACGAACTGATGAATACGGTGGAAGTACCGAAAATAGAGCCCGTATTATTAAAGAAATTATCCAAGGAATTCGCCAGCGAATTGGCCGTGAATATCCAGTAATTATGAGGATCTCTGCAGATGAATTTTTAAGAGATTCTGTATTTCCAATTAAGGAAGATGGATTATTGTTAGATGAAGCTGTTGAAATTTGTAAATACCTTGTACCTTTTGGACTGGATGCCATAAACGTATCTGCTGGAATTTATGAAACAATGAATAAAGCTTGGGAACCTACTTCTTATCCAGAAGGATGGAAAATATATTTAGCAGAAGCTGTTAAAAAAGCAGTTGATGTGCCTGTATTTGGAGTAGGTACCATCCGCAATCCTGATTTCGCTGAAAAAGTTATCTCAGAAGGAAAAGTAGATTGCGTAACAATTGCCAGAGGCTTACTTGCTGATCCCGATTGGGTAAAGAAAACTGCTGAGGGCAGAGTAGATGAAATTCGAAGATGTATTTCATGTTTAAATTGCATGGATTCCATGGCAGTTAATGGTATGAAAGGTGAACCATTTTCTTGTGCAATTAATGCAAGAGCTGCTCGTGAATGGTTTTATAATAGTTCCAGACAAGATGGAAATGGACGTATGGTAGTTGTTGTAGGTGGAGGTCCATCTGGAATGGAAGCAGCACGTGTTCTAGCAGAACGTAAATTCAAAGTAATATTGTTTGAAAAAAATTCAGAACTCGGCGGACAATTATGTTTAGCAAACAAGCCACCTTACAAAGAAAAAATTAATTGGCTTATTAAATATTTTGAAGTTCAATTAAAAAAATTAGGTGTTGAAGTTCATTTAAATACACCAGCAACAATAGAATCTATTAAAAAATTGAATCCATATGCAGTGTTTATAGGCACAGGTTCCACGTCTATAGTGCCTAAATCTATTCCTGGTGTACAAGGTAAAAATGTTTGTACAAGTTCTGATATTTTATCAGGGAAAGTTAAAATTTCAAATAAAAAAGTAGCAGTTATAGGTTCTGGTATGACTGGACTTGAAACAGCTGAATTATTAGGTACAATGAACAATAAAGTATACGTTGTAGAAATGATGGATAAAATTGGTCCTGATGCTAGCTGGCAAAACTTAACTGATGTACAAGGTAGATTAGAAAAAATGAACACCTCTTTCATGCCATCTCACAAATTAGTAGATATTACAGACGAGTCAGTTATATTAGAAGAAAAAGATGGAGAAAAAAAGAAGCTTCCAGTTGAATATGTAGTACTTTCTTTAGGAGTACATGCTGATCAAACTTTAGCAGGAAAATTAAATGCAAATTTCCACAATGTAATTAAAATTGGTGACACTGCACAAGTTGGCAGGATTGCAAATGCAGTATCTACAGCGTTTGCAGAAGCTTATAAATTAAACTAAGAAATGTATTAAAATTGCTACTGAATAAATACTATGGGACTGCTGCACTAAGTAATTTACTCTTAGTGCAGCACTCTCTTTTTAAAGTTTTAGCCTAAATACTGTTTTGTATTTCTTACATTTTTCAAGAGTCAAAGTTCCTCCATGCTTTTGTACTATTTTATTTGCAATAGAAAGTCCAAGTCCCGTACCACCTTTTGTATACCTTGACTTGTCTCCTCTTACAAAGGGTTCAAATATATTTTCTTTTAGACTTTCATCAATGCCAACTCCATCGTCTGCAATTATAAGTTGTATTTTTGAATTGTCATAAGTTAACTCTATTTTTGCCTTTGTCCCGGCTTCATTGTACTTCAATATATTAGATATAATATTTGAGATAGCCCTTTCCATCTCTATTTTATCAAATTCATATATAATTTCATCCTCTGGTAAGTTTATTTCAAGTTCAAAATTCTTTTCTTCAAATTCATTATAGTATTCAGATACTATTTCTCGTACAAACTCACAAAAGTCGCATTTTTCCTTGCTTATTAAAAACTTGCTATTATCAAGTTTTGTAAACTCATGAAGATTTTCAATTAGAGAAACTGTTCTCTTTGATTTATTGTATATTATGTTTAAATATTGTTTAATTTTTTTATCATTTTCTACCACACCGTCATTAAGTGCCTTGGAATATCCCATAATAGAAGTTAATGGCGTTTTCAAATCATGAGATATATCTGATAAAAGCTGTTGTTTCAAATTTTCCATCCTGTTTCTTTCAAATATCGAAGTTTCAATCTTTTCAGCCATAAAATTAAAAGCATCTCTTATTTCTCCAAATTCATTTTCTGCATTAAAATTAATCCTTGTTGAATAATCTTCTTCAGTCATTCTCTTTATACCCTGCAGTATTTTTTTTAATGGCATAACTACTTTTTTAGTAGTTACATAAGCATATAAAAATACGGATACTGTTAGAAACACTATAATTATAAATATACCTACCAATATATAAATTGCAGCTTTTTTAATATACTTTTCCGGGGAAGGTGCTATGTCCACATTTAATGTCACTATTCCAGGAGGCACTTTCACAATGCAATAAAGATCTTGGCCATTACTATTAAAAGCTGTAACAGAATAAAAGTAAGAAGTGCCACTTTTTAAGTTATTATAGGATAAATCCATAAAATTCAAAAGTTCATTTTCAGTATAACTTGTTACCTTATCTTTTTTAGTTCCTATAACATAGATAACCTTTTTATTTGAATTAAGTATCTCAACCCAACCTTTTGAAGCAACAATTTTTGATGCATCAATTTTTTTATAATCACTTTTTACTATTTTCGATGCCATAAAAAATTTCTGAGTATCTTTTACGTAGTCTTCTGATGAAACCATCTTTCCTATGCTAAAAATCATAAAACCTATAGTGCCTGATAAAACAAGCAGCATTAAAAATACAAATATAATATAATTTTTAAACATAGTAATATATAATCTCTTAAACTTTTTTCTTAGGTTTTTTAATGTTTCAAAAAACATATATGATACACTCCATACCTTGATTACTTTTTACTTTCAAATTTATATCCAAGTCCCCTTATGGTTTTTAAATACACTGGTTTTTTGGAATCTTCTTCAATTTTATCTCGCAATTTGCTAATGTGAACCATTATTGTATTGTCATCACCATAAAAGGGTTCATTCCAAACAGACTCAAAAATCTGCTTTTTAGTAAAAACTTTTTTAGGGTTGCCCATTAGAAGTAACAAGAGCTTGTACTCTGTGGATGTAATTGATATAGGTTTATCCCCTTTATAAATGACACAGGAATTAGTATCGAGTTTTAACTCTCCAACTACTATAGTTTCCGTATCCTTTTCTTCATTACAATTAAATTCAGAGCATCTTCTAAGCTGTGCCTTTACCCTTGCCATTACTTCCAGTGGATCACAAGGTTTAGTTATATAATCATCTGCCCCAAGTTCAAGGCCCAATATCTTATCGCTTATTTCACTTTTAGCTGACATAACAATTACAGGGATTTTATATTTTTCTCTTATTTTTTTTATAAGCTGATATCCGTCCATATTTGGCATCATTATATCAATTATTGCAATATCAATTGCTTTATCTTTTAAAATATCCAACGCTGAAAATCCATCATAAGCTCCAAACACTTCGTAATTTTCCCTTTCAAGATATAATGTCAGCAGCTCTATTATTTCTTGCTCATCATCAGCAATTAAAATTTTTTTCATAAATACAAGCTTTCCTTCCTTTAAAATGCTTTTTTGCATTTTCTATAATTTCTATAAGAATATAAAACATATATAATAAATAATATAATACCTGCAATCATAAAGCTAGAATTAACATTTAACAAATTGTTTCCGCCGCCGCTGCTTTTCAAGCCATTTATAAAAGTAATAAAATTGTTGCACATATGCAGTATAATTGAAGGAACCAGTGACTTATACTTATATACAAGAAGAGCACAGCTTATTCCCAAAAGTAAAAGCATAGGGTTGATATTTAAATGCATAATGAAAAAAATAACTGAAGAAAACAATATTGATTTACCCATTCCATATTTATTGTACAGCCTACCCATAAGTACTCCTCTAAAAATAAATTCTTCTACTATAGGTACTATAATAACTGTTGACATGAAACTAATTCCTATAATAAAATTTGTATTTATTTTAGGAGATTTATTTACCAAATTTGACTGAACACTGCTTAACATAGTTGGGTTTATATAACTTACTAAAACTAGCATTATCAAAATAAATCCCATGCCTCCCATATAAGTTATTATTAAATTCACTGGAAGCTCTAATGCAAATCCTTTTTTAGAAGGTTTCTTTACAAAATCATAGACATTTATATTATTATTTTTCATAAACTTTAAAGTAATCAGAAACCATAGTACTGTTATTATAAGTGCACAAATTTCTATATAACTATCTGTCAAATGTACTTTAAAAATTTTCCCAAGTACTACAAGTATTCCTATACCTAACGCAAGTATGCAAAGCATTTTTAAAAATAAATATCTTGTCCTAGTCCCTTTAAGTAATTCAAAATCCATAAACATTCTCCTTTTATGCTGTAATTTCTTTATTCCAATTTGTTTTAACAAAATAAATACTCAAAGCTGTTCCTATAACAAAGCAAGCAATTCCAAGCACAAGCCACAATGAATTAAAACTATTTAAAGTAATGTTCTGTTTAGCTGTATTATTATCGATAAAAAATGATACAATTTGCAGAACAAAAACTATGAAATTATTTATAACATGGATTGATATAGTAACAAATATATTTTTAGTTTTCAAATATATAAGTGACATACATATACCAAAAACAACTGCAGATATCATTCCCACTTCATAATGAATAGCTCCAAATAAAATGGAAGACAGTACTACTGCTTTCATAACTCCAATTTTTGCTTTTAACCTGTTAAGTACAACTCCTCTAAAAATTAGCTCTTCTACTACAGGTGCTATAAATGAAGCTGCAATACCATTAATAATGATGCTATATAAGGAACTTGTATCAGTTTTATTTAGTTCTCCAAGAATTTCTTTCGTCAGTGAAGGTGATAAACTAATGAAAGCATAAATTATAATTATAAAAAGTCCAATAGTTATAGTAATATTTATTATAATACTAAGTGTTATGTCTTTGATAGTTAAATCTCTTTTCAAATTAAATATTTTATTTCTTATATCGCAGCCCACTTTTCTCAATTCTAACACAAACCATACTAAAACCCCTAAATTGCATAATAGTAAAAATAAATTTTCGTCTAATATTCCTGTTGATTTTACAAAACTTAGTTCAGAAATTATGCAGAAAAAAATTACTACAGCAGCATAAACCAGTATCACTTTTCTTATTTTCATAGTTTTAAAAAAATTATCCATATACATCCTACCTTTAAATTTAATTTTTACATATTTAAGTTTAAAGGTGTATACTTTCATGCCTCTTAACGAAACCTTAAAGTTCCCTTAATTTTTAAAATAAAAAAGATGAAGCGTTAAATAACACTTCATCTTTTCATCACCTTCATAATATCCTCAACTTTTCCTTATTAAAAAAATTTACTTTTAAGCATATACTTAAATACCCATTGCATAGAATGTTCTATACAATGGGTATTTTTACTTACCTGGCAGCGACCTATTCTCCCACAGGGCCTCCCCTGCAGTACCATCGGCACTGTGAAGCTTAACCTTCCTGTTCGGTATGGAAAGGGGTGTTACCTTCACGTCATTACCACCAGATTATTATCGAAAATTGCTATTAACTTCGCCCAGCTTCGTCAAATACCTCTCTACGGTGCTCAATTACCTCAGTAAGTTCCGCTCCTCGTTCAGCATTTTCCTCGCTGTACTCGTTACTATCAATTTTCTTATATATTACTTTTTAGAAATTCAAATCAAATTGAAATTAATGTCTTTAACTGTCAACTCTCCATTGTCAATTATCAACTTCATTTTATTTGTCCTCTCAAAATTGCACAGTAAATTTTTTTCTTTCGTTTTTTATTTGGTCAAGCCCTCGACCTATTAGTATCAGTCAGCTTAACAAGTTACCCTGCTTACACCTCTGACCTATCTCCTCGTGTTC
>NZ_LROS01000025.1 GCF_001675165.1 Clostridium ragsdalei P11
CACTCTTTCTTCTTCTGTATATTTTCTTATGAAATTCATAAAAACCCCCTCTCAAAACTCTAAATTAATTTTAAATTAACTGAGTTAATTATTCCAGCTTTATGAGGGGGCCTATGAGCTATTAATTCTTCATTATTAATTCTTAACTTGACAAGCTTTACTTCGCATTGTTTTTATTAAGTCAAAATTTTATATGTGTGAAAATTTGAGTAAATTAATAATTAAACATTGAATATAAACGTTATTCAAGAAAAAACTTTTTTACTTTCCATATAAAGACACATTCTTAATATGCTGGGCATAGGTTTCTGCAAATACATGTGTATTGGTCTTAGTGTCCAATACATAATAAAGATAATTAGTTCTTTCAGGATGAATTGCAGCATTTATGGACTTTGTCCCTGGATTACATATTGGAGATGGCGGCAATCCTTTATTTAAGTAGGTGTTATAAGGAGATTTTACAGTTAAATCCCTATTATATACCTTATCTTTATGTCCTATTACGTAGAGAATAGTTGCATCTATTTGTAATGGCATATTTTTATTTAATCTATTGTAAATAACACTGGCTATCTTTGGCCTGTCCACATCTTTTCGGGCTTCTTTTTCTATTAGAGAGGCTGTTATTACAACATTTCTTATACTTAAATTATTTTTAGTTATATAACTTTTACTTGGTTCTATATTTGTTTCAAAAGTTTTAAGCATTTCATTTATGATTTCTTTACTTGATGTGTTTTTTTCAAAAGTATATGTAGCAGGATATAAAAAACCGTCCAGCCTATGTTTGTCCTGAGGAAGACCTTTTAAAAACCAGTAACTGTTATCTGACCAGTTTTCCACTTGATTTATAAAATCTTTTTCTGTAACTAATCCTGATTTTTCTAATGTCTTTCCTATTTGTTCATTTGTATATCCTTCAGGTATAACGACTTTTACTACAGCTCTGTTAACTCTATTATGCCTATTAATTAATTTATTCCTTACATAAAATGAACCGTATAATGCTAAAACAATAACAACGAATATAGATATGATTTTTTTAAGTTTCATAATTATAATGTCTATATCAACCATGAATTATTAGGTTAATAAGAACAACTTCACTCCTTTTTATTGTTTAAATATTTTTATTATTAGTATACCATATTTTACTTAGGCATATTTAAAAAAATAACTAGTCAGTATCTAGCATATTTTACTGGTTATTTTCTTTTATATACCTTAGATTATTTTTTGTGAAACTTTAGAATATAACTGATTTTTATACAAAAAATAAATACAATAATTAAGGCATTTTCAAAAAAATAACTAGTCAGTATGCTAGCCTATTTTTTCAAATGCCTAATATATGGAGGCTTGTATTAATTTGAAGAAAAAATTAATTGTTATGGTATTTATTATTATAATGTTTATGGGTAATAGTACTTTTGCTAAATATGGTATTTGTGAAGTACATTTTATAGATGTAGGCCAAGGTGATTGCACTTTAATAAAGTTAGCTAATAAAAATTATTTAATAGATTCAGGAGCTGCATACTATACTAACAGGGTTATAAAATATTTAAGTTCAAATAATGTAAATAAAATAGAAGGGATAATACTAACTCATTATCATGATGATCATTATGATGGTATATGTAATATAGCTAAATCGGTAAAGGTTCATAAAGTATATTTACCTGATCATGAAAACAATATTAAATATTCTATAGAAGATAAATTGATTAAAATGGGAGTATCTGTGGAATATATAAGAAGAGGTTGGAGTGTAAAACATTATGGTATGAATCTTAAAGTTGTTGGGCCTATCTTTAAAGATGACAGTGTAGAGAACAACAATTCAATTGTACTTCAAGGAAAAATAGGAAGTTTAAATTATTTATTTGCAGGAGATTGTGAGAAAAGAGAAGAGAATGACATGATAAGGACAAAACAACTTAAAAAATGTGATGTACTAAAGGTGCCGCACCATGGTCTTAATACCAGCACAATGAGAGAATTTTTAAATAAGTTACAACCTAAAGTAGCAATTGTAACTAGTGATGGAATAAATACACCAGATAAACGAGTTGAAAAAAGATTGATAAATAAAGGAATTACAGTATGGAGAAGTGATATACAGGGAAATATTGTGATTAAAAATGAAATATTATTCTGCGATAAGAATAATACTACTATAAAATTAAAATAATCCTAATATAGTGTATATAATTAAGATAAGTGTCCATAATATTCAAAAAGGAGGGATATTATGGATAATAGAAAAGTTCGTACAATAGTATTAGTTATATTTACTATTTTAATTTTAGGTTTAAGTTGCTACATATGTGTAGTTGGATTTCAAAATGTAAACATGGATAGAGAAATAAAACAAGTTAGACAAGGAAATAAAACTTATGACACTGTGAAGACAAATTCTAGTATAAATACAACTGTTCCTGAAAAAGCTAAAATTATATTTAAAATAAAATATAATAAAAGTGGAGAACTTAAGACGGAAAAAGAAGAATTGGCTGGAAAATTAGCAGGTAAGACCAAAAATGAAGTTGAAAATATATACAAAACTGCTGGATATAAGGTTAATAAGTTCAGTGCAAAAGAAGTAGTACTTGTAAAAGAAGTGGATAAATATGAGCCTAATAAATATGTACTTGGAATAAAGAATGGTCTAATTGCTATATATAAGACAGATAATCAGGGGAATATGTTTATAGAAAATGAAAAGAGAGATGTAACTGATATAAAGACAAGCAAATTAAAAGAAGAAGATATAAGGCTTTTAACTAAGGGAGATAAGTACTTTGAGTGTAATACAAGAGACGAAGCAGAATCACGCCTTGAAGACTATGAATAATAGCCTTTGAGGCTTTTTTATTTATATTATTAAAAAATTTAAAAAAGATTAAAGTCCAAATAATGATGACTCCTTCGTACCTCAGGAAATCTATAATTTTAATACTTTCTGACGTTAGTGAAAAAAGTATCATTATCTGTTATTTGTTATTTAGCAAATTTTATATTGCCAATTGCAGTACTTGAACTAAAGTACTTAAAATGATAAAGTATTATATGTTACAATATAACGCTTTGTTTAATTTTAATAAGTCTCGATATTTTGGAGGAATTTTAGATGTATGAATATATAAAGGGAATATATAAAGGTGTAAATAAAGATTATATAGTAGTTGAGAATAATGGAATTGGCTATAAAATAAATACATCTGGCAGTACTATTGCAAAAACTCCAAAGGTAGGAGAAAACATAGTGTTGTATTTGCAGCAGATAGTGAGAGAAGATTTTATAGGGTTGTACGGCTTTTTAACTAAAGAAGAATTGAGTATGTTTAACCTTTTGCTTACTATAAATGGTATAGGGGCAAGAGCAGCACTTTCACTTTTATCAATAAGTGACGTAAATAATTTAAAATATGCTATAATATCTGAAGATGAAAAAAACTTGGTAAGGGCTCCTGGAATAGGTAAGAAAACCGCCCAAAGAATCATACTTGAACTTAAAGATAAGATAGATGTAGGTGAAATTACCAATGGAGAGGATAATATTGGCAATATAAATGCAACTCAAAATACTACTGAGGTTTTGGAGGCTCTTATAGCACTTGGATATTCGGAAAAGGAAGGAAATAAAGCCTTAGCTTCCATAGATAAAACAAAAGAAAGTTCTACTGAGGATATGATAAAGAAAGCTCTTAAATTTTTAATGAATTAGGTTAGGTGATAGGTATGGAAGATAGAATAGTTACCCCCCTTAACATTAAAGAAGATACAGAAAATGAGTACAGTTTGAGACCTAAGAGACTTAATGAATATATAGGTCAGAAAAAGGTAAAGGATAAATTAAAGATATTTATAGAGGCGGCTAGAAACAGAAAAGAAGCACTAGATCATGTACTTCTTTATGGACCACCAGGTCTTGGAAAAACTACTCTTGCTAATATAATTGCTATGGAAATGGGAGGAAACCTAAAAATTACTTCGGGACCAGCTATAGAAAGAGCAGGAGACCTGGCTGCAATACTTACCAGTTTAAATGATATGGATGTACTTTTTATAGATGAAATACACAGGTTAAATAGAAGTGTAGAGGAAATATTATATCCTGCTATGGAGGATTATGCACTAGATATAGTTATAGGAAAAGGAGCTGCAGCAAAGTCTATAAGATTGGATCTACCTAAATTCACTTTAATAGGTGCTACTACAAGGGTGGGACTTTTAACAGCACCACTAAGAGATAGGTTTGGGGTACTATGTCCTATGGAGTTTTATGGAGAAGATGAACTCAGTGAAATTATAGTTAGATCAGCTGATATACTTAAAGTAAAAATAGAAACGGATGCAGCTTTTGAAATAGGAAAAAGGTCTAGGGGAACTCCTAGGATTGCAAACAGATTATTAAAGAGAGTTAGAGATTATTCCGAGGTTAAGGGAAATGGTGTAATAGATATTAAAACAAGTCAAGCAGCTCTTGAAATGATGGAAGTTGATAATGAAGGTTTTGATAGTATAGACAATAAAATATTAAAAGCCATAATTGACAATTTTAATGGAGGTCCTGTGGGAGTAGAAACTTTAGCCTATTTTATAGGAGAAGAGCTAGATACTATACAAGATGTGTATGAGCCTTATCTACTCCAAAAAGGTTTTATAATAAGAACCCCAAGAGGTAGAGTGGCATCAGACAGTGCCTATAGGCATTTTAACAGAAAGAGAAGTACAAATTCTAAAAAAAATTTTAACCAGTCTTCATTGTTTGACGACAAAATGTGATTTACACAAGATGAATGGAGTGAAAATATTGAAAGTTACAGATTTTGATTTTTATTTACCAGAGGAATTAATTGCACAACATCCTTTAATGCAAAGGGATGAAGCTAGGCTTATGGTGCTTGATAAAAAAACTGGTGATATAGAGCATAAGGTATTTAAAGATATACTAGATTATTTGAATCCAGGTGACTGCCTTGTATTAAACGATACTAGAGTTTTGCCAGCAAGACTTATAGGTGCAAAAGAAGGCAGCGGTGGTAAAATGGAAATTTTACTTCTAAAGAGAAATGAAGATGATACCTGGGAAACTTTAGTTAAGCCTGGAAAAAGAGCTAAGGTAGGAAGTAGGTTTGGCTTTGGAGATGGAGAACTTAAGGCAGAAATAGTTTCAGTAAAAGAAGATGGAAATCGAATTGTTAAGTTTGAATATGAAGGAATATTTGAAGAAGTACTTGATAGGCTTGGTCAAATGCCTCTGCCTCCATATATAAAAGAAAAATTAGAGGACAAGGAAATGTATCAGACAGTGTATTCTAAAGAAGAAGGCTCTGCGGCAGCTCCTACAGCAGGTCTTCATTTTACCAAGGAACTGCTGAAAAAAATAGAAGATAGAGGAGTAAAACTTGCGTTCTTGACTTTACATGTTGGACTTGGAACTTTTAGACCTGTAAAGGTTGAAAATATAGAAGAACATAATATGCATTCAGAGTACTACTGCATGACGAAAGAAACTGCAGATATGATAAATGGAACTAGAGAAAAAGGAGGAAGTATAATTGCAGTGGGTACTACTTCCTGTAGAACACTTGAAACCATTGGAGATGAAAATGGAAGAGTCAGAGAACAATCTGGTTGGACGGATATATTTATATATCCTGGATATAAATATAAAGTAGTAGATAAACTTATAACAAATTTTCATTTACCCGAGTCTACACTTATAATGCTTGTAAGTGCGCTTTGTGGAAGAGAAAAAATACTAAATGCATATAACTGTGCAGTTAAAGAAAAATATAGATTTTTTAGTTTTGGAGATGCTATGTTCTTAAAATAGATTTGAGGTGTTTGAATGTATAAATTACTAAAGAAACAGGGAAGTGCTAGAAGAGGTGAATTTACTACACCTCATGGAGTAGTTCAAACTCCAGTTTTTATGAATGTAGGTACCTTGGCAGCTATAAAAGGAGCAGTTTCTACCTGCGATTTAAAAGAAATTGGATGCCAGGTGGAACTTTCAAATACTTATCATTTAAGTTTAAGACCTGGAGATAAGATCATAAGAAAACTTGGTGGATTACATAAATTTATGAATTGGGATAGACCTATTTTAACTGATTCTGGAGGATTTCAGGTATTTTCTCTGTCAAAGATTAGAAAGATAAAAGAAGAGGGAGTATATTTTAATTCACACATAGATGGAAGTAAAATATTTATGGGACCTGAAGAGAGTATGCAAATTCAAAGTAATTTGGCATCTACTGTAGCTATGGCTTTTGACGAGTGCATAGAAAACCCGTCTCCCAAAGATTATGTTGAACGTTCTGTTGAAAGAACCACAAGATGGCTCAAAAGATGTAAAGTTGAAATGGATAGATTGAATTCTTTGCCAGATACTATAAATAATAAGCAGATGCTGTTTGGTATAAATCAAGGTGGTGTCTACGATGATATAAGAATAGAGCACGCTAAAATAATAAGTGAAATGAATTTAGACGGATATGCTATTGGAGGTTTAGCTGTAGGGGAAACTCACGAGGAAATGTATAGAATTATAGAAAAAGTAGTTCCTCATCTTCCACAGGATAAGCCTATATATTTGATGGGAGTTGGAACTCCAGCAAATATACTTGAAGCAGTGGAAAGAGGAGTAGATTTCTTTGATTGTGTACTTCCTGCTAGAAATGGAAGACATTCTCATGTGTTTACATCACAAGGAGAGCTAAATCTTTTAAATGCCAAATATCAGTTGGATGATTTCCCTATCGACAGAGGATGCCAGTGTCCTACTTGTAAAAATTACACTAGGGCATATATAAGACATTTGTTTAAGGCAAAAGAAATGCTTGCTATGAGGCTATGTGTGCTTCATAATTTGTATTTTTATAATAATTTAATGAAAGAAATAAGAGATTCTATTGATGGAGACTATTTTCCTAAATATAAAAGGGAAAAGCTCGAGGAATGGAATCAATAAAATTAAAAACTCTGTTAAAAAAAGGAGGTGAAAAAATTGGATTCATTGGTTAGATTAGCACCACTTTTATTTATAGTAGTAATCTTTTATTTACTTATATTTCTACCAGAAAGCAAGAGAAAAAAGAAATATAATGCAATGCTTGAAAGCCTTAAGGTTAATGATGAGGTTATGACTAAAGGTGGCATAATAGGAAAAGTTGTAAATATTCAGGATAGAAATATAACTATTCAAACAGGACCAGATAGAGTTAGGATAAAGTTAGATAAGACAGGAGTACTAAATATTTTATCTGAACCTAAAAGTCAAGAAAATTCTTCTAAGAAAATAGAGGAAAAAAAAGAAGAAAAAAAAGAAGAAAAAAAAGAAGTTTAAAAATTAGGTATAAAGCACCTTTTATCTACATAAATACTATTAGATGGGAGGTGCTTTAATTTGGAAAAAGGTAGTAATTATCTTCCTGCAGTGGAAGGAGTTCTTAGAGGTTTTACAATTACAGTTGTTTTACTTTTAATTTTTGCAGTTATAATGACTTTTATAGATATAGGTTCAAGAGTAAGATACATATTTTATGTGATTACAAACATACTTAGTATAATGTATGGGGTTATTTATGCAGTGCGAAGAATAGGTAAAAAAGGATGGCTTGTAGGTATTGGAGTAACTCTTTTATATTTGTTTATACTGTATATAGTTTCTGTAGTCTCTGGAAACTCTGCAGCTATAAGTTCCTATGGAGTAAAACGATTGTTGCTTGACCTTATAGTAGGAGCTTTATCAGGTATGATCGCAATTAACTTATAAGGAATTTCTTGAATTTCACATTTGTGGACAACTTTATTTTATTATAGGTTTATGTTATAATCAAACAGATAACTTTATTAATTGGAGGAACTTAGTATGAAACATATAAAAACTTTAAATAATGCTAATATAAAAGAAAGTTTAAAAAAACCAGGATGCAAGGAATGTGCTAATTCATGCCAATCAGCATGCAAAACTTCTTGCACAGTTGCCAATTTAGCTTGTGAAAACTAATATGAATTTTAGGCAGTAACAAAAATAGTTACTGCCTAAAATTTATATAACGAAAAATTATACACTTTTATTAGGAGGAGAACAATTTGGCTAATATTCATAAATTTGTCCAGGGTGGATATAGATATGTTATAGATGTAAACTCTGGTACACTTCATGAAATTGATGAACTAGTATATGATATTTTAGATGATGAAGGACTGCCAGAACTTGAAAAGGCGGTAGAACTTCTTAAAGATAAATATAAGAAAGAAGAAGTTGAGGAGGCTTATGGTGAGATACAACAGCTAATTGAAAAAGAAATGTTGTATTCTAAAGATTTATATGAAGGAATTGCAAAAAAGCATGAAAGTGAACCTTCATTTATAAAAGCATTATGCCTTAATATTGCCCATGATTGTAATTTGAGATGCAAATATTGTTTTGCAGATGAAGGTGAGTACAAAGGACGAAGAAAACTCATGTCTGCAGAAATAGGAAAAAAGGCCATTGATTTTGTCATAGAAAAATCAGGACCTAGGAAAAATATAGAGGTTGATTTGTTTGGTGGAGAACCACTTATGGCCTTTGATGAAGTAAAGGAAATTGTAGAATATGCTAAGAAGCAGGAAAAGCTGCACAACAAAAATATAAGATTTACAATGACTACTAATGCTACCCTATTAAACGATGAGATAATGGATTATCTTGATAAAAATATGGGAAATATAGTACTTAGTATTGATGGAAGAAAAGAAGTAAATGACAAAGTAAGAGTTAGAATTGATGGAAGTGGAAGTTTTGATTCCATACTGCCTAAAATAAAAAAGATGGTAAAAATGAGGGACAAGTCTAAACAATATTATGCAAGAGGTACTTTTACTAGAAACAATACTGATTTTTTTGAAGATATAAAATACCTTGCAGATCAGGGATTTGATGAAATATCTGTAGAACCTGTTGTACTCCCAAAGGATGATCCATTATCTCTTAGAGAAGAAGACCTTCCGGTTATTTATGAACAATATGATAAATTGTATGATGAAATGATTAGAAGAAACAAGGAAGGAGGAAAGTTTAAATTTTACCATTTTAATATAGATATTACAGGCGGTCCTTGTGTATATAAAAGAATATCAGGATGTGGGGCAGGACATGAGTATGTAGCTATAACACCAGATGGAGATATATATCCTTGTCATCAATTTGTAGGTAATGAAGATTTTAAGATGGGAAATTTAAGTGACGTTGACAACTTGAGGAAAGACATTCCTAAGCAATTTAAGTCTGCTCATATATACAATAAACCGGAATGCAGAAAATGTTGGGCAAGATTTTACTGCAGTGGCGGCTGTCAGGCTAATAATTACAATTTCAATAAAGATATGAACATACCATATAGTCTTGGATGTAAAATGCAGAAAAAGAGAATTGAGTGTGCCATTGCACTTAAAAGTAGAATTTTGAAAAAATAGTAATAACATTTACAAAAACTTAATACATCATATTACTTTATTTGCAATATGTGTATTGACGGTGTTTTTTTTAAGTAATATAATTGCTAATGTAAACAGGTGAGGATAAAGGTATTTGGTTATTGACGAAGGAGGATAAAAATGAAATCTAAGGCGAAAAGTACCGTAGTTTTCTTTCTATGCGTAATTTTAATAGGCTTTTTAGCTTATACTGGAGCATATGGAGTAACTTTAGGTGGATATAAATTGAAGCCATTTAGTGAAGTAATAAACAAAGGACTTGACCTTCAAGGTGGAGTTTCTGTACTTGAAGAAATACAGTCTAAAAATGTAGATCAAGATACTGTAAATAGAACTGTAGACATGATTTCACAAAGGGTTAATAAATTAGGAGTAAGTGAAACTACGACTGTAAGAGAAGGAAAAGACAGGATAAGAATTGATATACCTGGAAAATTTGATGCAAAAGAAGTAGTAGATGGTGTAGCAAAAACTGGTGATCTTAAGTTTGTTGGACCGGATAACAATACTATACTTACAGGTAAGGATGTAAAAAATGCTACAGCTTCTATTGACTCTCAAAACGGCAGCCAAGGTGTAATAAATTTGGAGCTAACTCAATCAGGTGCTCAGAAGTTTGCAGATGCCACTCAAAAATTTATGGGACAAAAAATTACTATTTACTTAGATAAGGATAAACTGTCGGATCCGCAGGTAGATGCACATATAACGGATGGTAGAGCTATTATAAGCGGTCACATGACCATGAAAGAGGCTCAAACAAAGGCAAACCTGATAAAATCAGGCGCACTTCCAGTTACTGTAAAACCAGTACAGGTTAAAACTGTAGGAGCTTCTCTTGGTGCAAATGCACTCCCACTTAGTATATTAGCAGGTAAAATAGGTATAGGACTAGTAATGATATTTATGCTTTTATATTATAGATTACCTGGACTTGTTGCAGATATAGCACTTGTACTATACGTATATATAGTTTTAGCAGCTTTTGCTAACGTAAATGTAACTTTGACATTAGCTGGTATTGCAGCGTTTTTGTTAACAGTAGGTATGGCAGTAGATGCCAATATACTTATATTTGAGAGAACTAAGGAGGAGCTTAAAAGTGGTAAATCCATTAGGGCCTCTGTAGATGCGGGATTTAGAAGAGCTATGACGTCAATACTGGATTCAAATATAACTACTATTATTTCAGGATGTGTCCTTTATAATATTGGTACAGGTTCCGTAAAAGGATTTGCACTTACGCTTATTATAGGTACAATTTTGAGTATGTTTACGGCTATAACGGTAACTAGAACTCTTATGAAGTTACTAGCTAATATGGGTTGGTTTAACCATAAAGAGACAATTGGAACCTTTGGTGTGCATGACTTTAGAAAGGGGGTAGTAAAGTAATATGTATAAGATTATTGAGAAAAGAAAAATATGGTTTACTATATCCCTTATAATAATTGCTATTGGAATATTTACTATGGCTACTAAAGGTCTTGAATATGGACTGGATTTTAAAGGCGGTACAGTAGTTGAAATAAATGTGGGTCAGGATTTTAATAAACAGGATGTAGATAATATAGTAAAGAAATACTCCAGTGATTTTCAATCCAATAAAGTAGATAATAAATCTATATCTATAAAGGCTGCCACTTTAACTAACAATGATGTTAGTAATATTGTAAAAGCTATAAAGGCAAAGTATAAAAAAAGTAGTTTGACGAATCAAGAAAATATAGGTGCGGTTATAGGGCAAGAAACAAGGACCAAAGCTTTGCAAGCTGTTATAGTGGCAATTATAGCTATGTTTATATACATAGGTATAAGATTTGAGTTAAGTTTTGGTATAGCAGCTATTATATCATTAACTCACAATGTGCTTGTAATGCTTTCTGTATACGCAGTACTTAGAGTTTCCATAGATTCTAACTTTATAGCAGCAGCACTTACGGTTATAGGTTATTCTGTCCATGATACTATAGTTGTTTTTGATAGAATAAGAGAAAATCAAAAATATATGAGAGGACAGGAACCTATAGTTGTTGCAGATGCCAGTGTAACTCAGACATTGGCAAGATCTATAAATACAGTATTGACTGTTGTAATAACTCTAACATCAGTATATGTTTTAGTGCCTTCTGTAAGAATTTTCTCAGAGCCGATACTTATAGGAATAATTACAGGATGCTATTCTTCTATATGTATAGCTAGTCCGTGCTGGGTAATTATAAAGAAACATATGCTTCGAAATAAAAAAAAGTTGCATACAGTAAGTGAATAAGCTATAAAATATACATTAAATATGATAAAATAAAAAATCTAGAGTATATTGGTACTCTGGATTTTTTTATTGCAAATAATCTAACCATAATGTATTTGTAATAGAAGACAATATCATTTATAATATAAGTGCTTTCGATAAATTTGGAGGATTTTATTATGGAGAGGCAAAAAGATAATAT
The DNA here is from genome assembly GCF_001675165.1 of Clostridium ragsdalei P11. Taxonomy (GTDB): domain Bacteria; phylum Bacillota; class Clostridia; order Clostridiales; family Clostridiaceae; genus Clostridium_B; species Clostridium_B ragsdalei. The sequence goes on from NZ_LROS01000025.1 coordinate 11,955, forward strand.
ACAGGATTTTAATTTTTTAGGTATGCATAACCCTTTTCTTTTAAAGGATATGGAGAAAGCTTTAAAAAGAATAATAAAAGCAGTAAATGAGAGAGAAAAAATTGTAATTTATGGTACATGCGACTTGGATGGTATAACTTCGGTGTCACTTATGTTATTAGTGTTAAAATATTTAAATGCAGATGTAGAATATTTTATTTCTGATAAAATTAATGATTATAGTATAAAGTCAGATATAATAAAAAACCACATAAAATTTTTAGGTGCAAAGGTTATAATAACAGCTGGCTGTGGAATTCAAAGCATTTCACAGATAGAGTTATGCAAAACTTTGGGTATTGATGTTATAATAACAGATTACCATAAATCTGGGGAAATTTTGCCGAAAGCCATTATTGTGAATCCCAATCAGAAACAGTGTACATATCCATTTAAAGATTTAACAGCGGTAGGTGTTACCTTTAAGTTATCTCAGGCCATATCAATGTATTATGATATGAAGTACATAAGTAAGTATTTAGATCTTGTAGCTTTAGGTATTTTTTCTCGTGGAATTGATATAACTGGTGAAAATAAGATAATGGTAAATGAAGGTATGTATTATTTAAAATGTACAAATAATTATGGAGTAAGGGCACTGCTTAAAGTGAACGATATTTCTAGTGTGAATATGGAGAATGTATGTGAATTGTCAAATAAAATGATGTGTTCAATTAAGAATAAGAGATATATAGATAATGCAAGGATTGCAGTAGAGCTTTTTATAACTGAAAATATGGATAGAGCAGAACAAATAGCTAAATATTTGAAAAATGAGATTATATAAAGGTAAAAATCTCTTAAACTTGAATATGTATCAATATTTAATATATAATTGTAAAGTAGGTTTCTATTGGAATGATTAAGTTATTTTTAGGGGGGATTACAGGTGGATTTAAAAGATAAAATAAGAGTAATAGATGGGTTTCCAAAGGAAGGAATAAGTTTTAAAGATATAACTACTTTGCTGCAGGATAAAACAGCTTTTAAGCATACAGTAAATAAAATAGCTAGATATTTAAAAAATAAACATATTGACGTAGTAGTAGGGCCTGAAGCAAGAGGATTTTTATTTGGAGCACCTATAGCCTATGCCATAGGTGCAGGTTTCGTTCCTATAAGAAAAAAAGGAAAGTTGCCTTATGATACTTTTAGTGTTAGTTATGACTTAGAATATGGCAGTGATGTACTTGAAATGCACAAAGATGCAATAAAAAAGGGAGATAGAGTGGTAATAATTGATGACTTGCTTGCAACAGGTGGCACTACTGCTTCTGTGGTGAAACTTATAGAACAAGCAGGTGGGGAAGTTGTTACTATAGGATTTGTTATAGAATTGACGGATTTAAAAGGTAGGGAAAAATTAGAAGGCTATGATGTAATTTCTCTTACTAAATATAATGTTTAGGATATATAAAATTTCAAATTGCAAGTTTTTTTAGTATATAATATAATATTAGTAAAAAATAATGGCTGGTTTGTTAAACCAGCCATTGATTTTAGGGAGTATCGGTATGTTAGAAAAATTAATGGAGTTAATAGATAAAAACTGTAATAACGTAGATAAAAAAATAGTAGAAAAGGCTTATTATTTTGCCGATGAAGCTCATAAAAAACAGAAAAGGGAATCTGGAGAACCTTATATAAGCCATCCTGTAGAAGTAGCTTATATATTGGTAGAAATGGGACTTGATACTAGCACCATAGTAGCAGGACTCCTTCATGACGTAATAGAAGATACACAATTTAGCTATGAAGACATAGAAAGGGAATTCAGTGTAGAAGTTGCAAACTTAGTAGAAGGTGTTACTAAATTAGGTAAAATAGAATGCAAAACTAAGGAAGAGCAGCAAGCTGATAACGTTAGAAAGATGCTCCTTGCAATGGCAGATGACATAAGAGTAATACTTATAAAATTAGCAGATAGACTTCATAATATGAGAACACTTAAATACATGCCTGTAAAAAAACAGAAAGAAAAAGCAAAAGAAACCTTTGACATATATGCACCTCTTGCCCATAGACTTGGAATGTCTAAAATCAAATGGGAACTTGAGGATTTAGCTTTTAGGTATATAAATCAAAATGAATATTATTTTATAGTTAGAAAAATTGCTGAAAAAAGAGTAGAAAGAGAAAAATATATTGATGAAATAATATCTCAATTAAAAGATAATCTTAAAAAATCGGGAATAGATTCAGACATTGAAGGAAGACCAAAGCATTTTTATAGTATATATAGAAAGATGGTAAAGAAAAATAAAACTATAGATCAAATTTTTGATTTAACTGCTGTAAGAATTTTAGTAAATACAGTAAAGGATTGCTATGCTGCACTGGGAATAGCACATACTATATATAAGCCTATGCCAGGAAGATTTAAGGATTATATTGCTATGCCTAAACCAAACATGTATCAGTCATTACATTCTACAGTTATAGGTCCTCAGGGCAAACCTTTTGAAATACAGATAAGAACTTTTGAAATGCATAAAACAGCAGAATATGGAATAGCAGCTCACTGGAAATATAAAGAGGGCGTTGATACAGCAAATGATATAGATAAGAAACTTACCTGGCTAAGGGAAATACTTGAGTGGCAGAGAGAAACTTCAGATGCAGAAGAATTTATGGAAAGATTTAAAATAGATTTGTTTTCAGATGAGGTATTTGTATTTACCCCAAATGGAAAAGTAATAAATTTACCTTATGAAGCAACCCCTATAGATTTTGCGTATAAGATACATACAGAGATAGGAAATAGTTGTATAGGTGCAAAGGTAAGTGGTAAGATGGTACCTCTTGACTATCATTTGAAAACAGGGGAAATTGTAGAAGTGCTTGTATCAAGTACGCCCAAAGGTCCAAGTATTGATTGGCTGAATATGGCGAAGAGCAATCAGGCAAAAAGTAAGATAAGATCCTGGTTCAAAAAGGCTAAAAGAGAAGAGAATATAGTAAAAGGAAAGGACCTTCTTGAAAAGGAAACGAAAAAGCAGGGATATAATTTTGGAGAAATTGCAAAGAAGGAAATCCTAGATACAGTTCTTAAAAGATACAATATGAATTCCATAGATGATTTGTATGCTTCTGTAGGAATTGGTGCTGTAACCTCTTCTACTATAGTTTCAAGAATAAAAGATATTTATATGAAAACTTCAAAGATGGATGAAATTGACTGGAAGAAGATTCAAGAGAATCTGGATCAACCTATGGGTAAGTCTCATAAAGCAGAGAAAAAATCTCCAGGGATAATAGTAAAGGGTGAAAGCAATGTGTTAGTCAGATTTGCCAAGTGTTGTAATCCTGTTCCGGGCGATGACATAATAGGGTATATAACAAAGGGAAGAGGAGTGTCAATCCATAGAAAGGATTGTAAAAATGCAGAATTCTTATTAAAGAACAAAGATAACATGGTGGTTGAAGTTTCCTGGGGAAGACCAAAAGGAGCAGAGTATATTGCTCAGATTAAAATAGAAGCTGAAGATAGGGGAAAACTTTTAGCTGAATCTATGGAAGTTATAAGTAATAGTAAGACTGCACTTTATGCTGTAAATGCTAAGCCAGTAAAAAATGGATTGGCTGTTATAGATATAAAATTAAAAATATCAAATGTAGATGACTTAAAAGATGTAATGAAAAAGTTTAGAAAATTAGAGGGAGTTATTCAGGTTTATAGGACCAAAAATTAAGGAGATATGTTATTATGAGAGCAGTAGTTCAAAGAGTCAATAGTTCTAAAGTTGAAGTGGAAGGAAAGGTTATAGGACAAATACAGAAGGGGTTAAATGTACTTCTTGGAATATCTAAAGAAGATACAGATGAGGATATAATTTATATGAGGGACAAAATATTGAACCTCAGAATATTTGAAGATGAAAATGGAAAACTAAATAAATCCTTGTTGAATGTAAACGGAGAATTAATTATAATTTCCCAGTTCACTTTATATGGAGATTGTAGAAAAGGCAGAAGACCTAGTTTTATAGAAGCCTTGGGTGGAGATGAAGCCGAGAAAATATACGAAAAGTTTGTAAATCAATGCAGAAATTTAGTAGGCAAGGTTGAGACAGGAAAATTTGGTGCAGATATGTTAGTGAGTATAGAAAATGATGGACCTGTCACTATTATGATAGACAGTAAGAAGAAATTTTAGTGAATTATTCAATTTTTATACATAGGGAATTTTGACTTAATATAAGAATTTTGCGAAGCAAAGTTCTTGAAAATAACAAAGTTCAAATAACAAAGAACAGATAAAGATGATTTCCCTCGTACTTCAGGAAATCTATGATTTTAATATTTTCTGACATTAGGAAGAAAATTATCCTTATTTGATATTTGAACTTTCAACTTTGTTCTTTAAAAAAATTGTTTTGCAATATTTTTAAATTATGTAAATTGAGTTAATTATCAAAGTAGGAAAAGATAAGGAGGTATTTTTATGAAATTGAGGAAAGTCATAGTAGGAGCATATGCAGCTAATTGTTATATAGTGATAGATGAAAAAGAGGGTAAGTCTGTAGTAATTGACCCTGGCGATGATGTAAAAAATATAATAGATGCTATAGATGCTTCAAATACGAAAGTAGAATATATATTGTTAACTCATGGCCATGCAGACCATACAAGTGCAGCTGAGGAAATAAGGAATAAATATAATGCACCTATAGCAATAAGCAGAGAAGATTATAACATGATGAAATCAAGAGAACTTATGTATGGAAAGCTTATAGATAAAGTTGACATATACGTTGAAGATAATCAAGTGTTTGAATTTGGAAATATAAAGTTAAAGGCACTTTATACACCTGGACATACACCTGGTGGAGTGAGCTTCTTAGGAGAAAACATGGTGTTTACAGGGGATACGCTTTTTCAAAGCTCTGTAGGAAGAACTGACTTTACAGGGGGAGATTTTAATGCAATCATAGATAGTATAAAAAATAGGCTTATGACTTTACCAGATGAAATGGTTGTATTTCCAGGTCATGGCCCTAAAACTTCTATCAAAGAAGAAAAAATGCATAATCCATTTTTATAGATTTAAATAGCCATAGTAGAAAATTAATTTATTCTGCGTATATTTTTACAACATTCATAACGTTAAATATTTTGATAAGTCTAAGCAAAAAATTTTAAAAAATACTGAGAACTTTTGAAAACTCGTACCTCAAACAATTCAAAAGTTTTAGATTTTTAAAAAATTTTTTACTAAGACTTATATGTAAAATATTTAAATGTTATTCATTCATGTAAAAATATTCCTGCGAATAAATTAATTTTTACTAATATGTCTATAAATTTATCAAGTGATTCTTAGGTTCAGGTGGAGTTTGCTTATAAGGAATACCTTTTCTCCATCTGAACATTAGAAGAACTTATCCAGGTGCGTAGCAGTGCTTATCTCCAACTTTGAAAAAGATGGGGGTTAGCAATGGTAGCGATCGGATAAAAATTCAAGTGAAATTTAAATCTATACCAGAGAAATATGCTGACAAAATAGAAAACACCTTTAAAAACTTTTCCGTAAGTCTTAGTGAGGTATTTTAGAAAATCTTAGGAGTTTAGGTATGTTTGAGGTACGAGTTTAACTAAACTCCTTTAGATTTTCAAAATACCAAACTTTAGACTTGTCAAAAGTTTTTACGGTGTTGAGATTTGTCAGCATATGATCTGGTATAATTTAATTTTTTACTTAAGATTTTTATAAAGAAAAGAGATGACAATTTTAATTGATATGGAGATAAAAGTTAAACTAAATAGTAAGGAATATAGATATCACATATTTCAAATGATCAATTTGTTTTATGATTTTGCAGATATAAATTTCGTAGAAGATGAAAGTTGGAATTTTAATATAGAGTTACTGCAGAATGAAGTTATTATAGATGATAAAAATGACGTATGCAAAATGCAATTTGAAAGTGGTTTAAGCGAAAGGGAAAATATAAAAAAAGCAGTATTTTTGTATTTTACCAATAAAACAGGGAAAACTTTACCATGGGGAACCTTAGTTGGAATAAGACCTAGTAAGATAACTTTAAAATTTATAAAGGATGGCAAGAGCAGGGATGAAATAATAAAATATTTTGATAAACATTTTTGTTGTAATAAAAGTAAAGCAGAACTTTGTATAGATGTAGCAAATTCGGAAAAAAACTTAGTGAATTCGAACAGCAGAAATATAAGCGTATATGTGGGGATGCCTTTTTGTCCAACTAAGTGTCTCTATTGTTCCTTTGCTTCAAATCCTATTAAAGGTTGTAAGGACTTAGTAGAACCCTATCTTAAAAGTTTGACTTATGAGATAAAAAAAATGTCTGAATACATAAAACAACATGAGCTAAATATAGAATGTGTATATTTTGGAGGGGGAACTCCAAGTTCTATAGACGATGAAAAATTTGAAAAATTAATGCATGAAATATATAATAGTTTTGTACGGGACTATAAAATAAAAGAATTTGATGTAGAATGTGGCAGACCTGACAGTATTACTTCAAGTAAACTTGAAACCATGAAAAGATATGGAGTAAATAGGATGAGTATAAATCCACAGACTATGAATGACAGCACATTAAAATTTATTGGAAGAAATCATTCAGTAAATGAGGTAAGGGAAAAGTTTCATATGGCAAGAAAATATGGATTTGACAACATAAACATGGATTTGATTGTAGGATTGCCTGGAGAAGGAATAGAGGAGGTAAATAAAACCTGTGATGAAATTGAAAAACTTGGGCCAGATAATTTAACTGTGCATGGTATGTCTGTAAAAAGAGCATCTAGGTTATATGAAAACATAGTGAATAATATAAGTTATTCTATTGCAGGTCATGAAGAATTACATCTCATGTATGAAAGAACTGCACTTTTGGCTAAATCAATGAACATGAAACCATATTACATGTATAGACAAAAAAATATGGTAGGTAATATGGAGAATATAGGATATACATCAGGAAAACATAGAGGACTTTATAATGTGGAAATGATTGAAGAAAGGCAGACTATAATAGCTTGTGGGGCAGATGCCGTTACAAAAGTTATGTTTTTAGATGAAAATAGATTCGAAAGACAGGCTAATATAAAAGATGTAGGAGAATATGTGAGAAGAATAGATGAAATGGTGAAAAAAAAGATAGATCTTTTAAATACTTTGTATTAAAATTTTTAAATGGACTTTTAAATTTCACTTATAATCTATAATTTAAGAAAATATAAAACAAAAAAGGAGTAAATTAATATGGCTATACAAGCACCTAAAGGTACTAAAGATATATTACCTACAGAGTCTTATAAGTGGCATTATTTAGAAGATAAGTTCAAAAATATAGCAGCTTCTTATGGATATAGAGAAATAAGGACACCAGTATTTGAATATACGGAACTTTTTGAAAGGGGAGTAGGTGAAACTACAGATGTTGTTCAGAAGGAAATGTACACCTTTCAAGATAAAGCTGGCAGAAGCCTAACCCTTAAAGCAGAAGGTACATCCCCTGCAGTGAGGGCTTTCGTGGAGAGCAGTTTATATAATGAAGTTCAGCCAACCAAATTATTTTATTTTACCCCAGTTTTAAGATATGAAAATGTTCAAAAAGGAAGACTTAGAGAACATCACCAATTTGGTATAGAGGCATTTGGGTCAGAAAATGCTTCACTGGATGCTGAAGTTATAAGTTTGGCTATGCGAGTATATAAGGAACTGGGAGTAAAGGGAATTGAATTAAATATAAACAGTATAGGATGTGCTACTTGCAGAAAAAAGTATAATGAGGCATTAAAAAAATTCTTGAAGGAAAATTACGATGCATTATGTGACACCTGCAAAAGCAGGTTTAGTAAAAATCCTATGAGAATACTGGATTGTAAAGTGGAAAGCTGCAAGGAAATAGTAAAAGATGCACCTTTGATGATTGATTATTTATGCGATGATTGTAAGGAGCACTTTGAAAGTCTACAAAAGTATTTGTCTGCTGTAAATATAGAATTTAAGATAAATCCATTAATAGTAAGAGGACTTGATTATTATACTAAAACCGTATTTGAAATAATAAACAATGATATAACAATATGCGGTGGTGGAAGGTATGATTATCTAATAGAGGAAGTTGGAGGCCCTAAAATGCCTGCTGTAGGTTTTGGAATGGGAATAGAGAGGACACTTCTTACTCTGGAAGAAAATAAAATAGAGATACCAAATAGACCATACATAGACTTATATGTAGGAGCTATGGGAGATGGCGCTAAGTTAAAGGCTCTGAATTTAGTAAATCAATTGAGAGAAAAAAATGTAAGATGTGAATGTGACCATACAAATAGAAGCGTAAAAGCTGAAATGAAGTATGCAAATAAAATAGGAGCTAGGTTTACAGTAATACTTGGAGACAACGAACTAGAATGTGGAATTGCTAAATTTAAGAGAATGGAAGATGGCAATCAATTTGAAATTAAATTAGAAGAACTAGACAAAATTTCAGATTTAATTAGATTATAAACGGAGTGTGTTAACATGGGAGAATCATTAAATGGACTAAAGAGAACCAACATGTGTGGTGAACTTAGAGAAAGTAACATAGGTGAAAAGATTACAGTAATGGGATGGGTTCAGAGAAAAAGAAATTTAGGTGGACTCATATTTGTAGATTTAAGAGATAGAACAGGAATACTTCAAATTGTATTTGGAGAGAAGATAAATAAAGAAGCTTTTGAAAAATCAGATAATGTAAAATCTGAATACTGCATAGCAGCTACAGGAACTATTGTAAAAAGAGAATCTCCAAATACGGAAATCCCAACAGGTATGGTAGAAGTAAAAGGAGAGTATATAAAGATATTTTCAGAGTCTCAAACACCTCCTATATACATAAAGGAAAACTTAGATGCAGCTGAAAATATAAGACTAAAGTATAGATATTTGGATCTAAGAAGACCAGATATGCAGAGAATACTTATGACAAGACATAAAACTGCAAAGGTAGTAAGAGATTTTTTAGATGAAGAAGGATTTTTAGAAATAGAAACTCCAATGCTTGGAAAAAGTACACCAGAAGGTGCTAGAGATTATCTTGTACCAAGCAGAAATTATAATGGAAAGTTTTATGCCCTTCCTCAATCACCACAGCTTTTTAAACAGCTTTTGATGGTTTCAGGATATGATAGATACTTTCAGATAGTTAAATGCTTTAGAGATGAAGATTTGAGGGCGAATAGACAGCCTGAATTTACCCAGATAGATATGGAGCTTTCTTTTGTAGAACAAGATGATGTAATCAATTTGAATGAAAAGTTTATTCAAAGGGTATTTAAGAAAATCCTAAATGTGGATGTAAAGCTACCTATAGAGAGAATGCCTTATAAAATTGCTATGGAGAAATATGGATCAGATAAACCTGATTTAAGATTTGGCATGGAGATAAATGATATAACTGAAGTTGTAAAAAATATAGATTTCAAGGTGTTCCAAAATGCCATTGAAGCTGGTGGCTCTGTAAGAGCTATAAAGGTACCAAATTCAGCTCAAATGGGAAGAAAACAGATCGATAAGCTAGTTGAGTTTGTAAAAGATTATGGTGCCAAAGGACTTGTATGGATGGCATATAAAGAAGATGGGATTAAATCTTCTATATCAAAGTTCTTAACTGAGGAAGATACTAAAAATATATTAAATAAATTGGAAGCAATACAAGGAGATCTTATTCTTATAGTTGCAGACAGAAATAAAGTTGTATTTGAAAGTCTTGGTGCACTCAGAGTTCATATGGCAAAAGAAACAGGTATATTGGATGGAAATGATGAGTTTAGATTTGTATGGGTAACTGAGTTCCCTCTTCTATCCTATAATGAGGATGAACAAAGGTATCAGGCAGAACATCATCCATTTACAGCACCTATGGATGAAGATATACAGTATTTAGAGAGTGATCCTGGAAGAGTAAGAGCAAAAGCTTATGATATAGTTTTAAATGGAGAAGAATTAGGCGGAGGAAGTATAAGAATACACGATACTAAACTTCAAGAAAGAATGTTTAAAGTAATTGGTATTTCACAGGAAAAAGCTTGGGAGAAGTTTGGATACTTGCTTGAAGCATTTAAGTTTGGACCACCACCACACGGCGGACTTGCTTATGGATTTGATAGGATGGTAATGTTTTTAGCAAAGACAGATAACATAAAGGATGTAATAGCTTTCCCTAAAAATCAGAATGCATTTTGTCCACTTACGGAAGCTCCTAATGTAGTAGATGAATCTCAGTTAAAAGAATTGGGTATATCTATAAAATAATATGAATTATTCAAAGAGTAAACATAAATATTAAAAAGTGTAGTATAATAAAGTTAGAAATATTCCTGCTGTGTGCGTGGAATGAGTTAGTCTTGACCGAACATTTTATAAACGGGAACCGGACTCTTCTTGTGGAATGATATCCATTTATAATGGAGACAGGAAGCAAGAAGGAGATTCCCACCTGCTCTGGGGCGGGTTCAAAATAACTCATAATACGGCATGGTGGGATTTTATTTGTTTTGTAACATGTTTCTTAAAGAAGACAAGGAATCTTCTATTTCTTCTCTTGGTAGGTTCCCAGAGTTTAGATCATTATCAGTTTTTAAAAGTAATTTTTCGTAAAATTCTATTGAAAATTTTACACATTTTGCATCATGGTTATTTTCTTCAAGCATTTCATAGATTATATCATCTGATTTATCATATTTTTTGGTCTCTGCATAGTAATCCGCTATTTTGCTTAAAAGAGTAAAAGAAAGCTTATATTCACAAAGTTTATTTATTAAAGGATCTATATCTGAAAAATAATTTTTTAAATCACAGTTGGTGCTTTCATTTAAATAAGCTTCCAAAAACAAATTTAATGATTTTTGATGTATATAAAAAGCATCATCCAATTTGCACTGGAACTCCAAGGCATTTCCTTCTTCTTCCAACAATTTAGCCATGATTATACACTTATCTGTAACTATGCTCCCATTAATTTTTACCATTTCCATTATATTTTCTAGAGATAAGGAATTAAAAAATTTTATGCTCAATCTAAAAATATCTTTAAAGGCGGTATCTATTAAATCTAAGGCTCCTTCATAATTTTCATTATCCATATCATCTAGTATTTTATATAGCATTTCATTAAATTTCTTAATTAATTCAGCAGTAATAGTTCTTTTTAACATTTTGTATGCCTCCATAAATTTTGCAAATAATAATATAACAATACTTATTATACTAAAAAATCAATCTATTTACTATAAAAATAGAAATAGATATTGAACTTATGTATATATCATGTTATCATATATACATATCACAAAGTAGTTTTAATAACTACATGACAAACATACAAAATTTATTAAGGAGTGGTTTAATATGGATAATCAACTTAAATTTTATACAAGAGGAGAGGAAATAGCTAATGCTGTAACACATGGAATAGGCACACTTCTGTCAATTGCAGCTCTTGTATTATTGATTGTATTTTCCGCTAGAATGGGAGATAAGTGGTATATAGTAAGCTATACTATCTATGGCGTTTCTATGCTTATTCTATACCTAGAATCCACTTTATACCACAGCATAACTAACTTAAAGGCAAAAAAGGTTTTTAGAATATTTGATCATGCATCTATTTATCTATTAATAGCTGGAACTTATACTCCTTTTACACTTACTATTTTAAGAAGTTCTATAGGATGGATGATATTTGCTATAGTATGGATTATGGCTATTTGTGGGATAGTAATGAAAATATTTTGGATAGGCAAACATGAGGTTGTGTCTACACTGATATATATTGCCATGGGATGGATAATAATTTTTGCTATGAAAAGACTTTTGTTGCTTCTTCCTCCAGCTGGAATAGCTCTTTTGGTGGCAGGTGGAATCATATATACGGTGGGGGCTTTTTTATACATGTTAGATAAAATACCTTATAATCATGCCATATGGCACCTTTTTGTCATAGGTGGAAGTGCTTGTCACTTCTTCTGTGTGCTTTTATATCTATAAATGACAGAAAAAGTTCTATCCGATGCCAAGAAACTTGTTTATCTTATTATGAGAAAGAGGGAAGTCCTGGAGAAAAATTTTCTGATACAATAAGTAGAACAGGGTGGAACAATGTGAAAAATGAAATACTTTATAAAAATTAAAGTATAAAAATACAAATACGTGACGAAATATTTTGTAATATACTTATGAATATTAAGAGGAGTATTTATATATTATGTAGAATACATAAGCAATAAACTTATTGTAAAGGATAAAAAGGTATGATTAATCGTAGTATTTTTGGACTTAATTCTTCATTTTATTATTTTGGCTTAGAACATTTAATTATAAATATGTATCAATATATAAAAGAGGGTATTGAAAAGAAAGAGAAAACCTGCGTATACACGGATTTAAAATTGTATAAGAAATTATTAAAGTATTTTGACACAAAAAATAATTGTGTGGAATACGTTGATATGACACAAGTGATTAATGAATATCCAAAGTTGGGAGTAGACAACATAAGAAAAGAAGTTTTAAAGTGTATAGATGAAATTAATAAAGAGGGATATGTGGGCGTAAGATTTATTATACAGGTTGATTATGCCATCTATAGTACCTCTCAGAATAATTTCTTAAATTTTAATAGAAATATATTAAATATAATTTTAGAAATGAGCGCTTCTTGTATGTGTATTTATAATTTTGAAGATTACTTAAAGAATAAAAGGTTTATAAATGAAAAGGTTATCAAAGAATCCTATAAAATTCATAATTATAGATTGTATGATAGAAAATTAATGAGTATAAAATAATCCTAGTTTAAACTAGGATTATTTTATATAGAATTAATGGGAGTTATCATATCATCAAGGCAGTATAAGTTTAACCTAAATTAGCAAAAAGTATTCTTAAAAATTTAAAGTTTAGGCACTATGATGACATGTAGAATAATCTATGTAAATATTTTGCAATTTTCTAGGCTGAAAAGGAGGTAATGTGGAAGAATTTAATATATCCAAAGATTCCTCTAAATTATCTGATAGGGTTGTATTATTAGATTTTAAGTCTTCTTTTAAGCACTCATTAAAATAGTTACAATAAGCATAATAATCCTTTCGTTCTCGAGAATACATGGTGTATTCTTTACCTGCCAATTGAATCGCTTCTCTACATAAATATAAATTACAGGGATGTGGGCGTAAAGAAAAACTTAATTTGCATCCATCTTTTTTTAAAAAAGGACATAATCTAAAAAAGAGACTACTGTCAAAATCACTGTATTTTATATTGTTTTCAGTGTAATTGTCATATTGATTTTTGAAAAAAGTTCCTTTTACCCTGATATCATAACTTTCTACACAATTTGGAATAGAAGATAAATAGTATATAAAATTTATGTTTCCATTGTTTATTATATTTTTAATATCTACTAGATTGTATTTTGGAAAGTACCAGCAGCAACCTCTGTTTTTTATATTTGTGTAGGATATGGATTCTACAAAATTACTGCAGTTTCCGCAAATATCACATTTAAATAGAGGAATGTTGTTTGTAAATTTATAGCTTAGTAACATATAAAAGCCTCCTTGAAAATAGACTGCAATTAGTAATACATAGGATATTTATATATATACATATATTTAGTATAGAAATTAAATAGAAAATATTTTGGACCTGAATTGCTATATTAAAGATTTTTAATTAGTTGAAATTATTAATTGCAGTGAAAGTAAAAATTAATTATAGAATTATTAATTTGTACATGATATAATTATAATTTTAATGTGTTTATATTAATTTTAGAATAAGATAAAAATTTTTACAATACTTTATTTCTAATTTACAATAAAAATGATACTATATATAGAGTGTACAGTTTCTTCATAAATGAAATTTTGGAGGTAATTCAATGAATGATGAAAAGTTGCTGATATTAGATGGACATAGTTTGATGCATAGGGCATTTTATGCACTCCCAGATTTAACTAATCTAGAAGGAACCCATACAAATGCAGTTTATGGTTTTTTAAATATGCTTCTTAAAATGAAGGAGGAAATTAAACCAGATTATGTAGTATGTACTTTTGATAGAAGTGCACCTACTTTTAGACATAATAAATACAGTGAATATAAAGCCGGAAGAAAAAAGATGCCTCCTGAATTATTAGAGCAATTTCCAGTAATTAAGGAAATATTAAAAATGATGTCCGTAAGTATTTTTGAAATAGATGGATTTGAGGCAGATGATCTTATGGGAACACTATCTGTCTTTGCTGAAAAAAATGGTATACAGGTCTATATAGTTACAGGAGATAGGGATGCCCTTCAGCTTGCTACAGATAAAGTAAAGATAGTTATCACTAAAAAAGGTATCACTCAAAAAGAGGTATATGATAGCGATAGAATGATAGAAGAGTATGGGGTAACTCCTACACAGTTTATAGATGTTAAAGGCCTTATGGGCGATACATCAGACAACATACCGGGGGTTCCTGGTGTAGGGGAAAAAACTGCTTTTAAATTAATAAAACAATATAAGAGTATAGAAAATGTATATGAAAATATAGAGGATATAAGTGGAAAAAAGCTAAAGGAAAACTTAAAAGATAATATGGAGCAGGCTATTTTTAGTAAAAAACTTGCAACTATTATGACTAATGTACCTGTGGAAATGGATCTTGAGTCTATTGAGTCAAAGGAAGAGTATGATGCACAGGGATTAAAGAAGATGTTTGAAAAACTTGAATTTAAATCTTTGATAAGCAAAATTCATGGGCTTAACGAAATCCAGGAGGATAAAGCACAAGAATTTGATGTTGAATTTACGGAAATAGATACTTTAAACAAGTTTAGTGATTTTGTAAATTCTTTAAAAAATAATGATTTAGTATATATAAACTTTAAGGTGGAAGACGAGGAAAGTTATTCTAGAAATTATATAGATAAGGTATTTATAAGTTTAAATGAAAAAAATTTTCAGATACATATAAATGAAATATATAATGAAGATAAAAATAAAGCAGTAGAACTTTTTAAGCTTCTATTTGAAAATGAAGATATATCCAAGGTAGGATATGATGTAAAAGTTCCTTGCAGCATATTATATAAAATGGGTATAAGATTTTTAAAATTAGAATTTGATATAAAAATAGCAGCTTATCTTATAGATTCATCGAGACCTGACTATGAACTTAAGGATATTATAAGGCAGTATACGGGAGTTGAAATTTCAAAAGATGACGAAAAACTTTTTGCTAAGGAAACTGTGCTTTTTAGTAAAGTTTATTCCGAGCTTACAAAGAAAATAGAAGAAGCTCATATGGAAGAGCTTTTGTATAAAGTGGAACAGCCTCTTATATACGTGCTTGCATCTATGGAATGTGAAGGCTTTAAAGTTAATAAAGATAAGCTTGTGGAACAGGAAGGTAAATTTAAAGTTGAAATAGATAAAGTACAGAAAGAAATATATTCTCTTTCTGAAGAAGAATTCAATATAAATTCTCCAAAACAGCTTGGGAAAATTTTATTTGAAAAGTTGGATCTACCTGTAATAAAAAAGACTAAGACGGGATATTCCACTAATGCAGAAGTACTTGAAAAATTAAAAGATAAACATCCTATAGTTGAAAAGATAATTTACTATAGACAGCTTACTAAATTGTATTCAACATATATTGAAGGACTTAAAGCAGTAATACAGGAAGATGACAAAATTCATTCCAGTTTTAATCAAACGGTAACAACTACGGGAAGACTTTCAAGTACAGAACCTAATCTTCAAAATATACCTATAAAATATGAAATGGGTAAAGAGATAAGAAAAATATTTGTTCCACAAAATGAAGACTGTGTTATACTTTCAGCAGACTATTCACAGATAGAATTGCGAGTACTTGCTCATATTGCTGATGATGAAAATTTGATAAGTGCATTTATAAATCACAGTGATATTCACACAAAGACTGCTTCAGAAGTGTTTAAGGTACCTATAGATGAAGTTACATCTGCGCAGAGAAGCAATGCTAAGGCAGTAAACTTTGGTATAGTCTATGGAATAGGTGACTTTAGTTTGGCTAAAAATTTAAAAATATCTAGAAAAGAAGCAAAGCTTTATATAGACACCTATTTTGAAAGATATCCGAAGGTAAAGTTATATATGGACGATATAGTAAAAGAGGCTAAAGTAAATTCTTATGTTACTACACTTATGAATAGAAGGAGGTTTATACCTGAGATAAAATCTTCAAATAAAATAGTGAGGTCATTTGGAGAAAGACTTGCAATGAACACACCTATTCAAGGCAGTGCAGCGGACATAATAAAAATAGCTATGGTAAATGTGTATAGAAGATTAGAGGAGAGTAAATTAAAAAGCAAACTAATACTTCAAGTACATGATGAACTGATTCTAAATGTATATAAAGAGGAAATTGATAATGTAAAATCTGTAGTAAAAGAAGAAATGGAAAAAGTTTTACAACTGAAAGTTCCTCTTGAAGTGGATATAAGTGTGGGAAGTAATTGGTACGAGGCTAAGTAAATTAGTATAAAGGGGAAGAAAACTGTGATTAAAATAGGGCTTACTGGAGGTATAGGAAGCGGAAAAAGCACTGTTTCTGATATACTAAGAGAGCACGGCATAAGTGTAGTGGATGCAGATATTATAGCTAGGGAAGTAATTGAAAAATATCCTGTAATAATTGAAAAAATTAAAAATATTTTTGGAGAAATATTTATTGATCTTTCAGGTAAACTTAAAAGAAAAGAATTTGGAAATTATATATTTTCTAATGAAGGAGAAAGAACTAAATATGAAAGTATTATAATGCCTTTCATTAAAAATGAAATATTAAAAAAAGTAGAAGAATTAGAACAAAAATGTGAAAAAATTTGTGTTATAGATGGAGCTACCCTCATAGAAAATGGATTTTGTAGTTATTTGGATGAAATGCTATTAGTTTGGGTAAATAAAGGAGTACAGATAAGCAGAGTAAAAAGTAGAGATAAATTAACGGAAGATCAAGTGCTTAGCAGAATAAACTCTCAGATGCCTTTGGAAGAAAAGAAAAAGTATGCGGACTTTGTATTAGATAATTCTAATACCTTAGATGAAACTAAAACACAATTAAAGGAGATATTTATAAGAATAAGCAGAAAATATGGGGGGGGTGAAGTGTCCTAAAATATAATTTTTAAGACACAAAAAAATTGAGGTTTCTAAAAAAAGTAGCAATAGTTATAATACTAATAATGGTAGCTGTATTATGTGTAAAAAGTATTGCAAGATATTGTTATCCATTAAAGTATTCAACTTATATAGCAAAATATGCAAAACAATATGATTTAGATCCCTACTTTGTAATGGCTGTGATTAAGACAGAAAGTAACTTTAAAGAAAACGTAAGATCTAACAAAAATGCCATAGGACTTATGCAGATAACTCCAGATACTGCAGAATGGGCTGCAGATAAGATGGGAGTATCAAATTTCCAAGATAACATGTTAAATGATCCTGAGTTTAATATAAGAATGGGATGCTGGTATTTGAATAATTTGAAATCAGATTTTGATAACAATATGGATTTAATTTTGGCAGCTTATAATGGAGGTAGGGGCAATGTAAAAAAGTGGTTAAAAGATTCTGATCATTCTAAAGATGGAAAGAATATACAATACATACCTTTTAAAGAAACGGATAAATATATTAAACGTGTAAAAGTAAATTACAGGGTATATAAGTACTTATATAAAAATTTGCAGATAAATACTTCTGTAATAATTGTAAGTTTTTTGTAATCTTAAATTTTAGTTGACAGTTTCATAAAAAGTTAGTATAATATCTATTGTAATGCGAGGGTGGCGGAATAGGCAGACGCGCACGTTTGAGGGGCGTGTGAGTAACATCGTACGGGTTCAACTCCCGTTCTTCGCACCATTTAAGAAATGTTAGGCAAGTTTAAAACTTGCCTTTTTTTATTTGTCCGATGACTACCTGCTCTAATACACCTACTTCTCCAAGTAGGTGTAAAGAGCAGCTACGTCCCTGGATAACGAGTTCTAAGCATCAGGTGGAGCCAAAACTCCATCTGATGCTTAGAACTCTGTTTATATTATTTATATTTGTGAAACTCTTTTTGAAGGTAGAGAGAAATCTCATTTAAGGCTTTCTCTGATTTATTTGTTATTTTACTCATTGAAATAAATCCGTGGGGTACACCATTGTACCGGGTAACTTGTGTATTTATTCCTGCCTCCTTTAACTTTTTACCATAAGCTTCACCTTCATCTCGGAGGGGATCAATTTCTGCTGTTATTATAAGTGTGTCAGGTAACTTTTTGAAGTCTCTAGCTAAAAGAGGAGATGCATAAGGATTTTTTCTATCCTCTTTTTGGGGAACATATAGTGAGATATACTTTTCCATATCCTTTTTTGAGATGTTAAGATCATTGGCAAAATAGGACCAGGAGTTACTATTTAATTGAAATATATTTGTAGATGGATATATTAGTACATCACAAGCTACAGGAGGACCATTTTTATCTCTTGACATGAGAGAAACTGCAGCAGAAAGATTTCCGCCTGCACTGTCCCCTGTAAGTGCTATGTATCTTCCATCTCCATTTATACTTGATGCATTTTTATGAGTCCATTGGAGTACATTATATATATCATTAACTGCAGCAGGAAAAGGATTTTCTGGAGCAAGGCGGTATCCTACAGATATTACTATTGCATTCGTATTCTGCGAAAGTTTTCTGCAAATACTATCGTAATTATCAATACTTCCTCCAATCCAGAAACCACCGTGAGAGTAAATAATAATAGGGAGTTTGCTGCTATCTTTAGGGGTATATATACGTATTGGTATTTTTTCAGAGTTTACCTTTATAGTAGTGTTTTTTATATTAGAAAATGGTATGGGCTTATTAGACCATTTAGTTGATTGAGTATTTAAGTATTCTCTGATTTCTTTTATTGATTTATCATTTATTGAGTTAGGGGTTAAAATTTTGTTTAAGTGTAATTTTACTGCAACATAAGTATCAAGTTTACCACTACTTGTTTTAGTTAAATTTTCAATAATAAAAAAACCCGCTGCTATAATTATAAATAGAATAACTGATATTATTTTAATAAATTTTTTCATTTTCTTTACATCCTCCGCCCATTGTGGAATTCAGTAATATGCATTTCTGCTGAAACAGAATATATTAAACAATGTTTGGATCAGGTTTATTTGGCTTTTCTCTAAAATGATTTAATCTACGGTGGGTAGGACCTTCTACTACATCACCTTCGTAGCTGAATCTAGAACCATGACAAGGACAATCCCAGGTCTTCTCAGCATCGTTCCACACTAATTCACATCCTATATGGGTACAGGTAATATCTACTATATGGGTAATGCCATCTTCATTTTTATAAGCTCCATACTTATTTCCATTAAAAGTAAAAACTGTTCCTTCACCTTTTTTAATTTTGAGTTTACTTGAGGCATGACTAAGCTTTCCTTGTAGTAGTTGTTTGGCTACGTCAAAGTTTTCTACAAAAAAGTTTTTAGTAGAATTAAGTGTTATAGAACGAGAAGGGTTATAAACTTCCTCCCAAGGATTGTCATGATTCATAATTAAATCCTTTAATAGGACAGCAGCAGCGGTGCTGCCCGTCATTCCCCATTTTCCAAAACCTGTGGCTACATAGATATTTTCTGATGATGAAGTCAATTTGCCTATATAAGGTACTCCATCTAATGTTATATAATCCTGTGTAGACCATTGGTACAAAATCTTTTCAACACTAAATATATTTTCAGAAAAACATTTTAAATTATTATAATGATTTATAGTATTTTCACCATGGGCTGTTTTATGACCTTCTCCCCCAATAAGTACAATTTCTTTCCCATTATCTGTCTGAGAACGAAGGGAGCGGCCAGGACTTTCTGCATTTATAAATGTACCCTCTGGAAATTTTTCTTTAATTTTTAATGCTAATACATAAGATCTATCTGGTTTAAGTCTAGTAAAATATAAACCTAAGTTATCATAACACGGAAAATGTGAAGCTATAATGAGTTTTGATGAGGTTACTTTTTTACCATTATGGGATAAAAGTATACAGGGACTTTCACTTTCTACATCTATTATAGTAGTGTTTTCGAATATATAGCTGCCATCTCCAGGTATTTTATCAGCAAGGGATAAAAGATACTTTTTAGGATGAAATTCAGCCTGGTCTCTAAAACAGACAGCACCTTCTATGGTTAATGGAAGAGGTATATTGTCCAAGTATTCTGCTTTTAATCCAAGACTTTGAGCAGCTTTTACTTCCTTTTCTAGACTTTTTACATAATTTTTGTCCTGGGTATACATATAAGCAGGTACATGTTTATAGTCACAATCTATGTTGTATTCTTTTACTAAATTTTCTATAAATCTAATAGAATTTTCATTTGCTTCTGCATATTGTCTTGCCTTTTCCATACCAAATTCATTTATTAATTTATCATATATTAAATGATGTTGGGAAGTTATTTTAGCAGTTGTATGACCGGAGGTACCATTTGCTATGTTGTCTGCTTCTAATAGAGCAACTTTAAAACCTTCTTTTTTGAGTAGAAAAGCACAAGTAATTCCAGCTATACCGCCGCCTATGATTGCAATATCAACTTGTACGTCTTCTTTTAAAGAAGGATAATTTGTTTTGGATGTGGAGTCTATCCAGTAAGACTCTAAAATTCCTTCTATAGCATTAGGATTAGTACAACATTTATTCATAAACTTTTGCTCCTTTACATATTTAGATAAGATTAATTTTTCCTTTTAATAAAAAAATATTCAATAAGGCATTTGAAAGAAAATAACAAGTCAAATATGCTAGCATATTTGACTTGTTATTTCTTTGAAAATGCCTAAGAGCTTATGTTAAATGATCTTGAATCTTATATACATAAATTTGATTTATAAGGTAATAATATACTTGTAAAAAAAATTAGGGAGGTAGAAATTATGACAACTGGCAACAAACAATTGGATACTGGAAATTTAAAGGTATTGAAGGATCAAATTGAATACGAAGCACTGATGAACAAGAAATTTAATGATTGTTCAGGAAGATGCAGTGATACACAAATAAAAAATTTGTGTAATGAAGCTGCACAAGTTCATAAACAAAACTTTACATCTTTAAAATCCTATTTAGATTCACATCAATAAAAAGAAAGGGGAATTAGATTATGAATGAACAAGAACTTATGCACGACCTTTTAGCTAGTGAAAAACAGGTTATTTCAGCATATAGTACAGGAATAACAGAAACTTCTTGTACTAATTTAAGAAATACTTTAGTAAACAATTTTAAAAGTGCCCAGGATATTCAATACAAGATTTTTGATACTATGAGACAAAAGGGATGGTATCCTACAAAAGATGCCCCAGAATCGGATGTACAACAATTAAAAAATGAATCTAATCAAATGATGAGTTCATTAAGATAGTAAAATAAAAAACAATCTCAATTTTGAAATTGAGATTGTTTTTTATTTGCTAAGTGTTTTGCAGGAGGTATATTTTAATGAATCTAAAGTAATGTTAAAATTAAATTGAAATGTTTAATTTAATGTGATAATATACATATATAGAATGATAGCAAACTTGTTTTAAGTTTACTAAAGGTATTGATTTACAGTAGTTTAGGGTAGTTTCTAATAAGTGAAGTTTGAGGGGCGTGTGAGTAATTACTAGAGATTTAACTTCCGTTCGTCACATTAAAAGAAAATAATTTCTGAAATATTCGATTAGCTTCTTATCTTGATCCTACAGTATTTATAAGGGAGTTCAATATTTTGATGTGTATATGTACCTTCTGTGAGACCTTTAAGGCATTTAAGAGATAGAAACATCTGTGAGGGCACCCACCTATCAGTGTGATAGGTTTCAAGAAAAAAGCGGCGGTATTTCGGATAAACATTAGATAAGTGAAGAGAGGTATTTATATCTCTCTTTTTGTTGCAATTAAAAGTAAACATTTTTTTAAAAACAAACAAATATTGTATTAGAGTCTTGCTATGAATAAGAGGTATGTGTACTATTAATTTATAAGGTACTTATAAAAGTGAAAAATAAGTAAGGTTAATTTGATATAATAATGATTATTTCAAGATGAAGTATATAATTTTTTTACATAAGACACAATACATAATGAATGGAGGAAATATGAACAAATGAATAAAACATATGATTGCCTAGTAATAGGCTGTGGACTTGCAGGGGCGGTGATATCTAGGGAACTAGCAGAGCGGGCAGGTAAAAAGGTATTGATTATGGAAAAACGCAGCCATATTGCAGGTACTACTTATGATTTTTTAAATGAGGATGGTATACTAGTACATAAATATGGACCTCATATATTTCATACTTATAACAAGCGTGTATTTGACTATATCTCTCGATTTACAAAGTGGAGGGATTATTCTCATGAAGTTTTGGCAAATATATATGGAAAATTGATGCCTGTCCCATTTAACTTAAATTCTCTTTATATGGCCTTCGATTTGAAAAAAGCAGACAGGTTAGAACAAAAGCTTGTTTCTGATTATGGTATGGGTCAGCGATTAACCATTGCAGAACTGCGAAATAATAAGGATAGTGAATTTCAGGAACTTGCTGATTTTGTTTATAATAATGTGTTCCTCAATTACACTCAAAAACAGTGGGGCGTTACTCCAGAAGAAATAGATTCGTCTGTTATAGCTAGGGTCCCAATACTAATTTCACGTGATAATCGTTATTTTCAAGATACATATCAGGGAATTCCAGCTAATGGATATACTTCTCTTTTTGATAAGTTATTAGACCATCCTAATATAAGTTTGCGTCTCGATACTGATGCAAATGCACTTTTGAAAATTATAGAAGGTGATATATTTTTTGAGGATAGACCATTTAAAGGTACAGTGATATATACTGGTGCTTTAGATCAATTTTTTGACTGCCAGTTTGGGCGTCTTCCCTACAGAACTGTAGATTTTTTGTTTGAAACACATGATGTAACATGGTATCAGTCAAAGGGAACTATAAATTATACGGTAGATCAGCCTTTTACACGAATTACGGAATTCAAGCATTTAACAGGTCAGAATGTTTATAATAAGACGACTATAATGAAGGAATATCCAAAGTCATATACAGGTTCTGAAGGTGAAACACCTTACTATCCTATAATTAGTTCGGACAATTTTAAGCTTTACGAAAAATACAAACAACTTACTAATAGCTTACATGATTTTTATTTGTTGGGTAGGCTTGCAGAATATAAATACTATAACATGGATGCAATAATTGAGAGGGCACTAATTTTGGCAGATGAAATTATTTGTAGCAGGAAAGGAAATAATATTGATGAAGATAATAACATTTACAGTTCCGTGCTATAATTCAGCAGATTATATGGGACATTGTATAGAAACTCTCCTTCCAGGTGGCGAGGATGTAGAGATAATAATTGTTGATGATGGTTCTTCTGATAATACTGCAGAAATTGCAGATGATTATGCAGCAAGATATCCTAATATTATAAAGGCAGTACATCAAGAGAATGGAGGCCATGGTCAGGCTGTAAATACGGGTATTAAAAATGCCTCGGGTATATACTTTAAAGTTGTAGATTCTGATGATTGGCTTGATGTATCCGGAATGTTGAAAGTTATAGATGTGCTGAAAAGACTCTATAAAGAGGGAAAAACACTAGATATGATGATATGTAATTATGTCTATGAGCATTCTAAAGATAATACCAGTCATGTAGTTAACTATAAAAATGTGTTGCCTGAGAATCATATATTTGGATGGGATGATGTAGGTAAATTTAAGATATCCCAGTATATTCTCATGCATTCTGTTATATATCGAAAATCTCTTTTGTGTGAATGTGGACTTGAGCTTCCAAAGCATACTTTTTATGTGGATAACTTGTTCGTTTATGAGCCTCTTCCATATGTGAAGACAATTTACTACATGGATATCAACTTATATAGATATTTTATTGGCAGGGAAGATCAATCTGTAAATGAAAAAATCATGATAAAAAGGATAGACCAACAGCTTTATGTGAATAAACGTATGATAGACTTTTACTGTAAATTTGATAAAATACCTAATAAACGTTTGGACAAGTACATGAGAAACTATCTTTCTATGATGATGACAATTTCTTCAGTGCTCCTTATAGTTTCGGGAAGTGAGGAAAACTTTAAAAAGAAAACTGATTTGTGGTCCTATTTAAAGAGTGTAAATAAAAATCTCTATTCAGATATGAGACATTGTTTATTTGGTATAATATCTAATGCTCATGGTAGTTTTGGGAAAAAAGTAGTTGAATATGGATACCGCTTAACCAATAAAAAATATAAATTTAATTAGATAGAAAGGTGATAGTCTGGAAAGTTGAATTTCTCAGACTATCATTTTTAATAGTTTATTGAATGTTTTTTCCTTTACTTTTTAAGAAACTGAGAAAATCTTTTTTACTCCTGTTTATGATTAGTTCCTCTGGCATATCTATTTGTTTTAACATTTCTATTGCAGCCTCGAAGCCGCCGATGCGGTAGGCAAAATGGGAATCACTATTTAATATTATTTTTACTCCGTATTCTTTACATAAACTTGCTATTTTCGTACAATTCTTTTCGCTGCCTTTTCGTGAACTTACAAAGGAACTATTGTTTATTTCAATAAGTATATTTTTTTCTTTGGCCTTTTTAACTACTTCTTCTGCATGAATTGGAAACTTTGGATTACCGGGATGGCCTAAAATATGTACATTAGGGTTATCCATAACTTTTAATAGAGTGGAGGTATTTAAGTCTGGATTTTTATTTGCCTCCATTATAGGTTCGTGGATACTTGCTATAATTATATCTAATTTTTCCTGAAGATCTGTTGATAAATCAAGATTTCCTTCATAATCTATGATATTTGCTTCACATCCATAAAGCATAGTTACACCAAAAAGTTTTCTTGGAAGTACCTTAAGATTTTCAAAATACCATTTATGAGGAGCACCAGGCATAGAAGGCCCATGTTCTGTTGAACCTAAAAGCTCTAGGCCTATTTTACTAGCATATTTAGCATTTTCTAATAAAGTAGAATAAGCATGGCCACTAACTATAGTGTGGGTATGTACGTCAAGAACGTATTTCATTTATATTAACTCCTTTCAAAATCAACAAATGTTGTTATATTAATTATATATTAGAATTTGCATTTTTGTCATTTAAAATCCAATAAGAATTCAAAGTATTGGAAAGGCATGAATATATGATAAAATTCATAGCAAAGGTTTCAAAATAGGTGTATTATATATAGTATAAAATAACATAATTATCTAATTTAGGTGAAGTTTCGTGTATTTATTTATAAAATTAATCCATTTTAATAGAGTTTTAGTTTATAGGAGGATTTACAATAGTAAATGGTAAAAATTACAGAAAATAAGAAAAAAACAATAAAACTTAAAATTAATAAAAAGAAAATGATAAGGTCACTATGCATACTGATCTTATCAATTTATGTTTTACATCTATTCTTAGTGCATTTTGTAGTTAATAGATATAATGAGCGTATATATCCTGGAGTTAAAGTAGAGGGCATAAATTTAAGTGGGGAAACTGAAAAAGAGGCTGTAGATACTTTAAAGCACAAATATGTAAATGAAGCATTGAAAAAAAATATATTGATTAAAGCTGGAAATAAAGTGTATACAATAAACTATTCAAAGCTGAATATGAATTATAACATAGAGGATACTGTAAAAGATGCTTTTAAATATGGCAAAAAGGGTGATATTTACGATAAATATAAAATCATAAGAAGTGCAAAAGAAAAACAGTTTAGTTTAAAGTACAGCTATAATAAAAACGAAGTTGAAGAAGTTATATCAAAAATTGAGAATGATTTTGATAGAAAACCAATAAACGCCAAAGTAACTAGAGATAAAAATGATAAATTTCAAATTACTTCTGAAAAGCAGGGGCAAGAGATTGATAAGGACAAGCTTATTGAAGATATGGAAACTGAAATTAATAGCAAAGATACTAAAGATGTAATGGTTAATGTTAAAATGAAAAAAATTCAGCCTGTAATGAAAAAATCAGATTTAAAAAAGATAGATACAAAAATATCTAGTTTTACAACTGATTTTTCATCATCTACAGATAGTAGAGCTAATAATATTAGTGTGGCAGTAAAGAGTTTAGATGGAATTACAATAATGCCTAATCAAATATTTAGTTTTAATAATATAGTAGGAGAAAGAACAGAAAAAAGAGGATATGAAGCCGCTGGAGTTATTGTAGGCGATAAGTTAGAATCTGGTTTTGGGGGTGGCGTATGTCAGGTATCAAGTACTCTTCATAATGCTATAATAAGGGCAGGTATAGTACCTATAGAGAGGGACCATCATAATTTACCTGTTAGCTATGTTGGACTTGGAATGGATGCAACAGTAGACTACGGAAATATAGATTATAAATTTAAAAATACATTGAATTATCCAATATATATAGAATGTTTAGAAAAGGATGGAAGCTTAACATTTAATATCTATTCTAATTCTAAGCTAACTGAAAAAACCTATAATCTTGTAAATAGTGTTAAAACAACAAAGGAAGATAATAAAACAGTACTAACGGTAAAAGCTTACAAAGTTACTTATAAGGATGGAAAACAAATTTCTAAGCAAGAGATAAATACTGATAAATATAGACTCCCAAACTAGGAGCTCTATAGAGTTTCTAAACGAAAGATCGACTTATACTCAGGATATTTTGATAAGGTTAAGTAAAGAGTATTAAGCCTTATATGCAAAATATTTAAAATACAATACTATTGAAGTTAGAGGCATCTTTTACAAATTTTTATTGGTGACTTAAATATTATAACAAGGTATAATATTTACAAGCATATATTTTTAATTTAATAGTAAAAGCATTAATAGATTTCATTTAAGCTAGGGGGGGAAATTTTAAAATTATGAGCAAACTTGGGGTAAAAATTCTCAGGTTAGTATGTGTAGTTGTTGGTGCTATTGTAGCGATATCTTTGATAAGTTCTACTATTGTACTTAAAAGGGCGGAATCACAACTGAGAGACAAAGCAAAACAGTCTATCACAGAATCAGTTAGTATTATTGACAAGAATAAGATAGAAAAAATTATAAAGGATAGATCTAACAATTCTAAAGAATATGGTGAAGTACTAAATTCTATGATAGTGTTCAAGGCAAAAAAAGATATCAAAAATTTTTATGTTTACATAAAAAAAGACAATAAAACTGCACAATTTTTGATAGATGCTTCACCTGATCCAGCAGGTTATTTGGAAAACTACGAAATGCAGGGGGGAATGATCAGTGCTTTTGATGGTAGTATTGCTGTTGATAGCGAACCATCGTCAGATAAATGGGGAACTTATATGTCAGCTTATGCTCCAATAAAAAATTCATCTGGACAAGTTATAGCTGCCATTGGAGCGGATGAAGATGTGTCCACATTTGAAAATATTAAAAAATTGTTTTTTTATCTCTCCATCTTACAAGTCATAATTGCTGTCATTATATCTCTAATTTCGGTGTGGTTATTTTCAAAAAAATTAAAGTATAACATTGGCATAATTGAAAGTAAATTAGTAGATATGAGTGAGGGTAATTTGCAGGGGAATGTGGAATTGAAGACAAAGGACGAAATCGAACAAATAATGCATTCTTTAAATGATTTTAGGTTAAAAGTTAGTAATATTTTAATAAATATAAAAGAACATGTAAGTAATGCCCATGGAAGTTCTGATGATTTATATAGTATATCTAAAGAAATGTCGCTGTCTGCAGAAAATGTTTCTTTAATCATTCATAAAGTGTCAGAAAATTCCGAAAAACAAGCCTACCATATTGTAAGCATGGAAGAGGTGTTTGATGAATTTGGAAAAAGAATAGAAAATGCTACTAAGATGATAAATGAATTTAGCGTTATGGGAAATAATATTAGCGAAAAGTCCAAGAAAAGCAGTACTGATGTGAATTTACTAATAAAATCAATAACAGATTTAAATGTTCAATTTAAATCTGTTGCAGAAAAGATTCAAGGATTAGGTGCTAATATTGATAAAATAAGTGATATTACAAATTTAATAAATGATATATCAGATCAGACTAATTTACTTGCATTGAATGCATCCATAGAAGCATCTAGGGCTGGAGAAGCTGGGAAGGGATTTAGTGTAGTGGCAGATGAAATTAGGATTCTTGCAGAACAGTCAAAAATTTCATCTGAAAATATTAATGAACTTTTAAAAAATGTTTCTAATCAAAGTACTGCTGTTGTTGCTGATACTAAAAATGTAGATTGTCAATTTTCAAATCAAATTGGTATTGTAAACAACATTGCAAGTTCTTTTAGGGTAATAATTGATGATATAGAAAAATTGCTGCCAGGAATAAATCTAGTTAATAAATCTATGATAGAGGCTGACAATAATAAATCTATTATAATAAATAATTTAGAGACGTCATCCTCTTCAGCAAAAGAAATTTCTACATCTTCTAAAGATATAGCTGCCATAGCTGAGGAATTGAGTAGTTCTGCAGAAGAGGTTACTAATTCAGCTGAAAAGCTATTATATGTTGTCAATAATGTAATGGAAAATGTAAATAAGTTCAAAACAGAAGAATAAACAGAGTTCTAAGCATCAGGTGGAGTTTTGACTCCACCTGATGCTTATTAACAGGATTCTTAGTGCTTCAGCACTTAGAAGGCGTTATCCTTTTTACTATTTTTTATGGGGATTATAAACTACTTGAGTTAATTGATGATATCTTATTGAAATTACTTATTCTGTAGAAAACCATAGAAATTTGTAGTATTTTAATAAATTTAGTACAAATTGACATATAGTAGCTATTAATGATATAATTTTCTTAATATAGTAAATAAAAAAATAAATTTTAATATTAGCAAAATTATAAAGGAGGTAAAATAAGGTGGCTTATGAATTTTCACCTATAAAGTTTGATAATACGGGTTATATTAGAGATTCGGTATTTTCTATCTTACGTAATGCTATTCTTGATGGGAAATTAGAACCAGGTCAGCGTCTTGTAGAACGTAACATTGCAGAGCAATTAAGAATAAGTAGGACTCCAGTAAGAGAAGCTATTAGAAAACTTGAAATCGAGAAATTGGTTACTCATATCCCTCGCAAAGGTGTGGTTGTTTCTGGATTTACTAAAGAAGATATAGAAGAAATTCAGGTAATTAGAATATCATTAGAAGCTCTCAGCTGTAGTATTGCAGCGTCAAAAATAAAAGAACCTGAGTTAAAAAGTTTAGATTCTATTAATAATAAAATGTTAGAAGAGTACCAAAAAGGAAACGTTGCCAAATCAACTTCACTAAATAGAAAATTTCATGAAAGTATTTATAAGGCTGCAAAAAGTCCACATCTATATTATTTTGTTAGTACACTTCGTGAGTACATTAGTAAATTTACAAAACTAACCTATACAAAACCTGGTCGACTTCAGGAAGCTTTTACTGAGCATAGTGAAATTATCAAAAATTTGCGTCAACATAATAGTGATGGATCATATAATTCGGCTAAGAAACACGTTGAGAAATCCAGTGAGGCATTTTTAAAAATGGCATATTTTGAAAAAAAGTAATAATTTTTTCAAAATATTTTAATGGATATTATAAATAGTGCAGACTGCAAAATTACTGATTTTTTAGTATTATTTGTATGATTATATAAATAATATATTTTAAGGTAAACTATTGAAATCATTAATTACTTGTGATACTATAAATGTGGAGATGAAATTAAAATGTTTTTAGTTAGAATTGGTATACCGTATACCAATTTAAAAAAATAAAAACACCAAAGTTTAACTTTACTAAAAAAATTGTAGTTACTTCAATTTTTCTTATTAAAAGTAAAAAGAGGTGCATGTCAAAATAGTATAACCTAATAGTATTAGATTGAAAGTTACGGAAAATTTAGTAGGATATGTAAGTAAACTCATATAGAGAAATTACTTATATATTATTACAAATATAACAGTTAAATCTGAACATTCAAAACATTTCACAATTATTTAAAGCTTTTAATAATATATGACACAATATAATCTATTAATAAATTATATACCAAGTATCATATATTACTTTTCACAGTAATAAATATTATAATCATGTTTTCTTAATTAAGTGGTCTTTATCTAATAATTATCCGTTCTAATATTTTTATCTCATATTGTAAACTTATAATGAATCAAATTTTAAACAATGTATATAGAATATATCATTAAAATGTTTTTATCCAAATTTGGTATACCGTATACCAAATTCAATTAAATAAAAATGCTAAAGCCCAATTTTATTTAATTGAATTTTCCCAAGTGTATGTTGTGAGCAGCTGCGTCCCTAGATAACGCATTTTACCTAAATGATAACGTCTTCTAAGTGCTAAAGAATCCTGTTTATTAAAAGTAAAAAAAGAGGTGTATGTCAAAATGGTACAACTTAATAGTATTAAGCTAAAAGTTAAAGAAGGCTTAGTTGAAGATTCTCGAAAAGGCATCATTCGCATGAATCGAGAAGATATGGAATTATTAGGATTGGATACGGGACAATTTGTAAATATCAAAGGAAAAAGAAATACTGTAGCAAAAGTTTATCCATCATTTAACGCCATTTATGGAATGCCTCTTATTCAAATGGATGGAATTATTAGAAGAAATGCTGGTACGGGCATTGATGATATTGTAACTATTAGTAAAGCTGAAGTGAAAACAGCACGCAAAATAATGCTTTCTCCCATAGACACATTTTTCAAACCTAAAGAAGATGATAAAAAGGAAATTAGAAATATGCTTAAGGGAATTCCAATGATTAGTGATGATGAATTGTCTTTAATGATCTTTGGACACAATGAAGTTGGGTTTTATGTAAGTGGAACAGCACCATCTGGCCCAGTGAAAATAGATGAAAAAACTGATCTTATTTTTGTAGAAGGGGAGCTTGGAGATGTACGAGCAAGAGTTACATATGAAGATATAGGAGGTTTAAACAAAGAAGTTAAAAAAATAAGAGAAATTGTAGAACTTCCTTTTAAATATCCAAGTATATTCAAAAAATTAGGATTTGAAGCACCAAAAGGCATTTTGCTTTACGGGCCTCCAGGTACAGGAAAAACTTTAATAGCTAAAGCCATAGCATCAGAGACGAAAGCTCATTTTATTCATGTAAATGGTCCTGAAATAATAAATAAGTTTTATGGTGAAAGCGAAGCAAAAATTAGAGAAATATTTAAGGAAGCTAAAAGTAGAGCGCCAAGTATAATTTTTCTTGATGAACTTGATTCAATAGCACCAAGAAGAGAATATGTACATGGTGAAGTTGAAAAGAGAGTTGTAGCACAACTTCTGGCACTTATGGATGGTTTAGAGAGTCGAGGACAAGTTGTCGTAATCGGTGCTACCAATATACCTGATTCACTAGATCCTGCATTAAGGCGGGCAGGAAGATTTGATAAAGAAATTGCAATAATGCCTCCAGATAAAAAAGGAAGATTCAAAATATTACAAATTCATACAAAGGGTATGCCTCTTGACGAAGATGTAAAATTAGAGGAGTTAGCTGATATTACCTATGGATTTGTTGGATCAGATCTTTCAGCCTTATGTAAAGAAGCTGGTATGATAGCTTTACGTAATATATTATCGAAAGTTGGATTAGATGAAATACTTCCCCCATTTAAAGTTTCTATGGACAATTTTATTGAAGCTCTGCGAGAAATTCAACCTTCTTCTACTCGTGAATATTGTACAGAAGTCCCTGATGTAAAGTGGGAAAATATTGGAGGATTAGAAGAAGTTAAAGATACTTTAAAAACTTTAATAGAGCTTCCACTACATGATCTCAATTTATGCAAAGAATATAATTTTACCCTCCCAAAAGGTATTTTATTGACAGGTCCCTCAGGTAGTGGAAAAACTTTACTTGCAAAAGCTGCTGGTAATTCTACAAAGGCAAACTTTATTACTATAAGTGGACTTACTCTAGCATCTCATGGGATGGGGGAAGCTGAAAAGGTTTTACATGATATATTTATTAAAGCAAAACAAAGTTCTCCTTGTATTTTGTTTTTCGATGAAATCGATGCTATATGCAGCTACAGATCTAATTCAGCAAATAATTTATCAGATAGGCTTATAAGTCGTCTTATACTCGAATTTGATAACCTAGAAAAATCTAATGAAGTCATAGTATTAGCTGCTACAAATAGAATAAATCTAATTGATCCAGTTTTACTACGAGAAGGACGATTTGAATATATACTAGAAATTCCGCTGCCAAATGTAGATGAGAGGGAGGCTATTTTAAAAATCCATTCTCAAAAGTTACCTATTTCAGAAAGTGTAGATTTTAGGCAATTAGCTGAAAACACCAAGGGAATGACTGGGGCAGAACTGGCTACTTTATGTCATAAATCTTCATTTATAGCACTTACACAAGCAATGAAGATAGGATTAAAGATTAAAATAGATGATAAAATCTTTAATCAAGCCATTGCTGAGGTAAATCATAAAAAGAAATTTGAGGAGGTGATTGCCCCCAAATAGCAGCTTTACAGCTGTGTACATTACCAAGTA
>NZ_LROS01000026.1 GCF_001675165.1 Clostridium ragsdalei P11
ATTAATTAGCTGCTCCATATAAGGTGCTGCAGTCAATATTAAATTTCTGTTAGCTGCAAATCTTTTCTGTAATTCAGCATCGTGTATTATTTTTTTACTAAAGACCTGGTGTGAATCAATACTGAACCTTTTACATCTTATATGTGAAAGTTCTATATACGGCTTAGATACAACTGCATTGTCCAATTTGCAAATAGCTGCATTCATTATAATCCCCCCGTCATAATAACAATTTCTAATTTAACTTTGCATTATTATAGTAAAGTTCATTAACATTATATATAATTACCGCAAAAACTAAACACCTTAATAATAGTTAGATATTTAAATTTAGAGTCATTATTTATTTATAAGCAATATATATGCCATTGTTTAAAATGTCCAAATTAGGTAGTTTCTTTATATTTTTTATTATGTATGTTCTTTTTTTGATCAAATCAATTAAAAAAACGGTGTTCGTTTTTTGACTACAGTTCGTTTTTTGAACATATTTTAAATATTGTCATTTATTTCGCATTAATGTTGCTCAAAATTTAAAGGATATTAAACTACCCATTAGCATTATAACTTCTTTTATAGGAGCTCCATTTTTAGGATATTTGCTTATAGCTCAGGGAAAAATCAATGGAATTAATAAAAGACTTCTAAGCTAGAAATTGAATTATTCTCCAGATATTTTTACAATCTTCATCTCCACTCTATATGGAACTAAATATACAAGTTTTCTAACTAAAAAAATAAACTTATACGTAGAAATATTTTTACAATAAACAATCACATTTAAATATTTTGCATATAAATCTTAGTTGAAAATTCATGAAAAAGCTTAGGTTTTTTGAATTGTCTGAGGTACGAGTTTTCAAAAATCCTTAGGTTTTTATGAATTTTCTGCTTAGATTTATCAAAATATTTAACAGTGCTTGTGATTGTAAAAAATATTCGGAGTATAAGTTTATTTTTAGTTTAGAAACTCTACTTGCCTTTATTCCACTTAACTACAGGCTTTCTTGCTGCCTTTACTTCGTCTAATCTTTTAATTATTGTCGTATTTGGTGCTGATTTTACTATATCAGGATTTTCCTTAGCCTCTTTTGCAATACTTATCATATCATCTATGAATTCATCTAGTGTTTCTAACTTTTCATTTTCCGTAGGTTCTATCATCATTGCTTCTTTTACGATTAATGGAAAATATATAGTTGGAGGATGGTATCCATAATCCAAAAGTCTTTTTGCCACATCCAAAGTTGTAACTCCGTTTTCATCTTCTTTCAAGCCGCCAAGTACACATTCATGTTTACAAACTGTATCTATAGGTATATTATAATAATCCTTAAGTCTTTCCTTTATATAATTGGCATTTAAGACTGCATCTTCACTAACTTCCCTTAAGCCATCTGCTCCCATACTCAAGATATAGGAAAATGCCTTTACCATAACTCCAAAGTTTCCATAAAAACTTCTTACTTTTCCTATAGAATAAGGCCTGTCATAGTCTAAATAATATTTGTCTTTATCTTTAGAAACTACAGGAACAGGTAAAAATTCCATAAGTTCTTCTTTGACTCCTATAGGCCCGCTTCCTGGGCCGCCGCCGCCGTGAGGTGTTGAAAAAGTCTTGTGAAGGTTCATATGACATACATCAAATCCCATATCTCCAGGCCTTGTCTTTCCCATATTGGCATTCATGTTAGCACCATCATAGTAAAGAAGTCCCCCTGCTTCATGAACAAGTTTGGCTATTTCCATAATATTTTTTTCAAAAAGTCCAAGTGTATTAGGATTTGTAAGCATAAGTCCTGCTACTTCATCACTCAATATAGATTTCAGAGATTCAATGTCCACTGTTCCATCTTCATCCGATTTCACTTCTATTATTTCAAACCCTGTGCAAGAAGCTGAAGCCGGATTTGTACCGTGAGCTGAATCAGGAACTATAATCTTTTTTCTCTTAAAATCTCCCTTTTTTTCATGGTAAGCTTTTATAATCATAAGTCCTGAAAGTTCTCCATGAGCTCCTGCTGCTGGCTGGAGGGATACAGTTTCAAAGCCTGTTATTTCAGCAAGTTTTTGACCTAATTCATACATAAGTCTTAAAGCTCCCTGGCTAGTCTCTTCTGGCTGATAAGGATGAAGCTGCGTAAACTCCTTAAAATCTGCCATATCCTCATTTATTTTAGGATTATACTTCATAGTACAAGAACCAAGAGGATAAAATCCTGTATCCACACCAAAGTTTTTATTGGAAAGCAGTGTAAAATGTCTTATTACATCTATTTCACTTACTTCTGGAAGCTCAGGCTCCTCTTTGCCTATAAATTCTTCAGGCAGCAATTTTTCAATACCTTCTTCTGGTACGTCACATTTAGGAAGGGAGTAGGCCTTTCTGCCTTCTTTGGAAAGTTCAAAAATAAGTTTGTTATGCTCTTTCATTACTCAATTCCCTCCAATACAGAAGTTAATTTATCAATTTCATTCTTTGTCCTCTTTTCAGTGACACATAAAAGCATGGAATTTTTATAAGAAGGATATTGTTTTTCCAGATCATATCCACCTAATATTTTATTTTCAAGTAGTTTCTTATTTATATCTCCTACTGAATTTTGGGAAGCAACTACAAATTCATTGAAAAATGGCTTGTCAAATACAGCTTTGTATTTTCTGCTTTCAGTAAGCTTTTTAAATGCATAATGAGATTTTTGAACATTCTGATAAGCCACTTCTCTAATTCCCTTTTTACCTAAGGTAGTTAAATATATAAGTGCTGTCAGTGCATTTAGTGCTTCATTTGAGCATATATTTGAAGAAGCCTTTTCACGTCTTATATGTTGCTCTCTTGCCTGAAGTGTTAGCACATAGCCTCTCTTGCCTTCTGAATCCGTAGTTTCTCCTACAATTCTTCCTGGAATCTTTCTTAAATACTTTTTAGTAGTAGTTAAAAATCCAAGATAAGGACCACCATAATTCATGCTGTTTCCAAGAGATTGTCCTTCACCTACAACTACATCTGCTCCATATTCTCCAGGACTCTTTAATATTCCAAGGGAAATAGGATCACAAAATACTATTAAAAGGGATTTATTATCATGAACATACTTCTCCACATCCTGCAGCTCTTCTATTAGTCCTAAAAAATTTGGTGTTTGAACTATAACTGCTGCTGTATCCTTATTAATCTCACCTTTAAGTTTGTCTATATCAGTAACTCCACCTGCTTCATCTATTTCTATTAGATTTAAATCTTTAAATCTCAAATAGGTTTTAAGTACCTTTCTAACTTCAGGATTTAAAGTTTTTGAGACAACTATATTTTTACGTCTTGTTACATTTGCAGCCATTTGTGCTGCTTCCACACAAGCTGTAGCTCCATCATACATTGAAGCATTTGAAACTTCCATACCTGTTAAATTAGCCATAACCGTCTGGTACTCAAATATAGTCTGAAGTGTACCCTGGCTTATTTCAGCTTGATAAGGAGTATAGGCGGTATAAAACTCAGACCTTGACGTTATGTGTTTTATCACAGAAGGTATATAGTGGTCATAAACTCCTGCACCTAAAAAGCATGTTAGATCATCACAGCTTTTATTTGATTTTGCAATGTCCTTAATGTAAGACTCCACTTCAAGCTCAGACATTCCATCATTTATATTCAATTTTCTATTTAAACGAACGCTTTCTGGTATATCGGAAAACAGATCATCTATGCTGCTTACTCCTATTTTCTCCAGCATAATTTTCTTGTCTTCTTCTGTAAGCGGTAAATAAGGATGCATATAAATCACTCCTTATCACATATTTTTTCATAGTTTGCTGCATCAAGTAAGTCTTTCAATTCAGCTTCATCTGATACTTGAATTGAAATTATCCAATTTTTGTAAGGATCTTCATTTAGACCTTCAGGGCTATCTACAAGTTCCTCATTTACCTCTAACACCTTACCTGAAACTGGTATACACAAATCTGAGGCTGCTTTTACAGATTCAACTGTTCCAAATACATCACCTTTTGAGAATTCTGAATCCACTTCAGGAAGTTCAACAAAAACAATTTCTCCCAAAGAATCCTGGGCAAAATCTGTAATACCTACACAGGCTTTGTCCCCATCAACTTTTATCCATTCATGATCTTCTGAATACAATAACTCCTTTAAAGTTTTCATTTATAAATCCTCCCCGCTATTTGTTATAATTTTTATTATAAAATTTTTTACTAACTACTTCCGCCTTTAAAAACTTATTTCTCACCTTTATAGAAATAGAAGTTCCAATGGATGCATATTTAGAATCAATTAAAGCAAAACCTATATTTTTATTTAAAGAAGGCGAGCGATATCCAGTGGTTACTTCTCCTATTTTCTTATCCTCTGCAAAAACTTCGTATCCGTGCCTTGAAATTCCTCTTTCCTTCATTTCAAAACCCACTATTTTTCTCTTTAGTCCTTCTTTTTTCTGCTTTACAAGAGCATCCTTACCTATGAAATTGTCTTTATCTAATTTGACAAAAATTCCTATACCTGCTTCAAGAGGTGTAATTGATTTAGACAATTCATTTCCATAAAGGGGCAAGCTAACTTCAAATCTCAAAGTGTCCCTTGCACCAAGTCCTACTGGTTTTATGCCATCTTCCTTACCTGTTTCAAGTATTTTATCCCACAGATACTCTGCATTTTCAGTTCCTGAATAAATTTCAAATCCATCTTCTCCTGTATATCCTGTTCTTGAAACCAAGCATTTTTTTCCTGCAACTAGTACATCTTTTTTGAAGAAATAGAACTTGATGTTATCTAAGTCTGTATCCGTTAATTTTTGAAGTACTTTTTGCGCATTTGGCCCCTGAATTGCAAGCTGTATAATTGAAGGAGATATATTTTTTATATCTACCTGAAAATTTCCCTTATTTTTCATCATCCAATCAATATCTTTATCCGTATTTGCAGCATTTATTACGAGAAAAAAGTGCTCATTTGTAAATTTATAAACAAGTATATCATCCACTATTCCACCTTCTGGATAGCACATAGGTGTATATAATATTTGGTTTTCTTTAATCTTAGATGCATCATTTGTTATTAAATTTTGAACAAATTCTAGTGCATCTTTTCCTGTTATATCTGCTTCTCCCATATGTGAGACATCAAACAATCCTGCTTTTTTACGTACTGCTTGGTGCTCAGCTGTTATGCCTTCAAATTGTACTGGCATATCCCATCCTGCAAAATCTATTATTTTTGCACCGTATTTCTCATAAGAATCAAACAGCGGAGTTTTCTTTAATTCTTCCATAACATAAGACCTCCTTCATATTTTTATGCATTAAAAAAGGATATGGAGACTATTTACCTAATAGTCCACATATCCTCTGTTTTTTTACCTGAGAGTTTCGATATTAAATATCTTTCACCTTTGGTACTGCTTTTATAGCAGATTTTTCAGAGTTTTGTCCTACAGCGCTCCTTCTACCTGAGAGTTTTTGATATAGCCGTGGCGGTATATCATTGCTTCTTCGGTTAACAACTAGATGTTATCTCGCACTATATTCATCCAATTTATATACTTTTTACTACATTATTAATATACACCTTAGAATATGGAATTTCAATAAAAATATCTTTTGTTATTTAAATAACAAAGTTGATCAATTTACAATGTAAAGCTGACCTAGCAAATGCAACAAATAAACTAACTTTATCTGTATTAACGTCTGTCTATTTGTTAAACTTGTTTTCTATATCTTTAATAACACTATTACTAACTGACTTTTCCCCACCTGATTCAATCAGGTGGTAGTTAAATTATACTCACCTATATCTAAAAGTTCTAGTTGATACTGTGTACATTTCCCATATCATGTTTATATAGTTTGCCTGTAGAAGCCTCAACATAATATCCATCTCTCGTATGACCTCCTAAAGTAAGATAAAATTCATAGCCATTCTTTGTAGTAGATGAATTACTATTAAAATATGCTTCTATAGGTTTAGATTCTTTACTATCATAAGAAATTGTTTTACCGCGATAATCTGCCATACACTTAACCTCATTTTTAATTACTGCAGTAGAATCAAGACTTGCATACAAATTCGTTCCATCATCATTCTTAATTACTGCGTATTTGCCATCAGGAAATTCAGCTTTCAAGACCATAGACAATGCCTGATCAAAGGTTACTGATCCACTTGCTGAAGGAACTCCTGTAGAAGCTTCAGCTGCTTCAGTTTGATCTTTCTTTTTTTGACCATCCGCAATATCACCCTCAAGTTTTTTCGCATCAGAATTATTAGCATCAAGCTTAAATATGTTATTTAAACAAATACTTGCTTCATCAAACTTATTATTTTTTGTATCATCTTTGGCCTTAGCTAAATTATCAGATACATATAGTTTTTTACACTCATTGATTTTATTTTGAGAATCACTATATCTTTTAGGGTCTTGTTTATCTACCTTCTTGAAAATATTAATTGCACTTAGGTAATCCTTGCTCTTCATTTTTTGCACAGCACCTTCATAATTTTCTTTTGACTTCTTTAAAACGCTCATAAGTTGTATCTTTTTATCAACATCAGAAGTTTTCTTATAAGTCTCTGCTTCTGTATAAAACTTTATTGCATTATCGTAATCTTCTGTAGTTACAGCTTTATTTGCAGCCGTCAAAAGATCATTATATGGCTTAACCTTGTTGAAATAATAAAATCCAGAACACCCTGCAACAATTACAACTAAAATTATAATTAAAATTGTTTTAGTAGATAAATGTTTAATTCCATCTATCACATTAATTACCTTCCTTCATTATAAAAAACTAGAGCTGATATATTTAATAAAAAATTCATTTTTAAGCATTCTACAAAAACTTAAAAATTCCTCTTTTTATTTACATTATATTAAAATACTTTATTATTATGAAAATATATGTAAAAAATCCTTTTTGATATATAATTATAAAAAATTTACTAGCTTTTGGCATAGTTTGTGGTTTATTGGTTGCACCAGCTTTTGGTACACATACTTCTTATAATACTGTAAAGACAGCAGAACTAAATCAAATTTATGATTATAAAGGCACACTATTAACACCAACAGGATTTGTATGTTCAACGATGATTGAACAAAACTATTTGCTCGCTAATATGTCCTATGACAATTTAGTGAACGGTAGGCATACTGTGACAGTTACTCCAGAAAGTAACCCAGATTTGTTTCAAAATATAGGAGGAAATCCTAGACTCCACCCAGCTAAGCTAAACTTGAACGGTAAAATTTATCATGCCAAGCAGTATAATAATGGTGCAACTATGAAGAATGTAATCATATCCTCTGGTGAAGGATTTGCAGATGCTCTTGCAGGTTCCACCTTGGCACAAAAGTTAAACTACCAGATTCTTTTAGTTGATAATCTGGATGACAGATCAGATACCTTAAACTATATAGCATCCAATTTAGACAAAGATGGACATATCTACATTTTAGATGGCAATGTGGCAGTTTCACACACCCTTAAAGACTGGTTTATTTGCAAGGATTCAATACAAACAACATTGCTAGATATTGGGGACAGACTAGAGAGGGAACAGCAAGCCAGATATCCACTGCCGTCCAAGCACCTTAAGGTACTCCAGTTATAATAGCATCCGAAAAGAATTTCCCAGATGCTCTGTCTATATCCTCAATTGCAGCATATAAGGGCTATCCAATACTAATAACTCCGCAGTCATCCCTTATAGCCACATAAGCCAAAATAGGAAGACTAAGGGGTTTATTTTAGGAGGGACAGGGGTTATGTCAAAATCTACAGCTAGTAATATTGAGTCAGGTGCCAAATAACAATTTGTTGTATTTTAAATAAAAAGCTACATTAGCTTGAAGTTAATCCTCCATCTAATGCAGCTTTTCAATGATGTTTTAAATATTAAATCCATTGGTTAGGCTGTCTATCAAGAAAATACACAGTTATATCTGGATTATAAAATATTTTTTAATTTTTATCTGAATCTTCATATTTCTTATCCATACTCTTTATATATTCTTCCATAGCATTTACAAGGTGTTTTGAAACCTCTACTGCTTCAACAACAGTTTTGGCACCTGTCACCACATCACCTGATGCAAAAACTCCAGACCTTGTAGTTCTTCCTGAATCATCTGTCTGTATAAGTCCTCTGAAATTCACTTCTATTCCTTCAGAATTGTTTACTATATTTGCCTTAGGTCCCTGGCCTACAGCAATTATTATAGAATCTGCATTAAAAAGCTTTGCTTCCTCATCCTTTAGCATTACTTTCTTTTTTCCGGTATTTTCATCAAAAGATACCTCAGTTGGAACTATCTTTATTCCATCATCTGTTATTTCAACTGGTGCCATTTTATAGAGAAATTTCACTCCATCAAGTTTGGCATAATCAATTTCTATGTTATCTGCTCCTGCATGTTCTTCATCACTCCTTGCAATGATAGTTACGTCATTTGATCCATTTCTAATTATGGTCCTTGCAGCATCCATAGCAACATTTCCTGCGCCTATAATTGCAACTTTATCTCCCAAATTATAAGACTCAGGGTTTTTAAGATAATCTATGGCATAATTCACATTACCATAAGTTTCTCCTTTAAGTCCCAAGCTCCTCGGGCTCCATACTCCTGTTCCTATATAAACTGCCCTGTATCCATCTCTAAACAAATCTTCAACAGTTATCACAGGTCCTATAAGGGTATTAGGCCTTATCTTAACTCCCATATGGAAAAGTTTATCCTTAAGCCTGTCCAAAATATCTTTAGGCAGTCTAAATGCAGGTATGCCGTATCTCAAAACTCCTCCTATATCTTCGTGGGATTCAAATATAGTTACATCATATCCCTTTCTTGCCATTATAAAAGCAATACTCAATCCTGCTGGACCTGATCCTACTACTGCAATTTTTTTATTCAACTTTTTTATATCAGCTGACGTTATAAAATTAAGGTAAAAGTCCGATATATATTTTTCGATAAGTCCAAACTTTATAGAAGTTCCTTTTTTGCCAAGCACACAATGGCCTTCACAAAACTTTTCATGCGGACAAACTTGTGAACAAATAGCTGACATGGGGTTATTTTCAAAAAGAAGTTTCCCAGCTTCCTTTATTTTATTCTCTTTAAAAAATTTTATTACTTCATTTATAGGGGTATTTACAGGGCATCCTTTTTTACATTGAGGTACTTTGCATCCGAGACATCTATTAGCTTCACCAAAAACAACTTTATCCAATCCTTTTTCCTCCCTTGTGTAAATAAACTTTATAATGTTTTATTTACCATCTGTACTATTTTCATCAATATGATGTACTAATATTTATATTACATATATATAATCATATATAATGTAAATTCTCAATATTTATTATCTGTATCTATGTTAATTATCTTCTGTATCTCTTAATCCATCTTAAAAATGCTTAAGATTTCATAAGATTTATAATAATTATCATATACAACGAACGCTCCTGTTTTCTTCCTGACTTTTGTAAAATTGTTTAAAAATAATTAGTAACAGTACTTACGTAAAATAATTTAATCATAGAATAATAATTTGTTGTATTTTAAATAAAAAGCTGCATTAGCTTGAAGTTAATCCTCCATCTAATGCAGCTTTTCAATGATGTTCTAAATATTAACCATACATTTAGCATTCACAAACACTATTTCTGCTAAAATTTTTACTATTAATTAAATTTATTACACTAGATCATTTATCTGTTTTATTATAATTTATCAAACATCCGTCTAACAAGATATTTACTTCCTTCTCAGTAAGTTTGTCAATTTTTACACTGAACTTTTTGAGACTACCCTTTACTACATAAGCATCTATTTCAGCTGGTCTTTCAGTAACAGCCTTCCTTACATTAGGTATAAATATATAGTCATCACATTCAAACTGTGGTTCATCTTCCATAACAAAAGGAAGTACACCCCAATTAATCAAATTTGAACGATATCTTTTAGTAGCATATTCTCTTGCAATATTAGCATATCCACCTAAAACTTTTTGACAGCTGGCTGCCTGTTCTCTAGCAGAACCATCTCCAGGCTTTACCGCATATATCATGCTTCCTATACCTGTATTACTTGTATTTATGCTGCCAAACTCTTCTTTTACTACATTGAATACTTTTTCTAGATCCCTATTTGCATCAAAAGGAGATTTTCCTACAAGTCTATCTTTTTCCGATTTTTGAATTTGTTTTGATCTTCCAACATATTCAGGATCTTTACGTGACAGCGTAAACTCTGAAAGCTTTAATGGATTAGATCTATAAGAAGATGCATCTCCTGAAGGTATAAGTTCATCTGTTGTAGTTACAGGATCTTTAATTAAAGAACATACTTTTAATATTAAATTGTCTGCAAGCTCAGGCATATCCGGCCAGTTCTTTATATTAGGTCCAAATCTCAATTCTTCATCACTATTTCCTTTGTCAAAGGCACTATAAACACGGTTATCATAAATTGTCTTGTTAAAATAATATTTAGGTATATTGTAGTTTACATCTAAATCTGTAGCTGCTGTAACAAATCCTTTGTTAGCAGCTGTTGCTGCTATTGAACGTGCATCCATAAGTGCTACATAAGAAAGCTGATCATCATTAGGTTTTGAACCTTCACGATTAGGGAAGTTTCTAGTTGTATGCCTTATGCTGAGTGAATTGTTTGCAGGCGTATCTCCTCCTCCAAAACATGGTCCACAGAAAGCTGTCTTGACTATTGCTCCTGTCTGCATCAGTTCTCCAGCAATTCCATTTTGAGCTAAGCTGTAATAAACAGGCTGACTGGAAGGATAGACATTTAACGTAAATTCATCATTTCCAATAGATTTTCCTTTTAATATACTGGAAGCCTCACAAATATTTTCATAGTTACCTCCAGCACATCCAGCTATGCATCCTTGTTCTACATATAATCTATTATCTCTAATCTTATCTTTTAAGGAGAAGTTAAGATTTTTGTTAGACATTCTCTTTTGTGCATCTCTTTCTACTTTATCCAATATATCATAAAGGTTTGTGTTAAGTTCTTCAATAGTATATACATTACTTGGGTGAAAAGGCATTGCTATCATAGATTTTATTTTTGACAGATCCACATATACAATTCCATCATAATATGCAACACTCCCAGGATTTAATTCTTTATAGTCATCTTTTCTTCCATGTAATTCAAGATAGTCACAAACTTTGCTGTCAGTCTTCCATATGGAAGTCAAGCATGTAGTTTCAGTGGTCATTACATCAATGCCAGTTCTGTATTCTACAGATAAGTTTTCTATTCCAGGTCCAACAAATTCCATTACCTTGTTTTTAACAAAGCCATTTTTAAACACTTCACCAATTATAGCTAAGGCAACATCCTGCGGTCCTATGCCCTTTTGTGGTTTTCCAGTTAAATAAATTCCTATAACCCCAGGGTAAGATATATCATATGTCTGTGATAGCAGCTGTTTAACAAGTTCTCCGCCACCTTCACCTATTGCCATTGTACCAAGTGCTCCGTAACGGGTATGACTGTCTGATCCTAAAATCATCTTTCCACAGCCTGCCATCATTTCACGCATATACTGATGGATAACTGCTAAATGAGGTGGAACATATATTCCTCCATACTTCTTTGCTGCAGACAATCCAAATAAATGGTCATCCTCATTAATTGTTCCACCAACAGCACAAAGACTATTGTGGCAATTAGTAAGCACATAGGGTATTGGGAATTTTGTTAGTCCGCTGGCACGAGCTGTCTGTATAATTCCTACAAAAGTAATATCATGAGAAGCAAGAGCATCAAATTTAATGTTTAAGTTTTCACTATCTTTTGATTTATTATGATTCTGCAAAATAGAATAAGCTATAGTTTGTTTTTTAGCTTCTTCCTTGTCAATATGCTCTTTTCCTAATTTTGCCTTAAGTTCTTCATTAGATTCTTTATTATCAAAGTATAATTCGTCTCCATGTAATAAATATGCACCTTCACCATGTAATTTAATCATAACTTCCTCCTTACTAGCTTATGGATATCCTAATTTTCTAAT
Organism: Clostridium ragsdalei P11; assembly: GCF_001675165.1. GTDB lineage: Bacteria > Bacillota > Clostridia > Clostridiales > Clostridiaceae > Clostridium_B > Clostridium_B ragsdalei. The sequence continues at coordinate 12,061 of NZ_LROS01000026.1, forward strand.
CATCGTAAATATGATTTAATGATAGCAAATTCATTTTTCAAAGTCAACATTAGTTAATATTTTGCACAAATGTTTTTAAATTATCTTATAAAATAAATGCTATATAAGATTTATCGTTACATTTTTAAATTTATGTATCATTAGTATTTGCATAAAACTGTAAATTACTGCTTATTATATTGAAAAAACAAATGAGTTACATTATAATTATTTTGTATAATTGGGTTATTAGCTTCCTTCAATGCTATTTCTAAATCACTTTAAATTAGTACGTTAAATATAAAATTATTTGAGAGGGTAGACATGATAGATGAATTTGAAAAAATAAATGAAACTGAAAGATTAAATTTTCTTGCTGAAATATCTGATATGTATTATGAATTAAATATGACTCAAAGTGAAATAGCAGCCAAGTTATCTACTACTAGATTTAAAGTTTCTAAACTGCTTCAAGAGGCGCGTGACAAACATGTAGTGGAAATTACTATAAGCAAACCTCACAGTAGAGTTCCTAAATTAGAAAATGTTTTAAAAGAAAACTTTGACTTAAAAGATGCACTGGTACTGGACAATAAGGTGTTTGCTTATGAAGAAACTTTAAATACACTGGGAAAATTGGGTGCTCAATATGTAGACAATTTAATTAGTGAAAATTCTATTATAGGTGTACTTTGGGGAAAAACTCTTTTAAATTTAATAAAAAATCTAAAGCCAAAAAAGAAACTTCCTATAACTGCTGTCCAGATAGTGGGGGCGGCGGCTAAGGATGTAACTATTGTGGATTCTCAGGAACTTATGAGAAATTTAGCAAATACATATGGAGGTAAATGCAAATACTTGTATGCACCTCTTTATATAGATAATGATTATGCTAGAAAGGCACTTATGCGGGAACCTGTATTAAGTGATACTCTATTTCTTGCAAATAAATCGGACATAATTCTCACAGGAATAGGTACAACAGATGCCATGTTCTCTTCCTCACTTTGGGCAAATTATTTGGAAAGAGTCAAACAATACAGTTTAGATGATCTTAAAGCTGTAGGATGTATTTATGGCCGTGTTTACAATGAGCTAGGGGAAGAAATTGATATTGATATAAATCAAAAAGTGATAGGTATAGATACTTCATCTATTCGCCGGGTAAACCATGTAATAGGTATTGCTGCAGGGAAATTTAAAGCCAAGGCAATCTTAGGAGCCCTGCGTGGGAAGTATATAAACACACTTATTACCGATGACGCCACTGCCTCAAAAATACTTTCTCTAGCAAAAATACAATTTTAGAATAATAAAAACAGGAGTTAAAATATTGCGAAGCAAAGCTTTTGAAAATAACAAAGTTTAAAGAACAAAGAACAGATAAAGGTGATTTTCCTCGTACCTCAGCAAATCTACAATTTTAATATTTTCTGACGTTAGGAAGAAAATTATCCTTATTTGATATTTAAACTTTGTTATTTGTTCTTTAAAAAAATTGCTTCGCAAAGTTCTTATATTAAGTTAATTTCTTATGTGCAAAAGTTGAGTCACTTATATATAAAACATACTAGCATTTACTATGTTCAAAACTTTCAACGGCTCTTTTGGCCCAACTAGAATCTTTATACATAGCTCTTCCTACACCTATGAGATCAGCTTTTACATCTACAAGCAGTTCCTCTGCAGCTTCAGCTTTTGTAATGCCTCCAGTTAATATAACAGGGATTGATACAAACTGTTTCAAGCTTCCACTGAGTTCTGAGAAATATCCTTGAGAGTTATTTCCCGGTACAGTAAATCTGCAAAATCCTCCTGAAATATCTAAAACATCCAGACCCGCTTTTTCAAATTCACAAACTGCAGCTTTACTATCTTCAAGTGTAGTTCCACCTTCCATGTAATCAGAAGCTCCCAATCTCATAAAAATTGGAAATTCATTTCCTACAGCTTCACGTACAGCCTTTATAACTTGAAGGTGAATTTTAATTCTATTCTTTACATCATCTCCACCATATTCATCAGTTCTCTTGTTTGTAAGGGGAGAATAGAATTGATTTAAGAGATATCCATGGGCAGAGTGAATTTCTACTCCATCAAAACCCGCCGCCTTTACACGCACAGCAGCATCCTTAAAGCTTTTAACTATATCTTGAATTTCATCATAAGTAAGCTCTCTTGGAATACCCGATTTCATAAAAGGATTTTCCACAGCTGAAGGTGCAACTAAAACACTTCCTGTAACTGCCACCGTGGTTGCACTCCCAGCATGATTAAGCTGCATAACTGCCTTGCAACCGTTTTTATGAATAGTATCAGCTACTTTTCTTAAACCTTCTATTGTACTGTCATCTGCAACAGAAAGCTGATTTTTACTAGCTTTTCCTTCTTGTTCAATAAAGCTGTGTTCAACTATAATGAGTGATAAATATCCTCCTCTAGATATTTCATCATAATGTTCTAAGAGCTTACTACTTACTTTTCCATCATCTTCAGATTTCTCTGTAGCCATAGGCGGCATAATTAATCTATTTTTTAAAACTAATTTACCACTGTTTAGTGGCTCAAGTAAATGTGTCATAATTTCCCTCCTGCATCTAAATTTAACTTAAATTTTATCATAGCAGACATTAAAAAACAAGTAGTGCTTTCTTGTGACAAATTTAGCATTTAAATTGTATATTTATAAAGAAATTTAGGAACTTATTTATAGTTCAATTATATAAATTACAACTTTAATCTTTCAAAAAAAGTTATTGACAACAGGACAATCTTGGTAGTATACTACTAACTAAATTAAATAAAATCTTATCAAGAGAGGTTGAGGGACTGGCCCTATGAAACCCAACAACCAGCATTTTCATTTAAATGTATTGGTGTTAATTCCTGCAGATTATTTCTGATAGATGAGATAATTGATTTTTAATATCATGATATTAAAAGGTCATTTTTCTTATCTTATAGAAAAATGACCTTATTTTTCTATAAGATAAACCATTCGATTTGCGCAAATCAAATATTCCGATAAGATTTCCATTTAATTAATAAAAATATAAGTAAAAACCTATTCGCTAAGGAGTGAACAATATGAGCAAAGAAAACTCTAAAGGCATTAATGCCCTTAAAAAAAATCAACTTAATTTTGTAGAAGTTATTGCACTTTCAGTTGCAATAATAGCACCTACTTTTGCTATGTCAATGAATGTAGGACTTATGGCATCAACAGTATCTTACTCTGTAAGTGCAGTATTTGTTATATCAACTATACTAATGGGCTTTGTAGCCGTATCTTTTATAAAATTCAATGAATATTTTCCATCTGCAGGTTCGGTTTATACATTTACAGAAAGATCTTTGGGTAAAAAAGCTGCTTCAATATCAGGATGGGCTCTTCTTCTTACCTATATAGGATTTTCTGCTGGATGTTCTTCTGCTTTTGGATCTCTTTTTTCTAGCTTTATTAAAGAATTAACTGGAATAAGCATATCCTGGATTATATTTGCACTAATTTGTGAGGTATTTATATGGTTTGTATCTTATAGTGATGTAAAATTAAGTACAAACATTATGCTTGTCATAGAAGCTGTATCAATCCTCCTCGTAATATTGCTTTCAGTGGTCATTCTTGTAAAAGTTGGTTCAACAAAAGGATTAAGTTTAGTTCCTTTTAAAGGAAATGGAAATAAATTTTCAAATTATGGTGCTGGAATCGTATATGCAATACTATGCTTTGGCGGTTTTGAGGGGGCATCAAGTCTTGGTGAAGAAAGTAAAAATCCTAAGAAATCAATACCTCTTGCAATTGCAAGTACAGTTGTTGTAACCGGACTTATATTCGTATTCGTAAGTTATGCTGAGGTTATAGGATTTGGAGTATCGCCTTCAGGAATAGGTGCTCTAACAAAGTCACCATCTACTATAGTAGACCTTTCTAAAAATTATATAGGAAGTGTATTTACTATATTAATTACGCTGGCTATCAGCATTTCCGCTTTTTCAACTGCTTTAGGATCTATGACTGCAGGTTCAAGGCTTTTATATTCAATGAGTAAAGATGGTAATGTTCCACAAATTTTTTCTGGCGTACACTCTAAACACCATACTCCTTATGTAGCTTTAAACATCATACTTGCAATAATAATAGTTCCAGTTTTAGCACTTTTTAGGCATGATGGAGTAGAAGTATTTGGATATATAGGAACAATAGGTGCACTTGCATTACTTATTGCTTACTTCATAACAAGCTTGGGTTCACTTATATACTTTGGAAAGAAAAAAATATGGACATGGCAGCTTATTATACCAGTTGTAGCTCTACTTGTTTTAGCATTTACCTTTTATTCAAATATTTATCCTATACCAGCCTTTCCTAATAATATATTTCCTTATATAGTTTTGGCATGGATAATAGTAGGTTTTAGTATTACCTCTATTTATAAAAAAAGATCAGTTTTACCTGCAGCTTCTAAAGAGAAGGTTGCTAATTAATATACTATTTAATTTGGAAGGAGATTATATATTATGACTAATAGTTTATGGAATACTTTAGGTGATTTAAAAAAACACCAATGGGTAGATCTTACCCATGAATTTGGACCGGACACCCCAAGATTTGCAAGCTTTAATCCTGCAAAATTTGAGACTATTTTCACTCACAAAGATGGGTTCTTTGTAAAACAATATACATTTGCAGGACAATACGGAACTCATCTTGATCCTCCAATACATTTTGCAGAAGGCGGAAGATACATTGATGAATTAGAACTTCAAGAACTTGTTTTACCTCTTGTAGTTATAGATCTTTCAGAAAAAGTAAAAGAAAATAATGATTACGTACTTACAGTAGATGATATTTTAGAATGGGAAAAGAAATATGGTAAAATACCAGAAGGTGCTTTTGTAGCATTTAGGTCCGACTGGAGTAAAAGATGGCCTGATCAAGACAAATTTTTAAACCTTGATGAAAAAGGTGATGAACACTATCCTGGATGGTCATTTGATGCACTCAAATTCTTATATGAGACTCGCAAAATAGCAGCAAATGGACATGAAACCTTTGATACAGATGCACCAATAGAACAAAAAGCAACTGGATTTCAGGGAGAATATTATGTATTAAAAGAAGACCATTATCAAATTGAAGTTATGACCAATTTGGACAAAGTACCTCCAACTGGAGCAATAATCTTCAGCATAGTTCCCAAAGCTCAAAAAGCACCCGGTTTCCCTGTTCGTTCATTTGCCATTCTACCTTAAGTTCACAATAGATTACACATAATTAGTTTAATCATCCCCTAAAGAAAAATGAGGCAAGTAAAATATATGTTTCACTCGCCTCATTTTTCTTATTCATATTTCATTGCCTAGTGCTTAAACTTAATTTTAATATTTACTATTTCACCTTTTGTTCCAATTCTTATGGGAGGTCCCCAGGTCCCATAACCAGAAGTAACTATTAAATTAAAATTGTCCTTTTTAAGATATCCATAGTCATCTTCATAAATAAGCTTTGTCATAAGATTATTAGGGAAAACTTGCCCCCTGTGAGTATGTCCCGAAAGCTGTAAATCCACATCTTCCTTATGAGCCTCCTCAAGACCCACCGGTCTATGATTTAATTCTATAATAGGTAGGGATTTGTCTGTATTTTTCAAAATTTCCTTTAGCGGTTTTATCTTTTCGCCGCTATCAGCATCCTTTCTACCTACCACATAAAAACTATTGTCTATTTTAACTGCTTTATCTTGCAGTACTTTAACCTTTGCTTCATTCATATAACTAATTGTTTCAGATAAATTTTCTCCATATTCATGATTTCCTGTAATGTAATATACACCATACTTTGAGTTTATCTTTTTAAAAGCTTGTCCATAATATTTCTTTAACTTTGTAGTTGTACTTTCATCAACCATATCTCCACAAAAGAAAACTATGTCAGGTTTTAATTTATTTATGGAATTCACCATTTTATCTATGCCTTTTTCCTTAATCATTATACCCATGTGTACATCTGACACCATTACCACGTTTAGTGAATTTATTTTACCTGCACTTTTATTTATATCTATACTATAATTTGTTATGACTGGATGAAGGGCATTCCACATGCCAAAGGAAAAAATAATTAAAACTATTATAAAAATTGAAATTCCATCATCATATATGACACTTATACAATTTCTAATTTTCCCCTTAAACCCTACCTTTTTTAAAATAAATTTTACCACATCCGTGAGCAGAAATAATATAAGTAAGTAATACAAAATGCCTAGAGATACTGCTCCTATTAGTGTTAATAGTGAAGCTAATATGTTGTTTACTGATACAACACTTTTAAATATAGAACTTATAATATAAGAAAAAGCTATGAACCAAAATCCAATCCAGTACAGTCTCTTTTTTAAATTTTTATTTTTCTTTAAAAATACCCCTTTTACTTTTCTTCCAACGTAATACCATACTATTATATATAAAAGCAAAATAAGCATAAGTAAAATAATATTTTCAATTAGCATAAGTGATTACCTACACTGCATTTCTTATATTCTTCTCCCCAACTCCACATGACATCTAGTATTGGCTTTAAACTGAATCCAAGGCTTGTCAGTGAATACTCAACTCTAGGTGGAACCTCGGCATATACTTTTCTATTTACAAGACCATCTTGCTCCATTCGTCTTAAATTTTGAGTTAAAACTTTTTGCGAAATACTTCCAACCGACTTTTTTAATTCTCCAAATCTTTTGGTACCTGTAAGCAAATCTCTAATGATTAAAACTTTCCACTTATCACCTATGAGTGAGAGTGTAGTTTCAACTGGACATGCAGGTAAATCTTTTTTATCCATAAAAGTTTCTCCTTTAAAAGTATTATAAACACACAATAGTATACTTTAGGTAACTACAGTACTTTTAAGTGCTTACTTTACATTTGATATTATGAATATTATTATAAATTTGTAAGTAGCAAATTGCAAGTTCAATTTTAAAGGAGGTTCATTAACATGAACGAAGTAGTAAAATTTTTAAAAGAAAATCCAGTGCAATATTTTGCAACTGTAGGATTAGACGGTAAACCCAAAGTACGTCCTTTCCAATTTATGCTTGAGAAAGATGGGAATCTATATTTCTGCACAAACAATAAAAAAGACGTTTTTGCCCAACTTCAAAAATGTCCCTATGTTGAAATTTCAACATCAAGTCCAAAATTTGCATGGATAAGATTAAATGGTAAAGTTGTGTTTTCAAATGATATGGAAACTAAAAAAGCTATTATAGAGAGCAGTAGTCTAGTAAAATCACTTTATAAGTCAGCAGAAAACCCAATTTTCGAAATTTTTTATCTTAAAGATGCAAAAGCTGTAATAGCGGATTTTTCAGGTAATCCACCTAAAGAATATGCTCTTTAATTTTAAAGACTAAATTAAACTTCCGGAAGTTAATAAATCATTTTTACTTAGAGTTTCATAAAATCATATAACTAGATGGCCCTTTTTTTCAGCAAGTGTGATTGTGGCTTCTATACCAGAGTTAAATTTGAGATAGTCACTTTCAATGCCATCACTAAATATAACTCCATTTTCAGGCATTTGAGATGAGATCTTTAGTTGAGATCCTTTCTTAACTTTTCCAAAAACTATATCTGCTTTTGTAGTTCTACTTGGGAAAGGCTCACGTACAGAAAAGTACAAATAGTCAATGTCCCAAGCTGGATTATTTTTTTGCTTGATTTTAAGATCTAAATTGGACGTGTTATTTATAATATTTGTAGCACCTGTGAGTATACTTTTGAGCCACCCTGTTGAACCAAGACCAGTAGATACAATAACTCCACTTGAAGATTGATGTTCTTCATCTTTTCCCAACTTTATATTGTACCTAGCAGATACATGACTTTTTTGTCCTATGAACAAGTCATTTACAGCATAAATACTCTGTCCATCATTTAAAGCTGCTTTTGCCATGGAAACTTCTTTAACTTGTCTTTTTACATTAAAGACATCTTTAACAACCAATTTAAGATCATCAACTTTAAATGGAAGAAGCACTCCATCCCACCTTGAAGGATCAGGATTTACACCAATTAAAAGCTGATTTGAAAGATACTTTAAAGTATTTGCCACAAGACCATCTTGTCCTATAACTACCACTAAATCATTACCCCCAAATATAAAGTTAGGTACAAAATCCCTATCCACAATTTGAGTTCTACCTAATTCTTCAAGTTGACTTTGAGCTTTAGATACAGCTTGTTTATAAATTTTATCTTCAGTGATATAATCTGAAAAGTCACTTCCAAGATGTTCGATATAAAACTTTGCTTGTTCAATTGTATTATATCTTGCAATTAATTCTTCAAGTCCTGTCTTTCTCTTTATTATAACTATCTTATTTTCAGTTAATCTTACCATAACTAATTTCTCCCTTTAAGCATTTCTTGAAAAAGATCGGGTGATATATTAAGCTGTCCAATTTTTCCTGCATTCTCTGCTAGTTCTTGAAGGGCAAGTGCTGCTAATTTATTTGGCTGCATTCCAATGCTTGCAAGAGATTGTATTACATTAGAATCTATTCCTTCTAGCGACTTCATAACAGCTGACAATTCATAAGCTTTTGCATCAGCTCTAACTTTTGAATTTTTTACAGAAATGTCAACAAGTGATTTCTTTTTTTCTTCAAGTGCAGTTTCAAAATTCATCTTTTCTTGTTTGAGTTCATTTTGCTTTTGCTGGAAAGTTCTCTCTGCTTCAAGTTGGGTTTCTCTAACTTGTTTTTTCTTATTTTCAACTGCTATCTCCGTATTATATTCATTTTCCTTTACACGTCTTTCCTGTTCAATTGAAGCATTTCTTCTCTCATAAATAGCTTCATCTGCTTTTTTCAAGATTTGCTCCCTTGTCTGGGCTTCTAATGCCCTTGCGGTTTCTTTATTTGGAACGATATTTAATATTGAAAGTCCAAGTATCTCAATTCCAAGAAGTTCTATCTCCTCACTTTTTTTAATCTTACTCAATATCTCACTTGCAAGTACTTCACTTGATTTAATAGCATCTTTGAGCTCCAAATTCTCGATTGTCTTTTTAGTTAGCACCCTTACAATATTTATTACCCTTTGCGGAAGTTTTTGAGGATCATCGGAAACATAGCCCTTTCCTTTCTTCATATCAAATGTATAATTTAAAACTCCTGCAATTTTCTTTTGATCAACAATTCTGAAAGTAACCTGTCCTTGAACTGTAACCGTCTGAAAATCTGAAGTAACTTCTTCAAAAATAAAAGGTGAATCCACACTTCCAACAGGAACAAGAACAATTGAAGTGGTTGGAACATAATAATAAAATGATATTCCAGCACCTTCCCTTACAATTTTACCGTTCCTATACTTTAACACATACTCACTTGGTTGAAATTTTATAAATTTAAATCCAAACATAATTTTACTCCTCCTAAAAAATATTATTAAATTTATAGAATTTAGATGATCTATGGCCTTCATCTTTTTTTAGAAAATCTTTTTCATTTTGAAATTGCTTTTTATCCATATTATCACCTACATATTTAAAATTTGTTATTAACTATTTGTTATTAACATAATATTACTAACGTGTCCTTATGTCAATACTTTTTTAATATAGATATCAAAAAATATAAAAACAAAGGGCTAAATACTTTAACCCTTTGTTTTTATCTGATGGCTACCTACTGTAACACTCCTACTTCTATCAAAGTGGGAGATAACAGTAGCTACGCCCCTATATAATTCATCTAAACTTAGTGGGAGAAGCAAAACTCTAAAGAGAAAGCGATTCACTTTAAATCAAAGATTTAAGTTCTCTGCTTTTCCCACTAAGTAAGATTCATTGATATTTTTTCTTTATGCATTCAATTCTATTATTATCCTTATTCCGCAATCTTTTCTTTAGAAAACATAGCCCCAAAAATCATTACAACTGCAAAGACAATTAAGTATGCAACGACTTCCATTTTATGAGAAAAGCAAGCAGCAATTATCATAAAAATACATCCAGCTAGAGAAATAATAGGTGCTATAAATCTCTTAAATGAATTTAAATCTTTTTCTTTTTTCATCATCATAATAAAAATAGGAATATACAATGCATAAATAGTAACTATAGGTAATTCGGAAGAATCAAAAGAGAAAAATCCAAACCAAGGCTTTGTTAAGTTAGCACCATAGAAGTATAATAACCATATACCACAAAGAAGCAGTCCAAATACAGATGAATTAGTAGGCATATTTGTTACATTATCAACTTGCTTAAATACATCTGGTTTTGGTCCAATGTTCCTTGCTGCTAAAGAATAAATACCTCGAGTACATCCCAGCATTAATCCATTTAAAGTTCCAAGGCAGGAAATGATAACAAATACAAACAGCAGTGAACCACCTACTGATGAAAAAACTGTCTGAAAAGCTAATTTAGCTCCTGCTTCACCGCCAGCCATCATAACCTTATTTGTTACTGCTCCAGCTAGTCCTACATAGTAGAGTATGTAAATAATCATAATTACAAAAGTTCCTCCAACAAGCGCCAGTGGAAGATTTTTCTTTGCATCTTTTAACTCAGCATTAATACTTGTAGCAATGATCCATCCTTCATAAGCAAAAGCTGTAGCAACAACAGCTGTAAATAACGCATTAGAAGTATTAACTTCTTTTACCACTGTTGTAAAATTATATGCAATCATACCATTACCCACACCTACAACTGTTCCAATTACAGCCATTAAAGCTAGTGGAATAAGTTTTATAATAGTTGTACTAACTTGAAATTTACCTGCTAAAATTGGTGACAGTGAATTTAACGCAAAACTTGCTATCAAATATAGGCCTGCAATAGTCATACACTCTCCGCCTGTAATTGAGAATCCAAGTAATACACAAGTATATCTAGCCGAAACCCATGCTAACACTGACGTCAATGTCGGATAGTAAATGAGTGCCATAAACCACCCAACATAATATGCATACTTTTTGCCCAAAGTAGCTTCCGCATAATCTACTACACCGTTTACATATTGATACTTAGTTGCCATTACAGCAAAAGTATAGGCACAAGAAATCATAATAATACCACCTATAACCCAAGCCAGTATACCAAGTGTAAGATTTCCACCTGTTGCAGTTAAAACTTTTTCTGCCTTAAAAAAGACACCACTACCTATAACAATACCAATAACCATAGCTATAGCCGTAATAAGGCCATACCTTTTTTCTAACTTTGATTCCATAATCAAATATCCCCCTCTTTGATTTATTAATATTGTAATGAATATTGCTTTTATACATCATGCTATCTAAACACTACAAACAGCATAAAATATTAATTTTTATTGTACCACAGAATTAAGCATTTACCAACACTTCTTTTTCTTCATTGTTATGAATTTTCAAATTATTTATTGATATTGAGACACTTGTATTTGACAAAAATTTAATTTTAGTATATTATATAATAAGCTAAATAAAATCAGTTTAAATCTTATCAAGAGCGGCGGAGGGACTGGCCCTATGAAACCCGACAACCAACATTTTTCATTTGAATGTATGGTGTTAATTCCAGCAGATTATTTCTGAAAGATAAGGAAAATAGTTTCTATAATTAGTATTAAAAGTTGTTTTTCTTATGAAAACAGCTTTTTTATTATACAAATTATTTAAATTAACCTATTCCTTTGTATAGTTATTCACTACTCAAATATCCAAAATAAGATTTTTATTTGATTAAGGCATTTGATAAAAAATATCCTAGCATACTGACTAGTTATTTCTTTGAAAATGCCTAAGCTACCTATATATAAAGGAGGATTTTTTATGCCAATAAATATACCTAACGATCTTCCAGCCTCTAAAACACTGAAGGCTGAAAACATATTTGTAATGAATGAAAAACGCGCATTAAAGCAAGATATAAGACCTCTTAATATAGTAATATTGAATCTAATGCCAGTTAAAACCGTTACGGAAGTGCAACTTTTAAGGTTACTTAGTAATTCCCCTATTCAAGTTGATATAACATTAATGTATCCTAAATCTCACAGATCAAAAAATACTTCAGAACAATATCTTCTCAAGTATTATGAAACTTTTGATGAAATAAAGGGCAGAAAATTTGATGGCATGATAATAACAGGAGCACCTGTTGAAAAACTGAAATTTGAAGATGTTGACTATTGGGATGAATTAACTGAAATAATGGACTGGAGTAAAAAAAATGTATATTCAACTTTACACATATGTTGGGGTTCTCAGGCCGGACTTTACCACCATTTTGGTATTTCAAAATATATTTTAGATAAAAAAATGTTTGGTGTTTTCCCACATATAATAAATGAAAAAAATACACAGTTACTTAGAGGATTTGACGATATATTTTACGCACCTCATTCAAGACATACCTGTGTAAAAAAAGAAGATATTGAAAAAGTACCTGAATTAGAAATACTTTCAGAATCAAAAGATGCCGGAGTCTATATAATGTCAACAAAAGGCGGCCGCCAAATTTTTGTAACAGGGCATCCTGAATATGATACCTTAACATTAAAATCAGAATATGATAGAGATACAGCAGCTAATCTGCCCATAGAAATTCCAAGAAATTATTTTCCTGGTAATGATACAACCAAACAGCCTATGGCAACCTGGAAAAGTCATGCCAACCTTTTATTTTTAAACTGGCTGAATTACTATGTATATCAAGAAACACCTTATAATTTGGATAGTCTTCAATAGCATAGAAAAATGGAAATGACCTTTTAATAAAATAGTATCATTTCCATTTCTTTTTTATTATACATTATAATTAACATAAATTAATATTAATTTGATTTTGCTTCTTCTCTTATAAGAAATCTATACATAACTATAAGACACAATACCCATACAGGTGCTACATAAAGTGCTACTCGGGTAGCTGACAAAAATCCCAAAGAGATAACTATTAACACTAAATATATAATAGCAATGTATGATGACACTGGATAAAATGGCATCTTAAAATCTATTTTTCCTCCAGACTGAAGTTTTTCTTTTCTAAATTTCAACTGGACAAGTAAAATAGTTCCCCAGGCAGTCAATATAGCTATTGTTGTCACCGATGAAATATAAGTAAAAACTTTACCTGGTACAAAATAATTCAAAATTACTGCAATTGCTGCCACTACACTGCTAAATAGTATTCCTACATAAGGCACACCAGATTTACTAACTTTTGCGAATATTTTCGGTGCATTATTATCTAAGGATAAACTGTAGAGCATCCTTCCATCTACATATAGTGCACTATTCATACCTGAAAGTGCTGCTGTTAAAATTACAAAATTGATAACTGCTGCCGCCTGTGAAATTCCTACTTTAGAAAATACTAGTACAAAAGGACTTCCATTTACGCCTATCTTATTCCAAGGATAAAGTGCCAGCATAACAAAAATAGACCCTACATAAAAAATGAGTATACGCCAAAATACATTGTTAATTGCTTCAGGTATAGATTTTTTAGGATTTTCCGCTTCTCCTGCAGTTATGCCTATAAATTCCACACCACCAAAGGCAAATGTTACATATGTAAATGCCATCAAAAATCCACTGATTCCATTGGCGAAAAAACCTCCATTAGTCCAAAGGTTGGATAACCCAACAGCATGTCCTTCATTAAAAAATCCAAATACAATAATCAATAGTCCAAATACAATCATACATATAATGGCTACAACCTTAACAAGTGCAAACCAAAATTCAAATTCTCCATAAGTCTTAACTCCAATTAAATTAATTATTATTAGCATAGATAAAAATACTAAAGCAGTAATCCATTTAGGAAACCCAGGAAACCAAAATTGAACATATACTCCCACTGCTGTAAGTTCTGCCATAACAGTTAATATACATTGAAACCAATAAGTCCAACCAGAAAAGAATCCTGCAAAACGTCCAAGATAATGTGTTGCATATGCACTAAAAGAACCTGAATTAGGGTTGTCAACTGCAAGTTCACCAAGAGCTCTCATAATGAGGAAAACAAAAAAACCTCCCAGTAAATATGCTAAAATAATTGATGGACCACCTATTTTTATGGCATCTGCCGATCCATAAAATAATCCTACTCCAATAGCTCCTCCAATGGCAATCATCTGAATATGCCTGTTCTTCAAATTTTTCTTTAAACGATCTTCTTCCAAATCTTTGTACCTCCTTAACAATCGATCACCTTTACATCATAAATAAAAAAATCTTCTTGTAAGACAAGTTACAAGAAGATTTTATCTTCATGTTTCTCATCTTTCAGGTATAACCTGCTGGAATTAGCACCGTTGAACATAAACGTTCAGGTTGCCGGGCATCATAGGGCCAGTCCCTTAGCCACTCTAGATAAGAAATTAAACAATTAATTTTAAATTTTATAGTTTCTAATAACATATTATTATTTTGAATATTGTACCTAGTATATATTTTTTTGGGTTACTTGTCAACAATGTCGTTTCATTAGAGCAAATTTAATTTACGCCAAAACTATCCCACTAATTTCAATACTTGGAGCATACTTAGTTGCTAGGATACTTTAATTTCATAAATAGATTCGAAATAACCAAAATCTATTTAATAAGTTTATTCATATCTTCAGCAATATTTCTAAGTTCATTAATGTTAGCTTCTATTTCTTCACTTGTAGCAGCACTTTGAGATATTGTTTCTGTTATCATTTCATATTTTGATATTGTATCTTTTGTCATATTAGATACTTCTTCATTAAATTTAACTACATTTTTAGTTTTTGTAAATAACGTAGTAGAAGCATTATTTGTATCCAGAACATTATTACTAAATAATTTCAAATTGGAAGTCATATCATTTATTCCTCTGACTGTTTCATTAATAATACTATTACCTGTCTGAGACTTTTCGCTATTATACGTCATTTGTTTTTGAACTACATTAATTTTATTTTTTAGTTCATCCACTATTGTACTTGCTTGATTAAGTGACTGTTTTGTTCCTTCAGCTAATTTTCTTATTTCATCTGCTACTACTGCAAACCCTTTACCCTGTTCACCTGCTCTTGCCGATTCAATTGATGCATTTAAAGCAAGAAGATTAGTTTGTTCCGATATATCTCCTATAATATTTAATATCTCATCTACTTGTCTTGATTTTTGTTCCAAATCTTTTGTAGACTTAAACGTATCCTCTATACTATTTTTTATATCCATAATAATTGAAAGAGTATCATTTAAAGATTTCTGATTTTTATCTGTAACATTGATAAAGTAATTTATTTTACCTTCACTATCCTTAGTTTTTTTAGCAACAACTTCATTAGCATTTAATAAAGTATTTAATATCTCTTTATTTTTATTTGATTTATCAAGCATTTCACCAGAACTTTTTGATACAGATTGGCTTGTTTCTGAAACTTCCAAAAGTGAACTTGTTTGTTCTTCAATAGCTGCACTTAAGTTTTCACTTGATGATAAAACAGTATCAGAAATTTGAGCTATATTTCCAAATAAATCCAACAATTTTTGCTTTTCTTTTTTTAACTCAACTTCCTTATCACCAATTGACTTTAATAGATTAGATGCAAAGTATACAATTATGAAAATTAATGCCAAAGTTATAAAAATAGTGATGATTTTCATAGTCGCTTCTGCAATAATCAATTGTTTATCCTGAAAAATTGAAGGATTATTTACAAATACTATGATTTGACATAAAAGGCTTAAAGCTATTGACTCTATAATCATTTTTATATCAAAAAACAAGGCTCCAAGAATAACAAAAAAGAAAACTATAAGCCATATGGAATTTAAGTGCATTGTAAAGTTCAAATATAAATACTGAAAATAAGTTATTATTAAAAGCAGCATTTTTGTTATATTAAATGCTTTTATATTAAAGCCATTTTGAGTAATGGTACATTTATAACATTTATAAAATATAATACCATACATTAGAACAAATATTCCAAGTATAATTAAAGAAATTACACTTATATTGTCATTAAGTCCAAGTAATTTTATTGAAGAATAAAATAAGAATGATAGAACACAGCATACCATATAAATTATTAGCACAACTTTAAGTGATTTTTTATTAAAAGTTATTTGAAAGCTCTCTTCTTTAGTGTTCATTTTATGTCCCCCTAAATATATTAATTTTTTTATATTTTTAAGTGCAAGTTGAAATAAACAAAACATACTAATATCATTAATTTAATTGTCTATGCAATAAACAGAGTTCTTGGTTTCAGGTGGAGTTTTTTCTCCATCTGAAACTTAGAAATCGTTATTCAGGGGCGTATCAGCCGTTATCCCCCACTTTATAAGAAAATCAGATATCTCAAATCTTTGATTCGGTGATAGTCGCTTTCGCTGTGTGCGATGGGGGTATTACGGCTGGTAGCCATCGGATAAAATTGATGCTGCTGGTGATACATATTTTGATAATATAGAAGGATAGACTAATACATCTATATCACTTCATTTCAAATTTGCTTTTTCTAATACAGATTTGAAAATTTTTACAAATTAAAAATGTACCTATTAATATATAAATAGGTACCAGAATATGAGTATAAATATTGATTATTAAAACTATAATTTGGTAACCTGGCAGCCATAGGAAATAATCTCCTTTAGGTCCATAGCTTTGCGACTTTATCTTTCGATAAATGTGCTATTATCAATGTAGTAATATAAAATATATTACACTAAAATTTTACAAAGTTCAATGGTAATCGCATATTATTGTAATTTATACATAAAATATTTGCATATAATGCTAGACTTAACTCCATCTTACATTTTTCACTAAGGTGATATCAATCTAACAAAATTCTATAGTATTTAAGCCAACTAATTTCAAGCTTCTGTTTTGAATAAACATTTTTATTTTTAAATAGGATATTTATTTGAACTTGTGAAAAATTACGATTTCTTGCTTTGCCCATTTATGCACTTCCTATTATCTAAATTATATCTAATCATAAATATAAAAAGTACCCTATAAGATATATCACAGCCTCTTTTCTGTGTCTATCTTACAGGGTACAGTTTACCTTTTAATTAAAGTGTTACACCATTTTTAAATATAGATATTTCTCTAATATTGTTTTTCTCATTGTTTACCAACTGTCCATTAGCTATGTCAATTATATATTTTATAAACTTCTCCAATAGATCATTCATTGTACTATCATTTACTAATCCTCCTGCATTAAAATCAATCCAATTAGGCTTTAATTTATATAATTCTGTATTTGTAGATATTTTTATTGTCGGTACAAAGTTTCCAAAAGGCGTTCCTCTTCCTGTAGTAAATAGAACTAATTGACATCCTGATGCACCTAAAGCGGTAGATGATACTAAATCATTTCCAGGAGCACTCAAAAGATTTAAACCGTTATTTTTTAAAATTTCTCCATACTTTATAACATCAATAACTGTTTCAATACCAGCTTTTTGTACACATCCTAATGATTTCTCTTCAAGTGTAGTAATACCACCAGCTTTATTTCCTGGAGAAGGATTATCGTATATAGGCTGATTATAACTTATAAAATACTTTTTAAAATCATTTATTAAACTTACTGATTTATCAAAAATTTCTTCATTCCTTGCCCTATTCATAAGTAGATGCTCTGCTCCAAACATCTCAGGAACTTCTGTTAGTACAGTGGTTCCTCCTTGTGCTATAAGAAAATCAGAAAATCTCCCAACAAGTGGATTTGCTGTGATTCCTGATAAGCCATCAGATCCACCACATTTAAGTCCTATTTTAAGTTCAGATAAACTAATAGGTTCCCTTTTATCTTTCTTCATATTTTCATGAAGTTCAAACAATAATTTTGCTCCCTCTTCAACTTCATCCTGTACTTTCTGTGCAACTAAAAATCTTACCCTTTTTTCGTTAAACTTTCCTAAAGACTTTTTAAAATCCTCAAGAACATTATTTTCACATCCAAGTCCGAGCACAAGTACTCCTCCTGCATTAGGATGTCTTACTATATCTCCTAATATTGTCTTGGTATTTGTATGATCATCCCCTAATTGTGAACAACCATAATTATGTTTAAATATATTCACTGAATCTGCACATATTGTTCCAGATTTCTGCTTAAATCTTTCTATTATTTTATCTCCTATACCATTTACACATCCAACTGTAGGAATTATCCAAAGTTCATTACGTATTCCTGATTTCCCATCTTCTCTTCTATATCCATTAAACGTAAGATTTCTATTGCTAAATAGATTTCTATTTAGGTTCTGATTAAAAGTATACTCTTTTAATCCTGATAAATTGGTTTTAGTATTATGAGTATGAACCCAGTCTCCTGGTTCAATATTTTTTAATGCTCTACCAATAGTAAATCCATATTTAATAACATTGTTATTTTCTTGTATTTTATGTATTGCTATTTTATGACCCTTTTTAATATCTTTGTTTATTGTTATTTCCTTATCATCAACTAAAATAATTTCACCTTTTGCAATATCTGATAAAGCTACAACTACATTATCATTTTCACTTATTTTT
This sequence comes from Clostridium ragsdalei P11, assembly GCF_001675165.1. Classification (GTDB taxonomy): domain Bacteria; phylum Bacillota; class Clostridia; order Clostridiales; family Clostridiaceae; genus Clostridium_B; species Clostridium_B ragsdalei. Next base: position 30,595 of record NZ_LROS01000026.1, read on the forward strand.
AAAAATCTTTTCATATAGTTCACTCTCTTTCTATAAATAAATTATTCCATATTTATGATTCTTGCAAAGAAGCATTTTTTGCTTTTTGTTCATCAAATTTAGGACAACCATATCTCTTTGCCATCCATGCTACTAGGGGCGGTACTATTATAACTGTTAAAACAACTGCTGCTGCAATTTGTGTTGTAGCTGATGCAACAAAAGGTTTATACTTTGGGTCTATAATCGCAATTGCTGCCGGGCTAGCTATTGTATTTCCAGCTGCACTTGCTATTGCTGCTCCTGCATAACCAGGTCTTTTATTAATATATCTATCAGCAAGTATTGACAATCCACCACCAACAAAGAATACTAATAATCCCACCAATATTCCGCTAAGTCCTGCTTTTATTATGAGGCTGAAATTTATGCCTGCACCTATTGTAAATCCTACAAATGGTATTACAATACTAGCTCCAGGTGAAAAGAAATCTCTTAAATCCTTATCTGCATTGCCTAAAATGCATCCTACTAATAATGGTACTATAGCTGCAAGTAATGACAATAAAGGAATACTGGCAAGTCCTGATGCTCCTAAAGTTATAAGTGCTAAAAATGGTCCATCATGAATATTTAAAATACCTTGTGCTGCTGTATCCTTACTATCACCATACGTTCCCATTAAAGAAAGATACAAACTTCCGTTAGATCCGGTAACTGAACATATAATTGCTAGTACAGATATTCCCAAGAAACCTGATAGTCCAAATATTTTATTTGTAATTATTGCTAAAATAAGACCGGCTAGATACTTTGCTACAAGTAACACACTACCTCTTCTTAATGCTTCAGGTGCTTCTTTAAATTTAAGATTTGTACCTACAAAAAACGTCTGTAATCCTACAAAGCTTGCTACACCTGCACTTGAAAAAACTGCTGTAGTAAATGATCCTATTTTTAGCGCATGAGGTGCAACTGTATTTATTATTGCACCAATAAGTAAAGGAACAACCATCATTCCTCCTGGAACTTTTTGAACCGTTTTCATGATTTTCATGAAATAACCCTCCTCTTTAATTTATATTCTAAAATTGCACTTCTTCTTTCTATATATTTTTGCATTTATTAAATTTCGTATTGTGAAATAATGTTTCATAATAATTTGCACAGTTTTATTATACAAAACATTATTTCATTATTCAAGTATAGATTTATTTTATCTTTGCAAAGAACCATAGATATTTCCAGATAGCAAATTCTTTACTTCTTCTTCTGAAACTAAATTAAAATCCCCTTCTATACTATGCTTTAAAACTGAAGCAGCAACTGCAAACTCTAAAGCGTCTTTATAATTAGAACCACTTACTAATTTATAAATAAGCCCCGCTGCAAAAGCATCACCTGCTCCTACTCTATCCAATATATTAAAATTATACTTTTTTGAATGATATAGTTCATTTCCATCATAAGCAACAGCAGATAATCCATTATTATCAGCCAAATAGCTTTCTCTTAGTGTTGTAACTACATACTTTAAGTTGTAACTTTTACACATATTTTTAAAAATTTTAATATATTTAGATTCATCAAAATCTTTTTGTGCAAAATTGGCTGTATTATACCTAAAATCTTTATTCTTATTACTATCTAACCATCCTATACATAAATCTGCATCTTTTAAAATTTCTGACATTGTATTCTCAAATTTGTCAAATGGCCACAATTGTTTTCTATAATTTAAATCTACACTCACTGGGATATTATATTTTTTAGCAGACTTTAAAGCTTTTTTACATATTTCAATACAATTTTCACCAAGTGCTAGTGTTATACCTGAAACATGAAACCAATCTGCATCTTTAAGTATCTCATCAAATTCAAATTCATCTACAGATGCCTTTGTAATAGCTGAATTATCCCTATCATAAACTACTTTCGAAGATCTAACAGAAGTTCCTTTTTCATAAAAATATATCCCCATTCGACCCTTACCCAATTTTATGTAATCTGTATTTACTCCATATTCCTTTAAAAAAGCCTCTGCTGATCTTCCTATAGGATTATTCGGTAATTTACTTACAAAATATGAATTCACTCCAAAATTTGCTAATGAAACTGATACATTTGCTTCTGAGCCTCCGTAAATAGCATCAAAAGTATTTGCTTGACAAAATCTTTTGCATCCTTGAGTAGATAACCTCAATAATAATTCTCCTAAAGTAACAACTTTTTTACTCACTAAATTTCACCCCCAAAATTATATTTCATTTTTTGCTTCCCTTATCTTTTTTACAAATTCCCTAGCTATTACAGTTATTTTTTCATAGTTACCATCTTTAGCTGCACCTGTTAATTTTCCACCTACACCAACAGCAACACATCCATTTTTAATCCATTCTTTAACATTATCTAGACTAATGCCCCCAGTAGGCATTAGTGGTACATATGGAAATGGTCCTTTTATTTCCTTTATGATTGATGGCCCAAAAGCACTTCCCGGAAACAATTTTATTATATCTACCCCAGCTTCCAATGCCTTAACAATTTCTGTCATAGTCATACAACCTGCTATATAAGGGATTTGATATCTATTACATAGTTTTGAAGTGTCAATATCAAATGACGGACTTACAATAAATTGAGCTCCAGCCAAAATTGCTATTCTAGCAGTTTCACTATCTAGTACAGTGCCAGCTCCTACCATCAATTCATTAACATTAAATTTTTTTCTTAATAACGTAATGACCTTATCTGCGTTTGGTACAGTAAATGTAATTTCTACAGCATTCACTCCTCCATTAATACAAGCTTGTGAAATTTTTTGTGCTTCATCTTCATCTTTAGCTCTAACAACAGCTACAATACCAACATCTATAATTTCTTTTAATATTTCAAATTTAGAAATCATTTTCTTCCCCTCTTTCTATATACTTATTAATATATTATATATTTCATTATACGAAATGTGATTTCATAATTCAAAACTTATATTTCTCTATTTTTTTAAATAAGCTTGTATTAAATAGATTATTCTTTAAAATTCTTAAAAAAAGTAACGATTAAATAATCTCAAGTAATTTGTCATTAATTTAGCTTCAGAAAAAATAAGCAAAAATAATGGAGATGCATCCGCATCTCCCAAAAATATATATAATTATATTGATAAGTGTTAAAAAAGTAGAAATATTTAGTGCTATCATCCCCCATAGCTTTCACCCATTAGTACGCACCTTGGGCTGGGCACACATAAAAATATAGTTGAAAATTTAAATTTCCAACTATACAAAACTAAATCAAATTTATTTTATAAAATTTATCTATATCCTCAAATAAAAAGAGCTTAGATACTATTAATCTCTGTAACCAAGCTCTTTTGATATTGTATTTGCACATTCTAAAATCCAATTAGAAAAATCATTTACTTTATTAGTTGTAAAAGTAAGTATGGAACCTGATATACTTATTGCACCACACAACTCACCTTTATAATCTTTTATAACAGTCCCAATACACCTTATTCCAATCTCATTTTCTTGTTCATCAATGGCATATCCTTTTCTTCTAATTTCTTTTAAATTTTTTTTCATATCACCTATGTCTGTTATTGTTTTGTCTGTCAATTTTTTAATATTACTTTGTTGCCAAATCATATCAACTTCTTTTTCTGTCATTTGAGACATCATGGCTTTCCCTACTGAAGTACAATACATAGGTATCCTCTTTCCTATACTCGAATACATTCTTATAGTCTTTTGAGGTTCTGCTTTAAAAACATATACCATTTCTATTCCATCTCTTACTACTAAATGCACAACTTCATTAGTCTTTTCCATTAGATTTCGTAAATATGGCAAAGCTACTGTTGTTAAACTCATATTTTCTACTTTCTTATTACCTAATTCAAAAAGTTTCAACGTCAAACTATATTTACTATTATTTTGATTCTGCTTTACATATCCTTTATATATTAAAGTAGCTAATAGTCTGTACACTGTACTTTTGTGTAAGTTTACTTTTTCACTAATTTCGGTAATTCCTAATCCATTTTCATAGTCAGAAAGAACTTCTATAATAGAAAGAGATCTGTCCACAGATTGAACTATTTCCTGCATTAAAACCATCCTTTTTTAGAAATCTATTTGCAATGAATCAGCGGTTAATTATACTATTAAATTATAGTCATCCCTTGTAATTTTGTCAACTTACCTTGCTAATAGTCTACTGGGCTAATGGACTGTAATTAGAGTTTCCCCGGAGATACTTTATTCATAATTAATTATTGACAAATTTAATTTGAGGATACATTATAAATATATATTTTAAAAATAAAGCAATTTGGTAATATGTCTATGAAAATAAATAAGTATATAACCATTATTTAACTGGCTATAAACTTATTTCACGAGGAGATTACAGTATGAATGAAAAAACAAATAAAATAAAAGTAATATTAAAAAGTCGTTTGTTTTGGTTATTAATCATTATTGTAATATTTATTATTACAATAATTAAAAATTGGAGTCAATTACATATTTAAAAGTAAAAGGAAATAAATATAATTTTATTTCCTTTTATATCTACGACCACCATAAGGATCTACTTCTTTAAGTATCTTATCAAAATTACTGAAATAGTACGAACATTTTGATTTAATATATTATTTTTGATCAACAGATAACATGTCCTGACATAATTAGATTTTTATTGACATTGAAAAACATAACATATATAATACATATTAGTTAATAAGAATTTTACAAAAAATTAAAATTAAATAAATCCTTATCAAGAGAAACTTAGGGACTGGCCCTATGAAGTTTCAGCAACCTCATGTTTTGCCCATGCTTAAACATGTAAAGGTGCTAATTCCAGCAGATCATAATAATTCTGAAAGATGAGGGAGAGATGTTTTTTTTAATAAACTCTCGTAATAACCTATGCTATTTATCCTCTTCTTTTTGGGAAGAGGATTTTTTATTTTTCAGTAAAAAATTTGTGAATTTAAAATATATTACTTAAAGAGAGGAAGTGAATAATGTATTTTTATATATTAAAATACATTAGTACAAATTATGGACAAACTTACATCAAAAGAAATTATAAAACTTGGACTAAAAACTGGAGCTTCTCTAGCAGGCATTGCAAATGTTGAGGACCTAAAAAAAGCCCCTGCCTTCACTGTAGTACCTAAGATGCCTAAATACAACGGTGTTGGAACTTATATGCGTGGAGAAAAAGATAAATTTCTAACAGAAGTTCTATGGCCCCAGGGAATAAAAAGTGTACTTATTTTAGCTTATCATCATCCTGTAGACAATCCTGCTGTGGATTATTGGATTGAAGATCACAATACTATAGGCAACAAAAAATTAATTAGTATTACCAAAAGTGTTAAAAGCATATTGGAAAATGAAGGTATAGAAACCTATTCTTTTAATTATCATGTGGAAAAGGGTGGAATATTCCTAAAAGATTCAGCAGTAGTGGCTGGATTAGGATGTATAGGAAGAAATAACTTATTGGTGACACCTGAGTATGGTCCACACATAAGATTACGAGCACTTGGTTTAAATTTAGATTTACAATCAACCGGACCTTCTGGATACGATCCATGTAAAAGCTGCGAAATTAAGTGCTGGCAAAAATGTCAAAAAGGTGCATTTGCTAAGGAAATATATTTTTCTTCAGAATTAGGTAGAAGTGAACTGCCTGGAAGAGTAGGAAATTTTGATAGGACCTTGTGTAATATACAAATGGAAGAAGATGTAGCTAGTATTAAGCCTATGAATATACCTGAAGTTTCCACAGAAGAACCCGTTAATATTATAAAATATTGTAGAATATGTGAATATGCGTGTCCCATAGGTAAATAACTATATATTTTATTGCTAAACAAAAGGAGGAAGTTTAAAATGGACACAAATTCAAAATCAAATGAACAAGGTCAACTTAAAAGGACTCTAAAAGCCAGACATATGAACATGATTGCCATAGGAGGATCAATTGGAACTGGTTTATTTTTTGCTAGCGGAAGTGCAGTTAGCACAGCTGGACCTGGCGGTGCTGTTTTAGCTTATGTAATTATGGGAATCTTAGTTTATTTTTTAATGACATCCCTCGGTGAAATGGCAACACTGCTGCCTATATCAGGATCTTTTGAAACTTATGCTACAAGATTCATTGACCCTGCACTAGGTTTTACCCTTGGATGGAATTACTGGTTTTGCTGGGCAATATGCGTTGCAGCTGAATTGGTTGCAGGCTCAATGATTGTTAAATTCTGGCTTCCGAATACCAATACTACTTTATGGAGTATGCTATTTTTAGTAATAATTTTTATTTTAAATATTCTTTCAGCAAGAATTTACGGTGAAAGTGAATATTGGTTTGCAAGTATTAAAGTTGTCACGATTATAGTATTCCTCATAGTAGGTGTTCTCATGATATTTGGCATTTTAGGTGGAAAATCACCTGGATTAAGTAATTGGGTACTATCAGATGCTTCTGGAAAGAAAGGGCCTTTTGTTGGCGGAATACCTGCTATTATTAATGTATTTTTAGTTGCAGGATTTTCTTTCTCCGGGACAGAAATAGTTGGCCTTGCCGCAGGTGAATCGGAAAATCCTGAAGAAAATGTTCCTAAAGCTATAAAAAATGTTTTCTGGCGTATTTTACTATTTTATATGGGGGCAATTATAGTAATTGGTTTTTTAGTTCCTTTCACCGATCCAAACTTATTAAAAAGTGGTGCAGATAATATTTCATACAGTCCTTTTACCATGGTATTTAAAAGATCTGGTCTTGCAATTGCAGCAAGTATTATGAATGCAGTAATTTTGACATCAGTCCTATCATGTGGTAATTCAGGCCTTTACGTAGCTTCACGTATGCTTTATTCCCTATCCAAAGAAGGAAAAGCACCTAAATTTTTATCAAAAGTAAACAAACATGGTGTTCCTACAACTGCTTTATACGCCACAACTGTTATTGCTTGTTTTGCTTTTTTCGCCTCTTTGATTGGAGATGGAAAAATATATTACATACTCTATAATGCTTCTGGTATCACAGCCTTCTTTGCATGGTTAGGTATAGCTATTTGCCATTATAGATTTAGGAAAGCATACACTGCACAAGGTAAAAATTTGAAGGATTTGAAATATAGAGCTAAGTTATATCCATTTGCCCCCATTATATCTATAATACTTTGTATAATTGTTATATTTGGCTCTAACATATGGGTATTTCAAGCTAAAACATTTAGCTGGTTTGATTTTGTAACAAATTATATGTGCATTCCTATATTTATATCTTTGTATCTTGGATACAAGATTATTAAGAAGACAAAGATAGTACCTCTCAAAGAATGTAACTTTGAGTATAATGAAGATGAAAAAAAACCATCAGCTTAGTTTAGCTGATGGTTTTCTCTCTTGTTTTAATCTAAAACCTTCGCAATTTATTCATATAAGTTTTTGCTAAAATATCTGTCTCCTCTATCCGGAAATACTGTAACTATATTACCTTTATCTATAATTTTAGCTAGCTTTAATGCAGCTGCAATTGCTGCTCCAGAAGATGAACCCACTATCAATCCCTCACGTTTAGCCAGTTCTTTAACTAGTGAAAAGGCCTCCTCATCATTTATCTTTATGACTTTATCCACTAATTTCAAATCCATAGTGTCTGGCAGGAAGTCATTTCCTATACCTTCAATGGCATAACCGTGTTCTTCAGTGCCGCCGCCAAGAGTAGATCCTTCCGGATCAGCTAATACAGCTTTTACATTACTATCTTTTTCTTTCAAATATCTTGCTATTCCTGTAAAAGTTCCCCCACTTCCAGCTCCAGCTACAAAGTAATCTATCTTACCGTTTAACTGCTCATATATTTCAGGACCTGTTGTAAGGTAATGAGTCTGTGGATTGTCTTCATTTTCAAATTGACCAAATGATATAGAATTGGGAATTTTGCTTAAAAGTTCTTTTGACTTTTCTATAGCTCCTCGCATACCGTCTTTTTCAGGAGTATGCACTATTTCTGCACCAAGTGCCCTCATAAGCACTTGCTTTTCTATGGAAAATTTCTCTGGGACCGCAAATACTACTCTATATCCCCTATTGAGTGCTCCAAGTGCAATTCCAAGTCCAGTATTTCCTGCTGTAGCTTCTACTATAGTATATCCTTTTTTTAACTTTCCTCTTTTCTCTGCCTGCTTTATCATATAATCCCCAATTCTGTCTTTTACACTTCCTCCTGGATTGAAATTCTCAAGTTTAGCATATATATTCACACCATCTTTTAAATCAAATTCATTTATCTTTAATATAGGAGTCTTTCCTATCATTTCCTTTATATCATCAAAAACTTCCATTTAAAAATCCTCCAATCAAATTATTTATCAAACTCTATTTTGAAAGCTCAATTGCCTTTTTTAAGTCTTTTACCAAATCTTCTTTATTTTCTATTCCAACAGAAAGTCTTGCCAAATTGTCTACAATTCCAACTTTTTGTCTTATTTCATAAGGTATAGCTGCATGGGTCATAGTAGCAGGATGGCACATTAAAGATTCCACTCCACCAAGACTTTCTCCAAAAGTTATAAGTTTTAAATTCTTAAAAAATTTTTTTATATCTATATCCTTTTTCAGTACAAAGGAAATTATAGCTCCATAACCTCTAGCCTGTTTTTTCTGAATTTCATAGCCTTTATGGCTATCAAGTCCCGGATAATAAACTTTTTCTACAAAAGGACTTTCATTTAAAAACTGAGCTATATAGGCTGCATTTTCAAGGTGTCTATCCATTCTAACTGACAATGTTTTTATTCCCCTTATCAAGAGCCAACTGTCAAAAGGTCCTAATACTCCACCTGTTGAATTTTGTATAAAATACAGTCTTTCAGCTAACTTTTCATCATTTACAACAACAAGTCCTGCAACTAAGTCGCTGTGTCCCCCCAAATACTTGGTTGCACTGTGAAGTACTATATCTGCTCCGAGTTCTATTGGATTTTGAAGATAAGGTGTCATAAAAGTGTTGTCTACAATAGTCAAAAGGTTATTTTTCTTTGCAATTTCAGATATCTTTTTTATATCTGTTATATCCATAAGTGGATTAGTTGGGGATTCAATATATATTGCCTTTACTTCTTTTGTAATGCTACTTTCAACTTTTTCCAGGTCACTTGTATCAATCAATTCGTAGTTTAAATCAAAATTTTTAAATACTTTATCAAGTACCCTATAGGTTCCACCATATACGTTGTCTGATATTATTATTTTGTCTCCACTTTTGAAAAGTGTCAGCACGGCAGTTATCGCTGCCATTCCTGAGGCAAATGCAAATCCATTTTTACCTTCTTCAAGTTGTGCTATAAGTTTTTCAAGTGCCTCTCTAGTTGGATTTCCCGTTCTTGAATATTCATATCCTTTGTTTTCTCCAAGTCCACTTTGCTTATAGGTTGACGTCTGATATATTGGAACACTAACTGCTCCTGTAGTTTTATCCCCATCAACCCCACCGTGTATTAATAATGATTCTATATTCATCTGTTTATTCTCCTTTCTTGATTCCCTATAAATAATTTCAATATAAAAAATTTTCAATTATTTTCAAATGTTATATTTTTGAGTTCCGGATTCTCAAAAACAAAAAAACCTTCTGCCTCAATTCAGAGGCAGAAGGATTACTTCCGCGGTTCCACTCTGTTTATCCTATAAAAAATACATATAATGGGACAACTTAATTTTTGGTACAATCATACCTCAATGCTTTAACGGGCATATACGCTGAAGTCTACTAAACTTCAATTCAGAGCTCCAAGATGCACTTCAATTATCATCAACTAAGATCTCCTTTCATCCAAGGGAAATCCTCTCTGTAATAGTCAAATTATAACCTACTCTTCTTATCATCGCAATTCATAGTTATTTACTAAGATTTAATTTAAATTTATGATACTACGTAATTTAAATATTATCAAGTATTATTTTTAATTTTTATTTTATTTTTTTACTTTACATATGTAAGATTTTATCATTATAGTATTTATGGGGTTGTTGCACTAAGTAATTTACATACAATATGTTGGAACAACATACTGTAGTATTCAAGCTTAGTGTAACAGCCCCACTTTAAATTTATTCTGCATCAATTTTATCCAGCAGTTTTTCAATATACTCAAGTATAACCCTTTGTTTTATATCTTGAAACATTTCATCAGTATCCCATATCTTATCTTTTATACAAAGACTGTCTTTTATACATATACTTTCTCTTAATCTAGTTGCATCCAGTTCCAATTGACTTTTTAACTCTTTCAAGTTTTCTATAGCCAATGTCATCACCTCATTTGTTCCTCTTAATATACTATTCATGACTTTAAAATTAGGAACTCTATATAAATCTTAAACTTATATCCATCGCTTTTACAGAATGTGTAAGAGAACCTATAGATATTATATCAACACCTGTAGAAGCAATATCCACTATAGTATTTTCGGTGACATTTCCCGAAGCTTCTAAAATAAACTTTTTATTTACAAATTTCACAGCCTTTCTCATAGTATCTACATCCATATTATCCAACATAATTACATCAACTTCAGTATTAACTGCTTCTTTCAGCTGATCCAGATTTTCTACTTCTACTTCTACTTTAGCTGTAAATGGAATTTTATTTTTTATTCTTTTAACAGCTTCCGTTATAGAACCTACTGCCCTTATGTGATTATCTTTAATCATTACAAAATCAGACAAATTCAGCCTATGATTGTATCCTCCTCCTGCTGTAACAGAATATTTATCCAAAATTCTAAATCCAGGAAGAGTTTTTCTTGTATCTACTATTTTCACATCATAATCCTTTACTAAATCAACCATGTTATTAGTTTTAGTTGCAATTCCACACATTCTTTGAAGTATATTAAGGGCAACCCTTTCTCCTTTTAATATAGATTTAGAATTTCCTTCTAATTCTACAATAACATCATCTTTCTCCACTTTGGAACTATCTTTTGCCTTGATGTTGAATCTTATACTGCTGTCCACAATTTCAAATACTCTTTTAGCCACATCAATTCCAGCAATAACACCTGACTCCTTTGCAATAAATCTTCCTTTTGAAACTTCACTTTCCAAAAGCAAATTATCTGTAGTAACATCACCATAATTTATATCTTCTATAAGAGCATTTTTTATTAATTTATCAACTATTAAGTAATTCAAATTCAATCACCTCAAAACTACGTTATCTTTAGAATAATCTTCAATATAATTACTTCCTATGGAAGTCTTGCTTTCCAAAGTAGCCATAATTATACTTCTAGCAACTTCATACATATTATAAACTTCTACTTGTTCAATACTTTTAAAATTTATATATTGAATTTTAAGGAGAACTTCATCTACAACCTTTAATGCACTTTTAATGTTATCAATTTTTCTAACTATTCCCAAATTATTTTCCATTAATATCTTCAGATTTTCTTTAAGTTTTGAAAAGTCCATGTGATTTTCTTTACATTGAGGAATAAATACACTGTCTTCAAAATTATCTTCATCTATAACTTTCACTTTATTTAAGATATCCTCTGCAGCCCTTTTCCCAAAAACCAGAGCTTCCATTAAAGAATTACTGGCAAGCCTATTTGCCCCATGAACCCCAGTACAAGCGCATTCTCCAACTGCATAAAGGTTTTCCATACTAGCTCTTCCAAACAAATCCACCTTAATACCACCCATAAAATAATGTTCAGCTGGAGTTACAGGTATGTAATCCTTATATATTTCTATACCATTGTCTTCGCATTCACTATAAATTTTATTAAATCTATTTTTCAAAAAATTTTTTTCGTACATAGTAGCATCCAAATAGACATATTTAGAATCAGTTTTTTGCATTTGATCACTAATTGCCCTAGCTACAATGTCCCTAGGAGCAAGTTCCATCCTTGAATCATATTCTTTCATAAACCTGTTCCCACATTTATTTTTAAGTACTGCACCTTCCCCTCTTACAGCTTCAGATATTAAAAACATTTTTTCCTCATTATTTTTAGAGTATAAAGCTGTAGGATGAAATTGAATGTATTCCATATCTTCTAAGGTTACCTTTGCCCTTATTGCCATGGCAATTCCATCTCCTGTAAGTACATCTACATTTGTAGTTTTAGAAAATAACTGTCCAATTCCACCAGAGGCTATTACACAACACTTTGACTTTAAATAAACAAATTTATTTTTGTAAAATGTCATTATACCACAACATTTGTTTTTGTTATCAACAATATCCAGAGCGAAGATATTAGGTATTATTTCTATATTGGAAGCATTTTTAGCCTGGTTTACAAGAACCTCCATTATAGCTTTTCCTGTAGAATCTCCATTTACATGAAGTATCCTTGGAATAGAATGATTTCCTTCAAAAGACCTATAAAAGTTACCTTGGGAGTTTTTATCAAATTCAACTCCAAGACGAACCAAATCATTTATAGCTTTCTCAGATTCATTTACAAGTACATTTACAGCTTCCAAATCATTAACATAGCATCCTGCATTTATAGTATCCTTTATATGAAGCTGTCTGTCATCATTTTGTATACTTGCCGCAATTCCTCCCTGAGCCAGGTACGAATCACAATCATATAAATCCTTTTTGCTCAAAACCGCTACTCTTAAATTTTTAGAAAGCATTAAAGCAGTATAAAGTCCTGCTATTCCTGCTCCAATTATAACTGCATCAAAACTCTTGCTTTCACAGGAATTCATGTTATAGTTTGCTAAATATCTTCTTTCCACTTTACATCACCAGCCTATATAGAATTTATTCAATACGTAACATTTTCTCAAGGGAACCTAATGCCTTTATTCTCATTGATTCAGGAATAAATATTTCATGTTCCATATTTAAAAGAGAATTGTGAACATCTTTTAGTGTAGTCATTTTCATATTTTGGCATACAAGTCTTGGACTTAATAAATAGAATTTTTTCTCAGGATTATCATTTTTCATTTTATGAAGCACCCCTATTTCAGTACCTATTATGAATTCCTTGTTTGGTGATTTCTTTGCATAGTCAATTATCTGTGACGTACTTCCAACAAACTCAGCACTATCCCTTATTTCTTTTGAAACTTCAGGATGTACTAACATTTCAGCTCCAGGATGCTCTTCTTTTATTTTTTTAACATCTTCTATAGTTATTCTAGCATGAGTTATGCAGTGACCACCTGACCAAGGTATAATCTTTTTATCTGTAACTTTTTCGGCTACATAACTGGCAAGATTTTCATCTGGTACAAATAATATCTCATCCTTATCTATGCTCTCTATAACTTTAACTGCATTAGAAGAAGTACAACATATATCACTTATAGCCTTAACCTCAGTAGAAGAGTTTATATAACACACTACAGCTGCCTCTGGATGCTTTTCTTTTTCCTCCATAAGTTGTTCTTCGTCTATACACTCTGCTAAAGGACATCCTGCATATTTTGAAGGAAGTAAAACTCTTTTATTTGGTGATAGTATTTTTGCACTTTCTGCCATAAATTTAACCCCACAAAATACTATAACTTCATTATCCATTTTAGCAGCAGCTCTACTTAGTGCAAAAGAATCCCCTACAATATCTGCTATATCTTGAACTTCTGGCAGTTGATAATTATGCGCTAATATGCAAGCATTTTTTTCTTTTTTCAACCTATTTATTTCATTTATTAAAAATGTTTTATCCATATTACACCTCTAAAATAATATTTTTATTTGATAATATATTAATATTTTTATACCATACCAATATTTTTATACTACAATTTGATGTATATACACCAGTATATACTATTTTTTATATTTTAACAACATACAATAAAGGTACTACTAAATTCCACCTTTACAATTAATCGAGTAGGAGCTGAATAATTATTTTATTCAGCGACCTCTCACACCACCGTGCGTACCGTTCGGTACACGGCGGTTCAATAGGAATTAATGTACTAATGAATAAGTTTCTGAAATAGAGATTAGT
>NZ_LROS01000027.1 GCF_001675165.1 Clostridium ragsdalei P11
CTGTATTAAGTGCACAAAATGTAGACATACCGTCGGGATCTTTAAATTTAGCAACAGGTAAAATAAAAGTAAATACAACCGGTATGTTTAGTTCACTGCATGATATAGAAAATACTGTTGTAGGAGTTTCAAGCAGTACTGGTGAAACCGTAAGAATCAAGGATATAGCTAAAGTATATATGGATTATGATGATGATTCAAATTATAAATTTATTGACAATGGCCAAAATGCGGTATTACTTGCAGGGTATTTTCAAAAAAATAAAAATATAGTTCCAATAGGAAAAGATATAACAAAAAAATTAGATACGATAAAAAAGCAGATGCCAAAGGATTTAACTATAGATGAGATTACTTTTCAGCCTAAAGACGTAAGCGATTCTGTTTCTTTCTTTATGAAAAATCTTAGAGATGGAATAATACTTGTAATTGTAACTGTTCTTATAGGTATGGGCTTTAGAAATTCAATGGTAGTATCTGCAGTTATACCTATATCTATCTGCATGACATTTATCATTATGTATGCACTTGGAATTAAAGTTGAGCAGATGTCAACTACAGCACTTATTATAGCCCTTGGAATACTTGTTGATGATGCCATAGTAATAGGAGATGTCATACAGGTTGGAATAGATGAAGGCATGACAAGGGATGAAGCAGCATTTAATGGCATAAAGAAGCTGTTTGTTCCAGTATTTACATCTACTCTAATTATTGTAGGAGCTTTTTTACCTCTATTATCAATATCAGGAGAAGTAGGTGAGTTTTTAAAAAGCCTGCCGCAGGTTGTTATAATATGTGTAATTTGCTCTTATTTATCTGCATTGTTTGTAACTCCAGTTATGTCTGCATTGTTTTTTAGAAAAAGCAAGGAAAGTACCAGAAAAAATCCAATTCGTATGATGTTTGAGAACCTTTTAAAATATGGACTTAAACACAAGAAGAGTATCATTGGGGCAGCACTAGCTGTTTTTGTAGTAGCATTAATTTTAATTAAAACACTCGGAATGCAGCTTTTTCCATATGTAGATAAGAATGAAGTATATATAGATGTTGCAAATGAAAAATTTGACGATATAAAAAGTACTAGTAAGCTTGTAAAAAATATAGAAGGTGTATTAAAAGAGCAAAAAGAAGTTACAACTTATACTTCAGCTATAGGTGGTGGTATGCCTCCATTTTATGTAACATTGCCTACAGTTAATCCTTCTAATGATAAAGCTCAAATTATGGTAAAGGTAGACTTGGATAAGACTAAAAGGTTCAAGACAAGACAGGAATTGGTTGAGCATATTCAAGAACAATTGGATAGCAAAATTTCAGGAGGTACAGCTACAGTAAAACAACTTGAAGAAGCAGTACCTATAGGGGCACCAGTGCGCTTGAGAATTACTGGAGATGATTTAGATCAGATTGAGAATGCTTCTGAAAAAATACAGCAGCAATTGAAAAATATATCTGGAACTATGAATATAAGAGATGATGCAGCTAAAAAAAGTTATCAATATGAAATAAATATAGATGAAGATAGGGCATCACAACTTGGAGTATTGAAATCAGATATTCTGCAGCAGATAAATATTGCACTTAAAGGTTATACAGCTTCTGTTTATAGGAAAAATGGTAGTGAATATGACATCATGGTTAAAACAAATATTTCATCTGTAGGGGACCTTAAAAATTTATATATTGAATCAAGTGTTACTAAGAAGAAAGTGCCTTTATATGAGGTAGCATCTATTAAGCTTAACTCAGAGCTGGATGAGATAAAGCATTATAAAGAGGATAGGACTATAACTGTTTATAGTGATGTTAAAAGTGGATATAATTCAGTTGATATAGAAAATGCATTAAAGCAAAAAATAGATGGAATGAATTTAGAACCAGTAAAAGTTATATATGATGGGGAAAAGGCTCAAATAAGTAAGTACTTTACAAGCCTTGGCATAGCAGGTGTACTTATTTTAGCAATAGTATATATACTTTTATTTGTTCAATTTAAATCATTTGTACAACCTTTTGTAATAATGTGTGCACTGCCGCTGTCCCTTATAGGAGTGTCAATAGGACTTCACGCTTTTGGAATGGATTTGTCACTTACAGCTTTTATGGGTGTAATAAGTTTAATTGGAGTTGTTATAAGAAATGCCATACTTCTTATTGAATATATAAATAATGGTAGAGAAGATGGGCTTTCTGTAGATGACGCTTGTATGTATGCTGTAAGCCAAAGATTCAGGCCTATAATATTGAGTTCTGTAGCAACTATTACAGCACTTATACCACTAGCTTTCTCAGGAAGTGCACTATTTGGTCCTATGTCAGTTGCTATGATGTTTGGTCTTTTAACAGCTACTTTCTTAACATTTATTGTCGTTCCAGTAATTTATTCTTTAGTAAATAATCAATGAATCTTACTTAATGGAAGTTTGTTTCTACCACTAAGTTTAGATGAATTATCTAGGGGCGTAGCTACTGTTAGCTTCCACTTTGATAGAAAAGCAGATATTCCAAATCTTTGATTTGGTATAGTCGCTTTCGCTGTGTGCGTGGGAGTGTTACAGTAGGTAGCCATCAGATAAACTTGAAGGTAGAGTAAAAAAATTATAAAGATTTATTTACATTACAATAGAAAGTTACATATTATATACAAACACATTAAAATGCAAATAAAGATTAACTTAGAATGATAAATTATTGAGGGAGTGAGTTTGTAATGTTAACACTTAAATGTAATGCAAAATTGGATGGAACATTTAAAGTACGTGCTAAAGTAGGAAATCATGAATATATTATGGACCATTCAATTGAAAATGGTGGAAAGGATGAGGGTGCGATACCAGGCCAAATGCTATTAGCGGCTTTGGCTGGATGCAAGCTAATGGTGATAAGTAGTTATGCTCAGAAAAGGAGAATTAATTTAGAAGAATGTGAAGCTCAAATCAGCAGTGATTTTGATGAAGTTGAGAATGGAATAGGCTTAAACATCAAAGTGGATATCTTAGTTAAAACAGATGCAGATGACAAGGAAATTGAAAAGATGAACGATTTCGTTGATAAAAATTGTAGTATTGCAGCCATCTTATCACAACCTAACATTATTAAAGGACAAGTAAAAAGAAAAGAATAATATTTTATTAGAAAATAGAGAGTAAATAATTTTTATGCTAATTTATATATATATCTGTAAAGCCTTATAAACAGAGTCCCTGGCATCAGATGGAGTTTTAACTTCACCTGATGCTTATTAACAGTATTCTTAGTGCTAAATATACTAAGAATACTGTTAATAAGGTTCAGCTGGAGAAAGTCATCCTTATAAGCAAACTTTATCTGAATCTAAAAATCACTTGATTAAATTTCTATAATATTGAACCCATGGAAAAAAACTATTATAATAAATATACTAGTTAGCGAGGGGGGTCATTATAAAGATATGAAATTTATTATGAAATTTATAAAAAAAGATGACATTATAAATGTAGTGCTTATTATTCTGGGAAGTTTTTTGGGATGTATTAGTGTCAACATGTTTTTAACTCATGCTCATTTATTAAGCGGTGGTGTTACTGGAATAGCTTTAATAATACAATATTTATTTAAAATACAAGCAGGATATGTTGTACTTATATTAAATATTCCTCTATTTATATTAAGCATAGTAAAATTAAATAAACGATTTACTATCTATTCATTGATAGGCATGTTAACGTTTTCTATAGGATTAATTCTTACACAACCTATATCAAACATGTTACATATTAATGATAATTTACTTTATTGTATTTATGGGGGAGTCTTAAATGGAATAGGATTTGGTATTGTGTTTTCATATCATGGGTCTACAGGTGGTTTGGACATAATATCTATGCTCATTAGAAAAAAGTATTCTAATTTTGATATAGGAAAAACATCTTTTGGTATAAATCTTATTATAGTTTCCATTAGTGCTTTTATATTTGGAATATCCAATGCTCTTTATACGTTAATAGCCATGTATTTAACATCTGCTGTACTGGATAAAGTAGTACAAGGGTTATATAAATCTAAATCGGTAATCATTATTACTGATAAAGAAAGAGAGGTTACTAAACGTATACTTGAAGACCTTAACCGTGGAGTAACAATGCTCTATGGAGAAGGTGCCTATACGGAAAAACAAAAAAAGATACTCTTTTGTATAATTCCTTTATCTCAATTACCTGAATTAAAAAAGATTGTTACTTCTTGTGATAAAAAAGCTTTTATAAGTATATCTGATGCTTCTGAAATAATGGGAAAAGGATTTAAAAAAGCTATATAAACAGAGTTCTTGGCATCAGATGGAGTTTTGACTCCACCTGATGCTTATTAACAGGCTTCTTAGTGCTTCAGCACTTAGAAGGCGTTATCCTTTAGGGAAAATCGTTATCCAGGGATGTAGCTGCTCTTTACTACCACTTGGAGAAGTGGGAGTATTAGAGCAGGTAGTCATCGGATAAAGATAAAGAAAGGGATTTCTATAATAGTTATGTTATAGAAGTCCTTTTTTAGTATTTGTAAAACTGTAATGGATTTTTTAGGATTAAAAGAGTAAGCGTTGTCAATTACTTTTATTATGTAAAGGAATTAAATTTGGGCACGATATATAACTCAAATGTAATTTAGTTAATGGGAGTTATAACTAAATTGATGTAAATTAATTCAAAATGTGTAAACAGTTTAAATTTAGGGGAGGATAATATGCCAAAAACAATAAAGAGTAAGCTAATACTATTAGTTGCTGCTGTGATTATTTCAATTACATCTTTAGGAATATATTCGCTGATAACTTTAGATTCAGTCAATAAAAAGTCTACTATTATAGATGAAACATGGATGCCGGCAATGCAGCATTCACAAAACATTAGCGATATGACTTCTGATTTTAGAGTTTTAGAGTATGAACATATAATTGCTGTGGATTCTAATACAATGAATGAAAAGGAACGAGAAATGCAAAGCAAAATTACTCAGATAAACAGTGAAATCAAATTATATGAAAAGTCCATCTATAATACTGAAGACAAAAATTTAATTCAGGATGTTAAGAATGAGTGGAATAAGTATATTGATATGCATAAGCAAGTTATACAGTTAAGTAGAGAATTGAAGACTGACGATGCTATGAAAATTATGAATGGTGATTCAAAAAAAGCATTTGATAAGTTTTCTTCATCCTGTTCAAAGCTTGTTGATTTTAATAAAAAGATGGCTGCTTCAGCAAGCACTCAAGGTAATAATATATATGTACAAGCTAGAAATGTATACATAATTATTATTTTAATTTTATCCATATTATTACTTACATTTGGACTAACAGTTACAAAAGGTATAGTAAAATCATTAAGCATTATGAAGAAGGAATTGGACTTATTGTCAGAAAGGGGTGGAGATTTAACACAAAAAATAAAGATTGATTCCAAAGATGAAATTGGTGAATTAGCTGTAAGCCTAAATAAATTTATATTCAATATAAAAGAAATAATGAAGGGAGTTAATGAATCAATTGAAAACGTTATTTCAATAAATGAGGACATAAACAATAATGTTAATGAACTGTCAAATAATATACAAGATGTATCTGCAACAACGGAAGAAATTGCAGCAGGAATGCAGGAGACAGCAGCTTCTTCAGAGGAAATGGCCGCTGCATCAGAAGAAATTGGAAAGGCTATAGAGGACATTGCAAAGAAATCTCAAGATGGTGATATAGAAGCTAATAATATAGATAAAAGAGGACAGGAAACTAAGCAAAATGTAACTAAATCACAGAAAAAAACTGAATCTATTTTTATAAAGACTAAGGAGGAACTTGAAGATGCCATTGAAAATTCTAAGATAGTTCAGCAAATAAATATACTTTCAGAAACCATAATGGAAGTAACGGAACAAACTAATCTACTAGCATTGAATGCAGCTATAGAAGCTGAAAGAGCAGGGGAATCTGGTAAAGGTTTTGCTGTAGTTGCTGATGAAGTAAGAAAGCTTGCAGAAGAATCCAATAGCACAGTTACTGAGATAAAAAATATGACGGAAAAAGTTACTGGGGCAGTTGATACTTTATCCAAAAGTTCAAATAAGTTGTTAAAATTTTTATCTGAGGATATAAGTAATGACTACAAATTTATGATTAAGGCAGCAGAAAGTTATAGTATGGATGCCAGCTTTGTAAACAATCTTGTTGGTAACTTTAGTAATACTTCAAGGCACCTTTCAACATCAGTAAGTGATATGCTAAAAACTATAGATCAGATAGCTGAAGCCTCATCACAGGGAGCTGAAGGTACAACAAATGTTGCCAAAAAGATAGATGATGTTAATTCTAAAACTAACAGTATAGTTGAACAAATAGCAATGTCAAGTGAGAGCATGGGAAAATTGAAAGAAGAAATAGGTAAATTTAAGTTATAGTATTAGTACATTTTTAAAAGCAAAACCTCAACTTAAAATTAAGTTGGGGTTTTGCTTTTAATGTCAAAAATATTTAGACTTTATTATATGAGTTTAAATTGCAAAATTGTATACTTACAGAAATGTAAGATTTCATGTTTTAATTGTAAGAGTCTAGTTATTGTTATAGATTACTTAAAAAAATATAATGAATTAAGAAAACATAATAAAAAGTTTTTTATTTAGTCATTTAAAGTAAATCAGGATATAGAGGGGGATAACAATATGGATGAAATATTAAAAGTTGAAAGCTTATCAAAAACTTATGGCAAGGGACAAAATAAAGTTGAAGCTCTAAAGAATGTATCATTTACTGTTAATAGAGGTGAATTTGTAGCAATAATAGGGGCATCTGGTTCTGGAAAAAGTACACTTCTACATATGTTGGGAGGACTTGACAGGCCAACATCTGGAAAAGTGTATATAGAAAATGAAGATATATATAGGTTAAATGAAGAAAAATTAGCTATATTCAGGAGAAGAAATATTGGGTTTGTATTTCAATTTTTTAATCTCATACCAGTTTTAAATGTAGAAGAAAATATATCTCTTCCATCACTTTTGGATAGGGAGAAAGCAGATAAAGGTTACTTAGATGAAGTAATAAGTATGCTTGGATTAAAAGAAAGGATAACTCACCTTCCATCCGAGTTATCAGGAGGTCAGCAGCAGAGGGTATCAATTGGGAGAGCTCTTATAAATAAACCAGCTCTTATACTTGCAGATGAACCAACTGGAAATTTAGACAGCAAAAATAGTAAAGAAGTAATAGAACTTTTAAAGTTATCATCAAAAAAATATAATCAAACTTTAATTATCATAACCCATGATATAAATGTAGCAGAACAAGCAGATAGGGTTATTACTATATTTGATGGAGAAATAAAAGCAGATAAATCAATTTAAAGTAGGGAGGTGATATAAGATGAATAGTTACAAGGAAATAACAAATAAATATTTAAAACACAACAAAAAGAGAACAATGCTCACTATTTTAGGAGTAATACTTTCTGTAGCATTGATTACGGCAGTAGGATTATTTATTAAAAGTCTCCAAAATTCCTTTGTTGAAAATGCTATAAAACAAAATGGAAGTTACCACGTTAAGATTCAAAAAATGACTGCAGATGATTACCACCAGTTAAAAGCTAATCCTAAAATTGAAAAAGTAGGTATCCAAGAAAAGTGGTTTGAAAGTAATTTAAAAGATGGAAAAAAGATTGAAATTAATAAATACAATAAATCTGCTTTAGGATTTTTACCTAAAAGCTATAATGCAGTAAAGGGAAAACTTCCTGAAAAAGAAGGAGAAATAGCAATTGAAAACTGGGCATTTAGTTATATGAAGGGTGATCTAAAAATAGGAGATACTATAAAATTTGAGACAGATCAAGGAGAAGAAAAAAAATTTAAAATTACAGGAATTATTCAAAATCAGGCTGAAACTCAATACAATGGTACAGCTTTAGGCATGACTTATTCTACTATATTTAATATAGAAAAATCTGCAGTATATGTGAGCATATACAAAAAGGCAGGAATATCAAATACCGTATCAGAATTAAGTAATAAATTTAAAGACAACTGTATTTTAAATAAAGATTTATTGGACTATTCAGGTGAAGGCAGTAGTAATTTAAATAAACAATTATATGGTATAGCAGGTGTAATAATAGGTATAATTGTAATAGCAACGATAGCCGTCATATATAATTCTTTTCAGATAAGTGTAATTGAGAGAATGAAGCAATTTGGACTTTTGAGAGCTGTTGGAGCGACACCAGCACAGATTAGAAAAATAGTTTTGAGAGAAGCATCCATAATAAGTGCAATAGGCATTCCACTTGGGCTTTTGTCTGGAATATTTGCAATGTTTGTAGTGAGCAAGATATTTAGTATAATGTCAGATACAGCGTTTAACAATTTAAAAATAGTAATTCCCTACTATGTGCTTGTTATAAGTGCATTAGTTGGAGTGGTTTCAATATATTTATCTGCATTTATTCCAGCAAGAGCTGCATCAAAGGTATCACCTTTAGTTGCTATAAGCAGCAGGACATCTATATCAAAGGAAAAGATAAGCAAAAAGAGGGGAAATATTTTAAAAAGATTTTTGAACATTGAAAGTTTAATGGCATTTAAAAATATAAAGAGAAATAAGAAAAAATTCCGAGTTACTGTTTTTTCAATGGTAATAAGTATAACACTTTTTATATTCTTTTCATCTTTTATAAATATGATGACAATTTTTACAGGTTCACAGTCTGAAGATGTAAAAATGAATTTTGAATTAATTGGTGTAGTTGATAAAAAGGGAGCAAGCTCTCTTAAAGAAAATATTATAAACAAAGTAAATCAAAGTAAACTTGTAGATAAACAATATGTATCCTATGGAACTTATTCTTCTAGTATGTTGATTCCAAATGAAAAGAGAAATGACTACTTAGTCAAAAATGCACCTAAGACTTATAGTGATGTAACATTTGAAAATAAAAAGATGAGTTCTATAACAACATTGTTTGATATTTATGATGAGGACAAGATTAGAAGCATTAAAAGCTATATTAAATCTGATAAGGTAGATACTTCAAATATGGCTGAGGAAAATGGTGTTGTCATAGTAAAGAATAGTATGTTAACTGTAAATAAAAAATACTATAATGGTTCAATTACTAATTTAAAAGTTGGAGATACTATTTATATTGATAAAAATATGATGTATAGACCAGTACAGGGAGAAGATTATATTGATAAGAACAAAAAGGAAAATGAAGAGTTTAATAAAGACAATATGATAAAGGTAAAAGTAGCAGCAGTAGTAGATGATGCACCATATCAATTTTATTCAGATAATCTCAAACTTTTTCATATTATAATGACAAAAGATGTGATGAAGAATATTACTGGCAGAGATTTAAATAAGATGCCTGTTAAAATATCTGAAATACGTTTAAAGGATAAAAAAGATGAGGATAAGTTTAATAGTTTTATTGAACCAATATGTGATAAAGAAGGAGTAAAGGCTGTTGATATATCCAAACAAGCTGAAGCTGCTAGGGGGAATATACTGCAGCTTATGGTACTTATGTATGGATTTATAGCTGTAATTTCCCTAATAGGTGCAGTTAATATAATAAATACTATAACTACAAACCTGATTTTAAGAAAAAAAGAAATAGCATCTTTAAGTGCTATTGGCATGACTTATAAAAATATAAGACAGATGATATTAAAAGAAGGAGTTTTATATGGATTATATGGTGCATTTTATGGCGGTATTGTAGGCAGTCTGTTATCTTATGCAGTATCATCACCTATGAGAAAAATTATTGATTTTAAGTGGAATATTCCATGGAATTTGATACTTGTGAGCGGATTAGCTGCAATATTTATAGGGTTAATATCTGTAATAAAACCTTTAGCTAGAATTAAAAGAGAAAATATAATAGATGTCATAAGACAAGAAGATTAAGTGTAATATATTATATAGGGTTTCTAGATTAAAAATTGGTTTGATATAGGCCATATGCTGCTAAATTTCACTGAGAATCCCATAAATTAATCTTGTAGAAGGTGGTTATATGAGGTTTGGTTTTATGTTTGTTGCTGGACTTATTTGCGCTGCTATAATTATTATGGTTGTAAAAGATAGAAAGTCAAATAAAAAGTAAAGAAAACAAATTGTTTCTCTAATTAAATATACAGTGCCATTGGCTGCGAATTTACACGGATAACTATTGATAAGCACCAGATAAAAAAATATTTCATCTGGTGCTTATCAATTTGTGTATATAACTAGACAAAAACCTTATTTAGTGTATAGAATATATTTTAAAGATATATTGTGGAGGTGCTAAGTTGAATAAAATATTACTTCTAGAAGATGATGAGGCACTGGCACTTGGAATTGATTTTACTCTTCAAGATGAGGGATATGAAGTGAAAAGGTATTCCTGTGTTAGTGAAGCTAAAAAAATTTTTGACAGTGAAACTTTTGATATTATTATACTGGATGTAATGTTACCAGATGGAAGTGGATATGATGTATGTAAATATATACGTAAAAAAAGCCAGATTCCAGTAATATTTCTAACTGCTTGTGACGAAGAAGTAAACGTTGTTTTAGGACTTGATATAGGTGCGGACGATTATATATCAAAACCATTTAGAGTAAAAGAATTCATTTCTAGAATTAAGGCAATTTTGAGAAGAACGGAAAAAAACAATTCGGATAAGAGTGATATATTAAAATCTGGAAAAATTGTTTTAAATACAACCAAATTAGAAGCCTATAGAAATGGATGTGATATGTCCCTTTCTATGCAAGAGTATAAATTGTTATTGCTTTTTATGACTAATCCAAAAAGGGCTATGAATAGAGAAGAAATACTAGACAAGCTTAGTGATGGAAGTGGAGATTACTTCGATACAAATACGCTTTCCGTGTATATAAAGAGGATAAGAGAAAAAATAGAGGAGGACTCTTCAAATCCTAAGTATATAAAAACAAAAAGAGGATTTGGATATGAGTGGGATTTGGAAGTTGAAAAGGAGTAAAATATGAAGGAGTATTATGAAAATCCGGAAATTAGGAAAAGTTCCTGTATTATATTGATTTTAGCTTTATTGTCAATACTTATAAGTTCTTATACTATTGATAAGAGTTATGAAAGAATAAAGGATAGTTATGTAGATAATAATGCAGCTGTTGTTGGTAAAATAGTAAAGACTCATCCTGAATTGAAAAATGAAGTGGTAGCTATTATAACGAAAAATAGCAGTGGGGAAGATATAAAAAGTGGAAGAGAAATACTAAAATATTATGGATATAGCACAGAATTGAATATAGGCTTGATGCCTCAATTGGAAAATAACTATAGAAATTTAATTAAATTTTTACTTACTTCTATGGTTTGTTTTTTTGCAATAGTGTTTTTAACAAATGCTATTTTATATATAAGAATATATAAAAAACTTGAAAAACTTATACTAGCAGCAAAAAATATGTTAGATTATAATTTTGACATAAGAATTTATGAAAATGCAGAAGGTACTTTTGCAAAGTTCGCCTATGCTTTTGATAACATGAGGGTGATTTTAAAAAATAATTTTTCACAAATACAGCATGAAAAAGATTTTTTAGTTAACACTCTGTCGGATATATCACATCAAATAAAAACTCCAATTTCGTCCCTTATAATATATAACGATATACTTTTGAATAGAAAGATAGATGATAATAAGAAAATTGAATTTTTAGAAAATAGTAAAAACCAATTAAATAGAATTGAATGGCTTGTGAAAAGCTTACTCCAACTTGCAAAATTAGATGCAGGTGCAATAAAGTTTAAAATGATAAGTTTAGATATAAATAAAACTGTAATGGAATCTTTAAAATTCTTAGATATAAAAGCAGAAAGTAAGAATGTTAAACTCAAATTTTATCCTGGCAGAGATAAAATTATGTTAAAGCATGATCATAATTGGATAAGTGAAGCAATTGTAAATGTAATTAAGAATGCAATTGAACACACGAAGTCTGGTGGGGAAGTTAATGTGTTTACTGAAGTAAGTCAGGTTTGTACCAGGATCATAGTTAAAGACAATGGAGAAGGAATACCGAAAGAAGAACTTAAACATGTTTTTGAAAGATTTTATAAGGGAAAGACGAATAAAAGTACTGAATCTATTGGAATTGGTCTTGCCCTTTCAAAATCCATAATCGATGGAAACGGTGGTATGATTGATGTAAAAAGTAAGATAGGTAAGGGAACTGTTTTCACTATTACTTTTTTAAATACAAATTAAATAGAGATTTTTTACTTATAGATTTTATGTTTACTCTGACATATTTTTCAATCCTTCAATATCCTTAATATGAAAAGATGATCTGTTAAAATCAATGAGTCCCTCATCTCTCATATTACACATTTCCCGTGAAAGGGAAGGCCTTGAAACATTTAAAAATTCGGCTAATTCATTTCGTTTTAAGGGAAGTTTGAAAGTACTTTTTCCTGATTTTTTATATTGTTCTATTAAAAAGGTACTTATTTTACCTCTCAAGTTTTTGATATTTAAATACTCTACATGTTTGTTTAGTACTAGTGCCCTATTGGATATAATTTTAAACATATTACGGATAAGTGTACGATGCCATGAGCACATGTTTTTACATTCACCTATAATTTTTTCACCAGGTAAAAATAAAACTGTACACTTATCTTGGGCTTCAACGGTAGCAGGAAGTACAGATTTTCCTGAAAAAACAGCCATTTCACCAAACATGTCTCCTGGATTCAAATTTGTCATAAACATTCTGTTTCCTGCAGCATTTTCCTTTACTACAACAGCTTTCCCAGCTATTACAATTCCAACGCTTTTAAATTCATCTCCACTTATAGCAATCAAATCATTTTTCTTGAATTGACTGATTTTAGGTTTAATGCAATTTAGCATGACAGTAATATCTTCTTTAGTAATATCTTGAAATAAGCTAATTTTTGATAATATATCTACATATTTTTCAAACATTTAATCACCTTTAATTTGGTAACAGAGGATACCGATTTATTACCATTATTATATTATACTCATCTCATAAAAGCAATTAAAAAATAATAAGGTTATGGGGTGTAAATATGGATAATATGTTTTGTTTTCAATGCGAGCAAACTGCTTGTGGAAGTGGGTGTACAAAAGTAGGGGCATGTGGAAAGCAGCCTGATGTTGCAAATAAACAGGATAAGCTTACATGTAAACTCATAGAACTTGCCTATGCTGCTGAAGGAAAAAATAGAGATAAAGCTGCAGATGAAGTTATGATGGAAGGTTTGTTTTCAACTGTTACTAATGTAAATTTTGATGTATCAAGGATTGATGAAATTATAAATGCCGTAGAAGTACAAAGTGAAAAATTTCAAGCTGACAGCAAATTTAATTTTAATGGACTTTGGGATGGAGATACTGATATTGTATCCCTTCGCTCTACACTTCTTTTTGGAATTCGTGGTATGGCAGCATATGCATATCATGCCTATAAGCTTGGTAAAAAAGACGAAGAAGTTATGGATTGGTTCTATAAAGGTATGAGAGCAGTTGGGGGAACGCATTCAGTAGAAGAGTGGCTAAACATTTTAATGGAATTTGGCGGTGTCAACTTAAAGTGTATGGCATTATTAGATGAAGCTAATACATCTGCTTATGGACAACCAGCTCCTGTAAAAGTAACTACAAATGTTGAAAAAGGACCATTTATAGTTATTACAGGCCATGATTTATATGATTTAAAGATGCTCCTTGAACAGACAGAGGGAAAAGGAATAAATATATACACTCATGGAGAAATGCTTCCTGCACATGGATATCCTGAACTTAAAAAATATAAACATTTAAAGGGAAACTTTGGTACTGCATGGCAGAATCAAAAAAAGGAATTTGACAATATTCCTGCACCTATATTATTTACAACTAATTGTCTTGTACCTCCAAATGAAAATTATTCAGATAGGATATTTACTACAGATGTTGTAGGATTCCCTGGACTTAAACATATTACGGCAGATGAAAATGGAAGAAAAGATTTTAGTGAAATTATAAATAAAGCACTTGAACTTGGTGGATATACTGAAGATAAAAATTTTACAGGTATAAATGGTGGAAGTGTTCTCACAACTGGATTTGCCCATGATGCAGTGCTTGGTGTAGCAGATAAAATAGTAGAAACAATTAAAAATGGAGGAATTAAGCACATATTCCTGGTAGGAGGCTGTGACGGAGCAAAACCTGGAAGAAACTATTATACTGAATTTGTGAAAAAAGCACCAAAGGACAGTCTTATATTAACTCTTGCCTGTGGCAAATATCGTTTTAATGATTTAGATTTAGGAGATATTCAAGGTATTCCACGTATTATTGATGTTGGTCAGTGTAATGATGCTTATTCTGCTATACAGATTGCTTTAGCACTTGCAAATGTATTTAAATGTGGAGTAAATGATTTACCTCTTACACTAGTACTGTCATGGTATGAACAAAAAGCTGTATGTATACTGCTTACTTTACTATCCCTTGGAATCAAAAACATTTATGTAGGACCTTCTATTCCAGCATTTTTCTCATCAAATGTGTTGAATGTTTTAGTTGATAAATTTAGCATAAAGCCTACTACAACAGTAGATGATGATTTAAAAGCTATATTGAAATAAGATAGAATATATATAGAGAGTTTCTAAGTAGAAAGTTTACTTATACAAGCCATATACTAATAAAATGCATCACACTAAAAACTTTTTGTAAGTCTAAAGCTCGGTATTTTCAAAATCTAAAGAAGCTTATATAAACTCGTACCTCAGACAAATATAAGCTTCTAAGATTTTCTAAAATACCTCGCTAAGACTTATAAAAAAAGTTTTTAAGTGTGATTTTAATTTTATTAGTATTATTTTATGTATAATTTAAAATTTCAATTAGAATGGCTATATATAGAGTCTGTAGAGGAAAAATCAACTTATGTTTCAAATATCTTTACAATCACAAGTACGGTTAAATATTTTTATAAATTTTCCACTAAGACTTATATACAAAATATTTAAATGTGCTTATTTATTGTAAAAATATTTCTATGTATAAGTTGATTTTTAAGTTAGAAAACTTACACATATAGGGTTTTCAATTTAAAAGTTAACTCTTCAATACAACTTCTAGAAGAAGGTTTAAACAATCTAGCTTTAAGATAATTCCATATATTCTCCTGAGGATTCATATATGGTGAATAACGTGGAAGATAAATAAGCTTCAGTTTTTCCTTAACCTTTTGGTAAAAACTTTAAATTAGGAAACTAGTATGATTCTTAGCATTATCAAGGAATACAACAACCTTTTTGCCATGATTAATTTTCATTAAATATTCCAAATGTGATTTTACTTCTTCGTAAAGAAAATATATATACAATGTAAATATGGAAAATTTATGTTATAATTTTAGAGGTTAGAGATGGAGGTTTGATTAATGGGCGAAAGGCTGCTGATAGTTGAAGATGATGAGGCAATTGCAAACATATTAAAGGAACACCTTGAAAAGGAAGGGTATGAAGTTAATTGGGCATCAAGTGGCAAAGAGGGGCTAGAAGACTTTAAGACATATGAATTTGCACTTGTAATGATAGATATAATGCTTCCCGAAATGGATGGCTTTACTCTTTGCAAGAATATAAGATGGATAAATGAAGATATACCTGTGATGATAGTAAGTGCAAAACAAACAGAAATGGATAAAGTGAAAGGATTAAAGCTTGGAGCAGATGATTATATAACAAAACCTTTTAGTTTGATTGAAGTTTCTGCAAGAATTGAAGCACATTTAAGAAGGTATAAAAAGGTAGATAGAGAGTCTGCCATAAATGGAATATTAAAATTTAAAAATGGACTTATTATAATACCTGAAGAAAAAAAGGTTACTGTGAATGAAAAAGAAATTCAAATGACTATAAAAGAATTTGAACTTTTAAGTCTTATGGCACAAAACCCCAATAAGGTATTTTCAAAAGAAGAATTATATCATCACATATGGGATAGTATGGATGTTGAAGGAAACAATACTGTAACTGTACATATAAAAGAACTTAGAGAAAAAATAGGAGACAGTAGCAAAAATCCTACTTTTATAAAAACCGTATGGGGGGTAGGTTATAAGTTTATAGGAGAAAAGAATGTATAGAGATATAATATGGAACAAAACAAGATAATGCTTAATGCAGTTATTTGAAACATTTTATATTCAAGTAGCTGCAATTTTTTTAAAAGTTTTGAAAGGTATTTTGTATTTAATTACAGATTTAAAAGTAAAAAATCAGTAGGGGGATAACTATGAACAAGATAATTAACATATGTTTTTCAGAAAGTGCAAAAGGAAATTTTGAACATGCTATTAGTACTGAAATACTTCAAGATAATCAAGAGGTAATATTTTTTCTTGATGATCTTTCACAAGGATCTATAAAGGATGGAATAAATATTGAGGAAAGAATCAATTGGTATGATATTTTTAAGAGAGAAAATCAATTAAAGCCAGTTGTTGATTATGATATAGATGATTTAAAAGAAAATTATAGTACATTTCATGGTGAAATTTCTAAAGTAGATGATAGTGATATTTTATATTTATGGTATGGCTCTAGTAGAGAGTTCTGCGGAATGTTATATGCTTTAGAGCTTTTTAAAAATAGAAATTTATATATATATTTAATAAATGTAAAAGATACAGTTATTAAACGTAAAGAAATTGAATTTAAGGCTAGGTCTACTGGAGAAATTATACCGGAGAACATAGAAAAATATGCAGCTGCAAAAAGAAAGCTGGATTCAAATGAATATAGGGAGCTTCTTGACAGATGGGAATTACTAAAAAAAGATAACTCCATATTACGTGTTATTAAAGATGGAAAGTTAGAAAGTGTAGATGAAAATTATTTTGACATAGATATACTAAAATACACACCAAAAGAATTTAGAAATCTCATAAGAACAATAGGAGATGTATTAGGCAAAAGTGAAGAAAAAATTTCAGATGAATACATATTCTGGAGAATAAAAGAATTAATTAAATCAGGAAAAATAGAACACAATGGTAAATTTGGAGTTATAGGAATGGAAATAAAAATAACTGAAGAAGGATTAAAATATTTAAGTAAGGATAAAGATGCCATGAAGATTTGGGAAGAGGATAGAAAAGAATCAGAAGCGGAACAAGAGACAGAAAATAAATACAGAGAACAAGGTAGAATGGAAGAAAGAATAGATATGGCGAAAAAATTGAAAGATGTTTTAGATGGTAAGACTATAGCAGATAAAACAGGATTAAGTATAGAACAAGTTAAAAGTTTGGAGGGAAATTATGGATTATAAAATTGTTCTGATGCTTGCAGCAGCAGGATTTCTAATATGGATAGTGGCTGATATAAGCCAAATACGAAGTGATAATATGAGAATGAATGCAACTTTGAATAGGATTGCTAGAAAAATAGGAGCATTTGATACATTAAAGGATGAATTAAAAAAGCTTATTTTAGAGAATGAAAGAATTAAAGCAATTAAATTATATAGAGAGTCTACAGGGTGTGGGTTAGTTGAAGCTAAGGAATACATCGATAGTTTAAAGCAAGAACTAAATAAGGAGCAGGATAAGTATGAATAATATAATCAATATGTGTTTTTCAGAATGTGCAGGAGCAATATTTAAAATTGCCATTAAGATGGGTGAACTGCCAGAAAATCAAAAAGTTATAGTTTTTTCTGATGATCTTTCACATGGACCTATAAAAGATGAAGTAGACATTGAAGAAAGAATTAATTGGTGGAGTACTGTTGATCAAGATGAGTATTTTGCTAATTGTGGTGTGGAAGATTTAAAGGAAAATTATAATACATTTCATGATGAAATTTCTAAAGTGGAGAATAGTAATATTTTATATTTATGGTATGGTTCTGGTCAAGAAATATGTGGTATGTTATATGCTTTAGAGCTTTTAAAGGATAGAAACTTGAATATATATTTAATAAATGTAACAGATACAATTGTTAAACATAAAGATAATGTGTATTTTGTTAGAAGTGTTGGACAAATTAATCCAGAAGATATAAAGAAATATGCTGTAGCAAAGCAAAAACTGGATTCAAATAAATATGAAGAATTACTAAGTACATGGGAGTTATTAAAAAAAGATAACTCTATGCTGCGTATTTTCAAAAATGAAAAAATAAAAAGTGAAGATGAAAATTATTTTGATATAGATATATTAAAATATATACCAAAGGAATTTAGAAAATCAGCTAGAATTGTAGGATCAGCAATGGGCAATAGTGAGGTAGAAATTTCTGATACCTATATATTTTGGCGAGTGAAAGAATTAGTTAAGTGTGGGAAAATTGATTACAGCGGTAAATTTGGAATCATGAGAGAAATGGAAATAAAGATAACAGAAGAAGGGGTAAAGCGTTTAAGAACTAATGAAAAGGCTATGATTGTTTGGAAAAATAATAAAAAATCTTCAGATGTAAAAGAATATACGATAAATCAATATATAGAAGAAGGTAGATTAGAAGAGAAAGTAAATATAGCAAAGAAATTGAAGGATGTGTTGAATGTGAAAATTATAGCAGATAAAACAGGTTTAACTATAGGACAAGTTAAAAATTTAAAGTAAAATGAATTTACTAACTAGCTTTTAGCAAAATATAAAAAAGTTGTATCAAAATGTGTATTTTTGCAGGTGATATGGCTTTTTTCTTAATTATAAAGAAATTATTAAGTTTTATAAAGAAATGAAAAGTATTTGTATAATGATATTGTACAGGTTAGGAGAAAGATATGAAATTAAAAAAGTGGCTTATATTATCTCATTTAGCAGTTATGCTGACACCTATAATTTTGGCTTTAATTTTGTTTGTAATTATAAATGGTTACAACAGAAATACACAGGTTATGAATTATATATCTACCATGAGCAAATTTAAGGTATACGAGAAAGTACTTGATGATCCTAATATATATGATGGCAGTTCTTTAATGAATAAAAAATTTGTAATGGATGAAGATAAAAGTTCTGTTGCAATAGAAGTATACAATGCAATGGGTCAGCAGATATATTCCTCAGATGATAACATGTTAGGATATATTGACAAAAGTGAGATTTATTCTGATTTATATAAAATACAAACAGGATCTAAAGCCAATACTTTGAAAATGCCTGTATTTAAAGATAGTAAATTAGTTGGTTTTTATAAAATAGTTATGACAAGAGATGACTTTATTCAAGCTGTAAATTATAGAACTGTTTTAGTTATTTTATGTTTTATATTTATGGTTTTAGTTGTATTCGCATTAGTAGTAATTCTTTTAAATAAAAAATTTAATAAGCCTATCAAACTCTTAATAGAAGGCATGAATAAGTTTGCTGTTGGAGATGAGGATAATTTAAATTACAAATGTAGTGATGAAATAGGAGAGCTTATAAACCACTTTAACAATATGAAAAATGATATTGAAGAAAAAAGAAAAACCATAGAACTTCAGCAAAAATCTAAGGAGTACATGATATCCGCAATATCGCATGACTTAAAAACGCCACTTACTGCAATAAGAGCTTATGCGGAGTCAATGGAATGTGAAGAAGACCTAGATATGAAAGATTTAAAAAATAAAGTTTCTATTATACTTCGCAAAAGTGATTATATGAAAAATATGATAGATGATCTAATGATGTACAATCTTCTTACAACAGATTATGAAATGAAATTTGTGGAACTTGAAGGATCAGAGTTATTTGAAATGCTCTTTTCAGGATATGATAAGTCTTGTGAAAAAAAGAAAATAAAACTTACTTCAAATATAGAAGTAAATGGCAAGTACAATGTAGATGTGAGACAAATGACAAGGGTAATAGATAACTTAATGGCAAATGCATTTAGATATACAAAAGAAGGAGGAGCTATATACATGGGAGCATTTTCACCTGATGAGAAACTTCCTAATTGGTTTGGAATTAATTTCCATAAGGAGATAAAAAGCTGGAAAGAAAAAAGGCTCTTGATTTTAATCAAAAATGAAGGAAGTGGAATTAAAGATAAGGAAAAGGAAAAAGTATTTATGCCATTTTATCAAAGTGATGATTCTAGAACTAAAAATATGTGGAAAGGTGTAGGGCTTGGATTAAGTATTGTACGACTTGTAATACAAAAACATGGTGGTGAAGTAAAAGTATTTTCAGAAGAAAACAGTACTGTTTTTATATGTGCTATACCTATGGTTGAAAATTAAATAGATATTGAAGGGAGAAATTTATTATGAAAAAGAAAATTATAGCAATATTGACGATGGGGATATTAACGGCAGGTATATTTAGTGGATGTGATGGACTAAAGAAAGACACTATAATACCTGGAGATGTTATAAGTAAGGCTATGACTGCATATGAAAAGCCTAAATCCTATTACGGAGAGGCAAAGATGGAGAATTATGAAAATGGCAAGGCGGTTATGAATGGTACTATAAAGGAATGGACAGATAATTCAAACAATAAAATAAGAAGGCGTATAGAAGTTGACAACGAATCAGGTAAAGTGATATCTACAAGTGATGGAGGCAAAATGCTCATATACATGGAAAAAGAAAAAAAGGCAATGACTATGAAAGCAGATGGGGATTTGACTGACAACAGTGTTGATTATAAATCTCAACTTATGAAGGAACTTAACGCAATATCAAAAACTCATACTTTGTTTTATAAAGGTGAGGAAACTATAAATGGATTTAAAACTTACCACATATTTGCTAAACCAAAACAGGAAAAGAGTTTAATAGGAGAAGTGAATTTTTGGATAGATAAGGACAATTGGTTCTTAGTAAAAAATACGTCGGAAAATGCTAATACCAAATCAAGTATGGAGTATACAAAGCTTGATTTTTCACCTAAGTTTGATAATAGCTTATTTACTCAAAAGCTCCCTTCTGATGTTAAGATAGAACAGATTGATGAAAAACTTAATGAAAATAAAATTGATATGAAGCAAGCAGAAAAGATAGCAGGAAAACCTATATTAACTTTAAATGAAAAATCTGGATACAAGTTGAAAAGTATTACCTACTTGGATGCAAAGGCAGTTAAGCATAAAGAGATAAATCAGACCTATGAAAAAAATGGGGCAGAAGCTTTAATTCTTACAACTATAATTTTTAATGATAACAAAATACCTTCTAATAAAGATGATTTAAAACTTGACGGAGAAAAAGATATTACTATAAGAGGTAAAAATGGAACTTCTATGGAGGATACTATAAAAAGTATATCATGGAGTGAAGATGGATTTAATTATGATATGCTTATACAAGATCCTTCCATGAATATGGAACAGGGTAAGAAAATAGTAGAGAGCTTGGAGCATTTCAAGTAAAAAATAAACAGAGACAAGGGATGAATTGTATCCCTTGTCTCTATTTTGATGACTTGTAAAAAAGTTTAAATTATGAGCAAGGTGGCGGCTGTAATAGGAACTAAAAGCATTGCAACCTTTAATATTGGTATAGGTACTCTTTTTGTAAATTTAGCACCTATATAAGAACCTGTTATTGTACCTACAACTACTTCAATGAGAAGGTGTATGTCTAAATATCCTAAGTGATAATATCCTGCTCCTCCAGCTAAAGCAATTGGTATAATTACCATCATAGTAGTCCCTACAGATTGACGTACTGACATACCTAGAATAAACATCAATCCGATTTGAATAAAACAAGCAGAGCCTATGCCAAATAAACCTGAAATGGCCCCTGTAACAAGTCCTATTCCGCAGGCACGTATCCAGAAACTAGCGCCATTAGGTAAAGAATTTTTATCCTGAGAAGAATGTCTTTTTTCTATAATAAACATACGAATCCATAAAATTAAGGCTGACAAATATAACATCCCTGAAGTCATCCATTTTAATTCACTGGCAGGTATAATTGCAGAGAAATTAGAGCTAGTCCAAGAGCCAATAGCTCCGAAAATTCCTACGGCAAGTCCCACTTTTAGTACAGCATCGCCTTCTCTATAGTGGCTAAAAGCTCCAGATATGGATGAAAAAATCATTGCAGCTAAAGCAGTTCCAAGGGATACATGAATGGTAAAACCAAAAATTACAGTCAAAATGGATATTATAAATCCAGAACCACCTGCCCCTACAAATCCAAGTGCAATTCCAACTATGAACATTACAAGTATTATCTGCACTGCCAACGTCATTCCTTCTTTCAAAGTAAATATGAAAAAAACTTAACATAATGTTTGCATTATACCATATTTTAGACGTAATATTAAAGTATGTAATGGAACTAAACGATTATTAAAAAGATGATAATTATATTAGGCATTTGAAAGAAAATAACAAGTCAAAGATGCGACAAATATTTTTTATCCGATGACTACTCACTCTAATACTTACACTTTTCCAAGTGTAAGCAAAGAGTGGCTACGTCCATGGATAACAATTTCTAAGTATCAGATGAAGTTAAAAACTTAATCTGATGTCAAGAACTTTGTTTATCAGACAAGGAGGCAGGTTCTGCAGATAGTGAATCCTATCTAAGGGCTCTACCGATGCAGTATGATAAAAAATAGGCTAGCATACTGACTAGTTATTTCTTTGAAAATGCCTTAAGTATAAATTGCTAATAGCTTTAGACCTGGAAACGGAAGGTGTTAATATATGATTGAGTGGTACAAACGCTCCTGGAGTGAAATAGTAAAGGAATTAAATAGTAACACATACTATGGACTTGATGAAGATCAAATTAGCCCTCTTAGGGAAAAGTATGGGAAAAATCACATTGTTATGCCGGATAGTAAAAGTTTGTTTTATCTTACTATGGTGCAGTTTAAGGAGATATGGGTTATATCTTTAATTTTATGTGCTGCCATATTTTCCTATTTAGGTATGTTTATACAGACATCTTTGTCTCTGCTTATAATATTTTTAAATATTTTTGCTGTAGCACTAGAACAATATAAGGAAGAGAGAAATTTTAAAGAGTTGAGGAAATTAAATTTCGGAACAGCTAGGGTAATAAGAGAAGGAAGAACTATGAGGATACCTTTTGAAGAATTGGTAGTAGGAGATATAGTTATAGTTGAACAGGGTCAATTAGTGCCAGCTGATATGAGAATTATAGAAAGCAATGATCTAAAAATAGATGAATGCTCCGTTACAGGAGAAAGCTTTATATCGGAAAAATATGAATCCAAAATAGATGATAATGAACTGACACTTTCAGATATGAAAAATGTACTATTTAAATCATCTTCTGTTGTTTCAGGAGATGGTACAGGGATAGTTGTAGCTGTGGGAATGGATACTCAAGTAGCTAACATGGTAAAACTTTTACTGAAAGAAGAGGCGGACAGAAAATCTTTAGGCTTTAGGCTCAATAAGATTTTTAATACATTTAGTGAAATTTTAATTTTTGGCCTTTTAATTGCTGGAGGAGTATCCAATTACATATTTCATCATGAAATCTATTATAGCTTAAAGAGAGTGGCAAATGTATATTTACTTTCCTTGCCTCAGACATTGTCAGTAATAATTTTACTTATGGGAATTATTTTATTTAAAAATCTAGAAAAAAGGAATATAAATTTTAAAGATTTATCTAGTGTAGAAAAACTTTCAGAGATATCCACTGTCTGTACAGATAAAGTTGGGGCTTTTTCTAAAAATAAAATGGATATTGTAAAAGCTTATGGAAGTACTGGATTTATTGATATTAGTGAGGAATCTTTAGAGGACGGCATACATGAAAGCTTGTATAGAATGATGCATATAGGGCTTCTATGCAATGATGTTAAATCTATAAATGGTAATATAGAAAACTCTAGAGAACATTTAGTAGAACAGGCTCTTATAAAATTTTGCCAACAAAATGGAATGGATAAAAAAGATTTAGATAGAAGGCATAAGAGAATATTTCAAATTTTATTCGATAGTGAACGACGTATAATGACAACTGTAAATAGAATGGATGGCAAATATAGAGCTCATGTAAAGGGAGCATCGGATTCCATTATAGATAGATGTACTCATAT
Organism: Clostridium ragsdalei P11; assembly: GCF_001675165.1. Taxonomy (GTDB): domain Bacteria; phylum Bacillota; class Clostridia; order Clostridiales; family Clostridiaceae; genus Clostridium_B; species Clostridium_B ragsdalei. Next base: position 24,084 of record NZ_LROS01000027.1, read on the forward strand.
GATGAAAAATGGGGTAGAAGTTGAGATAACAGAAGAAGATATAAAGGCTATAAAAGATGCGGATATTAGTATGGCTAATGATTGCCTTTATGTGGTAGCATTTGCCTATAGAAATTTCAACTATGAACCGAGTCTTAAAGAAAACATTGAGAGTAACTTAGTTTTTGTAGGGTTAATTGGTTTTGATAATATGCTCAAAGAAAATGCAGTAAATTCTATAAAGAAGGCTCTTTCACTTTCAATTAAACCTATTATAATTACAGAAGATAATAAACTTACAGCTTTATCTGTAGGAAAAAAGCTAAATTTTGTATCTAGGCTTTCACAAATAATTTCTGGTGTGGAGATAGATAATATGACAGATGAAGAATTTGAACGTATTGGAGGAAAAGTTAGTATTTTTTCTATGATAAATTCTAAGCATAAAGTAAAGATAGTTAAGGCTTTAAAAAGTTATGGATATATAACTGCTATAACTGGGTGGAAGTTAACGGATTTGCCTGCACTTAAAATGTCTAATGTTGGAATAACTAATACTAAAAGCAACATAGTAAAAAAATTATGTGATATATTTACAGAAAATATGGATTTCATGAGTATTATAGATACAATAGAAGATTCAAGAAAAATTATGCATATGATAAAAAAAATGATTGTGTATATTATAAGTTGTAGTACCGGTTTTTTTGCGTTTTTAATGATAAGTTTGTTGTTTGATCTTAATATTTCCAATAGTATGATTGTGGAGTCACTCTGGTTCAACAGCGCACTTGTATTTTTATCATCCCTAGCTCTTATGTGTCAGTACAAGGAAGAAGAAGGAGACTATGATACGTATACTATTGATAAAGATATAATTAGAGAAAACATGAGTTTTATTGTTTTTGGAGGATTTTTAATGGGGGTTTTAGCGTTTGGAGTTTTTTACTTTGCTAGTATACAAAAAAATAGATTTCCGTTATTTACTTCTATTTCGTTACTAAATACCTGTGCTGTGTTATTTATATACAGTTTTTCAAATGAAAAATTTTTTAATAACATATATTCAAATGCAATTGTAATCACAAATGTTATTGTTCAGTTGATTGGTATATTAGTTTTAGGAAATTTTCAGATTTTATTTGACATAAATTACTGGAAGATTTTTTTAATTGGCACTGTCATTTGGTTTATATTTTGTATGGTCTATAAATTTAGTAAAAATGAGTATGTTTAACCTGTTATTTTTTGGATAATATAAAGTAACAGGAGGTGGATTTTTTGACTTTACTATATTATGATTATTACTACAATAGGTTAAGGAAGATATGAAAAGACCATTGGTGTTTTACTCTATCTCCTTGGCATTAGGGTCTTTGTCTGCTTTGGTATTTTTAGATAATGTTTTTATAGCTGCAGCAATAGCAGCTTCTTTTTTTATAATAATGTTTTATACCTTGAAAATTAAATTTTGTATTTTAAATGCTATTTTTTTTATTTTTGGAGTGGTAAGTTTCAATGTGTATTTTAATATACGGCCTCAAAATACTTCTCAAATTAGGGTAGTGGAAAAGAAAAACTACTATTTTATAGGAGATTATAGAGGAAGAAAAATCATGCTAAAAAATAAATTAGATAAGTTAAAGGAAGGAGAGAATATAAAGGTATATGGCAATTTTAAAAGAGAATTAAATGCACAAAAAGGTATAATAGGTACTTACTATATAAAAAAATATGAGACTGGAAAAAAAGATTTTATATACTCCATATATGAATTTAAAAGAAATATATATGAAAAGTTTAAAGAAGTCATAGGCGAAGAAAGATCAGCTCTTGTTATGGCATTATGCTATGGTGAAACTTCATATATTAGTCAAGATGAAATGCAGAAGTTTCAAAAACTTGGAGTAATTCACGCAGTAAGTGTGTCAGGTTTTCATATGGCTATAATATATCAGGTATTGGAGAGTATAGCAGGACTTAAAATAGCTGTGATTGTATCAGCACTTTATGTATTTTTTACAGGTATGGCAGCTGCAACTATGAGATCATTTATAATGATATTTTTATTTAAATTATCAAAAATATTTTTTAAAGAATATGACAGCATATCCTCTCTTAGCTTGTCAGCTCTGATTTTAATGGCTGTAAAACCATATTATGTAATGGATTTAGGATTTGACCTTTCTTTTTTAGCAACTCTTGGAATACTTCTGTACAATGGAAAAATTTATAAAAAACTTTTTATGCTTCCACAAAAAGTGGCATCTAGTATAAGTTTAACTTGTAGTTCTCAAATATTTACACTACCTTATATTGCTTTTACAATTCAAAATTTCAGTTGGGGATTTATGCTTGGCAATTTATTTTTGCTTCCCCTTTTTTCAATTATAGTTGTTTTAGGAAATGCTGCACTTTGTGTATGCTTTGTAGAACCTTTATTTAAATTATTGTGTAAAGCCATGGACATTATTTTTACAGCTATAGATGGTGCCAATATGGCTGTTTTGAAACTATGTCCTGAAATTATATATTTAAAGTATATAGACGGACTTGCTTTTATTGCAGTATTTGTAAGTTTCCTAATGTATAAAAAAGGACATAGAAAATTAAAATATGTCCCAATAGTATGTCTTATTTTAATGTTTTTGGGAGTTTATGCACCATTTATGAATATAACTTTCATAAATAATGATAATGGAAAGGCTGCAATTATAAAACAGGGAATAAGCAAAGTTATGATATGCAGCTATGATGACTTTCATTCCAGTTGGATAACAAATATAAAAGATGATCAGTATATAGGAAAAGTAATAACCAATCCCATAAAAAATTTTACATATATAATAAATAGTAATTCCTATTTAAAGACAGATAATGATATGAATCCCAAACTTCATGTAAGAAATAAGGAATTCCAAATTCTATTTGATGATGGAAATAAAAATGATACTGAAGTCTTTAATAGAAACAATTGCATATTTATTCCTAGAATTAAATCTAAAAATAAAAATTCAACTAAAAAGTATGAGAATCCACTAGAAGGCAGTACTTCTTATGTTATAATATTTAATATGATTTTTAAAATACCTACAATATGCGATTAAAATGGAAGTGAGTAAAATTGATAGACATATTTACCTTTGAAAAAAATTTAGAAAAGGGAGATTTGGGGAATTGTTACTTGTTTTGTGGTATAGATGAACTACTTATAAAAGAAAATATAAGAGCTTTAATTAAAAAAGTTATAAATCCTAATTTTATGGATTTAAATTATATGAAATTTGATGGAAGTTCCCTTGAAAGTTTTGATCCTGTAATAAATGCCTGTGAGACACTGCCCTTTATGAGTGAAAAAAAAGTTGTACTTGTATATAGAGCTTCTTTTTTTGGCGAAGATAAAAATAAATTGTCCACTGAATTTAAGACCATACACAGTTACTTGAAAAACCTACCTAAGCACTGTATTTTAATATTTTACTATGTATTTAAAAGTAAAAGGGATAAACCAGGAAGAAAAATATATAGCGTTGACAAGGACATTTGTGTTGTAAAAGCTGATAAAGTAAAGGGAAAACAGCTGGAAAATAAAGTTCAAGAATTTTTCTATGAGCGTGGAAAAGATATAAAAAAATTAGATTTAAGGATATTCTGCAGCCTTATGAACGAAAATAATTTGAGCATAATAGAAAATGAAGTAGAAAAATTATGCTGTTACACTTATGGAAAAAATATAGAGAGAGAAGACATGAAAAAGATGTTTTTAAGAAGCGGTGATGAGGATATATTTGATTTGGTAAATGCAATATCTGATAAAAAGATAAAAGATGCACTTTACATGTTAAATGAACTTATGTATAAAGGGTATAAAATAAGCTATATTTTATCTATGGTAGAGAGACAGTTCAACCTTCTTTTTAAAATAAAAATATGCCTGGAAGAGAGAATAACCAAAGAAGAAATTATGAAAGAATTAAGCATAAAATCAGAATATGGTTACAGCATTATGGTAAAGCAGAGTAAAAAGTTTACAATAAGTCAACTAAAAAGAGCAGTGGTATTGTGTTTGAATACAGAAAAGAGAATAAAGAGTTTATCTATAGATGAGAAAACTGAAATGGAACTTTTGATAATAAATACAACTGCATAATAAATAACCGGTTAAAACCGGTTTATTTATTATGCAGTTAATTTATTTAACTTAAAAGCTAATTTAGATTTATTTCTTGATGCTTTATTTTTGTGGATTATACCTTTTGATTCAGCCATATCTAAAGCTTTTACAGCTGCTGTAAAATTAACTTTAGCTTCTTCTACATTTTTAGTTTCAACAGAAGCTAAGAATTTTTTTATAGTAGTCTTTAATGAAGATTTTATAATTTTATTTCTAAGTGTTTTAGTTTCAATAACTTTTATTCTTTTTTTTGCTGATTTTATATTTGCCATGCTTTCACCCCCTTATTAGTTTTATAGACCTCAACAGCGTTGGGGAAACTTGCTAATGGGTCATTCTATTTAACAAATGATATTATAGCATTAAATTTCAACTACTTCAAGTAGAAAATCTTCATTAATTGTGCATTGTGAACTGTCAATTGTTAATTGTTAATTGAATTATGTGTTGGTATATTGAGTATGAAAACAGCTAATAATAAATTTATTAATTATTTTAAAGTCCTATCAAGTGATTCTTAGACTTAGGTGGAGCTTGCTTAAGAGGAATACATCTCTCCATCTAAGTTTTATTAACAGTATTCTTAGTGCCTTTAGCACTTAGAATACGTTATCCTTTAGGGGAAGAACTTATCCAGGGGCGTACTAGCCGTTATACACAGCATAAGAACTCTAAATTGCTGAAATTCAAGAGTTCTAATATCTCCCATCTGAAGTGGATGGAGTGTTACGGATAGTAGCCATCGGATAAAAATAAAAGTTGAATTAGGAGCGGATAATATGTTTAGTGTGAGAACTGATCTAGCAGTAGAGGCAAGAGAAGTATGTAGAAAAGAAAGAGGAGAAGAAGTTCCAGGTGTAGAGACAGAGGAAAAAATTGAAGATGACATAAAAATAACATATGTGAACATAGTAGATGACATAGGAGAAAAGGTTATGGGAAAGCCAAAGGGATCTTATATAACTATAGATATGCCTAAGTTTACCCACTACGATGGTGAAATCAGAGATAAGGTAAGTAAAGTGGTTGGAAAAGTGTTATCAGGAGTAATAAAAATAGAAGATAGTGCCACGGTATTAGTTGTAGGATTGGGAAATTGGAATATAACTCCGGATTCACTGGGACCTAAAGTTGTTTCTAAATTAATGGTAACAAGGCATTTAAAGCAGCTTGTGCCTGACAAAATAGATGAAGGTATAAGGCCAGTATGTGTCATATCTCCTGGAGTACTAGGAATTACGGGAATTGAGACAGGAGAAATTATAAGGGGAGTTTGTGAAAAGGTAAAGCCAGATTTAATAGTATGTATAGATGCATTGGCATCCAGAAAGATGGATAGAGTAAATTCAACAATACAAATAGGTAACACAGGAATATCTCCAGGTTCGGGTATAGGAAACAGGAGAATGGAATTGAGCCAGAAGACTTTAGGAGTGCCTGTAATAGCTCTAGGAGTTCCTACGGTGGTAGATGCGGCTACTATGGCCAATGATACCATTGACTTACTTTTAGATGATCTTATAAATAAAAGTAAAGGTGGAAGTGAATTTTACAAAATGCTAAAATCTGTGGATAAAGATGAAAAACAAGGGGTTATACAAGAGATAATGGAACCTTACGGGGAAAATATTATAGTGACTCCTAAAGACGTGGATTTAGTAATGGATTCAATTTCAAAAATAATTGCTGGTGGTATAAACATAGCACTTCAACCTGCTCTTGATTTGGAGGACATAAATACTTATTTAAATTAATTTACACTTGTGATAATTTTAATTTTCTTCTCATATAAATTAACAGTATTAAGTTTACATGAGAGGGGGGAATTGCTTTAAGAAATTTTAAAGCAGTCAAATATTGAATTACAGAAGATTTAATTTTAAAGGTGATTCTAAATTAGAAATGTGTATTTTAATGTTAACGGTAATACTAGTTATCATTTTGCCATGCATAGCAAAGGCCAATTCGTACAGCAGCAATGTAAAGAGAAATATGTTCTATGTTGAAGTCTTAAACTATGCCATGCCAACAGTAAAGACTACTTCCTTTTCTGAAGATGATATGGCAGAAAATTGTTTTTCTATAGGAAATACTATTTTGAAGACTGTAGGATTAGATATAAATAATCCAAAATCTCTTTTAGGAAGAGAGGTGGCTTTTTTAGGATTAAGCTATTCAAAAAATGAAGATGTAAGTTTTAATGAGTTTAAGTTAGATGACAAACAGGTTAAAAAAAATGGAAGTATGTCTAAATCAAATACTCAAAATGATTTGAATCTAGAAAATAAGGACGTAACTGTGTATAACCCAAAACTTAAAAAAACTTTAGATGTGAGTAAACCTGAAGTGTTAATATATCATACACATACTACGGAAAGCTATAAACCAGGTGATGCAAATAGTTTTGATACTACCCAAAATGTATGTGCAGTAGGAGATGTAATAGTAAATGAACTTCAAAATAACTATGGTATATCTGCAATAAATGATAAGACAGTGCATGATGCAGAAGCTTATACCCAAAGTTATTCCAGATCTGCTGTAACACTTGACAAGTATTTAAAAAAGTATGGTGATTTTAAGCTTATAATAGATTTACACAGAGATTCTGTAGATGATAAAAAATCAGTTACAGCTAGGATGAATGGAGAAAATATATCTAAATTTATGTTGGTTATGGCTAGAAAAAATCCTCATTTTGATAAAAACATGGCTATGGCAAATTCTGTGATAAATACTTCAAATAAGCTATTTCCAGGACTTTGCAAGGGAGTTTGTTACTATAATTATGGAACAAGGTACTTTAATCAGGATAAGAGTAACAATGCAATACTGATGGAGATTGGAGCAGATATAAACACTTCGGATGAATCCAAAGCCACAGGTAAATATGTTGCTAGAATAATAGCAGAGGTACTTAATAATAAATAATAATGCAACTTTCACACGTATGGGATCTTGACTTAATATAAAAACTTTGGAAAGCAATATTTTTAATTAATAGTTAAGAATGAAGAATTAATAGTTAATGTGGATTTTTTTTCGTTATACTACAAAAAATCTTTGATTAAGATTTTCACCACTCGTTTTGCTAAAGCAAAACATTACTAAGAGCTTACTTATATAAATTTAAAGATTTTTTGCGACAGCTAAAAATCATCCTTCACTATTAATTTTTCATTATTAATTCTTAACTTGCGAAGCTTTACTTCGCAAAGTTTTTAAACTGCGAAAGTTGTGATAAATTTAAAAACTTTTGTATAAAATTAGTAGAAGTGTTCATCCTTATAATAGAAACTTTATGGTTTTAAATCTAGTTTCTATGTGGGGTGATTTTTTTTGAGTAAAAAAGGTATTAGAGTTGTGATAATATTTTGCATTATAATAGTACTTTTGGGATTTGTAACTATAACAGCAGGACTACCTAAATATATAAAAGATAAATCTAATTTTAAAATAAATTATACTGTTTCTCCCTTTGATTTTACAGTTGATGTAGGGGAGTATTCATTATGTTTAAATAATAAAATAGTTTATAATTTTGAAAACGGATCTAAACAAGTTATAAATATAGTGGGAGAAAAAGTACATTCAGGTACTTCTTATATTATAAATAAAACTTCAGAGACATTTAAAAATCTAGAAAGTAAGCTCCCTAAATAATGTACTTTTCACTGCATATTTGTTATGATATAATTTACTGTAGTTATTCGTACAGGAAAGCTAGAGATTGATCAAGTAATGAAAATCTTTTAACTTTTCATAGGTATTGGAGGAAAATAGTATGCAGAGCGAAAGACAAAAACATATAAGAAATTTTTCTATAGTTGCTCATATAGACCATGGTAAATCTACACTTGCAGATAGATTAATTGAAAAGACAGGAACTCTTACTGAGAGGGAGATGGACTCCCAGGTACTTGATAATATGGAGTTGGAAAAAGAAAGAGGAATAACTATAAAGTCTCAGGCTGTTAGACTTATATATAAAAGGCCTTCAGGAGAAGAGTATATACTAAATCTTATAGATACACCGGGACATGTAGATTTTAACTATGAGGTTTCAAGAAGCTTGGCAGCTTGTGAAGGTGCTATTTTGGTTGTGGATGCAACCCAGGGCATACAAGCACAAACCCTTGCAAATTGTTATTTGGCACTGGATCATGATTTGGAGATTGTTCCTGTAATAAATAAAATAGATTTGCCAAGTGCAAGGCCTGAAGAGGTAAAAAATGAGATAGAAGATGTTATAGGAATAGAAGCATCTGATGCACCAACAGTTTCTGCAAAAACTGGACTAAATATAGAACAGGTTTTAGAGGCAATAGTAAGCAAAGTGCCAGCTCCTGAGGGAGATGAAAATGCACCTTTAAAAGCTCTTATATTTGATTCAAATTATGATAGCTATAGAGGAGTAGTTTGTCATATAAGAGTAATGGAAGGTGTAATAAAACCTGGAATGAAGATAAAACTTATGGTTACAGGAAAAGTGTATGAGGTTACGGAAACAGGAATTTTTGTTCCTAATTTTATGCCAAGAGACGAACTTAAAGCAGGAGATGTAGGATACTTTACTGCGTCCATTAAAAATGTAAGAGATGCACGTGTAGGAGATACCGTAACCGAAGCTTCTAGAGAAGCCAAAGAACCCTTAAAGGGATACAGACCTGTTGTTTCAATGGTATATAGTGGTATATATCCCGTAGATGGAGCAAAGTATGGTGAGCTTAAAGATGCACTGGAAAAGCTTCAGGTAAATGATGCAGCTTTGTGCTTTGAGCCAGAAACTTCTATAGCATTGGGGTTTGGATTTAGATGTGGATTTTTAGGACTTTTGCATATGGATGTTATACAGGAGAGGGTAGAAAGAGAATTTAACCTTGATATAATAACTACAGCTCCTTCTGTTATATATAAGATTGGAAAAACAGATGGTACTGTAATAGAACTTACAAATCCAACAAATATGCCCGAAGTTTCAGAAATAAAGTACATGGAGGAACCTATAGTAAAGGCATCAATAATAACACCTTCTGAATATGTGGGAGCAGTTATGGAACTTTCTCAAAATCGAAGGGGAACTTTTAAGGATATGCAGTATATAGAAACTACCAGAGTTTCTTTAAATTATGAAATTCCACTAAATGAAATAATATATGACTTTTTTGATGTATTAAAATCTAGAACAAGGGGCTATGCTTCACTTGATTATGAGTTAAAAGGATATAAAGCTGCTGAATTAGTAAAGCTTGACATACTTTTAAATGGAGAAGTGGTAGATGCATTGTCCATGATAGTTCCAGAAGAGAGAGCTTATGAAAGGGGTAGAGGTATAGCAGAAAGATTAAAGGAAATAATCCCAAGGCAACTTTTTGAAATACCAATACAGGCAGCGATAGGTGGAAAAATTATAGCAAGGGAAACAGTTAAGGCTATGAGAAAAGATGTACTTGCAAAATGTTATGGAGGAGATATATCAAGAAAGAAAAAACTCCTTGAAAAACAAAAAGAAGGAAAGAAGAGAATGAGGCAGGTTGGCTCCGTAGAAATCCCTCAGGAAGCATTCATGGCCATACTTAAAACTGAGGATTAGTAGCTAATAGCAAATTTGTTAGGAAAATAGGAGTTTGGAAGTGGTTTTATGCAAGATAAAAATATAGATGTTAAAAAGGCTGTGGCTCTATATATACACATACCCTTCTGTAAAAAAAAGTGCCTCTATTGTGATTTCCCATCTTATAGTGGAAAAGAAAAACTTATGGTAAATTATACAAAAGCACTGGCTAAAGATATAGAATCTATAGGAGATAGAAAAATAAAAACTATATTTATAGGTGGGGGAACTCCCACCTATTTATCATTAGAATCCTGGAATAACATATATGAAGTATTAAAGAAAATAAATGTAGAAGATGACTTAGAATTTACAGTAGAAGGTAATCCGGGTACATTTACAGAAGAGAAAATTAAAGCTTTAAAGAAGATGGGAGTAAATAGACTCAGTATAGGTCTTCAGGCTTGGCAGAATTCTATACTTAAATGTATAGGTAGAATTCATACTTTAGAAGATTTTTTAAAGACATATGACATGGCAAGAAAATTTGGTTTTTCAAATATAAACATAGATCTTATGTTTGGACTTCCAGGTCAGACAATAAAAGATTGGAAAGAATCTCTGCAAAATGTAGTTAAGTTGAATCCGGAACATATATCTTGTTATAGCCTTATAGTGGAAAAAGGTACTCCTTTTTACAAAGCACATGAGTCAAAAAGTTTGAATTTGCCTGGAGAAGAAGAAGAAAGACAGATGTATTATTTTACACTAGATTTTTTGTCTAAAATGGGATATGAACAATATGAAATATCCAATTTTTCGAAAAAATATAGAAAATGCAAGCATAATTTAATTTACTGGAACTTAGAGGAATATATAGGTTGTGGGGCAGGTGCTCATTCCTATGTAGATGGGTACAGGTATAGAAATACAAAAAATATAGAAGAATATATTTTACAGGGAAATTTAAACCAGTTTTTAAGATTAGATAAACATAAAAATTCTATCTGTGACAGTATGGAGGAATTTGTATTTATGGGTCTCAGAAAAATAGATGGAATTTCTACAGAAGATTTTTACAAGAGATTTAACAAGAATATTTATTCTGTATATGGTAATGTAATTGAAAAGTACATAAACATGGGTATTTTAATAAAAGAGGGACATATGTTGTACTTAAGTAAAAGAGGAATAGAAGTATCTAATAGTGTAATGTGTGACTTTATATTGACATAATTTCAAGTGAGTTAGATATTTTAAGTAAATGTGAGAAACCTCAATGAATTTCATTTTAAATTATAAAAAACATATTATTTAACTTCATAATATAGTTATATAGTATTGACAAAAAAAATTATGAGTGATATTTTTTAATCATAGCAATTAGCACTCAACAACAATGAGTGCTAATAAAGAGGTGATATTATGGAAATGGATGAAAGAAAAATAAAAATACTTCAGGCAATAGTAAATGATTATATAAACACTGCAGAGCCTGTTGGATCCAGAACCATAGCTAAAAAATACAACTTAGGTGTAAGTTCAGCTACTATAAGAAATGAAATGGCGGATCTGGAGGAAATGGGTTATTTAGAACAACTTCACAGTTCTTCAGGAAGGATACCTTCTAATAATGGATACAGGTTGTATGTTGACAAATTGATGCAGATACCAAATTTGAGCGAAGAAGAAATGTATATAATAAAATCACAGATTATAGATGCAGCTTTATTTGAGGTTGATAAAATATTAAAGCAGGCTGTTTGTCTTTTATCGGAGCTTACTAAACTTACTTCTATAGTTAGAGCACCTTCAGTTAAAAGGGGCTATATAAAGCATGTACAGTTAATAAACATTGAATCAAGCACCAATATATTATTGGTACTTATAATTGATAGCGGTATTATAAAGAACAATTTGATAAAGGTAGGAAAAACTATTTCAGATGATACTCTTGTTAAATTAAGTAATATGCTAAACGTCAGATTAAAGAATTTAAGTGCTGAACAGATAAATTTGGAAGTTATAAATAATTTAAAAAATGATTTCCAAGGATATGAAGATATATTCAATAATATAATTTCTGCATTGTATGATAGTTTAAATAGTGTAGATAATTCAAATATATATACCCAGGGGGCTACAAATATTTTTAATTATCCGGAATATAAGGATATAGAAAAGGCAAGAGAATTTTTATCTATGATGGATAATAAAGATAAAGTTAGCAGCTTACTGAACAGTAATTCAAATATTTCAGTAAAAATAGGTAAGGAAAATTATACAGAAGGTGCAGAAGATTGTAGCGTTGTGTCTGCTGTTTACAGTTTGAATGAAAGACCTATAGGTGAAATTGGAGTCATAGGACCTACAAGGATACCTTATTCTAAAGTCATATCAATACTTGCAAATGTAGTAAAGGAAATGAATTATATTTTAAGTAATGCTTATTCTGATGAAAAATAGAATAAATTTTGTAAAATATGTATAAATGTTAGATTGGAGGAAATATCTAAATGTTAAAGGATAAAGGTGATAATGTAAAAGACCTTAATGAAGAATGTGAAAATGATTCAGAAAATGAAAAAAAAGATAAAGATAATGAAAGTGTAGATGAAAGCACAGAGGATAATTCAGAAGAGGAAGTAGAAGAAACAGAAGATAAAGAGATAAGTTTGCTAGGAGAATTAAAAAAAGAAAATTTGAAATTAAAAGATGAAAATAAGAAGGCCATAAATGAATTGGATTCTACTAAAGATAGACTTGCAAGAGTTATGGCAGAGTATGACAACTTTAGAAAAAGAACTATTAAAGAGAAGGATAATATTTATTCCGATGCTTGTAAGGATATATTAAAAGAAGTTTTACCAGTGTTAGATAACCTGGAAAGGGCAGTAAATGTAGAAGGAAATGCAGAAGATTTGAAAAAAGGTATAGAGATGACAATGAAGCAATTTAATAATGCCCTTTCAAAATTAAATGTAGAGGAAATACCTTGCGAAGGAGAATTTGATCCCAATCTACATAATGCAGTTATGCATATAGAAGATGATAAATATGATAAAAATTCTATAGTAGAAGTATTGCAAAAAGGATACAAGAGAGAAGACAAAATAATTAGATACAGTATGGTTAAAGTAGCAAATTAAGTTTAAAACATACAAATTAAATTTGTTTGAATTAAATATATGCAAGATAATTTTAACGCAGTTAAATTTAGGAGGTAAGTTAATATGTCAAAAATAATAGGTATTGATTTAGGAACAACTAATTCATGTGTTGCAGTTATGGAAGGTGGAGATCCTGCAGTTATAGCAAATTCAGAAGGAGCAAGAACAACTCCATCAGTGGTATCATTCCAGGCAAATGGAGAAAGATTGGTAGGTCAAGTTGCTAAAAGACAGGCAATAACAAACCCTGATAAGACAATAATGTCAATAAAAAGACAAATGGGAACAGACCATAAAGTAAATATAGATGGAAAAGATTATACACCACAGGAGATATCTGCAATGATACTCCAAAAAATAAAGGCAGATGCTGAAGCTTATTTAGGAGAAACTGTAACTGAAGCAGTTATAACAGTACCAGCATATTTTAATGATAGTCAGAGACAGGCAACTAAAGACGCAGGTAAAATTGCAGGATTAAATGTACGTAGAATAATAAATGAACCAACAGCTGCATCACTTGCTTATGGACTTGATAAAACTGATACAAGTCAAAAGATATTTGTATATGATTTAGGTGGAGGTACTTTTGATGTATCCATACTAGAGCTTGGAGATGGAGTATTTGAAGTTAAAGCTACAAATGGTGATACTCGTCTAGGTGGAGATGACTTTGACCAGAAAGTTATGGACTATATAGCAGAAGATTTTAAAGCTAAGAATGGTATAGATTTAAGAAATGACAAAATGGCACTTCAAAGATTAAAGGAAGCGGCTGAAAAAGCAAAAATTGAACTTTCAGCATCTACTCAAACAAATATAAACTTACCATTTATTACAGCAGATGCAACTGGTCCAAAACATATAGACATGAACTTGACAAGAGCAAAATTTAATGAGTTGACTCAAGATTTAGTTGAAAGGACAATTGAACCTATGAGAAAAGCATTAAATGATGCAGGACTTACAATAAATGATATAAATAAAATCATATTAGTTGGTGGTTCTACAAGAATACCAGCTGTTCAAGAAGCAGTTAAGAATTTTACTGGTAAGGATCCATCAAAGGGAGTTAACCCTGATGAATGTGTAGCTGTAGGAGCTGCAATTCAGGCCGGAGTTTTAACTGGAGATGTAAAAGACGTATTACTCCTTGATGTTACACCACTTACCCTTGGAATTGAAACTTTAGGAGGAGTTGCTACTCCACTTATTGACAGAAACACTACAGTACCAACTAAGAAGAGTCAGGTATTTTCAACTGCAGCAGATGGCCAGACTTCAGTTGAAATTCACGTAGTTCAAGGTGAAAGAAAGATGGCTGCTGATGATAAAACTCTTGGAAGATTTACACTTTCAGGAATAGCTCCAGCTCCAAGGGGAATTCCTCAAATTGAAGTTACATTTGATATAGATGCCAACGGCATAGTAAATGTATCTGCTAAAGATAAAGGAACAGGAAAAGAAGCTAATATAACAATTACAGCTTCAACTAATTTAAGTGATGATGAAATAAACAAGGCAGTAGATGAAGCCAAAAAGTTTGAAGAACAGGATAAAAAGAGAAAAGAATCCATAGATATAAAGAATAATGCCGATCAATCTGTATATCAGACAGAAAAGACATTAAAGGACTTGGGAGATAAAGTATCAGCTGAAGATAAGAAAACTGTAGAGGAAAAAGTTGAAGCTTTAAAGAAAATAAAAGATGGAGAAGATTTAGAGGCAATAAAGAAAGCTACTGAAGATTTAACTCAAACTTTCTATGGAATTACATCTAAAATATATAGTCAGAATGCTCAAGCTGGTCAAAATCCAGGAGCAGATCCAAACATGGGAGCAGGACAGAATCCAGGAGCAGGAGCAGGAGCAGGTTCTCAAGGTGCATCAGAAAAAAAAGATGACAATGTAGTTGATGCAGATTATAAAGTAGATGATGATAAATAATATTTCCTCTTCACGATTATATGATAAGTGTGTATAATGGTAATAGTTAAGGGATGAGTTTTTATACTCTTCCCTTAATTTAAGTAGAGAACCCAAATCTTCGATTTGGTGTGAATCACTTACTCATTCGACCAAAGGGAGAAGGAGTTACAGAAATTAGAACCCAAATCTTCGATTTGGTGTGAATCACTTACTCATTTGACCGAAGGGAAAAGGAGTTACACAAATTAGAACTCAAATTTTAGTTCAATGAAAATATTTTAGGTGGTGAAAAGTAAAAAATGGCACAGAAGGACTATTATGAAGTACTTGGACTTGAAAAAGGTGCAAGTGATGAAGATATAAAAAAAGCATTTAGAAAATTAGCATTGAAATACCACCCAGATAGGAACCCCAACGATAAAAAAGCTGAAGAAAAATTTAAGGAAATAAATGAAGCCTATCAAGTACTCTCAGACCCTCAGAAAAAGGCGCAATATGATCAGTTTGGAACAACTGACTTCAATGGCGGCGGTGATGCAGGCTTTGGAGGTTTTGGAGGTTTTGATTTTTCAGACATGGGAGGCTTTGGAGATATATTTGATTCTTTCTTTGGAGGCGGCGGTGGCGGATTTGGATCTAGCAGCAGAAGAAGAAGAAATGCACCACAAAAAGGATCAGATCTTGAATATACTCTAAATTTGACTTTTGAAGAAGCTGTCTTTGGAGTGGAAAAGGAAATAAATATAGCTAGAAATGAAAAATGTGAGGCTTGTGGTGGAACAGGAGCTAAAAAAGGAACACAGCCCCATACTTGTGATAAATGCGGTGGAACAGGACAGATGAGAACTCAGAGAAATACACCTCTTGGAAGCTTTGTAAGTATGAGCACTTGTGATAAATGTGGTGGAAGAGGAACTATAATAAAAGATCCTTGTCCAGAATGCAGAGGAAAAGGTGCAGTAAGAAAACATAGAAAGATAAAAGTGAAGGTTCCGGCAGGAGTAGATAATGGAAATATAATTCCATTAAGGGGACAAGGAGAAAGTGGCAAGAATGGAGGACAGTCAGGAGATCTTTATGTAAATATAAGGGTTTCACCTCATTCTAAGTTTAAGAGAAATGGATTTGATATATATACAGATACACATATAAGTTTTGGTAAAGCTTCCCTTGGAACTAGTTTAAAAGTTGCAACTATAGATGGGGATGTAAAGTATGATGTACCATCAGGAACTCAATCAGGAACTGTGTTTAGGCTTAAAGGCAAGGGTGTCCCTAGGGTTAATGGTCATGGTAGAGGTGACCAATACGTAAATGTAATTGTTGATGTACCTAAGGATTTAAATGAAAAGCAGAGAGAAGCCATTGTAATGCTTATGGAGGCAAGTGGAGAAATACCTGCAGGAGAAAGTGGAAAAAAGTCTATCTTTGATAAACTTAAACATCATCACTAATATAATTAGTAATTAAGCACATGGAATTATAGAGTTTCTAAGCAAAAAATAAACTTATACTCCGGATATTTTTTACAACCTTCAGCTCGTTAAATATTTTGATAAGGCTAAGAAAAAAATTTTGAAAAATACTGAGAAATTTTCAAAACTCGTGCCTCAAACAATTGAAAAGTTCTAGATTTTTCAAAAATTTTTCACTAAGCCTTATATACAAAATATTTAAAAAAACTTCATTATTGTAAAAATATGCCTGCGTATAAGTTGATTTTTAAGTTAGAAAACCTATATAGGGTTTCTAAGTGATAATTTAACTTATACTAGGAAACTTCTAGCATAAGCTAATGAATGAATCTTAGCAAAATTAGAATTAAGTTCGTCAAAAAGAATTTTAATATCTGATACTAATTCCCAT
>NZ_LROS01000028.1 GCF_001675165.1 Clostridium ragsdalei P11
ATTTGAGCATCCTCGATATCTCATAGTAACCACAGCTAATACTAATCTAGTAAATTTAGAATTCGTAGTGTTTTTTAGCTCAATTAAATCTTCAATTTTATAATCATACAGTGATTCTATTTCAAATAATTTTCTTCCCATAATTAAAACTCCTTTCTCCGTACATTTAGTATTTGGAGAAGAATTTTAATTATTCTGTATAAGTTAATATTTTAGTTAGAAACCCTATATCAAGTACGATTTCAAAGGTTACCTACACTTTTTAGATTTTAATTCCAAAATCACTTAAAATACAAATTTATATTATGCATTTAAATTTTATACTATTTTATAAAGACTTTTCAACTATATTTTTATATTTATATTAAATTTACAGTCCTCCATAGGCTTCTTCTCCATGTTCTGTAATATCTAAACCTATCTGTTCATCTTTTTCACTTGCTCTTATACTGCTTACAACATTAATTACTTTAATTATAATAAATGTAACTACTGCTGCATATATAATACTAGATAAAATACCTATAACCTGAATTCCAATCAATTTCGGATTTCCATGTATTAATCCATTTCCACCAGCTGAATTTACTGACTTCCATGCAAATATTCCAGTAGCGATTCCCCCCCATATTCCTCCTACACCATGACATCCAAAGACATCTAATGCATCATTATATCCAAACTTAGCCTTAATAAAAGTAATAGATATATAACATATAACTCCTGCTACTAAACCAACAATCATTGAAGCTAGGGGGCTTACAAAACCTGCAGCCGGAGTTATAGCTACAAGACCTGCAACTATTCCACTAACAACTCCAAGAGAAGTTACTTTTTTTCTATAAGCAAATTCACAAACACTCCAACTTACAACTGAAACTGCTGCAGTTACTATGGCAAACATAAGCTGAAATACCATAAATGCTTGCTGTGGAATTGTACTTCCATAATTTGCATTCGGTGCAAATTCTACTCCTTTTAAGCCAGCAAAATTAAGACCACCTATTAATCCTCCTATATCCTTTCCAAAACATAGCGTATACCCTATAAGTATCCACTGAATAGATACTATTGCTAGAGCCGAATAACTATGAAGGGTGCTGTTTAATGTATTCTTGCCTCTAACCATTCCTCCATAAAATAACGCCAACCCTGGAGTCATAACCATTACCAGTACTGTGCTCATAATTACAAATACAGTATCTGCTCCATTTACTCCACTCATAAAACACCTCCTAAAATAAATTAAAATAACAAACTTATTTATATAATACTAATTTTTGTGCAAATTATCTATAGTTATATTATAATTTCTATTAATTTATCATTTTTTACATATTTTTGTTGATTATTTTAAAATAAAGTGTTGAATGAAAATTTAAAGAATATGAGTTTTCATTGATCACTCTATATTGGTATTAAGTCCAATCAAAGAGCACAAAAAAACACCCACTAGTCTACTGTAATATCACTACAATAAACAAGTGAGTGTTTCTGTATTTAGAACCTGTCAAATTCTTTATTGGTGCTCCTAGCAGGATTCGAACCTGTGACCTACTGATTACGAATCAGTTGCTCTACCATCTGAGCCATAGGAGCAAAACACAATACTATTTTAATACAAAACTCTATTTTAAGCAAATATAAAAAAATTTTTTTTATATTACTATCATAATTATCCAAATATGATTAATTTCTTAGCATATCTTGAAAATATATGGATAGCACTAAATTATATAGTTAGCTCTAATAATAACTAATCATATCTATGCAATTCATTTATTTTTAGACTTTGACTTTCTTTGACCTTTATTGTACTATAATAACTGTAATAAGGATTTACAAAATATAAAAACAGTTTAGAAAACATAGAAAATAAAATCTATAAGGAGGTATTCATTATGTTTGATATGGTTCCATTTAGAAAAAACAATTCTTTAAAAAGAGGTGATGCATTCGATAACTTTGTAGATTCATTCTTTAATAATGACTTTTTCGCACCTATGAACATGAATGGTTTTGACAATGGTTTTAAAGTTGATCTTAAGGAAAATGAAACTTCTTATGTAGTTTGTGCTGATCTACCAGGAATAAATAAAGATTCCATAGACTTAGATTTTAACAGTAATTATTTGACTATATGTGCAAAAAGAAATGATTCTATTGAAGATAAAAATGAAAACTTTGTAAGGCGTGAAAGAAGATACGGTGAATTCAAAAGAAGTTTTTACATCGATAATGTAGATGATTCAAATATTACAGCTTCCTTTAGAGATGGAGTTTTAAGAGTTGATCTTCCAAAACTTAATAGAGAAAAAGGAAATGGCAAAAAAATAGATATACATTAACGAAATTTGATAATTTTTAAAAAATAATAAAATTATATTTAGGAGGTATTCATTATGTTTGATATGGTTCCATTTAGAAAAAACAATTCTTTAAAAAGAGGTGATGCATTCGATAATTTTATAGATTCGTTCTTTGACAATGACTTTTTCACACCTATGAACATAAACGGTTTTGGCAATGGTTTTAAAGTTGATCTTAAGGAAAATGAAACTTCTTATGTAGTTTGTGCTGATCTACCAGGAATAAATAAAGATTCTATAGATTTGGATTTCAATAATAACTACTTGACCATATCTGCAAAAAGGGATGACTCTATAGAAGATAAAAATGAAAACTTTGTAAGACGTGAAAGAAGATATGGTGAATTCAGAAGAAGTTTTTACATTGATAATGTAGATGACAAAAACATTACAGCTTCTTTTAAGGATGGAGTTTTAAAAGTTAGCCTTCCAAAACTTTCACAAGGTAAAAGACAAGGTAAGAAAATAGATATACAATAAAAAATTACTTACTACAAAATTAATATAACCAGACTAAAAAACACTGTAAATAAACTTTACAGTGTTTTTTAGCTATTCCTGATGTATAACATCTAAATTACCAAATTTACTAAACTGACCCATCCAGGCCAATTTTACAGTTCCTGTAGGACCATTTCTCTGTTTTGCAATAATACATTCCGCAATATTTTTATCTTCTGTATCCTTGTCATAGTATTCATCCCTGTACAAAAACATAACTATATCTGCATCCTGCTCTATTGATCCGGATTCTCTTAAATCTGACAACATAGGTCTATGGTCCGTTCTAGCTTCAGGCGCACGTGATAATTGAGACAAGGCAATAACAGGACATTCCATTTCCTTTGCTAGTGCTTTTATGGATCTGGATATCTCTGAAACTTCCTGCTGCCTATTTTCTGAGCCTTTGCCTCCGCTCATAAGCTGTAGGTAATCCACAACTATCATATCTATACCATGTTCCATTTTTAATCTTCTGCATTTAGACCTCATTTCCATAATGGTTATACCTGCAGTATCATCTATAAATATCTTTGCAGCAGCAAGAGGCCCTGACGCTCTAGCTATATTTTCCCAGTCCTTATCTTCCAAATTTCCCGTTCTTAAATTCAACATATCTACATGTGCCTCAGAACATAAAAGCTTATAAGCTAATTGTTCTTTTGACATTTCAAGAGAAAACATAGCTATTTTTTTACCTTCCCTTAAAGCAGCATATTCCGCTATATTTAAGGCAAAAGTTGTTTTACCCATAGAAGGTCTAGCTGCCACAAGTACCATATCTCCCTTTTGAAAGCCCGACGTCTTAGCATCTAACTCTCTAAATCCAGAGGCTACTCCTGTAGTTTCACCTTTATTGTTGAATAACCTCTCTATTTCAGTAAATCCTCTTTCAAGTACAACATTCATAGGCTCAAAATCAGAAACTTTTCTATTACTTGACAAATCAAATATAGATTTTTCAGCCATATCAATGGTTCCTACAACATCATCTTGGTTTTTATAACTTTCTTCTATTATCTTAGTAGAAGCCCTAATAAGTTTTCTCAGGACAGATTTATCTTTTACAATTTTTATATAGGATTTTAAATTAGCAGTGGATACTATTGATCCGCTTAGTTCACTTATATAAGTTATACCACCTGCTGCTTCAAGTTTTGATCTCGATTTTAAGTTTTCAGTCAAAGTTATTATGTCTACAGCTGTATCTTTTTTATATAAATCAAGTATTGAATCAAAAATAACCTTATGTGAATCCTTATAAAAATCCTCGGTGTTTAGAACTTCCATAGCTTCAACTATTGAAGTTTTATCAATAAGCATAGATCCAATTACACCTTGTTCAGCCTCTATATTATGAGGTATGCTTCTAATAGATGTATCCATACAGATGCCTCACTCCCTAGAATTAAATGTTACCATTTGCTTAATTGATCTACAGGTGAAATAGCAATTGTTTCAAATTAACACTCTGCTTATTTAGAATTAGAAGATCAATTCCATAAGTTCCTCGATATTTGATACAGCCTTAACTTCTATATCCTTAATATCAGCAGGTACTTCTTTCAAATTTTCTACAGGTAGTAACATTGTCTTTATTCCCTTTCTCCTGGCACCATAAGCTTTTTCAAATATTCCACCTACAGGTTTTATCTTTCCTCTTAAAGATATTTCTCCTGTTACAGCTACATCTTGCCTTAAAGGTTTTTGTAAAAGGGCGCTTATAATACACACCGTAATAGCAGCTCCTGCTGAAGGACCATCAATCCTTCCTCCACCTATTACATTTACATGGATATCATAATCACACATATCTTTATCTGTTATTTTTCTTATAACTGAAGCGGCATTAAATACAGAATCTTTCGCCATACTTCCTGCTGTATCATTAAATCTTACAATTCCCTTGCCTTTTTCTTTAGCTTCAAATGTAACGGCTTCTATTTCTATAGTAGAGCCTATATATCCACTTACTCCTAGTCCATAAATATGACCAATTTCATAGGTAGACTTTGAAGGCACTTCTTCAAAAGGTATAAATCTACTTATAGATATAACTTTCTTTAAATCCTCTACTGAAATTTTAACTTTATCATTTAAATCACTTATTCCATTATTATAAAGTACATATCCATAGACATCTGATAATATGTTAATAGCTTTTCTGCCTTCAATTGTATATTTACTTATAAGTTCAGATACCCCGCTCTCAATTTCAATATTAAGTTTTTCAGCGGCATCTTCCACTATTTTCTGTATATCCTTCACAGAAAGCGGCTCAAAATAAACCTCAGTACATCTTGATCTAAGGGCAGGATTTATTTCACTTGGCTCTCTTGTAGTAGCTCCTATAAGTAAAAAATCTGCAGGAGCTCCCTTTTCAAATAAATACTTTATATATTTAGGTATATTCTCATCATCTGGATCATAATATGAAGATGAAAATTCGACTCTTTTATCTTCGAGTACTTTTAGCAACTTATTCTGGAGCATTTCATCCAATTCTCCTATTTCATCAATGAAAAGCACTCCACCATGAGCTTCTGTAACAAGTCCAGGTTTTGGTTCTGGTACTCCTACTTCCGCTAAGTCTCTCTTAGTTCCTTGGTATATCGGGTCATGTACAGAGCCAAGAAGTGGATTTGTAATTTCCCTAGGATCCCACCTTAAAGTGCTTCCATCTACCTCTACAAACTTGGCATCTTTTCTAAAAGGTGTAAACTTTAACTTTTTAGCTTCTTCTAAAGCAATTCTAGCTGCTGTAGTTTTACCTACTCCCGGTGGTCCATATAAAATTATATGCTGCGGATAGGGTGATGCTATTTTAGACAGTATAGACTTTATAGCTCTCTCTTGGCCAATTATTTCATCAAAAGTTTCTGGTCTTAGAAGTTTTTGAATGTTTTTGCTAAGCCCCTTAGAATCCAGTACCTCAAGTTGAGCATACTTTTTCAAAGTTTTTGCATTTTCAGGTCCTTTTCGCTTTTTTATAATACTGAGTCTAACCTCATCCATATATTTATCCTGATGTTCTGTAAGGTTTTTCTCTACTTCCTTTTCAATCTTAGTTCTTACATATCTTTCTGCTAATGTTTCTGCTATCCAATTATTGGTATTTTCTAGTGCATCATATACATTTGATTCATCTGGTATCTCAGTTAATCCTTTTCCATCACTAACTATTTTATTTAGAGCATATATTCTTTCAAATAAATTCTCACTATTCATATAACCTTTTAAATTATACCTTACTACTCTAGAGTTCACAGTACCTTTATCCATTATTTTTTTCAAAAGATCATATAAAACTTTTACTTGAGTATTTATTGGAATAGAATCATTTAATTCCCTATTTAATCCATCAACAAATTGTAATTTCACAAATTTTCCTCCTTATTTCTCTGCAATAACTACTTTTATTTTAGTGGATATCTCAGGATACAATTTAACTTCTACATCATAGGTACCAAGTTGTCTTATGTTGTTAACTGCTATTTTCTTTTTATCCACATTTATATGAAATTTTTTGTTTAATTCATCTGAAATGTCTTTTCCCGTTATTGATCCAAACAACCTTCCATTTTCTCCTGACTTTACAGTTAATTTTATCTCTTTTCCCTTTAAGCTAGCAGCAAGTTTTTGTGCTGCTTCTATTTCAGCAAGTTTTTCTTTTCTCTCTGCTTCCTTTTTGTTATTCAATATATGAAGATTTGACTGATTTGCTTCTTCTGCAACTCCCCTTGGTATTAAATAATTTCTAGCATATCCGTCTGAAGCATTTATTACTTGCCCCTTTTTCCCTAAAGTTTTTACGTCCTTTAATAATATAACTTTCATCTATTCTTCACTCTCCTCAGTATATTCATTTATAGCCTCATCTAATTTTTCTATAGCCTCATCTATGGTTACGGATTCTAATTTAGCTCCTGCCATAGTCATATGCCCTCCCCCTCCTAGGCCTTCAAGTATAATTTGAACATTTATATCCCCTAAGGATCTAGCACTAATAAATACTTCATCTTTTATTTTAACAAAAACAAAGGATGCTTGAATACCTGTAATATTTAGTAGCTCATCTGCTGCTTGGGCAACTAATAATAAATTTGCCATTTCTGGAGGACATACTGCTATAGCAATACCATTTTTTATCTTTGCCGATTTTATAATTTCAGCTCTCTTTAAATAAGTCTCGAAATCATAGGAAAAAAGCTTTTTTATATCTATGGTGTCTGCTCCCAATCTTCTTAAAAATGAAGCGGCCTCAAAAGTTCTTACACCAGTTTTAAAATAAAAATTCTTTGTATCCACACATATGCCTGCAAGAAGTGCTTCTGCCTCTATTGGTTTTATATTTGGTTTTTCTACCATATAAGGCAGCATTTCAGTAACCAACTCAGAGGTAGATGAAGCATAAGGTTCAATGTAACTTAAAAGAGAATTTTTAATGAGATCTGTAGTTCTTCTATGATGATCTATTATAACTATTCTATCAAACTTCTTAACTAATTGCATATTTTGTACATGTCCTTCACTATGTACATCTACAATTATAAGAAGGCTATTTTCATCTATCTTATCTTCACAATTTTTGCTGTGTATAAAAACATTATCGTATTCCTTCTCTTCTTTTATCTTATCTAATATAACTTTTATGCTTTCATTACTATCATCTAATATGATAAAGCATTCTTTATTCATTAAACTAACTACACTGCGAATTCCAACAGCAGATCCTAAACAATCTATATCTGGTTTCATGTGTCCAATTATAAATACATTTCTACTATCCTTTATTATATCTACAAGAGCCTGGGCTATTACCCTAGCCCTTACTTTTGTTCTTTTTTCAATTTCCTTAGTCTTTCCTCCATAAAACAAAAGCTTATCTCCATTTTTTACAACTGCCTGATCTCCTCCACGTCCTAGTGCCAATTCCTTAGCCGATACTGCATATTTTTCATTCTCTAAAGGAGTATCACCACCCCTGCCAATTCCAATACTTAAAGTTACTGCAAGTTTATTTCCCATATTTATTTCTCTAATAGTATCAAGTATTTCAAATTTCTTTTCCATTTCTTTTTCTATGTACTTATTTTGTATACAGAATACATATTTATTTGATTCATACTTTCTTATCATAGCATTTAAATTTTGAGCATAACTATTTATAGTTCTCTCTATTTCAGCTATTATAAGTGGTCTATCGTCTTCTTCCATAGGCTTTACTACATCATCAAAATTGTCTACTTCCATTAACATTACTGCATCTTTGTTTGCATTTACTGAATTCATAATTTTAAAGGGTTTTGTTACGTCATAGAAATATAAGAGTATAATTTTATCTTTAGAGTTTTCTGAAGTATCAACTATATTAGTATATATATCATAATATTTGTCCTTAATCTTTATATATCTAAATATAGTTTCCTTTCCATTTGCCACCTGCTTAACATTAAAATCTCTTACCACATTCTTAATATTTTGACCTAGTATGTCTTTTCCTTCTAGTATAGAGGAAAAATTTTGATTATACCAGAGTACATCACCGGTGATTTTTATTATAACAAGTGGAAAAGGAAGTTTTACAAGTGTATTTCTGGTAGCTATATCAAGTTGAGATGAAAAATCTTCTATAAACTTTTTCCACTTACTTTTTTTATATTCCGTATTTTTTACATTGTAAATTACAAGAAATGCATATAGACAGATAGCTATACTTCCAACTATCATATGCCCATATGCCATCAATATTAAAATAAGAAGAGCAATTATCACCATGTACACTTTATTACCCTTTATAAAGTAATTGTACTTATTATCCATTAAATGAGCCCCCAGTTACTATTTTTTCAATTTTCTATAAGGGTCTAGTTTCCTAAAGTCAAATACCATGTCTATAAATCCAGCCAAGCCATACACTAGGGACAGCTTAGTCATAACTGTAAATACTATAATCAAGACAATAATTTTTTTAGATACCTTATACCTATTCATAAGATAGTATGTAACCAATGATACTCCATCTAGTAAAAATACAAGTTCAAGTATAAGTCCTGAAGAATTAATTAAATACTGTCCAATTGCCATGTTGTTTCTGTTAAATAATATTCCTAAAACAAGTGTAACACCAACTAATGTTCCTATTCTTGTATTCATATACCATTGATTAAAAGGTTTTGCTTCATTAACTTCATATTTTAACTTTTTAAGCACAGCCCTTGTTATTGTGTAATTTAGATATGCCAAAATAACTGAACTAGCTATAATTACTCCTGGAATAAGTCTCATAATATATTCTGGTGTAAACATCTTAACTAAATCTTCTATAGATGCCAATTGACTGCTGGATACGCCTGCCTGCTGATAAATACTTTTACTTATCTCCATGGATTGGTTGAAATTTTGCACTATTTTACTTACAAAACCATATATTCCATCATTACTCATTAAAACTATGTATATAGTCGTATAAATTGTTGTTCCTAAAGCCATTGCTATAGAAAGAAAGATAATTGTAGTTCCAAAACTTTTTTTATTTTTTACACAATATCCTAGTGCAACTCCTGTAAATCCAACCATTATTATTGAAGATATTGCATATATAGGATTATAAAACATTGCTATAAATATACCACTAGCTATTACAGAAATCAAAGTAACCTTATAATTATGCCTAATATACAAAATCGTTATAGGTATTGGTACTATAAAATTAGCAACTACGGAAACTATAGGTACATATATGTTTACAAGCATTATTATTACTGTAAGTGCTATGGTAAGCCCTGCTTCTGCTAGGGCTCTTGTGTTATATGTCTTATTCTGCATTTTTACCTCCATTATTCCCTTTCTTTGAGATAACTATATAGTTTACTTAAATCTTTGCCATCCTTTTCTATTTTGTCTTCTTCAATTATACCAATTTTCAATTTCTTTTTCATAGTTTGATCTACTGATTTATGTGAATAGCCAAGCCTCTCTGCAAGTAAATATAATACTATTATTCCCCCGGAAATACAGTCTAGTATGGATTCTTGTGCTACATTACTGCCTCTTGTAAGCAATTTAAAAAAATCTGCTACTATACATAAAAGATTAGCTTTTAAATCTTCTATTATCTTAACATTATACATTATGTTGAAATTTTCTTTTTTCATACAATCATCCTCCTAGCCTTTAATTATATTTTAGTTGCTTTCATAGCTTTATGCAATAAATTAACATTGATTATGCTGCCAAATCGTACATAAATTAAATCTATAGTAAAAAACTAAATATAATTTAAAAAAAGTGAAGAATAAAAATTCTTCACTTTATAAACTACTCTGTTGTAAATGGCAGTAAAGCTATGTTTCTAGCTCTCTTTATAGCTACTGTAAGTTCTCTTTGATGTTTTGCACAGTTTCCAGAAATTCTCCTTGGAAGGATCTTTCCTCTTTCTGTAACATATTTTCTTAATTTATTTATATCTTTATAATCTATAAATTCAGATTTGTCCATACAAAAAGCACAAACCTTTCTCTTAGCTCTTCTCATTTTGCCGGAATTTCTTCTTCCGCCTTCTCTATTATTTGCCATAATGCTTTCCCCTCCTTACTTTTAAAAAGGTATATCTCCATCATCCACTGGAGTAATATCCTCTCCATAAATATTCTCATCAAAGTTTTGAGTTTTTCCAAAATTTTCAGATGAAGTTTGATTATATGAGTTCTTTGCAGATTTCTCTCCCCATTCTAGGAATTGAACTTCTTCTGCAATAACCTCAGTAACATATCTTCTAGTACCGTCTTTAGCTTCATAATTTCTAGTCTGGATTCTACCACTAATACCTATAAGTTTTCCTTTACTCATATAATTTGCAGTAGATTCAGCTTGTTTTCCCCATACAACTATAGGTATAAAATCCGCTTCTTTTTGTCCATCTTTAGAAAATCTCCTATCAACGGCTATAGTAAAAGTGGTAACTGCTGTACCATTTCCTGGTGTAAATCTCAATTCTGGATCTTTGGTTAATCTTCCAATTAAAACAACCTTATTCAATCAAAACACCACCTATTTTTCATCCTTTACTATTATATGTCTTATAACTGTATCTGTAATCCTGAACACTCTGTCTAACTCTTTTGGTAATTTAGGATCAGCATTAAAATTTATTAAGGTATAATATCCTTCGTTAACTTTGTTTATTTCATAGGCAAGTTTCCTCTTACCCCAAACATCAACGTTTTCTATTACTCCTCCACCATTTTCTATTACACCCTTAAACTTTTCTATGTTAGCTTTGCAAGCTTCTTCGTCTAATGATGGCTGTAATATAAATATAGTTTCATACTTATTCATTGATTCCACCTCCTCCCTTTGGTCTAATGGCTGTGATTTCACAGCAGGGACTACAGTTATTCATTTTACTACTTTTTTAATATTAAATCAATTAATTTTTTTAATTATTGTATCTCTTTCTCATCAGGTGAATTTTGCTTAATTATTTTTTTTACACTTTTCTCAAATTTACTTCGTGGAAGCATAACTATTCTTCCACATCCACAACACTTAATCTTTATATCTGCCCCAAGTCTTATTACTTCCCACTCATTACTACCGCAAGGATGTCCTTTCTTCATTTCAACTACATCACCAATGTAATAAACTTTTTTCATGTACTATTCCCCCTTTAAATTTTTTATTACTAAATAAGGAGTTTTTATGTTTTCCTTTTTTAAAATTTCTCCTATTTCCCTTCTAAGTTTCATCTCCATGTCCCACTGCGTCATAGCCTTAGCCTTACCCGCTACTCTAATGGTTACTCTGTTATCTTTTATATTTGTTATTCCCTGAACAGTAGGTGCTTGGGTAATGGAACTATTTTCTTTAGCAAAATCTTCACATAATTGTGTCATTATTTCTATGACTTTTTGAATATCCTCATCATAAGAAATTTCCACATCTACTGTAATTCTTATGCTTCCCTTAGAATGATTGGTTACTTTTGAAATAAGTCCATTAGGTATTATATGAAGATCTCCATTAAAATCCCTTATTTTAGTAACTCTAAGTTCCATACTCTCTACAATGCCACTTTTATCATCTATACTTATGTAGTCTCCTACGGAAAATTGATCCTCAAATAATATAAAAAACCCATTTATAATGTCTTTTATAATGCTTTGAGCACCTAATCCAACAGCCACACCTCCTATTCCTGCAAAAGTTAAGCCAGTTACACCTACTTTAGGTGATATAACTGTAATTATTGTAAATATTCCAAAAAAGTATACTGAATATCTTAATACACTTTTTAAAATAGCTCCTATAGTTTTAGCTCTTTTATCATTCAATGAAATTTTAAAATTTTTCTGTCTTGAAACATATCTATTTATTATTTTGTTTCCTAATTTAACGATGAGATACATAACTATAAGTATAAATATCACTTTAATAATTATCCAAATAAAATTATACATAGCTTGTGTGGATATGGATAATTTACCTATACTAATATTATCTCCAGACATACTAACTTTAAAAAAAGAAAAAACCCCACTTTCTTTCATGTTTTACCTCCAGAATTATAAGCAAATTTGCTTATATCCTAAATTACTTCTTTCATAAATATTTTTAATAGTTAACTTTTCTTCATTTATCAAACTTTTTACTGTATCTATATCCTTACTGTCAATTTTTATACTTATACCACAGCTTTTAGTTATAACTATTGGTGTAGGCATTATATTTACGTCTACTCCCTGTTCTTTTAAAATTTTTTCTCCATTTATAGCTCCGTGAGTATTTTTAAAAGTTACTACATAATATTCTTTCATAATTATAATCTCAGTTTATTAAACCTGAACCTCCTTGTAAAATTTTACTATTATGTTATATACAACAACTCTAGATTACTTTATAATTATTGTATAAAGATTTACTTTTAGTGCATAATTTTAATAAAATTCTTTAAAACCAATGCTTATTTTTTATATACCATTATATCAGAAATATGTTTTTTATGGATATATCATATAAACTTAACTAATAATTTATCTTAAAATTGTAAAATCTATGTACCCAACAATATAATTATATAACAAAACACATTTTATTTTTCATATAAACATAAAAAATATGTTTTATTTAATTTATTAATTAGGAAAGATCAGGAAAGGAGTCTCTTAAATCGTGAATGAATTGATAAACAAAATAAATAGAATTAGTTTATTTATTATACTTTATACTATAACTTTTTTAGTGTTCTTCAGTACGCTTAATTACACATTGCCATTTGTTTTAGCTTTTGTTTTTGCTCTAATACTAAAAAGACCTACTCTTTTTATTTCGAGAAAACTTAGAATCAGCAATGCACTATCCTCTTTAATTACTACTATAATATTTTTTACCATAATAATAACAGTATTGTCATTTGGAATAACGGTAGTTACACAAGAAGCCATACAATTGGGTAAAAGCACTCAGCTATATATTTCTAGGAATTCTGATAATGTTTATAACTCTTTTTATAAATTACAAAAATACTATAATAACTTAGACCCTTATATAATAAATACTTTAGAAAAAAACTTTACAAATTTTATTACTAAATTGTCAAATATAGCAGTAACTGTTTCAGGTAAATTAGTTTCTTCTTTAATAAATCTATTGACTACAATTCCTTACATATTAATGGTAATATTTTTCACACTACTTGCCACATACTTTTTTACTAGAGATATGACTTCTTCTAAAATAAGCATGAATACTTTGATACCGCAAAACAAAACAGATAAGATATTAAAAATATATAATGAAAGTAAACGGATGTTGGAAAATTACATGCTATCCTATATTGTAATAATTTTAATAACTTTTTTGGAAACACTCATAGTATTTTCACTGTTTAAAATTAAATATGCCTTAATCCTCAGTATAACTTGTGCTATAGCAGATTTGCTTCCTATTATAGGAATTGGTGCTATATATTTACCTCTCGCTATTATTTATCTGGCGATATTTAATAACTACATTATCTGTACAGGATTAATCATATCTTATATTTTGGTTTCAGTTATAAGACAAATTATAGAGCCTAAAATAGTTTCCTCATCTCTTGGTATACATCCTGTAGCTGTACTAGCATCATTATTTATAGGTTTAAAAGCAGACGGACTTATAGGAATAATATTTTGCATATTTTTAGTTGTATTCTTTAATATATTTCATAAATTAGACATGCTGTAAAGTTTTATAATAAAAAATGTAAAATATACGTATAATTAACCTCCATATGGCAAAAATCATAATATAGGAGGTTTTCTTATGATTAAAAAATTAACGTTAGATTCCACATCTAGAAATTCCGTATACACTTTAAGAGATAAAATAAGTGATGAAATATATCCAGTTGTTAAATCCGGTAGAACTATAGTAATACTTTGTATAGGAACAGATCGGTCTACCGGAGATAGTTTAGGTCCAATAGTAGGAGATAAATTGAAGTTTTTAATGAGAAATAGAGTTGAACTATATGGTAATTTACAATATCCAGTACATGCAAAAAATCTTAAAGATATTATAACTGAAATAAATTCTAAATACAACAAACCTTTTATAATAGCAATTGATGCTTGCCTTGGCACTATTCAAGATGTAGGCAAAATAATAATAGAAACAAAGCCTCTTACCCCTGGATCTGCAATGAAAAAATCATTACCACAAGTAGGAGATTTAAGTATAACAGGTATCGTAAATATCTGCGGAGCCATGGAATTTATGGTCTTACAAAACACCCGTTTGTTTACTGTTATGCAACTTGCAGACACAATTTCTAAAGGATTATATCATTCCATATTAAAAACTATTGGTGGTAAAAAAAATACAAGTTTTTTTCAAAATATAGAAGCTTAATGTTCTATTTATACTAAAATACTCTATCCCTAAGTATATACTCTATTTCTTCTATATTCTTTTTTCCTAAATCAATTATCAAAATATCTTTATTTTTTATATTTAAATTTGCAAGTCCATTATCTTTTAACTTGCAAATTATAACATCATATTTAGTATCTGAATCATCTGTTACTATTATATATCCTCTTTTTTTCAATTCATCACTTATATAACTTAGATTTTTAGTAACATATATTTTCATATAAAGAACCTCCTTAAAAGATAATTTTCCCTTAAGGAGGTTCTTTATGTAAGTTATTATATTTTCTTATTTACACATTCTTCTAAAACTTGTTTTTCTTCTTGAGATAACTCATATCTTGACATTCCACTATCAATAGGTTTTGCATAAGTAGTACTTTCATCTCTTCCATATATTCCTGTAATTATTACACCATCATTTTTTCCATCCAGCAGTGCAATTGAAAAACTCAAGTCACTTCCTACATCCTCAAAAGCCCTGTATCTTATAATGGATATTTTTTGGATGCAGTCCTTTATTTTTAAATTTAAGCTATTGTAAAGTTCTTTCATGTCTTTAGATTGTTCTTTTACATCATCTATATTATCTAAGTAACCTACAATAAGTTCTTCTAAATTCTTATTGTTTGAACCTCTCATGATTTTTCTATATCTTTTTTCCAATCTGCTTAAAGATGTAAAAATCACCATATTCATAATTAACAATATCAATACTAATACAGCTAATCCAATTATAATATAAGGTTGTAAACTTCCTATTAAGTTAATAATGTTTTGCATATCTTTCTCCTTTCATAAAAATGTTTCACATGAAACATTTAAACAAGACTTATCAAATTTTTAGTATATCTAATATTCTCTGCAAATCTTCTTGAGAATAATATTCTATTTGTATTTTTCCTTTATTTTTTTTATCCATTAGTGAAACCTTAGTGCCAAATAAATCTTCTAGTTTTTCTCTTATATCTACATAATAGGGATTTGCTTTTTTTATATTATCATTCTTAGCTGCCTTACTAGAATTTAGATTTTTAATAATTTTTTCTATATCTCTAACTGTTAGATTTTCATCTATTACATTTTGTGCTAATTTATATTGTAGTTCCCCATCTCCCACACCTAAGAGTGCTCTACCATGGCCTTCTGTAATAACTCCATCTATTATATATTCTTGAACTCTGCTGTCTAAATTCAAAAGTCTCATACAATTAGTAATTGCAGTCCTAGATTTACCTATCTTTACACTCAATTCTTCTTGAGTTAAATTAAAATCATTAATTAATCTTTTATAAGCTAAAGCCTCTTCTATTGGATTTAAATCTTGCCTCTGTATATTTTCTATAAGGGAAATTTCTAGAATTTCCTTATCAGATAAATTCATTATGATTGCAGGCACTTCTTTAATATTAGCTAATTTTGCAGCTCTCCATCTTCTCTCACCTGCAACTATGCTATATACATCATCTCCTGTTTTATTAAGTATAAGTGGTTGTATTATACCATGCTCTTGTATTGATTGAGAAAGCTGTAATATTTTTTGTTCATCAAAGTTTTTCCTAGGTTGAGTTTTATTTGCACTTATTAAGTCAATATCAATAAGTATTGTATCCTTTTTACTTTCTAATTTCTCTTCCAACGCATTTTCAGGTATCAACGCTCTAAGTCCTTTACCTAATCCATATTTTTTATTCAAACCTCACTCACTCCTTTTGCCTATGCAAAAATTCTTTAGTTAATCTTTCATAAGCTTTAGCACCTTTACATTTATCATCATAAAGTACTATAGGTAGTCCAAAACTAGGAGCTTCAGCTAATCTTATATTTCTAGGTATGGTACTTTTATATACTTTATCTTTAAAATATTTTTTTACTTCTGAAATCACTTGAGTAGATAGATTAGTTCTTCCATCACACATACTCATAATAACCCCTTCAATTTTTAAATTCCTATTTAATGATTCTGTTATCAATTGTACTGTGTTAATTAGTTGTCCAACACCTTCCAAAGCATAAAATTCGCATTGAATAGGTATAATCACACTATTTGATGCTGTAAGTGCGTTTATAGTCAAAAGTCCCAAAGACGGAGGACAATCTATAAATACAAAATCAAATTTAGGAGTTAACTTTTTCAATTTGTTCTTTAATATATTTTCTCTATTTTCTTTATTTATTAATTCCACTTCAGCTCCAGCTAATTCTATAGTTGATGGAACTATAGAAAAATTATCTATCAATTCACATTTTTTTATAACATTATCTATTTCAATGTCTGAAGTTAATATATCATATGTGGAAACCTCTAAATTTTCCTTATCAATTCCCAATCCGCTAGTAGTGTTACCTTGAGGATCAATATCTATATTCAATATTTTATATCCTTGCATAGCCAAATAAGCACTTAAATTGATACAAGTAGTAGTTTTACCGACTCCACCCTTTTGATTAAATATGGATATTACCTTCATCTAAATTTCCTCCTTCCAGTTTTATATATTCATCTTCTAATTATATATTTTTATTTAAAAGAATAAAAGAGTTTTTATTGTTAATTACTACTTAAATTCTTATAAAAAAATAAAATGTTTCATGTGAAACATTTTATTTTTTAGGAATAGTAATTATAATCTGAACCTCGTCGTCTGAATCCTCTGAAGTATACTTTGCATTCAATCCATATTTATCAAAAATCTGTTTAATTGTATTTATATATACTTTAGGAGAAAATATTCCTTTTATTTTCTTTCTTTTATTTTTTTTATTACTAGTAAGCTTGTCCAATTCTTTATTGATAAGCTCTTCCGTTTTTTTTACATTCAAAGATTTCTTAATTACAATTTTTAATATTTTTTTCTGAATCTCCAATGTTGGAAGTTTTAATAAAGCTCTTGCATGCCTTTCAGTTAAGTTATTCTCTAGTAACATAATTCTAATTTCTTTATCAAGTCTAAGAAGTCTAATCTTATTTGCAATAGTAGATTGTTTTTTTCCTATAGTTTCAGCTAGTTTCTCTTGAGTATAAGAATGATCTTTTATTAAATTATAGTATGCTTCTGCTTCTTCTAAAAAATTTAAATTTTCCCTCTGCAAATTTTCTAAAAGTGCAATTGCAGCAGATTCTCTATCACTTATATCTACTATTATTACAGGAACTTCAGTAAGCCCTGCCTTTTTTGCTGCTCTCAGTCTTCTTTCTCCAGCAACTAATTCATATTTATTTTCACCTAATTTTCTTACTGACAGTGGTTGAACTATTCCATATGAACTTATAGATTGAGCTAACTCTTCTAAACTTTCTTCATTAAAATATTTTCTTGGTTGATATACATTAGGTAAAATTAAATCTACGGGTATATAATTAACGTTCTTTTGCATATTTAACCATCCCTCTTATGTTTCCTATTATTAACATTTCTTCACCGTTTTATAAAATCCTTCTAATTTATATAATTTTCATTCTACAAATTATTACATTTATTTTAGTGGTTTTTTAGAAACCATACCTGCTTTTCTTGGATACATATTCGGTGTTCTCTTAATTTTTTTTATTACGACTAAATTATGATTAAGATCATCATTTTCTATTTTTATTATATCCTCTATTTTCCCACCTAAAATACTAACAGCTTTTTTACTTTCCTTAATCTCATCCTCAACAGATGGACCTTTCATAGCCACAAAATATCCTCCTAATTTTATATAAGGAATACAAAATTCGCTTAGAACAGTTAAATTTGCCACTGCCCTTGAAACTGCTGCATCAAATTTTTCTCTATACTCAGTATCTTTAGAAAAATCTTCTGCTCTTCCGTGTATACATTTTATATCGCTTAATTCAATATCTGATATAACTTGATTCAGAAAGTTTATCCTCTTATTTAGTGAATCCAAAAGTACTACTTTTATTTGCGGATTAACTATCTTCATAGGTATACCTGGAAATCCAGCTCCTGTTCCTATATCAATAATATTAGAAATATCTCTTAATGGTGAAAATTTAAATATTTTTACACAATCTATAAAGTGTTTTTTTATTATATCTTCATCTTCTACTATAGTAGTAAGATTAATTTTGTTATTCCAAAATTTTAATATATCCTTATATTTTATAAATTTATTATACTTTTCTTCATCAAATTCTAGTCCTACATCTTTACATGCAGTATCTATAATTTTAAAATATTGCATATTTAGTTCTCCAATCTACCTTCATTTACAGATCCTTTTCTCTATATTTTTTCTCCATATAAATCAGTAAAACAGAAATATCTGCTGGAGAAACTCCTGAAATTCTAGAAGCCTGACCTACACTCATAGGTCTTATCTTTTTCAACTTTTGTGTAGCTTCTATTCTCAATCCATTTATCTTATCATAGTCTATGTCTTCAGGTATAATTTTATTTTCAAATTTTTTAAATTGACTTACTTGTTCTAACTGTTTTTCAATATACCCCTCGTATTTGGAAATAATATTAACTTCTTCCTGAATATCTTCTCCAAGCTCTGGTCTATCTACATCAAGTGGTTGCACCTTAAAATAGTCAAGTTCTGGTCTTTTAATAAGCTCATACAAACTTGTAGTTTTCTTCAATTCAGAAGAACCTATAGAATTTAAAAAATCAACTACTTCTTTTTTAGGCGTTATGTGAATATCTTTTATTCTTTCAACCTCTTTCTCAATGTCACTTTTTCTTTTTAAATATTTTTCATATCTTTCTTCGCTAACAAGTCCTATTTTATGTCCAAGTTCCGTAAGCCTCAAATCTGCATTATCTTGTCTCAGTATCAACCTATACTCTGCTCGTGACGTCATCATTCTGTAAGGCTCCTGAGTTCCCTTTGTAACTAAGTCATCTACTAAAACACCTATATATCCATCTGATCTCTTTAAAATAAGAGGTAACTTGCCTTGCGATTTAAGAGCAGCATTTATACCTGCAATTATTCCCTGAGAAGCAGCTTCCTCATATCCTGAACTTCCATTTAACTGACCTGCCCCAAACAATCCTTCAACTTTTTTAAATTCTAGTGAAAGTTTTAGTTGCGTTGGATTTATACAATCATATTCAATAGCATAACCTGTTCTTAAAAACTCTACATTTTCAAGTCCAGCTATAGTTCTATACATAGCAATCTGCACATCTTCTGGCATAGAAGTAGATGCCCCATCTACATATAGTTCGTCCGTATTTTCACCTTCAGGCTCTATAAATATCTGATGCTTTTCCTTATCTGGAAATCTCATTACTTTATCTTCTATTGAAGGACAGTACCTAGGACCTACAGATTTAATAGAACCATTATAAAGTGGAGATCTATTTATATTATCTCTTATTACTTTTAAAGTATTCTCTGTAGTATACGTTAAATAACAAGATATTTGGCTTCTATTTAAATTTCCACTCATAAAAGAAAAAGGAACTATTTTCTTATCACCTGGTTGTTCTATCATTTTTGAAAAATCAACACTTCGCTTATTTACTCTAGCTGGAGTACCAGTTTTAAACCTTCTAAGTTCTATACCAAGATCAAGCAAACTTTGAGAAAGGTCATTAGCAGGCATAAATCCATTTGGCCCCGAACTATAACTTACGTCTCCTATTATAACTTTACCCTTTAGATAAGTTCCTGTAGCCAAGACCACAGTTTTCGTTTTAAAATATGCTCCATTTTTAGTTAATACACCACATACTTTTCCGTTATCATCTGTTCTTATACTTAGTACTTCTATTTGTCTTAAAGACAAGTTACTTTGTTTTTCAAGTACTTCTTTCATTCTAACTGAATAGTTTTTCTTATCAGCCTGAGCCCTAAGTGAATGTACTGCTGGCCCTTTAGAAGTATTGAGCATTCTTGACTGTATAAAAGTATGATCAATGTTTACGCCCATCTCTCCACCTAAAGCATCTATTTCCCTTACTAAATGCCCTTTAGCAGTTCCACCAACATTAGGATTACAAGGCATAAATCCTACACTATCTAAATTCATTGTACACACTAAAGTCTTACAACCCATTCTAGCAGCTGCAAGTCCTGCTTCACAACCTGCATGACCTGCTCCTACAACTATTACATCATATTTTTCTGAAAAATACTCCAATTTTAACTACCTACTTTCCTAAACAAAATTGTGAAAATATTTTATCAATTATATCTTCTTCTAAGGTGTCTCCAGTTATTTTGCCAAGATTATTCCATGCATTTCTTATATCTATAGATGCCAAATCTATAGCAGACGTATTCTTTAATGCTCCTAAAGCTTCAATACAACTTTCTTTAGCTCTTATAAGTCCTTCCTTATGTCTTGCATTAGTTATAAATAAATCTCCTGGTTTAACCTCACCTTTAAAAAACAAGTCTTTAATACATGTTTTTATCTTATCCAATCCTTTACCTGTCTTTATTGAAGTTTTTATTATACAACTGGAATCTAAATTACAAATGTCGTCTAAATTTATTTTATCATTTATATCAATTTTATTTAATAGAATTATATATTTTTTATCTTTTACATAATTCATAATCTCTTTATCTTCATCATCCAATTCTTCACTTGAATCCAGCATTAATATGACTAAATCAGCTTCATCTATCTTTTGTTTAGATCTCTCTACGCCAATTTTTTCTACCAAATCCTCTGTTTCCCTTATTCCTGCAGTATCAATTACCTTTATAGGAATTCCATCTATATTCATATATTCCTCTATGACATCCCTTGTTGTACCTGGTACATCTGTAACTATTGCCCTATTTTCTCTAATTAAAGAATTTAAAAGTGAAGACTTACCTACATTAGGTTTTCCTACAATTACTGTATTCAATCCATCTCTGACTATCTTACCTTCTTCTGCAGTGCTTAATATGCGATTTATTTCGTCCAATATTTCCTGTAATCTCATGGAAACCTTCTCTGATGTCATTTCTTCTAAGTCCTCTTCAGGATAGTCAACTGTAGCTTCAATATGTGCAATTACTTCCAAAAGCTTTTCTCTAAGTACATTAATTTCTTTAGAAATCTTACCTGTAGACTGCTGTACAGCTGACTTCATCGAAAGTTCAGTTTTTGCTCTAATTATATCAATTACCGCTTCCGCCTGACTTAAATCTATCCTTCCATTCAAAAATGCTCTCTTTGTAAACTCTCCTGGCTCCGCAATTCTAGCTCCAGATTTAATAACTTCCTCAAGTACTTTCTTAGTTGCCACAACTCCACCATGACAATTTATTTCAACTGTATCTTCTGAAGTATAACTTTTAGGAGACTTCATAAAACTAACAAGTACTTCATCTAATAATTCACCGGTACTTTTTTCTACTATATAACCATATCTCATAGAATAAGGCTTCATATCAATTAAATTTCTATTATTTTTTCCTTTAAATATACTATTAACTATTTTAAGTGAATCACAGCCTGAAATCCTTATAATCGATATGCCACCTTCACCTAAAACCGTAGCTACAGCTGCTATTGTATCAAACTCTTTCATTATTTCACTTCCTCAAAATATAATTTATAAGTATACCTCTACACATAAGATAATCTAACTCTAGCTAATATCTAAAATTATTTTGTGAAAAATAATTATTTTGTATCTCCAATTTATTTTTCTAAATGTAAAAAAGAAAGCCTTTAGGCTTTCTTTAAATCCACTACAACTCTTCTAAAGGGTTCCTGACCTTCGCTATATGTATTCACATAAATATTATTTTGAAGGGCAGAATGAATTATTCTTCTCTCGTAAGGATTCATTGGTTCTAACTTAATTATTCTACCTGTCCTCTTAACCTTTTCAGCTACTCTTCTAGCAAGTCTCTTTAGTGTTTCTTCTCTTTTAAATCTATAATTTTCTGTGTCTAAAACAACTCTCTTATATTCTGTATCATGATTTTTATTTATTACAAGACTTACAAGATACTGAAGTGCATCTAACGTTTCTCCCCTATATCCTATAAGTATTCCCATTTCTTGACCAGTTAAGTATATCTTTATACCATTTTTGTCTTCCTTTATTTCTATTTCAGCCTCTACCTTAATTTTATCTAAAATACTTTTCAAAAATGTTTTAGCTTCATTTATATAATCTCTCTTAACCGTAACTCTTATTTTGGCTGGCCTCGTTCCTATAATATTAAAAAAACCTTTATTGCCTTCATCTAAAACTTCCATTTTCACTTTATTTTCTTCAACTTTTAATTCAGAAAGTGCAGTTTTAAATGCATCCTCTACTGTCTTCCCAGTCGTTTCTATAAAATCCATAACACATGGCCACCCCCTAAGCCTTAATATTTCCCTTTTTCATTTCAATCTTTTTCAAAACAACAGTTTGCGCTATTTGAATTAAATTACTAACAACCCAATAAAGTACTAAAGCTGCTTTAAACTTTATACTCATAAATACCATGAATATAGACATTCCTATATTCATTGTCTTTGCCTGCTTTGCTTGTTCGCTATTACCTGACATCATTAGATATCCTGATAAGAAAGTAGTTATGCCAGATAAAATAGCAAGGAATATATCCGTTTTAGCTAAATCACCTATCCACAAAAAACTAACGCCATTTATTCCTGATAGATTGTTAAAAACATAATAGAGAGCTATTAGAATAGGCCATTGAATTAGAAGTGGTAAACATCCACTAAAAGGACTTGCTCCTTTTTCTTTATATAATTTCATCATTTCTTGCTGTGCTTTTTGAGGATCTTTTTTATATTTCTCTTGTAGCTTTTTTACCTCTGGCTGAATTTCATTCATTATAAGTGAAGATCTTGCTTGTTTTATACCTAGTGGAAGTATTATAATTCTAATTATTATAGTCATTAAAATTATTGCGATACCATAAGACATATTCTGATTAGGTATGACGGAAGTTACACTATGATGTAAAAACTCAAAAAACTGAACAAAAGCATTATTTAGATATTGCAAAATATTAAACCTCCCGAAATTTATTTAACTGGGTCATATCCTCCCTTGCAAAATGGATTGCACCTCAATATTCTCTTTATAGACATAAATCCACCTTTTATAGTACCATATTTCTGCAATGCTTCTACTGTATATTGTGAACAAGTAGGGGAAAATCTACAACATGGACCCTTCAAAGGTGATATATATTTCATATACAATTTAACTAAAAAAATTAAAAATTTTTTCATTTATTATACAAACCTGCTTTTTTAATTAAATTTTTCATGGAATTCTCTATTTCTATATAACTTTTACCATTTGACAAATTCCTAGCTATAAATACTAAATCATATCCAACTTTTATGTCTTCAATATTCAACCTAAAATTCTCTTTGATTAATCTTTTAATTCTATTTCTAATAACACTCTTTCCTACTTTCTTACTCACTGATATACCTAATCTATTTATACCCTTTTTATTTCTGTAAATATATAATACTAATAGATTATTAGAAAAAGATTTTCCTCTTCTATACACAGCCCTAAATTCTGCATTCTTTTTTATTCTGTAAACATTCATATGTTTTTGCTCCTTTTTTCTGCTTGCAGAAAAAGGCCACAAAAGCGGCCCTTATGCTGTTAATCTCTTTCTACCTTTTTGTCTTCTTCTTCTAATAACATTTCTTCCTGACAAAGTTCTCATTCTTTTTCTAAAACCATGCTCTCTTTTTCTTTGTTTC
Source organism: Clostridium ragsdalei P11 (assembly GCF_001675165.1). Lineage (GTDB taxonomy): Bacteria > Bacillota > Clostridia > Clostridiales > Clostridiaceae > Clostridium_B > Clostridium_B ragsdalei. The sequence continues at coordinate 24,445 of NZ_LROS01000028.1, forward strand.
TTTTTTGGTTGATAAGTCATCCACATACTATAACACAACTCCTTTCCAATTTAGCATTTATTTTTTCTTTACTTATTATATATGGAGCGCAATAAATACATTACTCTCATGTAAACTAACATTTATAAAAGCAATCAATCCACCTAATTATAAATCCTAAAGTTTTACTATTAAATTATATATTCACTAAGTTACAATGTCAATACAAAATAAAGACTACAAAAATGGATAAAAAACATTACCTGTTAATATTTTTTATCGGTTTTTGTGGATAACTTCTTGAATAGGTAGTTAGGTTTTGATATTATAAATAGAGACCTGTTAATAACTTTAAAAATATATAACTTATCCACAGTTGTGGATAAAAATGTGCATAAGTTGTTTAATTTTATATAAACTTCCTATTCATTTATACATTTTTAACTATTTTACTAACATTATTCATTGTAGATAATGTTAATATTTATTTTACGGCTATTGTTTATAACTTTTTTTATTTAAGAGATATAAACATATTTATAAACATGTGAATATTTTTATAAACATATGTCAAGAAAATATAATGACGTTTATAATCATGTAAATATGTTGTGAATTATTTTTCTAAGACTGGAGGATACAAAATGAATGCCCATCCAAAAGAAATATGGGAACAATCTTTAAACATAATAAATGGTGAAATTACTGAAGTAAGCTTTAACACATGGATTAAAAGTATTACTCCTGTATCTATTGAAAATGACACCTTCATATTAAGTGTACCAAATGACCTTACTAAAGGCATATTAACTAGTAAATATAAAAATTTAATAGCTAATGCTCTAAAATTAATTACTTCAAAAAAATACAACATTAAATTTTTAATTGCCTCTGAATCAGAAGAAGCTTTAACATTAGACAGCACTAATAAAAGGCACAATAAAAATTCCGTATTGGTAAATGATGAAATGTCAACCATGCTAAATCCAAAATATACTTTTGATTCCTTCGTTATAGGTAATAGTAATAGATTCGCTCATGCAGCTTCACTTGCTGTAGCTGAATCACCTTCAAAAGCATATAATCCTCTATTCATATACGGAGGCGTAGGATTAGGCAAAACTCATTTAATGCATGCTATAGGACACTACATATTAAACAATAATAGCAAATCTAAAGTAGTATACGTTTCATCTGAAAAATTTACAAACGAACTTATAAATTCAATAAAAGATGATAAAAATGTAGAGTTTAGAAATAAATATAGAAATATAGATGTACTCTTAATAGATGATATACAATTTATAGCAGGTAAGGAAAGAACCCAAGAAGAATTTTTTCATACCTTTAATGCATTATACGAAGCTAATAAACAAATAATTTTATCTAGTGATAGACCACCAAAAGAAATACCTACATTAGAAGATAGACTTAGATCTAGGTTTGAATGGGGACTTATAGCAGACATTCAAGCACCAGATTTTGAAACTAGAATGGCCATATTAAAAAAGAAGGCAGACGTTGAAAATTTAAATATCCCTAATGAAGTAATGGTGTATATAGCTACCCAAATTAAATCCAACATTAGAGAACTTGAAGGTGCTCTAATAAGAATAGTTGCTTTCTCCTCACTTACAAATAAAGAAATAAGTATAGATTTGGCAGTAGAGGCATTAAAAGATATAATTTCAAGCAAACAATCAAAACAAGTTACCATAGACTTAATACAAGACGTAGTTGCAAACTATTATAACTTAAAAGTAGATGATTTAAAATCTGCAAGAAGAACAAGAAATATAGCTTTTCCAAGACAAATAGCTATGTACTTGTGCAGAAAACTTACAGATATGTCTTTGCCAAAAATCGGAGAAGAATTTGGTGGAAGAGATCATACTACCGTAATACATGCCTATGAAAAAATATCAACTAATTTAAAACAGGATGAAAGTCTTCAAAATGCTATAGGCGATTTAACGAAACGACTAAATCAAAATTAATTATCAACAACTGTTAATATTATTTAGCAATAACACTGTGCATTAAAAATATTAATATATTTTTTTCTAATTATGTGGATAACGTCAATTTTTATCAATTACTTATCCACAATTATTTTTCGCATTTTTTTATTCAGTATCAACGCATTCAAAGGTTATCCACATAATCACAGCCCCTACTACTATTATTACTAAATTTAATTAATTATCTATATTCTATACATCTTTCTACATTGTGAATAAAGGAGGACATAAAATGAATTTTACATGTACAAAAACAGAATTACAAGAAGCTATTTCCATAGCACAAAAAGCTATCACAGGGAAATCCAGCATGCCAATATTAAATGGTCTGCTTATTACAACCTGTAAAAATCAAATTAAATTAACTGGATCAGATATAGACCTCAGTATAGAAACAAAAATAAATGCAGAAATAAAAGAAGAAGGATCTGTAGTAGTTGATTCTAGAATATTTGGAGAAATTATAAGAAAATTACCTAATGACAATATAAATATTTCCACTACAGAAAATAATTCAATAGAAATAATATGTCAAAAATCTAAATTTAACCTAATTCATATGAATGCAGAAGATTTTCCTGAAATACCTAATATAAATGAAAATATTATTTTTTTAATACCTCAAAAAATACTAAAAGATATGATAAAAAGTACTATTTTCGCTGCAGCTCAAGATGAAACAAGACCTATACTTACAGGCATTTTATTTGAAATTAAGAACAAAAAATTAAATTTAGTGGCATTAGACGGATATAGATTAGCTTTAAAGTCAGAATATCTTAATACAGAAAACATAATAAACGCTGTAATTCCAGAAAAAACTTTAAGTGAAGTTTCTAAAATCCTAGAAGATAATGATGAAAATGTAAATATAACTTTTACACCTAATCACATACTTTTTAATTTAGATAATACTAAAATTATATCTAGATTACTGGAAGGTGAATTTATAAAATATAATTCTATAATTCCAGATGAATTTAATTTGCAAGTAACAGCTAAAAGAGAAGAACTTTTAAGTTGTATTGAAAGAGCGTCACTAATGGCTAAAGACAGTAATACCAATTTAATAAAGTTAGAAATAGAAGAAAACAACATGATAATAACTTCAAATTCTCAATTAGGAATGGTTAGAGAAGAACTAAACATATTATTGCAAGGAGACACATTAAAAATTGCATTTAATTCAAAATACCTAATAGATGTCTTGAAAATAATGGACGAAGAAGAAATTATTATGAAATTCTCTAGCAGCGTAAGTCCATGCGTAATCAAAAATAAAGATAAAGATAATTGCACTTATTTAGTACTCCCTGTAAGACTTTTAAACAATTAAAAATAAAAAAATTGGAGATAATAGAAAATGAATGAAATTAAAATTAATACAGATGTAATAAAATTAGATTCTTTTCTAAAATGGTGTGGGGCTGTTTCACAAGGCTCTGAAGCTAAAATGTTTATAAAAAATGGAATGGTAAAGGTAAATGGAGAAGTAGAAATGAGAAGAGGAAGAAAACTTTCACAAGGATTTACAGTTGAATTTCAAGAAAAAACTTATAAAATTATATAGATGCAATTAAAAATTTAGTATTAAATGTGCATTATATATTGTGATATAATTATAAATAGGTGTTTTTATATGTATATCAAATATTTAAAACTTATTAATTTTAGAAACTATAAGGAACTAGACATAGAATTTGATAAAAATTTAAATGTATTTATAGGAGATAATGCACAAGGAAAAACAAATATATTAGAGAGTATATACTATTGCAGTATAGGCAAGTCACCAAGAACAAATAAGGATAAGGAATTAATAAATTGGAATGGCAAATATGCTTATATAAAAGCTGGGGTATATAGTTCATCACACAACTTAAATGATAAAAAAATAGAGATAAAGATATTCAAAGAAGGCAAAAAGGGAATAAACATAAATTCTATAAGGGTAAATAAACTGTCTGAACTTATGGGAATTTTTAATGTAGTAATGTTTTCTCCAGAAGATTTAAAAATAATAAAAGAATCTCCTTCTTTCAGAAGAAAATTTTTAGATATAGAGCTGTGTAAATTCAGTAAAAGATATTATTATAACTTAGTTCAATATAACAAGGTTCTAAGTGAAAGAAACTTATTACTTAGAAAACGGGGTAGCAGTAATAGTGATATTCTTGATATATACGATATCCAATTGTCTAAATATGGTGCAGTTATAATAGATCTCAGAAATAAATACATAAACAAACTCAGCAAAATGGGTAAAATTATTCATGAAGATATAACTTCACAAACTGAAAAAATAGAATTTAAATATGTAACATCTATAACAGACTTAGATAATGTAGAAAGCAGCTTGTTTAAAGTTTTGGAAACTAATAGACAAAGGGATATAGAAAAAGGTATTACCCTCTATGGTCCACATAGGGATGATTTTGTTACGAGCATAAATGGTATAAATGTAAGAAGCTTTGGTTCCCAAGGACAACAGAGGACATCAGTTCTAACTATGAAATTTGCGTCTCTTGAAATAATAAAAGAAATTACAGGAGAATATCCGGTTTTATTACTGGATGATGTTTTATCTGAACTAGATGCAAATAGACAAAAGTATATATTAAATTCTATAAATGAAATACAAACATTTATAACGGGTACAGGAATTGATGACATTAAAAAAAATGTAAAAAAAGAAAATCAAATATTTATTGTAAAGAGTGGAAAGATGAATAGAATTTAATTTTGAAAGGAGATTGTTATGTTTTTACATTTAGGTGAAAATATAGTTGTTCCGATAAAAGATATAATTGGAATATTTGATATTGAAACTTCAACATATAATTCTGATACAACCCAATTTTTAAGAATGGCTGAAGAAGATGGATTTGTTCAAAAAATTACAAAAGATAAACCTAAATCATTCATTATTGCGGAAGTAAATAAAAAAAGTAGAATTTATTTATCACCTATATCTTCATCCACACTAGCTAAAAGGTCAGAAATTTTATGTTACGAACTCTAAAATAGGAGGATATAGGTATGATGCAAGAAAAAAAGCAAACTTATGATGAAAATCAAATACAAGTATTAGAAGGTCTTGAAGCTGTTAGAAAAAGACCTGGAATGTATATTGGAAGTACTAGTTCAAGGGGGCTTCATCATTTAGTGTATGAGATAGTTGATAATAGCATAGATGAGGCACTGGCAGGATATTGCGATAAAATAAATGTAATTATACATAAAGATAATTCTATAACAGTTACGGATAATGGTAGAGGAATGCCTGTTGGAATGCACCATAAAATGAAAAAACCAACTGTAGAGGTTATAATGACTATACTACACGCAGGAGGAAAATTTGGTGGTGGCGGATACAAAGTTTCTGGCGGACTTCATGGAGTTGGAGCATCAGTTGTAAATGCTCTGTCTGAAATCTGTGAAGTTGAAGTAAAAAGAGAAAGCCATATTTGGAGACAGGTATTTAAAAGAGGAAAAGTAGCAAGCGGACTTGATATAATAGGTGATAGTGAGGAGCACGGAACAAAAATTCACTTTAAACCGGATGCAGAAATATTTGATGAAATAGAATATGATTATGATATATTGGCTCAAAGACTTAGAGAATTGGCGTTTTTAAACAAGGGTATAAAAATAAGGTTAGAAGATGAGAGAGATGATAAAGAAGAAATATTTCACTATGAAGGTGGAATAAAGTCCTTTGTAAGTTATCTTAATAGAAATAAACAACCAATTCATAAAGAGCCTATATACGTAGAGGGCAAAAAAGATGACTACTCTGTAGAAATTGCTATTCAATACAATGATGGGTACACTGAAAATATTTTTGCTTTTGCTAATAATATAGATACAGTAGAAGGTGGAACTCATTTAGCTGGATTTAAGTCAGCACTTACTAGGGTTTTTAATGACTATGCAAAAAAATTTGGTATATTAAAAGAAAATGACAAAAATCTATCAGGAGAAGATATAAGAGAAGGCCTTACTGCAGTTATATCTGTAAAACTTGTAGATCCTCAATTTGAAGGCCAGACGAAAACAAAACTAGGAAATAGTGAAGTGCGTGGCATAGTTGACAGTATAATGGGAGAGTCATTAAATAATTTTTTACAGGAAAATCCTCAAGTAGCAAAGATGATACTTGACAAATCACTTATGGCATCCCGGGCTAGAGAAGCAGCAAGAAAAGCAAGAGAGCTTACAAGACGTAAATCTATACTCGAAAATACTTCTCTTCCAGGAAAATTAGCAGATTGTTCATCTAAAGATCCTTCTGAATGTGAAATATATTTAGTCGAGGGTGATTCTGCAGGTGGATCTGCGAAACAAGGTAGAAATAGAAAATTTCAAGCTATACTTCCACTGCGTGGTAAAATAATGAATGTTGAGAAACAAAGGCTTGATAAAATACTTGGTTATGAAGAAATAAGAGCCATGATAACGGCATTTGGAGCAGGTATAGGAAAAGACTTTGATGTAAATAAAATAAGATACAATAAAATAATAATAATGACAGATGCAGATGTAGATGGTGCGCACATAAGAACATTATTACTTACTTTTTTCTTCAGATATATGAAGGAACTTGTTGAAAAATGTCATGTTTATATAGCTCAACCACCTTTATATAGAGTAGCTAAAGGGAAGAAGGAATACTACGCATATTCAGATGATGAATTAGATGTATTGCTTACTGAAATAGGTGGGAAAGACAGTAATGTAGATATACAAAGATATAAAGGACTTGGAGAAATGGATTCAGAACAACTTTGGGATACTACAATGAATCCTGAAACAAGGACCCTTATTCAAGTAAATGTAGAGGACACTATGGCTGCTGATGAAATCTTTACTATACTTATGGGTGACAAAGTAGAACCTCGTAGAAATTTTATACAAGAAAATGCTAAAAAAGTTGTAAACTTAGATATATAAGTAGAGAGGTGTAATAGATGTTTGATGAAGGAAAAATTTTACCAGTAGACATAAGCCGTGAAATGAAGAAAAGTTATATAGACTATGCTATGAGTGTTATTGTAAGCCGTGCGCTTCCAGATGTACGTGATGGATTAAAGCCAGTTCACAGAAGAATACTGTATTCTATGTATGAGTTAGGACTTACCCCTGAAAAGGGCTATAGGAAGTGTGCAAGAATTGTAGGAGATGTTTTAGGTAAATATCATCCACATGGAGATACAGCGGTTTATGATGCTCTAGTTAGATTGGCACAAGACTTCTCTATCAGGTATACTCTAGTTGATGGTCATGGAAATTTTGGTTCAGTAGATGGAGATAGTGCTGCAGCTATGAGATATACTGAAGCTAAAATGAATAAAATAACACTTGAAATGTTAAGGGGAATAAATAAAAATACAGTAGATTTCGTTCCAAACTTTGATGGTGAAGAAAAAGAACCTTCAGTTTTACCTTCAAGATTTCCTAATTTACTTGTAAATGGTTCTGCTGGAATAGCTGTAGGTATGGCTACGAACATACCACCCCATAATCTTACTGAAGTTATAAATGGTGTCATAATGATAATAGACAATCCAGATATAACAATTAGCGAGCTTATGACGTCTATAAAAGGTCCTGATTTTCCAACTGCAGGACAAATAATTGGCACATCAGGTATAAGAAGTGCCTATGAAACTGGAAGAGGAAAAATATTAGTAAGGGCTAAAGCTGAAATTGAAGAAGTTAAAGGTAGAAACAGAATAATAGTAACTGAAATTCCATATCAAGTTAATAAATCAAAGCTTATAGAAAATATGGCCGACCTTGTTAAGAATAAAAAAATAGATGGAATATCTGATATTAGAGATGAATCAGATAGAGATGGAATGAGAATAGTTATAGAATTAAAAAGAGATGCAAATCCTAATGTAACTCTTAATCAGCTGTACAAACATACAAGAATGCAGGATACTTTTGGTATTATAATGCTTTCTCTTGTAAATAATGAACCAAAAGTACTGAATTTAAAGCAGATGCTTGTATACTATTTAAGATTTCAAGAAGAAATTATAACAAGAAGAACTAAATTTGATTTAGATAAAGCTCAAGCTAGAGCTCATATTCTAGAAGGATTAAAAATAGCATTAGATCATATAGATGAGGTAATACATCTAATAAGATCATCTAAAACTGCAGAAAATGCCAGAAATGGGTTAATGTCTGAATTTAGTCTTTCAGAAAAACAGGCTCAAGCTATCTTGGATATGAGACTTCAAAGACTTACAGGTCTTGAAAGAGAAAAAATTGAAAATGAATATAATGAATTGATGGAAACAATAAAACATCTCAAGGAAATACTAGAAAATAAAGAATTGCTGCTGAAGATAATTAAAGATGAATTAATTGAGATAAGAGATAAATATGGTGATGAAAGAAAAACTGAAATACAGATAAGCAATGATGATATAAATATTGAAGATCTTATTGAAGAGCAGGAAGTAGTAATAACTCTAACTCATTCAGGATATATAAAAAGAATTTCTGCTGATACTTATTCTTCCCAAAGAAGAGGGGGAAAGGGAATACAAGCAATGTCTACAAAAGAGGATGACTTTGTAGAGCACATATTTATTACATCAACCCATAATAATATTTTATTTTTCACTAACAAAGGTAAAGTGTATAAATTAAAGGGTTATGAAATTCCTGATGCTGGTAGAACAGCTAAAGGAACAAATTTAGTTAATTTAATACCTCTGCAAGGAGACGAACAAATTCAAGCAGTTATATCCTTTAAGGAAGTTGATAAGGATAATTATTTTATTATGGCTACTAGATGCGGATTGATAAAGAAGACTAAGATAAGTCAATATGCTTCTATAAGAAAAAATGGATTAAATGCTATAAATTTAAAAGATGAAGATGAACTTATAGGAGTTAGAATGACTACAGGTAAGAGTGAAATTCTTATTTTCACTAAAAATGGATATGCTATAAGATTCAGTGAAGATGATGTAAGACCTACGGGAAGAAATACGACAGGAGTAAGAGCCATAACTTTAAGAACTGGTGACATAGCTGTAGCTATGGATATCGTAGATAAGTCTCAAGATGTTCTTGTAATTAGTGAGAATGGATTTGGCAAAAGAACGCCAGTATCCGAATACACTATTCATAGAAGAGGTGGAAAAGGAATTATCACTTACAAAGTTACAGAAAAAACCGGTTTAATAGTTGGTGCTAGAGTTGTAAAAGATGAGGATGAAATGATGCTCATAAATAGCAGTAATGTAGCTATAAGGCTCAATGTATCTGAGATTTCTGTTACAAATAGAAATACTATGGGAGTTACTCTCATGAGAACAGATGAAGAACAAAGGGTTGTTGCAATTGCTAAAATAAATTGCAGTGATGATACAAGTGATGATATAGATCATAAACAAGTAGAGGAATAATAGGTGCACTTAAATTAAGGAAAATAAATACTATTTAATTTTATATGTATGATATATAAAACGTGTTAAATGGTTTAAATAAAATAAATACTAGTGTCTTGATTAGGACACTAGTATTTATTTTGTTATATTAAAAAAACAACATAACCTAGTGTGTCAGTATAAGAATATTTAAGGAATAAGTATCATAGTGTATGTATTATAAGATAATTTTATATAATGGTGATATTTTTGAATTATGTATATATGTAATGTGTTAGAATAGCAACTGTCGTCATCAAGCGAAGACATTAATTTGAGAATATCAATTGTAATGTCTCATGCAATTCAAAATTAAGTTTTGAAAAAAAGATGTTGACAAAGTAAGAAATAGATGATATACTATAAAAGCTGTCGAAGTAAGACAGCAAAATGATCCTTGAAAATTAAACAGAGGAAGATATAAGTACAACTTATTTAGAATAAACCAGCAATTCTTTTGAGCTGCGAGAGCAGCTAAAAAAGTAATTTCGTAATAAGAAGAGTCAATACAAACTTTTAAATTAAGAGTTTGATCCTGGCTCAGGACGAACGCTGGCGGCGTGCTTAACACATGCAAGTCGAGCGATGAAGCTCCTTCGGGAGTGGATTAGCGGCGGACGGGTGAGTAACACGTGGG
>NZ_LROS01000029.1 GCF_001675165.1 Clostridium ragsdalei P11
TACAGTGATTCTATTTCAAATGATTTTCTTCCCATAATTAAAACTCCTTTCTCCGTACATTTAGTATTTGGAGAAGAATTTTAATTATTCTGTATAAGTTAATATTTTAGTTAGAAACCCTATATAGTGATTCTAATTGAAATTTTAACTTATACATAAAATATACTAACAAAATTCAAATCACACTTAAAAACTTTTTTTATAAGTCTTAGTGAGGTATTTTAGGAAATGTTAGAAGCTTATATATGTCTGAGGTACGAGTTTATATAAGCTTCTTTAGATTTTCAAAATACCGAGCTTTAGACTTATAAAAAGTTTTTAGTGTGATGATTTTTGTTAGTATATGGCTGGCATAAGTAAACTTTCAAACTAGAAACTCTATATATTTAAGACAAAAGAGATATTTTTTATTATAAATTTGCATTTAATCTTCCAGCTTACTTCCCCTTTGAAGTGCAGTAAGTCCAGTACGTATAATTTCCTTTATTCCATAAGGTTTCATTAGTTCAATAAAAGCAGATATCTTCTTTTCATTTCCGGTTATTTCAATTATCATACTTTTTTCATTCATATCCACTATTTTACCTCTAAAAGTATTTACGCTTTCCATAATTAACAGTTTATTGTTGGCTTCTGCACAAACTTTTATAAGAGATAACTCCCTATAAACAGATGCATCGGGGTCTAATTCTATTACTTTTATAACTTCAATCAATTTATTCAGCTGTTTACTTATCTGTTCAAACATATAGTCGTCTCCAATGGATACAATAGTCATTCGTGATATTTCAGGATCTCCTGTAACTCCTACAGTAAGACTGTGAATATTATATCCCCTTCTACTAAAAAGTCCGGCTACTTTACTTAAAACACCTGAATGATTTTCCACTAATACTGACATCACATACTTTTTTATAGTAATCACCTCTTTCTAAAAAGTTCTCTCATGAGGATCTACAATGCACTCTATTAAAAATGCCTTGCTTGAATCTAATGCTTCTTTAAAAACCCCTTCAAATTCAACATCATTTTCTACTCTCTTAGCTGTCAAGCCATAGGCTTCTGCAAGTTTAACAAAATTTGGATTAGTCCTAAAATTTACCCCAAACTCTCCATCATATTTGTTATCTTGTATTTCTCTAACCATACCAAGTCCTGAGTTGTTAAACAACACTATAATAATATTTAGATTGTTTTCGGCAATAGTCCCAAGTTCAAAAAGACTCATTTGAAATCCACCATCACCTGCAAAAGCTATAACTTGTTTATCAGGACATGCAATTTTAGCACCAATAGCTGCTGGAAGAGAATATCCCATAGTTCCGAGGCCTCCAGAAGTTAAAAACTTTCTATTCCCTGCCATCCTAAAATTACGGGCACACCACAACTGATTTTGTCCTACATCTGCTGTCAAAATAACTTCTTCTCCTAATGTATCAGAAACAGTTTTTAACACATATCTTGGATTAACTTTATCTGTAGGCTTTCTTTCTATATACAAATCTTTCTTCCAGTTTTTAATTTCTTCCATCCATTTTTCCGTCTGTGGAGCTACTATTTCTTTATTTAAATCAGATAAAACACTTCTACAATCACCAACTACTGGAATATAAGTGTTCAGAATTTTACCTATTTCAGCAGGATCGATATCTATATGAATTATATCTGCATCCTTTGCAAATTTTTTTACCCCACTGATAGTTCTATCTGAAGCTCTAGCTCCAACAAGTATTAGTACATCTGCATTTTGTACAACTTTGTTGGCATAAGCAAAGCCATGAGTACCTATTAAACCTACATAATAATCACTATTTTCATTTATGCATCCTTTTCCCATAAGAGTATGAACAACAGGTATATGTGATTTTCTAACAAATTGCTCCAGTTCTTTTTGTGCATTTGCCAGTATAACTCCGCCACCTGCACAAATAAGAGGCCTCTTGCTAACTTTGATTCTATCTATTATTTTCTTTATTTGCCCAGAGTGCCCTTTAACAGTAGGTTTGTATCCTCTTATATTTACACTTTCAGGATATTCAAAATCAATATCTTCTTCCATTATATCCATAGGTATATCTACAAGCACAGGGCCTTTTCTACCAGTTTCAGCTATATAAAATGCTTCCTTTATAGTCTTAGGTATAGATTTAGCATCTCTTACAAGAAAACTATATTTTGTAAAAGATTCTGTAGCACCTGTGATATCTAATTCTTGAAATACATCCCTTCCGATTAATGTAGACTTAACCTGACCCGTAATAACAACAAGAGGAATGGAATCCATATATGCAGCAGCAATGGCAGTAATGAGATTGGTTGCGCCAGGCCCTGATGTAACTATACAGACTCCCACTTCTCCAGTTGACCTAGCATATCCACTAGCAGAGTGTCCTGCAGCTTGTTCCTGTCTTACTAATATATGCTTCACATCTGATTTTCTCAAAGCTTCATATATAGGAACCACTGCAGCACCAGGATACCCAAATACCATATTTACATTTTCCTTTTTTAAACATTGGATAACTGCTTCAGCAGCTTTCATAACCATCTCTCCTTGTAAATTCAATTTAATAAGATTTTTGGGTACAAAAAAACAGACTCCTTATGGGGTGAGAAGTCTGTTCACGGTACCACCCAATTTTATTACTCAATTTAATAACGGCAAAGCCGGCACAGCCTACTAATTTCAGCTTACAGCTCAAGGGTGAGTTTCAATATTATATATCTGTGAGCTTACACCAAAACTCTCACTCTCTTTAAAATATTATAATATCTACTTATCCCTTTCAAAGCTTTCATATATTAATACGTATTTTATATTTTCTAATTTACATTTACAAATAGTTTCTAAAAATTAAATTACTTAAATCAAATTTAAACTTGATACACACTAAATATTCATCTGATGGCTACCTACTGTAACACTCCCACTTCTATCAAAGTGGGAGATAACAGTAGCTACGCCCCTAGATAATTCATCTAAACTTAGTGGGAGAAACAAAATCCCACTAAGTAAGATTCATTGATAATTCAAAGTAATTAATATAGGTAATTTTAGGTTAAAAATTAGCACAAAAAAACAGCCTTTCTCTTGAGGCGAGAAATCTGTTCGCGGTACCACCCAATTTTATTACTTAATTCAATAACGATTCACACCGGCACAGCTTACTATAATTTCAGCTTACAGCTCAAGGGTGAGTTTCAATATGAAATATTTATGGGTTTACACCAGATCCCACTCGCTTTAAAATATACATCATATTTAATAGTCCCTGTCAAAGCTTTTATTATTTAAATATGAGTATATTTTACTATAAAGCAATTCAAATGTCAATAGTTTATTCTGAATTTTTATTAAATAATATATTTACTCAACTTTCACATATATGAAATTTTCACTTAATGTAAAAACTTTGCAAAACAACATTTTTAATTAATAGTTAAGAATGAAGAATTAATAGTTAATGTGGATTTTTTTCCGTTACACTACAAAAAATCTTCGATTAAATTTTTGATGGCTCGTTTCGCTAAAGCGAAACATGACTGGTTCATATAAATTAAAAGATTTTTTGCGATAGCTAAAAATCATCCTTAACTATTAACTTTTCATTATTAATTCTTAACTTGCGAAGCTTTACTTCGCGAAGTTTTCAAACTGCAAAAGTTGAGTATATTTACAAATTAAAAGTACATTAAAAAACTCTGATTATTTAAGAACTGCACCTGTATTTGCAGAAGTAACTAATTTTGCATATCTTGATAAATATCCTGTTTTTATCTTAGGTTCAGGCTTTACATAGTTCTTTCTTCTCTTTTCAAGTTCTTCTTCACTTACTTTTAGCTCCAACTTTTTATTTGTAATATCTACAAATATAGTATCTCCTTCTTCTACAAGTCCTATTAGTCCACCTTCCATAGCTTCTGGTGATACATGGCCTATCGATGCCCCTCTTGTAGCTCCTGAAAATCTTCCATCTGTTAAAAGTGCTACATCTTTATCTAAACCCATACCTGCTATAGCAGAGGTTGGTGAAAGCATTTCTCTCATTCCAGGTCCGCCTTTTGGTCCTTCATATCTTATTACAATTACATCACCTTTATTTATTTCATTGCCAAATATAGCCTTAACTGCTTCTTCTTCAGAATCATATACCCTAGCTGGTCCTTCATGTACCATCATTTCTTTTGAAACTGCAGATTCTTTAACTACAGCTCCATCTGGTGCCAGGTTTCCTCTAAGTATTGCTATTCCACCTTCGCTGCTGTAAGCATTGTCTACACTTCTTATAACTTCATAATCAAGCACTTTAAAATCCTTTATAGTTTCGCCTACAGTTTTTCCGGTAACAGTAAGTGCATCTTCATTTATAAGACCTTTCTTAGAAAGTTCATTCATAAGAGCCGGTATTCCCCCTGCCAGATGAAGATCTTCCATATGATGTTTGCCACTTGGACTTAATTTTGTAAGACAAGGTGTATGTTTACTTATTTCATGAAATAAATCCAAATTAAGTTCTATACCTGCCTCATGAGCAATTGCTGGAAGATGAAGTACTGTATTTGTAGATCCTGCCATAGCCATATCTACTGTTATAGCATTTTTAAATGCATCTAAAGTTAGTATATCTCTTGGTCGTCTATTGTTCTTTACACAATCCATTACATACATTCCTGCATATTTCGCCAGCTGATTCCTCTCACCAGTTTGTGCAAGGGCACTTCCATTTAGAGGTAAACCCATTCCAAGTACTTCTGTAAGACTATTCATACTGTTTGCTGTAAATAATCCTGAGCAAGAGCCACACCCAGGACAAGCTCTCTTAGCTTCTTCTTCAAGTTCTTCCTCTGTTACTTTTCCATCACTGCAAGCTGCCACCTTTTCAATACAAGTGCTAAAATCAAGTGCTTTGTTATTTAGCTTACCTGCCCTCATAGGTCCCCCACTTACTACTACCGCTGGTATATTAAGTCTTGCAGCTGCCATAAGCATTCCAGGTACAATTTTGTCACAGTTAGGAATAAGCACCAATCCGTCAAAACCATGAGCTGTTGCCATAGCTTCAATTGAATCTGCTATTAGTTCTCTTGAAGCAAGAGAATACTTCATTCCAACATGACCCATTGCAATTCCATCGCAAACTGCAATAGCAGGAAACTCTATAGGAGTACCTCCAGACATTGCTACTCCAAGTTTTGCAGCTTTTGCTATTTCATCTAAATGCATATGACCTGCAACTATTTCGTTTTGTGAATTTACTATTCCTATAAGAGGTCTTTCAATTTCCTCTTTTGTATATCCCATTCCATACATAAGTGCTCTTGCTGGAGCTGCCTTAATTCCCTTTTTTACTGAATCACTTTTCATTTTTAGTATCCTCCTTAATTCTGGAAATTTTTTGTAAAAAAATAACCACCTGCCTAGGGCAAGAAGCTTTGTGGTACCACCCAATTGTTTCCAATTCTAATAACGGTAATACCGACACAGCTTACTAATTTCAGCTTGCAACTTAGGAGTGATTTTCAAAAGTTTCGCATTCATGGATTTTCACCTTATACCCATTCCCTAAAAACACTCAACCATTTACTCTTCTCCATCATAGTTTTTATAATACCTATATATAATTTCGTAATAATTTTCGCACATTTTATATTTATAAGCCCTCTTTTATTTACAAGTAATATCTATCTATAATTATTTTGCCCCTAAAAAGATAGATATTTACATTACAGGGATTAGGAGGAAAAAGTGCCTCCCCTACTTCTCCTGCAAACTTAAGTCATCCGCTAAATGATAAGCCCCCTTATTCACAAGCGTTATTCATAGTAATTTTTTTATTGATATACTGTTAAAATATTACCCCAATTTAATAAATATTTTAATACTATCAAATGAACATTCTACTTTTTAATTACTCATTATCAGGATTTTCATTGATCCATGACATCATTGATCTAAGTTCTTTACCAACTTTTTCTATTGGAGCATCTTTTTCCATTCTTCTTCTTGCTGTAAATCCTGGTCTTCCAGTTTGGTTCTCAAGAAGCCATTCTCTTGCAAATGTTCCATCCTGGATCTCTGTAAGAACCTTTTTCATCTCAGCTCTTGTATTGTCATTGATTATTCTCTTACCTATCTTGTAATCTCCATATTCAGCAGTATCGCTTACAGAATATCTCATTCTAGCTAATCCACCTTCATATATCAAGTCAACTATTAACTTCATCTCATGTAGACATTCAAAATATGCATTTTCAGGAGCATATCCAGCTTCAACTAATGTATCAAAACCTGCTTTTATAAGTTCTGCAACTCCTCCACAAAGTACTACTTGTTCACCGAATAAATCAGTTTCAGTTTCAACTTTAAATGTTGTAGTCATAACTCCTGCTCTAGTTCCACCAATTCCTTTTCCATAAGCTAAAGCAATTTCTTTTCCTTTTCCACTGTAATCTTGATATACTGCATAGAGACATGGAACTCCATTACCTAATGTATATTCTCTTCTAACTATATGTCCTGGTCCTTTAGGTGCAATCATCAAAACATCTACAAACTTAGGTGGTACTATCTGATTAAAATGAATGTTAAATCCATGTGCAAAGAACAATGCATTTCCTTCTGATAAATTATCTTTTATGCTCTCATCATAAATTTGTTTTTGTTTTTCATCTGGTAGAAGTACTGTTATAATATCTGCTTGTTTAACAGCTTCAGCTATTTCATATACCTTAAATCCATAATCTTCAGCCTTTTTCCATGACTTACTACCTTTATATAAACCGACTATTACATCGAGTCCACTTTCTTTTAAATTTAAAGCATGTGCATGTCCCTGACTTCCAAAGCCAAGTATAGCTATCTTCTTTCCTTTCAAGAGATTCAAATCTGCATCCTCATCATAATAAACTTTTAATTTTTCCATAATACTTTCCTCCTGAATAATTTATTTATACTATTTTTGTATATATTGAACTTTTTAATACTCTAAATATTTAAATAATATACTACTTGATGTTTAAAAAATAGCTTGCAATTCCCATAATTAAGAATTTTATGATTATTGCAAATGTATGTATTTCTATAATTATTTTGCCCCTAAAAAACTAGATTATTTATCTGATGGCTACCTACTGTAACACTCCCACTCACACAGCGAAAGCGACTATACCAAATCAAAGATTTGGAATATCTGCTTTTCTATCAAAGTGGGAGATAACAGTAGCTACACCCCTAGATAATTCATCTAAACTTAGTGGGAGAATCAAACTTCCATTAAGTAAGATTCATTGATATTACAGGGATTAGGGGGGGGAAGTGCCTCCTCAACTTCTCCTGTAAACTTAAGTCATCCGCTAAATGATAAGCCCCCTTATTCACAAGCGTTATTCATAGTAATTTTTTTATTGATATACTGTTAAAATATTACCCCAATTTAATAAATATTTTAATACTATCAAATGAACATTCTACTTTTTAATTACTCATTATCAGGATTTTCATTGATCCATGACATCATTGATCTAAGTTCTTTACCAACTTTTTCTATTGGAGCATCTTTTTCCATTCTTCTTCTTGCTGTAAATCCTGGTCTTCCAGTTTTGTTCTCAAGAAGCCATTCTCTTGCAAATGTTCCATCCTGGATCTCTGTAAGAACCTTTTTCATCTCAGCTCTTGTATTGTCATTGATTATTCTCTTACCTATCTTGTAATCTCCATATTCAGCAGTATCGCTTACAGAATATCTCATTCTAGCTAATCCACCTTCATATATCAAGTCAACTATTAACTTCATCTCATGTAGACATTCAAAATATGCATTTTCAGGAGCATATCCAGCTTCAACTAATGTATCAAAACCTGCTTTTATAAGTTCTGCAACTCCTCCACAAAGTACTACTTGTTCACCGAATAAATCAGTTTCAGTTTCAACTTTAAATGTTGTAGTCATAACTCCTGCTCTAGTTCCACCAATTCCTTTTCCATAAGCTAAAGCAATTTCTTTTCCTTTTCCACTGTAATCTTGATATACTGCATAGAGACATGGAACTCCATTGCCTAATGTATATTCTCTTCTAACTATATGTCCTGGTCCTTTTGGAGCAATCATCAAAACATCTACAAACTTAGGTGGTACTATCTGATTAAAATGAATGTTGAATCCATGTGCAAAGAACAATGCATTTCCTTCTGATAAATTATCCTTTATGCTTTCTTCATAAATTTGTTTTTGTTTTTCATCTGGTAGAAGTACTGTTATAATATCTGCTTGTTTAACAGCTTCAGCTATTTCATATACCTTAAATCCATAATCTTCAGCCTTTTTCCATGACTTACTACCTTTATATAAACCGACTATTACGTCGAGTCCACTTTCTTTTAAATTCAAAGCATGTGCATGTCCCTGACTTCCAAAGCCAAGTATAGCTATTTTCTTTCCTTTCAAGAGATTTAAATCTGCATCCTCATCATAATAAACTTTTAATTTTTCCATAATACTTTCCTCCTGAATAATTTATTTATACTATTTTTGTATATATTGAACTTTTTAATACTTTAAACATTTAAATAATATTTTACTTGATACTTAAAAAATGATTTTTAATTCGCATAATTAAGAATTTTATGACTATTGCAAGTGCATATATTCCATATTTTATAAATTATTTAATTGTAAAATAATCTATTTCAATTTTAAGAACCAGCATTTGAGCAATTACCACTAATTTTTTGTATAAAAAAACAACCAACATTCTCTGCTTGGGGCGAGAAGTTTGGTCGCGCGGTACCACCCAATTTTTTTACTCAAAGTAATAACGGTTTTACCGGTAAAGCCTACTTAGTTTCAGCTCACGACTCCAAGGCTACCTTCAATAGTCATATTTATGAGTTTTCACCAAAATCTCACTCTCTAAGAAATACTTTCTATTTACTCTTCCCTATCATTGTCTTTATACTCTACAATTGTACCAATTTAAAATATCAATTAGAAATACCCCCCATGGATATAACTAATAAATATTATTTATTTTATTAAAACTAAAATAAACCTAATTGGTTTTAAATCACTTTGAAAAATTTATTTGTTTTTGAAATTTACTTTATCAATATTTAGTGTATGTGACGATAATAATACCTTATGAGAATAATGTCAATAGTTTTCTTAAAACTTTTTTTGCTTTTTTATTGCATTATGTTTTTCTTACATTATATTACCGTAAAAAATATTTTTCATAATTTCATAAAATCAAATACTCAATTTAAACTTTTAGCTTTTTAGAATTTATTGTTTAGGCTTATCAAAATATTTAACCAAGCTGAAGATTGTAAAAATATTTAGATTGTACCTTGATTTTTTATTTAGAATTTCTTTATATAGTTAATTATATATTTCAAAAAAAATTGTTGACATACATATTTTTTTATAGTATAGTTAGTGCAAATAAAAAAACGATGACGGAGAAGAGTAAGCAAAAATATGCTTTCAGAGAATGGGGATTTGGTGCGAACCCATAAGCTACAGTTGTTGAAAATCACTCCTAAGTTGCAAACTGAACTTTATATAAAGTAAGTTATGCCGGCACAGCCGTTATATATACGAGTAATAATTTGGGTGGTACAGCGACAGACCTTCGCCCCATTAGGGTGTGTGTCTGTTTTTTTTATACTCTATTTTAAGTTTATTTGTTTTTAAATTTATTTTATCAAAAAAATTTAGTGTGTGTATGTAATTTAAATACTAAAATTTAATACTAATGTATTTTCATATTTATCTTTTTTATCCGATGACTACCTGCTCTAATATTTCCATTTATCCAAGTAGAAATAAAAAGCAAATGCGTCTCTGGATGACGGTTTCCAAGTATCAGATGGAATTAAACCTCCACCTGATTCGAAGAACTCTGTTTATCTTATAACTATAAAACTACAATTGTATTTTAATTTGTTTTTAAGTGTTTACTTTATTATTTAGTAGTGTATAATTTTATTAAATTTAGAAATAAGTGTATTATATAATCATTTCAAATTAAATTATCAACTTTTAACTATATTATAACCATATATATAGGAATAACTAGTAAACTTAAGGCCGTTGTCAATGATGTAACTACTGCTGCATATTCATAGTCAGCACCATATGCCTTTGCCACTATAGAAGTATTTGTCATTACTGGCATAGCAGCTTGTATTATAAACACTTTTTTCATGAGCTCAGGTATAGGGAAGAAACCTGCCAGAAATATTATTAAAACTGGTGATATAATGAACCTTCCTATTAGAACAAAAAATATATCTTTACTCATCTTCATTTTCTTTATATCCACATAGTAAATTGTTATCCCTATAAACAACATAGAAAGTGGCGTTGTCATATCTCCAAAGTATTTACAGGTATCCATAGCGAACTTAGGAAGTTTTATTCCACAAAATATAAATATCATTGCTATTATAAATCCCATAAGTGGAGGAGAAAATATTCTATTTAAAGTTTCCTTTGAAAAAATACTTGTTTTTTTATTAGCTTGTCCATCTGAGCTTATTCCATAAGCTCCTATTGTCCAAAAAAAAGTAGTATTTGCTATATAGTATAAAAGCACATAGGGAACACTTTTTGAACCAAACAACGCCAAGTTTATAGGCAATCCAATAAATATGGAGTTAGATACAAAAAACATAGACCGAAATGTACCAGTTCTCTCCTTTTTCACCTTTATGATCTTAGAAATCAATATAGCTAGTATATAACCTATAGCCATAGATAAAACTGGTATAATAAGTCCTTTCCCTATATGATCCAATTTATCTCTTGTAAAGTTACCCATTAAATTAGAAATCATAAGGCAAGGAAGGGCTACATTGCACACTAATTTTGAAAATACTTTTGATATGTTCTCATTAAGCCATTTAAATTTTGTAAGCACATATCCTGTACATATCATAATTACTATGCTAAGCACACTTCCAATTGCATTTAATACTACCATCTGTTCATCCCACCATCTTCATCTTTAAATTTACCAAGTGCATCCGCTAATGCAAAAGATGACAGCTTTTGTCTAAAATTGCAACTGTGGTACACGTAAGTATAGTTATTAATATAAAATTTTGCAGTAATATCATAAACGTCATATTACATAATATATCCTTTTTCAATTAAGGTCAACTCACTTGTCTTATACTTCCTAATTTGGTCAGCAAAAAACTGAGTTATATATGGTATAACTCAGTTTTTACGATGGCTTCAATTAAATTAATGTGACTCACTATTTATTAACTTTTCAGAGCTAGAAACTATCTCCTGACTCTTAGCACTTATCTCTTGGATAGTTTCCGATATAGTTAATATATCGTTATTTATATTATCCATTTTGTTCTGGAGTAAATCAGATACTTCTATAACCTTTAAAATGGATTGCATCATTTCATTTTCTTCATTTTTAGTAGATTGTGCAGTGGTTTTAGATTGCTCTGCTAGCTTTTTTACTTCATCTGCTACTACTGCAAAACCTTTTCCATGTTCATTTGCCCGTGCTGCTTCTATTGCTGCATTTAGCGAAAGTAAATTAGTCTGCTCTGAAATAGCCACAATACTATCTGATGAATCCGTGAATTTATCTAACTTTTCATTTATCTGATGAATGTTTTCCTTTAACTTACTTGATATATCCATTATTGACTTTAATTCTTCTACTATATCTTGAATTGCAGATGCGCTTTCCTCATTTCCTTTACTTACTTCATTTATAGCTGCCAATAGAGTATTTGCAAATTTAATTATTTCATCTGATTTTCGTTGCCTTTCCTTAGCTAGTACAGTTATTTTGTTTATAGACTCTTTCACCTCTTCATTTTTTTCTTCCAGTTCGCTATATTCCATATTGATTTTTTTCTTCACATAATAAATACAATTTTCCTTAGAATTTATACCGTTAAAAATCATCTTTACCATTTCCTTGCAAGTAGTATATCCACAAGCAGAACAGTTAAATTCTTTTCCTAAAGTTGTAGTTTTCATCATCTCATTAAATATGTTGTCATAATCTTTTTGAGTAGGTTCAATTATTTTTTTAACCTTCTGTGCAGTATACTTTCTTACGAAATCGTTTAAATTAAGATTTTTATCAAAGTACTCGTCTATTGATTTAATTTTTTTCTTAAACAAGCCAGCTTTTTCCCTTAACTTTTCCATCTTCATATCATGAAACCTATATTGAATATCATATTCCGTTAAATTGTCTAAGGAAGCTGTACCTATATTACATCCATTTTTACAATTTAAAATATCCAGTAAACTAGGTAGAAGCTTATTAGCTTTAACTCTATCAGAATACTTATTCAAGTACTCAATTGCCTCTTTATGTCCCTCTACCTGAAGAACATGTAATTCTTCAGTTCTAGCTTTTACATTTGCTTTTAATCCGCCTGGTAAACTATAAACAACCCCTAGAGAAGCAGGAACATTATCAAATTCAACTTCATCGTAATTGTTCAAATTCACATTATTATCTCTCAAATAATCTAAAATCTTTTTATAGGTTACATTATATTTCACATACCCTTCTGTATTCTTATCATTGATTTCAATTAACTTGCCAATACAAGGTGACAGAAAAGCTATATCTTCACATATATGCTTATATTTTTTCAAGTAAACAGCAGTACACATCATAGGACTGTGTATAGGCGCTAAATATTCTATTAATTCAGGCTTATATTTTTCAATATAATTAACCACGATAGGACAGGGCTGTGATATTAAAGAAGAAATATTATTCTCCTTCATTGCTTTTAGATAAGCCCAGGTAGTAATATCTGCACCAAAAGAAACATCGTAAATTATAGATACTCCCAAAGATTTAAGATATCCAAAAAATTTCTTGTAATTTTTAATATTAACTATAATAGATGGTGCAGCTATTACTGTTATTTTTTTACCTTCTTTCAAATCCTTAAAAAAGTTTTCAGTACTATCTTTAAAATCTCTAGCCCCATGTTCGCAAACCTTTACACATTCACCGCATCCAATACATCTTTCCTCATCTATGTAAACCTTACTTACACCATTTTCAGTTGTTGTAACATTTGCACCAAGAATAGGACAAGTTCTTATACACTTATTGCAACCTGTACATTTTTCTTTTAAAACAGTTACAGGACTTTTATTCACACTAAAACCCCCTCAATTTCCCCCTAAGCTTCAATGAATTTTACTTGAAACTAAATCCTATTCTATTTTACAATAAACTAATTGGTATAACAATGCTATAATGATAATATTTACCCATTTTTTAAAAAAGCGTAAAAAAATATACCCTTAAAAGGGTATAAAATTCACCTATTCAATTAACTTTATTATATTTAAAAGTGTCCTGTTAACAGGAGTGTCTACACCATATTTCTCTCCTAACTTACAAACAGTACCTGCAAATATATCAACTTCAGTTTTTCTGCCATATACAATATCCTGACACATTGAGGTCCTGCTGTCACGTCCTAGAGCATTTAACACTTTTTGCCATTTTTCTATATCATTTTTGCTTAAATTAACCCCTACTTTTTGTGATAATTTTACCACTTCCCACATTGCAGATTCCATAAGTTCTTTAGCCTCATTTTTACTTTGAAATACACCATAAGTTGCCCTAAGAACTGCTGAAGTTTGATTTATACCTACATTTACCATAAACTTATACCACAGAGCACGCATCATGTCTTCTGGAATTTTATAAGGAATTTTTGCATTGTCAAAGAGAGTCTTTACTTTTTGTACTTTTTCTGAATAAACTTTATTTACCTTTTCTCCAAAGGTTATGTTTCCAATATTAGAAAAACTGATATTGTTTTTCTTACGATTTCCATCAATGCCAATGCATAAGGCATAGAGTATCTTATCCATTCCATATTCTTTTCCTATAATCTCCTCACTAGTAATGCCATTCATGAGAGAAATTATAATAGTATTTTCTCCTACATGGTTTCTCATATCACAAATAGCTTGAGTTAACTGATTTGACTTTACGGAGACAATAATCAAATCTGCTGGCTGGCATTTTTCCTTTGGATCTATATACGTAAAATTATACTTTTTCCCGTTAATTATAAATCCACTTCTTCTGTACCTTTCAGCTCTTTCTTCTCCAGCTATAAATTTTATTCCTTCTGGATTAAAATCATACAATTTACTGGTGTAGGCACATCCAATAGCTCCTAATCCAATGGCAGATATATTTTTTATGGTTTTCATACTACACACATCTCCTTTTTCAACATTATACTGGAAATTTAATATTCAAAAAGCCTGTGCTACTCACAGCACATAATGAGCTAACACAGACTCTTATTAGGATTAGAAATTGATATAACTTCTAATCTACTATATTTCCAGGACTTAAAATACTATTTGGGTCAAAAGCTCTTTTGATATTCTCCATGATATTTATTTCAGCCTGACTAAATTGAAGAGGCATATGCTTCTTTCTAGTCTTTCCTGTACCATGCTCTGCTGTTATTGTTCCACCATACTTTATTGCAGTCTTGTATATCTCTTCTTTAAGCTGCTCATAATTAGCAGGGAGTTTGCCATTGTCACCCATGATAAAGTTATGAATATTTCCATCTCCTATATGGCCAAGAGATACAATTTCATTGCCATACTCTTTAGTCAACCTTTTTACATCATCAAAGAAATCAGGTACAGAAGACGGTGGTACAGCTACATCCATAATATCTGCTATATTATCTTTATAAGGACCATATGCATTACTTCTTATCTGCAAAAGATGTCTCTGATCCTTTTCAGTTTCCGCTACAATGCTATCTACAGAACCATGTTTTTCACATATTTCTACAACTTTTTCACTATTAGAATACAAATCATCTTCACTGCATTCATCCAGTATGAACATCAAATCCACAGAACCTTTAGCTGCAGGCCAGGTAGTTCCAAGCTGCTCTGCTGCTTTTTCAGATATTACTCTATCCATGTATTCAATGGCAAGAGGTGTGATTCCCTCTTGCAGTATTTCAGGTACTGCATCACAAGCATCTCTCTGGCTGTTAAATGAAACCAGTAATGTTCCATTGCATTTACTTCTTGCATATAGCCTGAGCGTTACTTTTGTAATAATGCCAAGAGTTCCTTCACTTCCTATCATAAGTTGAAGCAGATCATAACCCATATTATTTTTTAGTAATTTTCCACCTAAAGTAATTATCTCTCCTGTGGCAAGAACTACTTCCAACGCTTTAACATGATTTCTCATAATTCCATGCTTTACAGCCCTTGTACCACCTGCGTTTGCTGCAACCATGCCTCCCACTTGTGCACCTTCATCTCCCGGATGTACAGGAAAAAATAATTTGCCATTCTTATTTAGTTCTTCAAGTAGTTGAGACAGCGTTGCTCCAGATTCTAAAGTAATCATAAGATTCTTTTCGTCAAATTCAACAACCTTATTTAGTCTCTCCAAGGATAAAATAATGCTTGGCTGTGTTGGTATTGCTCCAGCAACTACTCCTGTACCGCCGCCCCTGACGATTACAGGCAATACTTCCTTATTTGCATACTTTAACACTTCTGATATTTCCTCAGGTGAAGCTGGTTTAACTACCACACAATCTTTACATGCTTCTGGACGAAGTAATGTTTCAGTCTCATCATAAAGATAACCCTGCATTTGAGATAAATCGTTAGTAACCCAATCATCTCCTACAACTTTTCTTAAACTTTCAACTACTTTTTCTGGTGAATTTTTTATTAAATCAGTATTCATTTTTAATGCCCCCTTTTTTATTTTAACAGCTTACAGTTTCTAAACTTCCCTGCTTTATTTTACTAATTAAATCAGGTACTACCTTGTACATATCATCTACTATTCCATAGTCAGCTACATTAAATATTGGAGCTGATGGATCTGTATTAATTGCAACAATAAAGTCTGATTCCTTCATTCCTGCTAAATGCTGTGGAGCCCCTGAAATTCCACAAGCTATATATAATTTAGGTTTTACCCTGTTTCCACTGTAGCCTACCTGGAAGTCCTTAGATATAAAGCCATCATCAACTATCTCCCTGCTAGCTCCTACTACCCCAGAAAGTAAGTCAGCAAGTTCTTTTATCATAGCCATATCTTCTGCTTTTTTTAATCCTTTGCCTGCTGCAACTACAACACTTGCATCAGAGATGTTTACTTCCTGGGATTTCAATTCTTTTATAACTTTTACAAGTTCATTTTCAGGCTTAACTGCATCTACCTTCACAATTTCACCTTTTCTATTTTCATCTCTCTTGCTTTCATTAAATTCCTTATATCTTACTGTAGACATCTGTGGATATGTGTCTGACTTTATATGTGCCAATATATTCTCACTAAAGGCGGGCCTTATTTGTATAAGCTTTCCATCTTCATCTATTTCAAGGCCTGTACAATCTGCTGTAAGCCCTGTTTCAAGAGAAGCTGCAAGCCTAGGTGCCAGTGATCTCCCAAGACTTGTTGCGCCTATTAAACAAATTTCAGGTTTAATTTTCTTAATCAAATTTTCCAGGTTAGTTTTATAAACTGTCTCTTCCGGTGCATTAAATATATCATCTTCAACATAAAATACCTTATCTGCACCCCTGTATATAAGTTCCTCAGCTTTAATACCACAAGGTCCTAAAAGTGCACTGTACACAGGTATATCTAACTTACCTGCAAGTTCCCTAGCTTTTCCAAGAAGTTCATAACTTACTTTATGGATTTCCCCTTTTTTCTGTTCTGCAAATACTAAAACTCCATTATATTCCTTTTCCATATCATTATGCCTCCAAAATTTTCTTTTTTCTAAATATATCTACAAGTTCATCTTCTGCCTTAGCTGCATCCGCTTCTCTATAAATTTTTCCTTGTCTTTTCTGTATTTTGGGTACTTCTATCTTTTTAACCTTTGTAGGTGATCCTTTAAAACCAACTTTATCAGCATCTGTATATTCCTTTAAATCTTCAAATTTTAAAGTCTGTATTTCTGCCTTTCTAGCTTTCATTTTATTTTTAAAGCTCGGAAGCCTTGGTTCATTTATATCTTTAGTAACTGTAATTAAAGCTGGTAACTTTACACTTTTTAAATAAGTTCCTTCCCATATTTCAGAACAAACTTCAATTTTATCATCACTTGCATCTGTAATCTTACTTACATAACTTGCATGAGGTACATCCAAAAATTCTGCAACTTCAGGTCCAACCTGTCCTGTATCTCCATCCACAGTTTTTTCTCCAGCAATGACCAAATCACAGCTGCCTATTTTTTTTATTGCACTTGCAAGTATAGATGATGTGGCCTTAGTATCTGACCCCCCAAATTTTACATCGCTTATAAGAATTCCTTCATTAGCACCTCTTGCAATGCATTCCCTTAAGGCCTGATCTGCACTTGGAGGTCCCATGCTTACTACTGTAACCTTAGCATCAATTTTTTCACTTATTTGCACTGCTGCTTCCAGTGCATTTAGATCAAACGGATTGATCTCTACACCTGCAGATTTACGATCCACTACTCCCTTTTCTCTGTCAAATTTTACTTTTTCCATATCAGGAACCTGTTTAATTAAAACTACAATATTCATTACCAAGTCTCCATCCCTTCTGTAAATTTTTTTAAATTAACTGATATGCTGTCATACTTATATCGAACAAAGCTTCACCGCGTTATCAATGTAAAGGCGACAAATAAAGCAATATCTACTACACCTCCAACCTAATTAATCAAGTGATTCTTAGGTTCAGATGGAGTTTGCTTATAAAGATGACTTTCTCCAGCTGAACCTTAGAAGAACTTATCCAGGCACGTAGCAGTGCTTACCCCCCACTTCAATAGAAGATGGGGGGGTTAGCAATGGTAGTGATCGGATAAAATTTCCTTTTGGTGTATAAAAAAAACAGCTCTCTTTCGCTGGGGCGAAAAAGTCTGTCGCGGTACCACCCAATTTCTACTTGATTCATATAACGGCCTATACAAGCCGGATCAGCTTACAATATATTCAGCCTACAGCTCCAGGGTGATCTTAGATATGTATATTTATGGGATTTCACCTTGTCCCACTCTCTTTAAAATATTTAACATATCTACTAGTCCTGTCATTGCTTTTATCTTTAAACACGAGTTTACTATAAGTTTAAATCAATGTCAATAAATAATTCCAATGATTTCATAATTAATTTATTTCTATTTTAACTTTGCTTCCACCCATTCCTGACTCTGCAGGAGTAACTATAAGCTTTACAGGCATCCTATCTTTAATTGATTCAAGATGACTTATTATACCTATGGACAACCTGTCATTATGAATTTTCTCCAGGGAATCCATAACCACCTCCAGAAGGTTATCATCAAGAGTTCCAAAACCTTCATCCAGGAAGAATAGTTCTAGCGGCGCACTTCCCTTTAATTGTATTTGGGCAGATAGTGCTAGCGCCAGTGCCAGTGATGTTACAAAAGTCTCTCCTCCAGATAAAGTAGATGCATCTCTTTGTGCTCCACCATTTTTATAATCCCTTATAATAAATCTGCCATCCTTATCAACTTCCAATCCATAATTTCCACAGGTAATTTCCTTTAACCTCTTGTCTGCTTCTATGGATATATATTTCAGCTGATTCTGGGCTACAAATTCTACAAATTTTTTCCCTTTGAACAGTTTATCCAAATCATCTAAAAGACTTAATTCATGTTCTAGTTTCTGTTTTTTATTTAAAAGTTTTGTAAGCTGACCTATTTTTTCGTCTATATCCTTGACTTCCCTTTCAAATTCTATTTTGTCTTTTTTTAACTTTTCTAAAGTTTCAATATTTTTATCTCTAGTACTTTGTATTTCAATCCATCTATCTTCACTTAAACTCCTGTCACCTATTTTTGTATTAAGGTTTTCTATAGTACCAATTATTTTAGCACTTGCATTTCTATATTGTTCTATTTTAATCTTAAGTTCCTCAATTTTATCTTTAGGCATATAGTTATTTTTAGCCTCAACCATATTTTGAATTTTTTCTTCTGATAAAGCCTTTCTTAAATTTTCCAGGTCATCTGTACATCTCTCATTTAAGCTAACTAAATTTTTCTGAGCTGCTATTATGCTGCTGCTGCATTCATTATACTGCTTTTCTATTTTTTTGTTGTTTTTTTCTATCTCCTCATATTCATACTCTATTTTTTTTATGTTACCTGATATTTCTCTTTTTAAATTTTCTAAGTCTTCCCTACCACAGGCTTTATCTTTTATACTATTTTCTTTTTCCACTATGCTTTTATTTTTTTCTACGAAGGTAGCACTGTTTTTGCTTAACTGCGTCTGTAAAGTCATTAATTTTTCATTTAAGCTCTCTTTTTTTCTTTGCTCAATTTCTAAATCTTTTCTTAGATTTTTTATAACATTTTCAAGTAATGTTCTACTTTTCTCCTTTTCAAGGATTTCCTCATTCTTTTCTTTAAAATTACAAATACCAAGTTCTTGTTTCAATGATTTATATTCTCTATTTACTTTTGCACACTTCTGGTCTATTTTCTGAAAACTTTCCTGTAACTTTTGAAGCTGAGACCTGTTTTCTACCTTTCTCGTAACTGATTTACTGTACTCAATTTCTATGATATTTTTATCTTGATTTAAAATTTTAATCTTATTTTCCAGAGCTATTTTTTTATTATTAAATTCATCCACAGCTTTCTTTAAATTATTAAACTTACTTTCAACATCTTTTAAAGGAAATGCTTTAAAATTCTCACCTAATTCTTTCATTTTTTTATGTCTGTCTGCTGTGTTTTCTTTTTGTACTTTAATATTCGTATCTATTTTCACTATTTCATTATTTAGTTTATTACTTTTTTGAATTTTTGCATCTAAATCAAGTTTTAGTTCTTTCAAATTATTTGAGTCTAAAATTATAACATTTTCTACAACATGATGAACTGATCCACATACAGGACAGGGCTCTCCTTCTACTAAAGATTTCCTCAAAGTATGTGCCAAATTTTCAGCTTCAATCTTTTTTACTTTTTTATCTATT
The DNA here is from genome assembly GCF_001675165.1 of Clostridium ragsdalei P11. Lineage (GTDB taxonomy): Bacteria > Bacillota > Clostridia > Clostridiales > Clostridiaceae > Clostridium_B > Clostridium_B ragsdalei. Next base: position 20,035 of record NZ_LROS01000029.1, read on the forward strand.
TCTTCAATTTCATTTTCCAAATTACCTTTTTCACTTTTCTTGTTTTGAAGCTCAATTTTAAGTTTTTCTATTAAAGTAGTGCTGCTGTGTAAATCACCTTCATATTCATAATATTTACTCCATTTATCTCTTACATCTGTTAAATTTTTCTGCAAAGTTAAAAGTGAGTTTTGATCCCCAGGACAGTTCTCTATTAAATTATTCAATAACTTATTATTATCTTCTAATAAATTGGATTTTTCATTATTTTTTTTAGCTAGTATTTCACTTTTCTTTTCTTCAGTTTCAATACTTGATTTCAAACTTTCCATATCCCTAGCTGTACTTTTTTTCTGTTCACCAATACTTTCAAGGTTGTTCAAAATCACTATGCCTTCATTAATCTTTTTCTTATACTCTTCGGGAATTTTCAAAACCTGCATTTTATTTTCACTATCTTTTATCTGACATTTTATCCTACTAATGTCTACCTCACTTTTTTCTATAGTCCTGCTGTTAGTTTGCAAATCTTGTTTTAAAACTGCAATATTTTTTTCTAATTTTTCTTTATCATGAATTAGTATATTCAAAACTGACTTTTCTTCTATTGCCTCAATAGCCTTTTGTTCCTTTATTTTTAAATTAGGCAATTCATTATTTCTTTTATTTTTGACATTCTCTAATTTGCTCTCTATTTCATCTTTATTATTTTTTATAGATACCATAGTATCATTTAAAATCAAAATCTCTTCTTCTATACTTCTAATTTTTGAAAGTGTATTTTCATATTCATCAACATAAGGTTTTACTTTTGACGCACTTTCCCCTAATAAAACTTTTTGCTGGATTTCATTTATGTATACTTCACTTTTCTTAAGTTTCTCCTGCTCTATAACTTGATGTTTCAAATCTTCTTGAAGGTTCCACAGCTCTTTTCCATCGTTAAATTCATTTTGTGAATTAACTAGTTCACTTTGACACTTATCATAATTTTTATTTAATTCGCAAAGTGTATTTTTCTTCTCTTCCAAAACTTTCTCATTTATATTTTCATAACCTTTTAACTCACCTTCAATTAAATTTGCCTTATCTTTTTCCCTGCCTATTTTCTTTGACAATTTTTCAGAAAGCTCATAACCATATTCTTGAAGGTTAAAAAGTCTTTCAAGCATATTTCTTCTGTCTTTTCCCTCAAGCCTTAAAAATTCATTAAATTTCCCCTGGGGCAAAACTACAGTCCTTGTAAAGTCTTCTAACCTAAGGCCAATAATATCCTCACATTTTTCAGTTACATTTCTAGCTCCTTCTTCTAATATCTTTTCCACATCATCTGTAACATCCACTATTTTAGCTAACTTACTTCTAGGGCTGCCTGTTTTATTGTCTCTTTTAAATTCTCTTTCAACTCTATATTTTTTTATATTTCTTCCAGATATCTGGAATTCAAAACTAACACTTAAAGTATTACAATTTATATTGATGTAATTTGAACTTTTTCTGGATGTTTCACCATATAAGGCCAGAGTCATACCATCAAGTATGGTCGATTTTCCGCTTCCCGTAGGTCCAAATATTCCAAACAAACCTCTTTGGGTTAATTTTCCAAAATCTATACATTGTGATTCTATAAAACTGTTTAATCCTTTTATTTTAAGTCTAATTGGCTTCATTGTTTTCGTCACCTTCCATAACAGACAATAACATATTAACTAATTCTTCCTGAGGTTCTACTTTTCTCTCTTTTAAATAAAACTCTTTAAAAATATCCTTAAAGGATTTCTGCGAAAAACTATTTATATCAAAATTGTCATTGCTTTTTTCAGCTATTTTAGGCATAATTTCAATTATATCTTTCTTAGTAGTTTTCATTATTTTTATTTCATCTTCTCTTATATACCTGTCCGTAGTTATCTCCAAATAAACCCAACAATTCCTATCTTTATTTTCTTCACATTTTTCTATTGCATCCTGAATACTTTTACATTTCCACACCTCTATGGGCTTATATGTTTTAAATTCTATATCCTTTACTATACACTTTTCTCCTGCTTTTACATCTATAATGAAACATTTCTTTTTAAAATGAATTTCCTTTTTATTGTATTCTAAAGGAGATCCCGAATACCTAGCCCTCTTTTCCGTAGCTGGTACTATTTGAGGTTTATGTACGTGACCAAGTGCAATATACTGGGCATTTTGAGGGAAACAGCTTGAATCTACAATAAAGCTTCCTCCAAGCTGGGCATTTCTCTCTGAGCCTGATTCTTCACTACCCATAGTAAATAAATGAGATACTACTATATTTATAGTATCCTCTCTATAATTTTCACTTAATTTACTAAACAATGCCTTTATTCTATCACCATAGGACTTAGCCCTCTCCTCTTCATCATCCATATCTCCGTATAAAACTTCATTTAGCCTTTTTTCACTTGGAAAAGGAACTGTAAGTATGACAGCTTTTTCTCCATTTACATGAATTTCAATAAATCCTTCTCCTGAATTCACAACTGTATGTCTACCATAATTTCCTATGGGCACTACAGATTTTGGTGTCCCCACCATTATAATTCCATGATCTCTAGCTAAAGGTCCTGCTGCTACTAACCTGTCCGGATTATCATGATTGCCTGCTATAACCAAAGTTGCTCTCTCCCCATTTGAAGACAGTTTTTTTAGCGTATCATAAAACATTTTTTCCGCCCTTGCAGGTGGATTAGGACTATCATAAATATCTCCTGCAATAATTATTAAATCCACATTGTTATCCGAAACTATATGTACAAAATCTTTGAGGAAAGCCTCCTGTTCATCCATACGACTATGCCCCTCTAGATTTTTTCCCAAATGCCAATCAGAAGTATGTAAAATTCTCATTAATTCTCCTCCAAATCTTTCATCAAAAACATCATAAATAATTGGCTACTTATGATGTCTTTTAAGCATTTACTTACACTTACTATGAGTTCTAAATTTTACTATATTATAACATAAAATTATTTCACTCACCTTAATAGACGTATATTTAATCCTTATGTAATTTGCACCATATAAGTTAAATTTAACTTAATACATATATTTCTATAAAAGCAATATAATAAATAGTATTAAAGTATGATTTTTGAAAGAAGTGATATTATTAGAAGCCGTAAATTTATTATATTAACAATTATAATTGCACTTACTGTTTTTACATTATTGGGTGCGATAATTTTTAAAAGCAGTATTTTTAATGTAAAAGGCAGCTCCAGCTATAAAAATTTTTCATTAGACAGCTTCGACTTAAAAAAAGCACCTATAAACTTAGTTTATGAAAACAAAAAAATTAAGATTGACTTACCTATAGGTGTAAAAAACAACATATATTACATACCTGTAAATGAAATAGTATGTACTTTAAATGGAAAATTTTCAATAAAACATGGGAAAGCTGAATTAAATTTTCTCTCAACACGTTCTCTTATTGATACTAAAGGGACTACTTATAAAATAAATGGAACAACACATAAGTTAAGACACAAAGTATTTTTAAAACAAAACATTATATATATATCCCTATTTGATTTTACTAATATGTTTAACTTAAAAACTTATTGGAATGAAAAAGGTTCAGAAATATGCTTTTACAAAAATAAGGATATAATTACCTTAAGTACTACCCATGTAAAGAAAAAAGCAGCTTTACTGAGATTAGAAGATATTTCTGCCGGAGGACTTTACAACTCCCATGAAACCTTGGAAAAATTGCGGATAGTAACTGATTATTTATATGCTAAAGGAACAATATTTTACGTTGCCTGGGTTCCAAGATATGTTGATCCTTCCATGAATATAGACAACAATTTATTGGAGAAAAATAATATGTTTAATGCTGATTTTGTATTTACACTGGATTACATGATAAATAAAAATGGTATTTTAGGACTTCATGGATATACCCATCAATATGGAAATACAAAAAGCATTGACGCAATAGAATTTCACCGAAGTAAAAAAGATAACATTCCAGCAAGTGCTGAATATGCTAAGGATAGAATTGCAAAGGCTATACAGACAGCAAAGGCATTGGATATAAATTGTGATTTTTTTGAAGCACCACATTATGCCATACTACCCGAACAAATGACAGCAATAGAAAAATCCTTCAATTATATGTATGAACCTTATTCAATAAATGGAGGTTTTACAGAATCCAAACATATTGTAAAGTTTGAAAACAGTCATAGAAAAGCTGTTTACATTCCAACTCCCTTAGGATATGTAGATTGTAAAAGTGATTGCAGAAATATGTTGAATAAAATAAGGGAAATAAGTGACAGTACGGTTGCAAGTTTATTCTACCACCCCTACATTGAGTTTGACTATATAAATCTTTCAACAGAGAAAAATGGATACCCAACTTACACTTATTCAAGCAATTCGCCACTGCACCAGATGGTAGAAGTACTTAATAAAAAAGGATATAACTTCAATAGTATAGATAATTTATTAAGAAGTAAATAAGATAACTTAACTGATAAAATATAGCTCAACTTTCGCACATACGAAAGTTAGGTCTAATATAAAAAAATTACGAAAAAATATTTTTGAGAGGACAGAGGACAATTGACAGAGGACAGTAAAGGATGATTTTTCTCCACTATGCTACGAAAAATCTTCAATTTAAAAGGAATTTATGTTCTTTTGTTTTTCATGGGCACTCTTTTAGTAAGTAATTATCTGAAAATCATAGATTTCAGATACCTACTTAAGCGATGTTTTGCTTTAGCAAAATATCGCTTAAAAATAAATTAGTTTTCTGACGTAAGGAGGAAAACTTACCTTCATTGTCCTCTAAAAAGTTGAGTTCTTAACTTAAATATAATTTTCAATTACTAATAATCTATTGATGTACATAAGTCGATTTTAGTTTAGAAACTCTCTATAAATTAAAATTCTCGTTCTAACAGTTCTATTTTTTTCTCATCCTTAAAATCATCTATAGAATGTATATCCAAAGCATGTAATACTCCATGCATACATTCACTATCTACAGCAACTTTTATTTCAGAATCTTGTGCAAATTTATTTACTCGATCCCTACCTTCATCCTTAGATGCAATTGCTTTGGGACCACCTACACATCCACCAATACAGCCCATTCCTTCAATAAAATTAGCTTTTATTTCTCCATTTTGCACCTTGGTAAGCATTTCTTTACATTCTCTAATGCCATTTGCCTGAATTGCACTAAATAGTTTATGCTTTTCAGGAAAAATCTTTTCCACAGCTTCGCTTACTGCAATAGAAACTCCACCTGTACGGGCATATAATCTTCCACCTCTAGAAGCATATTTAGATGAAAAATCTCCTTCAAGTTTAGATGGAACTATATGAAAAGCATCAAATATATCTCTTAATTCTTCAAAAGTAAGTACAAAATCTATTGCTCCTTTTATATCTTCTTCCTTTGCCTCAGATTTTTTAGCAATACATGGGCCTATAAACACTACCTTGCAGTAAGGACTTAACTTTTTAAGTACTCTTCCTCCTGCAACCATCGGAGATACAGAGGGAGATACATGTTTAACCAAGTTACTGTATACCTTTTTTACCATAGCCACCCACATAGGACAACAGCAGGAAGTTATCATAAAATCTTTTTCATCTTTTACATGATTGTCAAATTCAATAGATTCCTTTAAAGTAAGCATATCTGCAAAAAATGCCACTTCAATCATATCAGTAAATCCCAGTTTTTTAAAAGCGGTCCTAAGTTGATCCATAGTAACATCTTCCCCAAACTGTCCTATTATGGCAGGAGCCACTATAGCCACAACTGGAGATTTACTTTTTAAAATATCCAAAATAGGAATGAACTGAACTTTATCCATTATTCCCCCAGTAGGGCAAACATCTACACACAAACCACAATCGGTACACTTTTCTTTATCTATGTAAGCACAATTTTTCTTATTGTCTATAAAAATTGCATCAAAAGGACATGTTTTTTGACATAGTATCTCACCTTTTTCATCCACACATTCCATGGAACAGTCTTTAACTTTATTGACTACTTTACCATCTTGTTTATAAGACTTTATTGCTTTTTTTAAATTTTCTATAAAGTTAGAGCTGTAATCTACATTAGTACCGCACAATGTAGATATAATCTTACACAATTCCTGTTTATCCATTTTAGACTCTAATAAAAATGACATCACTTCTTCTTCAAAGTTTCCACTATAATATGCCTTTATTATGAATTTAAATAGATTCCTATAATCATCTCTCAATTTACACTACATCTCCTCTTAACCGTTCATCAAAAACTTGCTCATTACAATTAATTTTCTCTAATTCAATAGCTTCTAATAACTAATATACTTTCCTTATCTAAAGGATAATAATCACAAATTTTTGCTAAACCTAAAGGAGCATTTAAGTACACTATTCAACCAGTGGAATATAGTACTGCAGCAATAAATATTCATTTAATTTTATTATTTATATTAAAGTATGAAGAATAAATATCTTTAGCTACAGAAGCTGCACCAACTCCTCCGTGACCACCATCGAATAAAACTATACATACTGCTATTTCTGGTTTATCACTAGGAGCAAATCCTACATACTCTGCATAGTCCGTTCTTCCAACTTGTTCTTGATTACCAAGACTTTGAGCAGTACCTGTTTTACCTGCTGTACTTTTGGGAAATCCTTTAAAGACACTGGATGCTGTACCATTTTCATTAACGGCATTCATCCCTTCTTTAACAGATTCCAAATTTGCAGCACTGACACCAGTTTTTTTCATAACCTCTGGCTTGATTTTTTCAATTACTTTTCCATCTGTATCTAGATATTGATCTACCAAATGGAGTTTATATTTAGTACCTCCATTTGCAAGAGTTGCAATATAATTCACTATTTGAAGAGGTGTAAATTGATTTAATCCTTGACCTATAGCAGCATTTTCTATATTTGCAGGTACTTTTAATTGTGCATTGGCATCTGAAATAGTAATACTATATATTGCACTAATTAGACTATTCATTTGGCTATCACTTATATCCTTTTTATTATTAGCATCCTTTGATGTAAGTTCTGAAAATAATTCCTTATATTTTGATTTGTCAAAAGAACTGGTCCCATTTTTTATACAATCTTTTATAAGATTTTTAATATTATTTTTAATTTGTGTTATTTCTTTTGAATCATTATCGTTATCATATAAATCTACTGTAACAATCTTGTGTCCATAATCATCTTGTCCATCTTTAAGTACAGACATAGTTTTCCAAAGATAAGTGTTAGCATAAGCAGTTTTATTCGACACAGTATTATATACCTGTCCAAACTTTTCTGATATTTCTATTCCTGTAGCAGCTTTAACACTGCTATTTGGATCTATACCCAATCCGAACTTCCATGCATATTTTGCCAGAATATTATCTCCCAACGCATTTCTAAGCTTTTCTGCCACTGTCATAAAATAGGGGTTACTGGATTTCTCTATGGCAGTTATGAGATTTACAACTCCTTGAGGACCATCCGACTTAAACTCTACTATTTTTCCTCCCTGATCAAATTTTCCTTGATCATCTACAGTAAAATCTGGAGTTATAACTCCAGTTTCAAGACCTGCAATGGCAGTCATGGGTTTAAAAGTAGAACCTGGAGGAATAAGAGATTGAGTGGCATAATTATAAAAAGGTTTTGGATATATATCATATACATCTTTTCTCATAGTAGTATTGTTCTTTATGCTTTTATCAATTGGGAAAAGTTCATTTAACACTTCATCCTCACTTTCCCCTGGATAATTAGATGTAATTCCTCGTGTTTCAATATAATTTTTCCCAAATTGTTCTAGATTGGGGTTGAAATATTTATTGTACATTTCTGAACTCAAATTTCCTGGTACCGTAAACAAATTTGGATCATATCTTGGTTCTTGGGCCATTGCTACTATTGCTCCCGTATTTACATTTACTGCTACAGCTGCTCCTCTTGTGGCATTCGAAGTATTTGATCCTTGCTGCTCATAAGGATGACTCCTAAGACCTGCCAAAGTACTTTCAAGGGAATTTTCTGCAGCTTTTTGCACATTTGTATCTATAGTAAGCTGTACTGTCTGTCCGGGACACGATTCCTTTTTCCCAAGTTCTTCAGTTATTTTCCCATTTTTATTCAGCTTTACTATTCTTCCACCTTTTGACCCTTTTAGTCTGTCCTCAAGGGCTCCTTCAATTCCTGCTTGCCCTATGTAATCACTATTTACATCATATCCTTTTTCTGTATATTTTTCATAACTAGAAGATATTTTTGATATATACCCTAAAAAGTTGGATCCTAAATCTCCATTTGGATAAGATCTTATAGGTTCCGTAGTCACATCCATTCCTGGGAGTTCATTTAATATTTGCAAAAATTTAAATGCAGTTTCTTTCTTTATATTGCTGGCCACAATAACAGGTTTATATCCTGAAAAGCTATTCATTTTTAAAGTATCTTTTATAATCATGAGTCTTCTCTGTTGTTCAAGAGGATAAGTATTACTTATACCATATCGCTTCATAAGCTTTTTGAAGGTATCCTCTGGAGACATATTCAAAAGTTCTTTATTAACCTGTACTTTAAGTTCATCATCAGATACATTCTTACTTTTTTTCTTGATGTTTTTTTCTAAATTCTCATTTAATCCCCGATCTCTTTTGAACTTAATTTCAAGATTTTTTCTTGTATCCTCATCATCACTTCTAAATTCAAATCTATAAGGATTCACCTTTAGTTCAAAATCATCCTGCTGACTTTCACCACTGTCGTCCAATATTTTAAATACCTTATTCATAGTAGTGAAAAAAACTTTATCCTGATTATCAGTTTGGTTATATATCAACATATATCCCTGAGTGCTGGCAGCTAAAATATTTCCCTTAGAATCTAAAATTTTTCCCCTTGGCGCTATATCTGAAATTTCTTTTATAGATTTATTACTTGCCTTCTCCTTGTACTCATTTCCTTGCACTACCTGAAGAAAAAAAAGCCTTATGATTATTGTGGAAAAAACAATTATCATAATTGCTATAAGAATAGTATATCTTGTAATACTAAATCTCTTTTTTTCATTCATAAAATATCTCCCCTAAATTTATATTTCCATACTTTAGTTTATATACAAAAATAATATAAAATGGTAAATAATAAAATTATTGTAATATATAAATTATAACATATAATACATATATTTTTTCCATATATGTGATAATTTATTTAGGGGAAAATTATATTATCAATTTGCAAATATATCTTGTTTGATATTTTCATTAAACTTTTTAGCTTTAAGCATAGCAATTTCGTATTTATAAGGAGGTCTTTTTTCACCTTCAGTATTTGCTAAATAAGGTGTTTCTAAAATTTTAGGAACATCTTTTAAATCTTCATGATTTGCCACATAAGAAAGTGCATCAAATCCAATGCTTCCAAATCCAATCATTTCATGCCTGTCTTTTCTACTCCCTTTAGGATTTTTACTGTCATTTAAGTGAATTACTTTTAATCTATCTATACCTACTATATGATCAAACTCATTCAATACCCCGTCAAAATCTTCTGCTACGTTATATCCGGCATCGTTAATATGACAGGTGTCAAAGCAAACTGTAATTTTTTCGTTATATTTTACTCCATCTATTATTTTTGCAATTTCCTCAAAATTTCTTCCACATTCCGAGCCCTTTCCTGCCATGGTTTCAAGGGCTATCTGTACAGTTTGATCTCCAGTTATAACTTCATTTAATCCTTTTACAATCTGTGCTATTCCAACTTCCGTACCTGCCCCTACATGGGCACCAGGATGCAGCACAAGCTGTTTTACTTTTTTTATAGCAGAAGACCTTTCTATTTCTTGTCTTAAGAAATTCACTCCAAGTTCAAAAGTAGCAGGCTTTATACTATTTCCAATATTTATTATATAAGGAGCATGAACTACTATTTCATCAATACCATTTTCATTCATTTTTTCTATTGCTTCATCAATTCTAAGCTTTTCTAAGGGTTTTCTAGAAGTATTTTGAGGTGCTCCTGTATAAAACATAAAAGTATTTGCACCATAAGAAAGAGCCTCTTTTACAGAACCTAAAAGCATATCTTTTCCATTCATTGAAACATGTGAACCTATTTTAAGCATGTAATCACCTTTTTCCATAAGTATTTTTATTAAAATTTATACCCTACGCATTTCTAATACATAATTATACTACAAATCTTAATTATTGTACCAAACAGATATGTAAATCTATCTTGACAAATGTAACCTATTTTATCAAAAGTACTAAAGTACCTATTACGATTATTATTAATCCCCAAAATGACCTTTTCGTAAGTTTTTCTTTTAAAATAAAATATGAAAATACAATTGAAATGACAATACTCAATTTATCTATAGGTACAACTATACTTGCAAGACCTTTTTGTAGCGCTCTGTAGTAGCAAAGCCACGACGATCCTGTTGTAATTCCTGAAAGACAAATAAATAGGCAGCTCCTTTTATCAATGTTTTTAATTTCATTTTGTTTTTTCGAAACAAAAACTACTGCCCACGCCATAATTAATACAACAATGGTTCTGATTGCAGTTCCTAAATTTGATTCAACTCCACTGATTCCCACTTTTCCAAGAATTGAAGTCAAACTTGCAAACACCGCTGACAGCGCAGCATAAAATAACCATCTGCTATCTACAATTTCTTTGTTTTTCACTTCCTTCTTAGTTATCATCATGTATGTGCCTATTCCTATAGCACACATACCAATGAATTTTATCCAAGTAATCTTTTCCCCTAATAAGATAAAAGCTAAAATCATAGTTAATACTGTACTTGATTTATCTATTGGTGTTACTTTATTTACATCCCCAAGCTGAAGAGCCTTAAAATAACAAAGCCATGAAGCTCCTGTTGCCAGTCCTGACAATATCAAAAAAAGTAAACTTTGTCCACTTATTTGATAAATCGTATTTTGGGAACCAACAATAAGAACTATGAACCATGAAAAAATTAATATAACAATAGTCCTGATTGCAGTTGCCAGATTAGAATCTGTTTTTTTTATTCCAATCTTAGCTAAAATAGCTGTAATCCCAGCAAAAAATGCTGAACCAAATGCAAATAATACCCACATTAAAATTTCCTTCTTTCTATTTATATATAGATTATTTCTTATTGGATTCAAACTTGGAATTCTCCCGCAAATCCCAGAACACTTTAAATTCCAGTTTTTCAACTTCTCTCTGCTGTTTATAACTGATACGCAGCGTGGAATTGTCAGGAATTTCTATATCTTTGTCGAGTTGTTTCAAAATTGATTTTATGTTATAGCCGTGCTCCTTCACTGTTTTGAGAGTTTCATCAATTTTATCCAATAGAGCAGTGGACTTACCCAAAATATCCTCTGAAACAATGTATCGTTCACTTTGATTGATGTAATCGATAGAATCTCCAGACGCAATCCAATTTATCAGTGCCTGTTTGTTGAAGCGCCATTCACGCCCGATTTTTCTTGCAGGAACATGTTCTTCACGCAATAATTTGATTAAAGTTTTTTCGCTGACTCCTAAAAAATCAATAGCCTGTTCAAGGTTTAATATATTGTTGTCCAAAACGTAACACCTCTCCTTTATTACTTACCTTTTAATAACATTATAGTATAGCTAAACAGCTATATCAACACAAACTGAATTTAACATTAATATAACTGAATTTAATTGCTATATAGTATTAATATAATTGATTTAACTATTATTTTCATTTCTTAGCTTAATAACTATGAGGTATTACCCCTATAATAAACAGAGTTCTTGGCATCAGATGGAGTTTTGACTCCACCTGATGCTTAGAAATCGTTATCCAGGGACGTAGTTGCTATTTACTCCAACTTGGAGAAGTGGGAGTATTAGAGCAGGTAGTCATCGGATAAATAATCAAATTTTGTACATAATATTATATGAATCAATATTGATTCCTCTTTGATTAATTTTAGCAAGAAATATTAAAAAAATACCCTATAGAGTATATTAAAAACTCTATAGGGTATTTTTATATATGACAAAACATAAGTTACTAAAACCATTTTTTTAACCAACATTATAAAAAATTTTATATCTTTATATTATACTTTTCAATCTTGCTGTACAAAGTATTTCTTCTTATACCAAGTGCTTCTGCTGAATGGGTTATATTCCCCTTAAATTTCTTCAATACTTTAATTACATGTTCTTTTTCCACATAATCTAATTTTAGACAGTCATCATTAACATCCACAAGTACCTCATTATCACAATTTTCTTCTGTAAAATAATCTGCAGGTATAGATCCTGTATTTACAATTAGCTCAACCAAATTTTCTAATTCCCTTATGTTCCCAGGCCAGTTGTATTTAATCATTTTCTTTAAGTATTCTTTTGATATAACTGGCTCCTTTTTATTTAATTTTTGTGAAATATTCTTAACAAAATATTGAATAAGAAGAGGTATATCCTTTTTTCTTTCTCTAAGTGGGGGTAAGAATAAAGGCAGCACATTTAATCTGTAATATAAGTCTTTTCTAAATCTTCCACCTTCTACTTCCTTTTTTAAATCTCTATTGGTGGCAGCTATAATTCTTACATCTACAGGTATAGTCTTTGAACTTCCAATTGTCGTTATTACACCCTCTTGTATGATCCTTAGAAGCTTTGTCTGCATATCCATAGGCATTTCTCCAATTTCATCCAGCATTATAGTTCCACCATCTGCCAATTTAAATTTTCCAAGATTTCCACCTTTTTTAGCCCCTGTAAAAGCCCCCTCTTCATATCCAAAAAGCTCCGACTCTATAAGTTGTTTAGGGATAGCACCACAATTTAAAGCTATAAATGGTTCATCTACTCTTCTACTGTAATTATGAATGGATTGTGCAAACACTTCTTTTCCTGTACCACTTTCCCCCATTACAAGTATAGTTGATTTGCTATCTGAAATCTTTTTTGCGTAATTTATTACTTTTATAAAGTTTTCATCCTGGCCGATTATCTTATCAAAAGTATAATAAGCCTGTCCATTACTTATTTTCTTTACCCTTTTGATTTCCTCAAAAACATATACTATCTCAACATTATCGTCTTCACAGTTATATATACAACTAGTAGTTAACTGATATCGGGTTTTGTTTTTCACTACTACTATATTTGTTTCTTTTAAATCATTTTGTCCTAAACATATGGTTGTCTTTATATCATTCCAATTTTCTATGATATCTTCTATTTTATATGTTTGTAATTTACTGTTTGTAATGCTAAACATATCTTGAGCTTTTTTATTGCAAATTTTAATTTTTCCATTTATATCAGAACTTACTATAGCAATAGGACTGGAATTAAATATGTTCTCCATATATTTGTAGTTCATATTTTTAATCTTGTTATACTCTTTTACTTTAAGCATTTCTTCTATAGCATTTGATGCTGCTATAACCATACCAAGGGTATGGGAATGTACAAACTCAATATATCCAGTAAGACTCAAAACTCCTATAAGTTTTCCTTTATTATCTTTTATAGGTGACGCAGAACATGTCCACTTATGATATGCATTAATAAAATGATCATCTCCAGAGATTTGAACTGGCAACTTACTCTTTATAACCATGCTCATAGCATTTGTCCCAATAT
>NZ_LROS01000030.1 GCF_001675165.1 Clostridium ragsdalei P11
GTTCCACAAATGTAATCATTATTTTTAAAATTGGCAACTTAGTTGCTCTATTTGTTATGCACTTTTTTAAGAGGCTAAAAAATGAAAAAACCTTTAAAATTGTATTGACTTCATATAGTTAGTCTCTTTTCAATAATTTTAATATGATTAAGTAATTATCAGTTGATAATATACTTTTATTTTATGATATATTATTAATCTATTATTATCAATATATAAAGCATGATTTTCTACTATGATTTATATTATCAACTGATAGTATAAATCATATATATTTACACATTTATTCCATAATCACACACATATTATTGCAACCTACTAATGAGTAATAAATAATTGACATGTATATCATTTAATGATATAGTATATTAAATCATATGTCATTTAATGATATATAGGAGGTAAAAATGGCTAGAACTAATTCTTTAGAAATGGGTGAACTTACAGACACCTACTATTATATTTTGCTATCTTTAATAAAACCTAAACATGGCTATTTGATTATGAAATCCGTTGAAAAAATGTCAGAAGGCAAGTTTTCAATAGGTCCTGCATCTTTATATACAAGTATAAAAAAACTTCTTGATGCAAAACTCATAAAACTTACAGAGGAATCAGATCAAAAAAAAGTTTACATTGCTACAGATAAAGGCATTCAATTTTTAAAAAATGAAGTTGAAAGGAAACGTAAGATGGTTCAAATTGCAGAAGAAATATTTAACAACGAGGAGATGTTATAGTATATGTCCAACACAAAATATGTTATGAGCAAAGGAGTAGCTTTTGGAGAAGAGGAAGAAATGGAAATGCTCTCTGATTATGCAAGTAAAGGCTGGGTTTTATATAAATTTAGCTTTATGGGATACAAACTCAAAAAAGCTAAACCTGAAAAACTGCAATATTCTCTAGATTATAGATATAATGCAGATGAAGAATACTTTTCATACTTTAAAGAAGCAGGATGGAATCATATATGTTCTGCATCAAATTCAATGCATATATTCAGTGCCCCTGAAGACACAAAACCAATTTATACAGACAGTGATACCAAATCAGAAAAATATATAAGCCAGTATAAATTAGCTAAAAAAATCACAGTGCCATCACTTTTATGCTTTATTGTATGCTCTATTTTATTTACTATTTTAGTATCACTTGCTAAATATAATTATATACCTCACATATATATAAAAATTTTTGGTGTTATTTTAATACCTACATTAATAATAACATTAATAATAACTATTGTTACAGGACTACCTTGTATATCTTATTACACTACATTAAATAGAATTAAAGATGGTTCTTCAACTCATGTAAATCATAAAGCATTAAAAAAGTTATTAGATACATTAGCAACAATTGCAACTATATTAGTAATATCTCTGTTCCTTTTAAGCCTATTTAACATTATAATTATAAAAATGGTAGGATTTTTGTTAATTGGCCTAATTGCTTTCATAACTTGTCTATTAAGTACGTTCGTAAAATAGAAAATAAACTAAATAAAAGGTGAACAATTATGAATTGAACACCTTTTATTTTATCCTAACTTTAAATATAAAACTCATCAGCTTATAACAACCTTTTTCTTTTCTTCTCTAATAACAATAATTCTCTGCAGTGCAATAAATATAAATAGCAACATTCCTACTGCAATCTTTGTCCACCAAGAATTAAGATTTCCTTGAAACATTATAAGACTTTGAATTATACCCATAGTTAAAACACCAAATACAGGTCCTATAGGATATCCTGATCCCCCTGTTAGTAATATTCCTCCTATTACACAAGCTGCAATGGCATCCATCTCCGTTCCCATACAATGTAAACCGTAACCTGATAGTGTATATAAAGTAAATAACAGCCCAGCTAAAGAAGAACAAAAACCAGATACAGTATAAACAAGAATTTTAACTTTTCCAGTATTTAGGCCCATTAGCATAGCTGAATTTTCATTTCCGCCAATTGCATATACGGTTCTACCAAACCTCGTATACTTTAATACAAATATAGCAACTGCAGCTACTATCAAACTAACAATTACATTAATGGATATAGCTACACCTGGCCCAATGGGTATTCTAAAACCTGAAATAGCAGTAAATACCGGATTTTTAATACTTATAGTATTTATACTTATAACATAACTTGATCCTCGTGCAAAAAACATACCTGCTAATGTTACAATCCATGGGTGAAGATCAAATTTTTCTACTAATATCCCCTGAACTGTTCCAAATACAATTCCTACAATTAAAACAAAAATCATAACCAAAAATGGATTAACTCCATTTTGCAATAAACTTGCAGTAATCATACTTATAAAAGCTATCATAGAACCTACAGAAAGATCTATTCCACCTGTAATAATAACAAAAGTCTGACCAATAGCTAAAACTATTAAATAAGCATTATCTATAAAAAGGTTTGCTAATACTTGTCCTGAAAAAAATCCACTAAACATAACAGATCCAATTAAAAATAATACTATAAACAAACCAATTGTAGCGTAAATCGAAATAAATGATGAATTTAATTTAAAAATTTTCTTCTTATTAGTTAACCCTTTTATCATACACGAGCCACCTCTTTTTCAGGTTTACTTTTAGTTGTATTATTTTTTGATTTCTTTCTTACTAGCATTTTTCTAAATGCCTCAGATTGTATAATACAAACTATTATAACTACTATAGCTTTAACTACAAGAGTAATTTCTGGAGCCACTCCCATACTATAAATGGTTGTTGTTAAGGCTTGTATAAATATTGCTCCTACTACTGTTCCTCCTAAATAAAATCTACCACCTGCCATGGAAGTTCCTCCAATAACAGTAGCTAATATAGCATCTAATTCCATCCATAATCCTACATTGTTTGCATCTGCACTCTTTATATTAGAGCATAAAATAATGCCTGCAATACCTGCAAGAATGCCAGATATAATATACAGTGAGAAAATAACTTTTCGTGCCCTTATACCACAGTATTTGCTAGCACTGCTATTTACACCTATAGATTCAACAAATAAACCTAATGCTGTCTTTCTAATAAGTAAATAAATTGCAAAAACAATTACAGCAGCAATAATTATTGCCACAGGTAAAAAAATATATCCTGTTCCTATAAAAATAAATGACTTATTAGTAAATGTTAGTATTTGGCCACCTGTAATAAGTTGGGCTATACCTCTTCCAACTATGTATAGAATAAGGGTAGCAACCATAGGCTGGATTTCAATATAAGCTACCAAGAAACCATTCCATATTCCACAAAGTACTCCTACTATTGCTCCTGATAACACTGCCTCTGGAACAGAACCACCTCCAACTATAACTGTTGCGGAAGCAGAAGCACTTATAGCAATTATAGATCCAACAGAAATATCTATTCCTTGAGTGGCAATAACTATTGTCATACCTAAAGATATTAATATAAGTGGTGCTGAATGATTAAGTATATCTATTACATTTCCAAATAAGTGTCCATCCCTAATTGTTATATTAAGAAAACCTGGTCTTACTAAAAAATTCAATAAAAGCAGCGCAATTAATGCTGCTACCGGCCAAAATATCTGCATATGATAAAATTTCATAAATATATTGGAAGTTTTAGTATTATGCACTAATATTGCCTCCTTCCGCAATAGTCTTAAGTATATTAGATTCTTGTACCTCTTCTCCTGCTAACTCCCCTATAATTTTTCTATCTCTAAGTACAAGCACCCTATCGCAGCAACTTTCTATTTCTGAGAGTTCAGAAGATATAAATATAATTGACATGCCCTTTTTTGCCAGTTTTATAATTAATTTTTTTATTTCATCCTTGGCACCTACATCGATACCTCTCGTAGGTTCGTCTAAAATTAAAACTTGAGGATTTGTGGCAAGCCATCTTGCCAGTATAACCTTTTGTTGATTTCCACCACTCAAATTGTCAATTCTCTGTTCTATACTAGGAGTTTTAATATTTAGGAGTTTAACATACTTTTCAGCAATTTCCTGCTGCTTTTTCATTGGAATATATTTAAATATTCCTTTAATAGATTGCAGGGCCAAAATTATATTTTCTCTTATAGTTAGTTCTCCAACTATGCCTGCTGCTTTTCTATCTTCCGGACAAAGTCCTAAACCTTCCTGAATAGCTTTTTGAGGATAAATATATGAATATTCCTTGCCATCAATGATCAATGTTCCATGATCTGATTTATCTATACCAAACAACAATTTAGCACATTCAGTTCTTCCAGAACCTAAAAGTCCTGCTAGTCCAAGTACTTCACCTTTTTTTATATTCATACTAAAAGAATCTATAGTTCCTTTTCTGCCAAATTGTTTAGTTTCTATCAAATTTTTATCTTCCTTACTGTAATAGTCATGAGATAATTGTTTATTTTCTTTTACCATTTCTTCGTACTTTTTTCCTATCATCTTCGAGATTAAATCCATTTGAGGTAAATCTTTTACAGCATAAGTTCCAACCAATTCTCCATTTCTAAGTATTGTTATCCTATCTGAAATTTCATAAACCTGATCTATGAAGTGAGTTACAAACACAATTGACATGCCTTCAGATTTTAACTTTCTTATAATACTAAATAACTGTTTAACTTCATTACTATCCAAGCTAGACGTAGGTTCATCAAGTATTAATATTCCACTTGATATATCTACAGCTCTTGCTATAGCCACCATTTGCTGAATTGCAACAGAATAACTAGATAATAATTTTTTTACATCTATTTTTAAATTTAATCTATCTTCCAATAATTTTGATGCATTTTCATCCATGGTATTCCAATCAATAAATCCCCTTTTCATTGGTTCTCTTCCAATGTAAATATTCTCAGCTACAGTAATGTTTGGACACAAATTAACTTCTTGATAAACAGTGCTTATTCCATTTTCCTGAGCATCACGGGTTGATTTAATAATAATTTTTTTTCCATTTAAAATTATGCTTCCTTCATCTATTTCATAAACCCCTGTAAGCACTTTAATTAGAGTTGACTTTCCAGCTCCATTTTCCCCCATAAGAGCATGTATCTCACCTTTTTTAAGTTGAAAATCTACATTAGAAAGAGCTTTAACCCCGGGAAAAGATTTGCATATACCTTCCATGTTAAGAACAATATCGCTTTCATCCATTAATTTCACCCCCATTTATAAAAATTTCATAATGTATGAATGTGGAATATCCAATTCATACATTATGATTTACAATTCTAATATTTTCTATTAGGTAATTCTTTTTTAGCTTGATCTTGAGTAAATACACCCTCTTTAGTGTGTACAATTTTGTCCTTAAGTTTGCCACTCAATACTTGTTTTGAAGTTTCTACTAATTGAGGTCCTAAAAGAGGATTGCACTCAACTATACCATTTGACTTTCCATCAGCCATTAACTTGAACATATCTTTAATACCATCAACAGAAACTATAAAAATATCTTTTCCTGGTTTTTTACCATATTCCTCTATAGCTTGTATAGCTCCAACTGCCATATCATCATTGTGAGACCACAAAACATTAATTTTATCTCCATCAGATTTCAAAAATGCTTCCATAACTTCCTTACCTTTTGCACGAGTAAAATCACCAGTTTGTGATTTTATGATTTTATAGTTTGGACAGTCTTTTATAGTTTCATTGAAACCTTTTTGACGTCCTATCATAGCTGTTGATCCAACAGTACCTTGCAGCTCTGCTATGTTAAGCTTTGCATCTTTCCCAAATTTATCAATTACGACTTTAGCTGCTCTCTTACCTTCCTCTTCCATATCTGACCCAAGAAAAGCTGTAACAAGAGAATTATCTGCTACTTTTACATTTCTATCTACTATAACAACTGGTATTTTAGCATTTTTTGCTTCTTTCAATACTGTATCCCAACCAGTTTCTACTACAGGATCCAATGCAATTATATCAACCTTTTCAGCTATAAAAGATCTTATAGCTTTTATTTGATTTTCTTGTTTTTGCTGACCATCAGAGAACTTCAGTTCAAAGTTTGGATCTAATTTAGGGATTTCCTTAATGGAACTAGTTTCTGCTGTTCTCCAACCACTTTCAGCTCCAACCTGTGCAAAACCAATTACCTTTTTCTTGCTTGATGAATTCGATGAGCTTGTCTGCTGGCTTGCGCCGCCGCATCCAGCAAATATACCAACTGTTAAAACTGCTGTTGCTGCTAAAGCAGCAATCTTCTTAAATTTCATATTTCTTTCCCCCCATTATATTTATTTTTATTTCAAAAAACCCAGGATATATAAAAACATCCAAACCATATATGTAAAGATTTGATTTTTTTATATAATTAGGATTATTTCTTTGTATATTTCTCCTGCATTTTTGAAATCAACCAATTAATGTTTTGAAAGCGATTACTTAAATATAATAATAATATTTATTGGTACAAATGTCAATTACTTTCATATATTATTATTTATTACCTTAATTCAATATTATACTAATACAATTATTTCAATAAAATACATATATTTTTACTAAAATAAAAAATTCTTAGAAAATAATTTCATAAGTACTATTTATTGGTATAAATTCCGGATTATTTTACTCTTATTGGTGTTAATTTATAACATATATTATATATTTATACCTATGAATTATATTAACATTTATTACAATAAATATTATATTTTATTTCAAAGCGATTAACTAAACAAAAAGGTGGTCCTTAAAATAACATTTAAATATACAATTGAAGTTGATTTGGGATTATTATCCACAAGAATTGTAAAAGATGGTATGATGAGAGGACAACCCGCATGCATGGGTTAAATTGTGGAACCATCATGCTTCACAGCTTGTCTTCTCTTAATTTGAATACATAAGATTATTCTTTGAAATAAGGATATTAGAGAAATTATTGTGCTCATATATGTTAAAAACAGGGCGAGAAAAATACATCTACCATTTAAATATTCATTCATGAAAAGTACAATAAAAGGCATTATATAAAATGAAATAGCAGCTGCTCTTCCCATAAAATCAAATACAAAAGTTTTATTCTTTTCTAACTTATACTTATTCATGATTTTAGAAGTTACAAAGAAATCAATAATCTTTACTATTATTACAATTAAAAACCACCAGGCAATAAGTTTATATTTTATCAGTATTCCTGTAGCACACAATATAAACAAAAAGTCTGCTAAAACATCAAGAAAACTTCCAAAACTTGAAACTGATTTAAAATACCTGGCAACTTTTCCATCTATAAAGTCAGTTACATATATTGCAAAAAGAATCATTACTAGATAAGTAAATAACTCATCATTTCCATCTAAAGCAAGTTTTTTATTCAAAAATAAAGTAAATATTCCTGTTAAAACTACCCTTAGCAAAGTAATGAAGTTAGGAACTGCATACCTTAAATATTTTTTCATTATCTCTACTCTCCAGCTAAATTCTTTATTGCATCTGCTGCCCTAGTTGTTTGTCCTTTTAAAAGTTTTATATCTTCAACTTTGTCTGCTCCTTTTGCTAATTGCACTAAGGGATCTATTTCTTTTGTTACCTTATTATCACCACCAGTTGAAAATATCATAATCCTTTTATTTGAAAAATCTTTAATTGTTTTCATATAGGATTCCAGCACCGTTGAATATTTTCCAACATAAATAGGAGTTCCAAAAACAAGTACGTCATAGTTAGAAATGTCATAGTTTAATTCTTGAGATGGGTAATTAATTGTAACTTCATAGCCTGATTTTTGCAAAGTTTCTGCTATACTGCTTGCCATAGTTGATGTTAACTTAGTTCTTGATGGCTGATAAATAACCAGTGCTTTTTTACTACTGCTGCTTGAAAGTAATTTTTTTTCACTGCTCTTATGAACTATTGCATTAGCATTTACTGCCCATTTAAAAAATAAAATGGTTCCCACTATAATAACAACTAACAAAATTAATACAACCTGTAGTACTCTTTTCATTATAATCCCTCCATTTGACATAATTTATTTTCTGATGACTAATTCTTGAAACAGCTGCTTGAGATTTGATAAAATTTTAGCTTTAGTGTCTTCTTTACTAACCCTAAGTCTTCGCTTGTTAATCCACAGAGAAATTTCGCCGTGTAAGTAAGCAAAGAATACATCACTTACAAAGCTTGCCCTTTCTTCTGATAACTTGCCCCTAGCTGCTTCTAAAATATTTTTATCAAATTTCTTTCTTGCATTTGTCACTATGTTCATTACTTCACTGGAAGGCTCTCCACCTATGGATTCCATCCGAAGAAGTTTGTACAATCCAATATGATCTAATGAAAAATCAATAAAATTAGATAGGAGCACATAATAATCTTTTTCTGGATCATCTTTAAAAGTTAAATTATGTCTTGAATAATTTATCATCTTGATCAATACTTGTCCCAAGGCTTCCCAAAGTATTTCGCTTAAGCTGCCAAAATAGTTATATAAGTTTGTATGAGCACATCCTACCTTTTTAGCTATATCTCTCAATGTAACATTTTTAATTCCTTCATTTTGGTCTACTAATTGCAAAGTTTTTTCTAAAATAATCTCTTTAGTTATTTGGCTTTTATCAGTCTTCATCCTAATTCACCATCCCTATTACCAGTGGTAATTACCATTGGTAATATAATAGCATCACAAAATTTGTATGTCAACATTTTTTCATTCTACTGCCTCTAACTCTAAAGTATGAATTATAAATAGCGCCTTCTAAGTGCTAAAAGCACTTAGAATTCTGTTAATAAGCATCAGATGGAGTTAAAACTCCATCTGATGCCAAGAGCTCTGTTTATTTCCAAGCCAGCTCAAACTTCTTTCATATCTTTCTACTTTAAATAGTAAATAGTTCTACTAACCTGAGAGTTTACTTCTTTTCATTATTTCTTTAATTATCAGCTATTTTTTTACAAACTATCTTAGAATTTTTGCCAACATCTACTTTATTTCTATATTCCACTGTCTCGATATCACAGTTAGCTCCTATAGTAACATTATTTCCTCTTACTACTTTTGCACATGTATTTTCAAGATAAATATCATCTCCTTCAATTGTGCCTGTTACAAGTCTTGCTGAATTTGAGAAAAGATTTATCATCTTCATGAAAAAATGGCCTTCTCCTAATTTAACACTTATATTTTCTCCGCCTATATCTTTTACTGTACATTTTCCATACATTTCTATATCTATATTTCCTGCATTTAATAATCCGTCTATATTAAAGCCTCCTCTTGCATTAAAATTTTCTGCTTCACAATCTCCACTTATGGATGCTGAACCTGATATTGATATTTCTTCCGTATGCAAATTACTATCCATACGGGAAGATCCACTTATCTTAACTTTTTTTGCAGTAACACTGCCTACTATATGAGAAGATCCACTTACGGTTATTTCTTCACAATCAAGATTTCCACATATTTTAGTACTGCCGCTGATTTTAGTTATTTTACTTTTTAAATTTCCGCTCACATTAGAAGATCCTGATACTTTATAAGAGCTGCACTCTATATCCCCATTCATTTTAGCAGTCCCACTTATTTTAACTTCGTCATACTTTCCACCTCTAATTATTCCAGCTCCAGAAATTTTTACATCTTGCAAATTCTCTTCCATTTTAAAACTCTCCTTTATTTTATAATGTTAATTTTGATTTTAATTGTTCCACACATTCCCCTGCATTTATCTTTAATACAAGTATGGCTTCAATTTCAACATATACTTCATTTGGTATCAGCATTAAAAAACATACAGCAACTCCAAGCTTCCTTATAAGTACTACATCACAATATCTTCCATAAAATTTCTCATAGTTTTTTTCCAGAGTATCGAGTACTAATTTAGCTTCCTCCAAACTCACTTTACCAGATTTTAAAAACCTATCTACTATAGTCATAAACAGCAGTTCATTAAAATTGAATTCACTGTTTTCTTTATGAACATCTTTATATAATGTAAAAGTAGATTGTGAAACAACGTTACGTGATGATATGTCACTTTCTTTTAAAATCACTTTCGAAAGATTTGGCGAAAATATGTTTGCAAGCTCATCTAAAGATACGTCATCTTTAAAATTCTTGATCTTTTCTACTCTATCCAGTATTTCCACCCTTGGGAAAAATGTTTCCTGACCTGTAAAGCTGGACCTTTTTATAAACCATTCCTCAGGTATTAATTTTTTTCTCTTCCATCTATACAATTGGCCATAGGAAATACCTGTTATTTTAAGCAATTCTTTTTTAGAAATTAGATTTTCCTCTTCCATATTTTCATTCCTCTCAATAATTTCTTTTTCAAAAACAGTGTAACATAACATTGTTACGTTAGCAATAGTTATTTTACTTAAAATAAAAAATTCACCTTAAAGCAATACCTGCTAAAGGTGAATTTAAATAAGACTTCATTAAAATCCTATGTATTATTCTTTTTAAAAACAATATCCATAAAGGACATTCCAAATGCCAACGATAATGACATACATATTCCACTAAGCAAACTTCTATTTGTAATTCCAAATATATAATAAAAAATACAATCCAAAATAGAAAACAAGGCAAACAGTAAAATTAATCTCAAAGTTCTCTTTTTTACCTCAATCCATTTCAATTTTTTTAAATTTATTACAGCTGCTAATAACATATATAATATATAAAAAAATGTAAAAAAGAGATATGCCATTAAAAACTTAGCAGCAAATTTATTTCTTATACCCCTATAGGCAATAAAAAATGAAATTGCAGTGCTTATCAGAAACACTATGTTTATTATTCTCGTAAAATATGTCATTAAATTTTTTTTCATATTATCCCTCATATATCTTATTACATAGCCATTCCACCATCTACATTGATTACCTGACCTGTAATATACTGGCACATATTTGAAACAAGAAATAAAACTGCATTTGCTACATTTTCTGCTTTTCCGTAAGCTTTCATTGGAATTTTAGACAGCATCTCTTCAGTTACCTTATCAGAAAGTACAGATGTCATATCTGTTGAAATATATCCTGGAGCAACGGCATTTACAACTATACCACGACCTGCCAGTTCCCTTGCAGTTGCCTTTGTAAACCCAATAACTCCTGCTTTTGAAGCAGCGTAATTTGCCTGACCAACATTCCCTATTATGCCTACAACACTTGCTATATTTACTATGCTTCCTGATCTTTGCCTTAACATCTGTTTTGATACAAGCTTAGTACAGTTAAATGTACCGGTAAGATTTGTATTTATTACTTTATCCCAATTTTCTTTTTTCATGGTCATCACTATACCATCACTTGTAACACCTGCATTATTTATCAATATATCTATCTTTTTAAATTTTGCAATTATAGATTTTACAACTTCTTTTGTCGATTCTTCTGAACTCACATCATGTTTTAATCCCAGGACTTCAACACCATAAGCTGATGATATTTCATCTGCCGCTTTTCTTGCTCTTTCTTCATTAGTTCCCGTTACTACTATTTTTACTTTTTCTGCTGCCAATTTCTCTGCAATAGCTCTTCCAAGCCCCCGAATACCTCCAGTTATTAAAGCTACTTTATCCGTTAAACCTAAATCCATCATGTTCATCCTCCTATTTGCAATAATGGCCACCCTGCCTCTCCCTTTAGACGTGAGATAACAGCTTATATGCCACTAAATAATTTCTTAATAAAATACTAGTGGTAATTATATCATACTTTATGTATCAAATAAATCCAAAATTCACCAGCTTATTTCCAACCCCACTCCTACTTCCTTTATAGGTAAATATTTATGCATTTCTGCTTTAACAGCAAAGGAGGTACAATGGCATGGGTACAACTCTTTCACATCGTTTTTTCTTAGATATTCAATAGTTTTTCTAACCCCGGAGTTAACTTGAAA
The DNA here is from genome assembly GCF_001675165.1 of Clostridium ragsdalei P11. Lineage (GTDB taxonomy): Bacteria > Bacillota > Clostridia > Clostridiales > Clostridiaceae > Clostridium_B > Clostridium_B ragsdalei. Next base: position 11,871 of record NZ_LROS01000030.1, read on the forward strand.
CAAATGAAATCCACCTATAATTCCAAGTACCCTGTTGTCACTGCAAACTTTTTTTGCATATTCCACTATATTGCATATGCCACTGTGAGAACATCCTGTTATGACATAAATGCCCTTTTCACTTTTATACAAAAGTGCCGTATCATCCATTACATAATCATCAACTAAAGTTTTCCCTGAAGCCTGCTTTCCTATAGGTTTTTTATTTTCAAAGTCATTTGTTCTTGGTATCTCTCCTAAAAAGGTTATATGTTTGCTAATTTTTTTAGGTTCTTTGGAAAGAATCAAATTACATTTTTCTTTTAGCTCTTCTTCCAAAATAGGAGAACAAATTTTTAAATCTCCATCTATTTTTTTCTTAAATGCATCGGGGTGGGCAAGTATTGAAATTCTATTTTTACAGTTTTTTTCAAAGTAATATTTAAGTCCCCCTGTATGGTCATTATGTCCATGTGAAACAGCAATTATATCTATGTTCTTTAAATCCACCCCTAATGCAGCTGAATTTTTCAAGAATATATCAGAATAACCTGTGTCAAATAAAATCTTAGTGTCTTCATCTTCAATATAATATGAAACAGCAGGTTCTCCAAAATAATATCTATCTATATAGGTGTTGTTATCTACTAAAACTTTTAGCTTCATTTTTTCATCTCCCAAAAATAATTTTCACTGTCTTCATTATATTTTATAAAGCCACTCTTTTGCAAAACTTTTTGGGACGCAATATTTTTCTTTTCCGTCTCTGCAATAATTCTTAAAGTATTTTTTTGATTCATTGCCCATTTGCAGATTGATTTCACTGCTTCTGTCATATAACCTCTACACCTGTATTTTTCATTAACGCCATATCCGATTTCAACAGTTCCACTGTCATCAGGGCGTCCCATAAAACAAGCACTTCCAATAGACAAATTGTCTTCTTTCAATATGATCTGCCAATTTGTATACCAAAAATAATCTTTCGCATGTTTTTCAGCTTGCTTATAAAGCTCTTCCATTGCTTCCTGAGTATGTTCATCTAACTGTTCACCTGAACTATTTAATTCAAGTGCCTTTTCCATACTGTCTACTCCAATTAAGAGAAGTTTGAATTGCTCCAAGTTCAAGGGACATATAGTCAGTCTTTCCGTCTCCAGTTTCATTTTATATATTCTCCTTAATTTACTGTTTTTGATTTAACTGAGTATCTGTTATCAGTTTTTCTTTATATGGGAACTCTTTTTCAAAAGCCTCCAGTTCCTTCTTTTTTATCTCAAAAACTTTATCTGCATAGAATTTGCCTAAAATACCAGCTAGAGCCCCCTTATAAAGTTCTAGCACCATAAATTCTTCAAAATTTTCACCTGAAGATGTTTGAATACCATATTCTTTTGCATTTTTAAAGCCAAATCGATGATAATACTTTGGATTTCCAAATATGATTATAGCTTTATATCCTAACTGCCCTGCTTTTTCAATAGAGTGATTCATGAGCAAAGAACCAATTCCAAGTCCTTGATATGAAGGCCGTACTGAAATTGGCCCCATACACAAAATTTCAAATTTTCTATTTTTATCATCCACTATTTTTGCCTTTGAATAGATTATGCTCCCTACAATTTTATCACCATCTATTGCCACAAAACTCAGCTCTTTTATAAATGCAGATACTTTTTTTATATTATGGACAACTAAGTGTTCGTCACATCCTGGTTTGTACACATTCCAAAATGCTTCCCTTGTCATATATTCTACAGTTTTATAATCTTTTTCTTCTTCCAATCTAATTGATACGTTCATTTTACCAACCTCAATTTCTTTATAATTCTTTAAATATATTGTAATTATACTATGTGCAGCTGAAGCAGATAACCTCCAAAACTTTTCAGAATTAAAAAATCGCCTTCAGCTTTCTGCCAAAGACGATTTTAATTATTTCATTTTTGATAAAATTTTTTGTATGGTTTTAGGGGCTAGATAGTATGTTTCAGAAAGGTAGTCTATAGATGCTCCCTTTCTGTATTTACTGTAGATTTCAAGGTTTCTGTAAAATAACATATTCCTGCTGCCGCTTTTCTCTCCCCAGGTTTTTCTGTTGCATTGTTTTCTTGGTATATAGATATATTCGCCATCAATGTAATCCTGAATTTGAGATACAAGTTCTAATGGCAATACATCTGCTGCTTTTTTATAGCCCAATTCCGTGCTCCTCCTAATATATATTTTTAGGATTGTGCAGAGGCTATTTTATATTGTGCAATAGCCCCTGCTATGCACACACAATCAATGTTAACACAAAAATGCTCCTTTCTTTAAACTTTATATATAGTTAAAATAAATTCTTCTCCTGATTCTTGCAAAACCGGTTCCCTAGCACCAATATCTTTCATCGTTTTAATTATCATAGGAATTCCCCTACCCAACTGATCTATGTATCTCATATTTTCCATATATTTTACTAAAAATGGATTTCTTGCATAGGATACTCCTATTTTCATTTTTTCAATAGTAACAGTATTAGGTAATTTTCCTGGACTATGAAATTCAATACGATCATCAAACATAAAAATTCTTATTTTAGATCCCAAAATACTATAATTTCTATGGACAAGAGAATTTACAATAGCTTCTCTAAGTACCAACGCAGGATATTCTTCTTTTTCCTGCCTCTTTAGTTGATTAATGGTTGATGGATTTTTTATATTATTTTTTAGTATAACTAACATTTGATCTGCTATGTCTTGCAATCTTCCGCACACTACTTTTTTATCTATAAGATCATCTATTATTTCATTTCCATTAAAATGTGCAAAACTAATGCCATTTTGAGGCATTACATTATCAATGTTTTTTCCAAATATAAGCAGTCCTCCTACGGAACATGTTACATTTCCATCTATTTGCTTTAATATATCTGCATTGATCAATATTCTCTCTATGCTCTTCTTATCTTCTTCATACAAGTCAAAAGTATTATATTTAAAGAAATAATCTCGTATTATGTCTAAATTCAAGTCTTTTATAGAGGTGTTATTAACTGGCGATATGTCAAAGTGAATACTTCCATTAGCTTCAAATATCCCTATCATATTCATTCTCTCCATTTTCAATAGTACTCAATAATTTCAATTTATCCATAAAGAATTTCATCCTTAATTTAAATATAGTAACTACATTATTATATCATATTTATTAAACACTTATTCCTCATTTTGGAAATATCATTTATTTAAATACATACATACTATGTTAAAGTTCAATCCACAATAAAATAGCCATCCTTGCTACCATTTCATCTGTATTTATTCTTTCTTCATTTTTATTTCTTTCAAAATAAACGGACTTATATATTGATGTATTTCCAACACCATTAGCACCAGTAAATATAGTATATGTAGCTATTTTTCTAACCTATTATTCTTTTAAGTCCCAATACGAATATTTTAAGAATTGTTCATATAAGTTATTTTGTTTATCTGTTTTCTCCATATTAATTTCTCAAACAGATAATACTTTTATTATATTCTAATACATGGCTTATATAAATAATTTTCTGCAAGTGTACATTCCATGTTAAGGTTCAACCACAGTAAAATAGCCATTCCTTATTTTCATTATAACCCTAAAACCCTTAATAATAAAGGCATCAGCTGAAAATTTTCCAACCGTTTTTCAATTTTCATAAACTCAGCCAAAAAAGTGCCTCAATTCATTACATACCAATGCATTGAATCACATTTTACCTTCAAAGAGGTTGGAAAAAATCTGACCTGTATACTATCGAAAACATTAGGTAAGTCTTTCATTTAATAAAATAGCCTCTTATATAGTATTTTAGTTCATTTAATGTTAAAGTATAAAAATAAAATATTGACTCTAACATGGTGTGAGGCATTATTCTTAAATTGTAATTAGCAGTGATATTTTTAGGGAGTTGATTCTATGTTTAAAATTGGAGATTTTTCTAAACTAACAATGGTATCTGTACGTATGCTTCGATATTATGATGAGGCAGGACTTTTTAAACCTGCTCAAATAGATACCTTAACTGGATATAGGTATTATTCAGCTAAGCAAATTACTAAACTTAATCTCATCGTTTCCCTTCGTGATATGGGGTTTAATGTATCTGATATAGCGATTGCTATAAATGAGCAATCTGATGAGAAATTGAAAGACATTTTAAAACAAAAAGAAGCTGAAGTGAAAAATAGTATTAAAGCTGAAGAAGAAAAACTAAGAAAAATCAATGCTAAAATTAAGAATTTGAAAAAGGAGAGAGTCAATATGAATTATAACGTTACACTAAAATCAGTACCATCATATAAGGTTATCTCATTAAGAGATACTATACCATCCTATGATGTAGAAGGAATCCTCTGGCAAAGGTTAGGTGAATATATCCAAGATAAAAAGATTTCTTGTACTAATATTGCTTATGCCACCTATCACGATGAAGATTATAAAGAAGGACCAGCTGATGTGGAAGTTGCAGTTGTTGTTGAAAAATTATTAAATGATGCTGATGGTTTTACTTTCAAAGAAACTGCACCAATAGACCAGGTTGTAAGCATCTTAGTTCCAGGTGAATTTTCAAATATTGCTCCTGCATATAATTATCTTGGACAATGGATTGAAGAAAATGGATACAGTATATGTGGTAGTGCCCGTGAATTACCTCTAAAAGGACCTTGTAATGAAGCAAACCCTAGTGATTACTTAACTGAAATACAAGTCCCAGTAAAAAAATTATAAACGGTGTTCTTGGCATCAGATGGAGTTTTAACTCCACCTGATACACTTCATTTGAATTCCCATCCATTGAATTTAAATGACTTAAAGCATCCCTATCCCCCAAATCAGTTGGAAAATGATCAACAAAATATAGTAATATATTGTATAAAATAGTATAATTTATTTGTACAGTATACGATAAATAGTAAATTTATAAGGGAGAATGTGTATTATGAAGGAATCAACTATTACAACGACATTTAAATCAGATATTAAAAAAGTATGGGAAGTAGTTACAAACAACAATAAATATGAGTGGCGAAGCGATTTAAGTAAAATTCATGTTTCAGAAGACGGAAACTATTTTACAGAATATACAAAAAATAATTTTCCTACTAAATTTAACATTACCTTAAAAAAGCCTTATGAGCGATATGAATTTGACATGTCTAATAAAAATATGAAGGGTCATTGGATTGGAACTTTTAGTCCTGCTAATAATGGTACCCAGATTGAATTTACAGAAAAAATATCAGTAAATAATCCTATAATGAATTTGTTTGCAGGTTTGTATCTAAAAAAACAGCAGTCACTTTATATAGCAGATTTAAAAAAGGAATTAGGTGAATAAATTTCATATTACTTTTATGTTGCTATGATGCGTTTATACATTATTTCTGCTGCATCTTTTGCTGAAATTTCATCTACATCTATTTTATCTGTATCCATTTTTAGATAATTGTTTAACCTGGGCACACTTCTATCAATGACATCTTCTGTTCTGGTTCCATTTTCAATATCTTTTGTAATTCGTTCAATTAATGATTTTTCTGAACATATAAGAGAAAACTTATACACCTTACAGCCCTTCTCGTTTATTCTAGATAATACATCATCAAGAATACTTTGCATATGCATTACCCAACAAAATATAATATTTTCATACTCCGAACATGAAATGAAATTATTTAGCATATATGTAATATTATCAATTACCATCCTTTTAGTTTCATCTGTAACGATGAAGGGTGACATATTCCAGCACCAATCACCATCAAGGAAGACACATTTAGGCAGCAGTTTTTGTAATTCTTTACTTGCTGCTGTCTTTCCTACACCCATTGTTCCATTTATGAGAATAAGGTTTTTTGTCATTTTACCCTTGTCATTCATAATCAATTACTTCCAGCTTTCATAATGTATAATTTCTTCCAGTTTCTTTCGTGGACGAGGTTTAGGCTTTTCATCTGCATAACCAAGTGTGACAATTCCAACTACATATTTATCCTCAGGTATATTTAAAATTGGTCTTATTTCATTTTGTACAAACCATCCAACCCAGCAAGTACCTAATCCCAGGTTATCAGCTCCAAGCAATATATGTTCTACAGAAATTGAAGTATCTCTAATTATCTGTTTAAGTTCCTCTTCCGGACTGTTTTCATCTAATGATACAGCTATTTTCTCATCTATTCTGCAGCGTATATCTGCTACACAAGCAATAAAAACTGGAGCAGAAAGCATCCATTTCTGATTATGACATACTCGTGATATTTTTTGCCTATTTGATTCTGATTTTACCACAATAAAATGCCACGGTTGAGTATTACTTCCTGATGGAGCAAGCCTTGCACCTTCAATCAACTGCAGTATTTTTTCATTTTCAACTTCTCTATCTATGTATTTTCTTATACTTCTGCGTGCTGAAATCTCTTCAATCATATCATCCGCTTCCCTTCTTAATAATTATTTTAACATATCTTTATCCTTCAAACTTTTTTAACTATGAATTACTACAGAAATTTTTTCTAAAATTCAGCGGTGATACATTTTTAACTTTTTTATATATACGACTGAAATAATTTACATCACTAAATCCACAATTTAGTGCTATTTCTGTTATATTTAAATCAGTTTTTTGCAGCAATAAATCTGCTTTTTGTATTCTAAGATTATTTATGTAATTCGTTAGAGATCTACCTGTAATTTGTTTAAATGTCCTGCAAAAATGCTCTTTACTAATATGAGCCATTTCTGAAATTTCATCTAAAGTTATCTTTTCAGTAAAATTTTCGTTGATGTACAAAAATATATTTTTTAATCTGTTTAGATTATCAACTCGACAGTTAAATTGCTTTGCTGTTAAAATTTTTTCAACATATTTTCTGAATAGCAGTACAATAATCTCATATATATATGCTTTTACAGCCAGTTCATATCCAAGCCTTTTTGAAAAATACTCCTCAATAATTTTATCTGCACAATTGAGTATTTCCTTATCATTTCTAACTAGATTTTTAAATAAAATAAGGTTCTTTGCCAGCGGTACCATAAACTTGGTCTGACAGGAATCCATCTGACTACTAAAGAGAAATGAAAGGTCAACCCTTATAATATAATATATTAAATTATCACATAAGCTTTCACAGTAATGAAGTTCATTGCTGTTTACAATTATAAAATCCCCAGCTTTTACATGAATACTTTTATAATTGCACCTGATCAAAGCACTACCATGGATAAAATAAAAAAATTGAAGATGCTCATGCCAATTTTCTTCAAATGTAGCTCCCAGCTTGTTAACTTTTACTTCGAATATATCTACAAAAAAATTTTTATCGGGCATGTCTTTATAATAATAATTAATTGGGGATTTATTCATAATTGCAGCACCAACCTATATCAATATAGTACTAATATTAATCAATATATTCAATGAAATTCAATACTTATATTGTTATTATATATCTAGATGTTTCACTAGTAAATATCAATAAAATACTACTGTTTTAAAAAGAAAGGGGTTATCTAACTAACATGGAATATAAAAATAAATACGGAATCTTACTTGTTGTTATATCTATGACTTTTATGTCCTGTCTTGTCTCTAATATTGTGAATGTAGCTCTACCTGTAATGTCAAAAAAACTTTCAGTACCCATGGTGTCTATAGAATGGGTTGTAGCAAGTTATATCATCTCAATTTGCTCAACTATTTTAATATTTGGAAGACTAGGTGATATAATAGGCAAAATGAAGGTATTTAAATTTGGAATGGTTGTCTTTACTATCACTTCTTTCATGTGCGGCATTTCAACTTCATTTACAGAGCTTATTATATTTAGAATTATACAAGGCATTGGTGCTTCAGCTTACATGGCCAACAATCAAGGTATTATAACTCAGGTTTTCCCAAGAAATGAAAGAGGAAAAGCCCTTGGAATTTTGGCATCTTCTGTTGCCCTTGGAACTTTAATAGGATCACCTGCAGGTGGATTTATTACCTACTATCTAAGCTGGAATTATATATTTTTCGTCAATGTACCTATCGGGGTAATTGCATTTATCGCTGCTTTAAAAGTATTGCCTCATAGTAAAACCCAAAATAAAGAAATAAATAGTGAACTTGATGTAAAAGGATCAACCTTTATTTTCCTGTCAATGGTACTTTTATTTGGTTCCCTGATTCAAGGGCAGAAGGTCGGATATAAGAATCCTGTTATAATTACAATATTTATTGTATCCATTCTATTTATAGCAGTATTTATTGTATTAGAAAATAAAATAGAAAAACCTCTCATACAAATGAAAATTTTTAAGAACAATGTATTTTCTCTAAGCTTGTTTTGTGCATCTATTTCATTCATTTGTCTAAGTGCTTCAACAATTATAATACCTTTTTATCTTCAGGATGCAATGAAACTAAACTCTAATATAACAGGTCTTATAATGATGGTACAGCCGCTAGTCATGGCTGTGATTTCTCCGCTTTCAGGAAACTTGTCAGACAAAATAGGATCCAAGCTTTTAAGTTTTTTAGGACTCTTGCTTATGAGTATAAGTTTTATATTCCTGTCATTTTTAAATCAATATTCTTCTATAACAAAGATTATAATTTATATTGTTGTATTAGCTTTAGGACAATCACTGTTTCAACCTTCAAATAATTCACTCATAATGTCAACAGTTCCTAAAAATGAACTGGGAATAGCCGGCAGTGTCAATTCTCTTGTGAGAAACTTAGGACAAATTATAGGAATTATACTTTCCACGAGTCTCCTATATAGTTTCATGAGCATTAAAATTGGATATCGTGTGACAGATTATGTTACAGGAAGAGATGATATTTTTGTATATGGAATGAGATATGTATATATTGTTCTGACTATTGTATGTGCCTTCGGAGCAGTGCTCACTGCTTTTAGAATGCATAATAAAAAAAGCACACAAATAGATCAGTCATCTGCAGATGTACACGGTAAAAATTTTTAAGAATGGCCTTCTGTATAGTATTTATTTCAAAGCATTTTAAACAATATTTACAGCAGTAAAAGCAATAAAAAATGTAAAATTCTAAACTATAATATGATGTGAACTTAGAATTTAAAAAAGGAAGTGAAATAAATTTGGTTACTATAACTAAGATAACATATGATGATTTAAATGAATTATCAAATTTATATGAGGAACTTTTAGGTAAAAAAACGAATTTACAAAAATTCAAGGATAAGTTTACATTAATTAATTCAAATAAAAACTATATATTAATTGGAGCAAAAGATAGTGATAATAATTTAGTTGGCTCATTATTAGGTATTATTTGCCAGGACCTTGGCGGCGAATGTAAGCCATTTATGGTTGTTGAGAATGTAATTGTAAAAAATAATTGTAGAAGGATGGGAATAGGAAAGACTCTAATGACTTTTATTGAAAACTTTGCTAGGAAGAAAGACTGCTATTTTACCATGTTAGTATCGGCTTTCAAGAGGAAAGATGCTCATAAATTTTATGAATCAATTGGATATAACAATGATGTCGTTAAAGGATTTAAAAAATATTTATAATAAAGCAAAAAAAATTTGCATACATGGAAAACATATGGTATGATTTTCATAAAAAGGGAGCATGCTTAAGCATGCTGAGAGGAAGTATATGCTTCGACCTATAACTTGATTCGGATAATGCCGACGTAAGGAAATATTTAATTTATGCTGTTTTTGTATGTTTTATGAGTGTAGATGGAATGTGCCTTACAAGGTATGTTCCATTTTTTATATTTAAAAAGCATTGGGGGAGCGCCCGGGGCTTTAAAAAGTACAACTAAATAGCGAGGGAACTTGTGTTTCAAGGTGAGAGGAAGCTTTTGAGCTTCGACCGACCAATATGATTTGTCATATAGGGAATTGCTATTTGGTTACTCTAAAATTATGCCTACAATAATGATGTTTATTTCCTATGTGACAACTCTAGAAAATAAATATTATTATGGAGGTATTTTATTATGGAAAGAAACTCGAAACTATTAAAAAAACTTATGCTGGCAATGATGGTGGCAATGGGAGTTGTCATTTCGCCAATTCTTCGTATAGAAGGAATGTGTCCTATGTCTTCTGTTATAAATATTACATGTGCAGTTTTTTTTGGACCTTGGTATGCGCTGCTTTGTGCTGTTTGTATTGGAATTATAAGAATGTTTCTTATGGGAATTCCACCTTTAGCTTTGACAGGTGCTGTTTTTGGAGCTTTTTTAGCAGGATTTTTATATAGAATATCTAAGAATACTTTGATTTTTGCAGTTTTAGGTGAAGTTATCGGAACAGGTATTATAGGTGCTGTTGTCTCATCGCCTATTATGACATATTTCTGGGGCAAAAAAGGACTTTCACTTATATTTTATATTCCTTTATTCTTTACTGCTACAATTATTGGTGGAACAATTGCCTTTATTTTTTTAGGAGCATTAAGCAAAAATGGAATGCTTATAAAGATTCAGAAAGACTTGGGGGTAAAAGTCTATGACAAATCAACAGATACCGATAAACAACCTATTGCAAATAAAACGCAATGTTAAAATAAAAAAACCTCTTATTCATTATATTACAAATCCAATTTCAATAAATGATTGTGCAAATGTAATACTTGCTATTGGGGCAAAACCTATTATGGCCGAACATCCTCTAGAAGTTTCTGAAATTACATCTACCTCTAACGCACTTGGAGTTAACCTTGGAAATATAACCGATGTTAGAATGAAATCCATGTTGATTTCAGGTAAAACGGCTTTTAAAGAGAGGATTCCACAAGTAATTGATCTTGTTGGTGTTGGCTGCAGTAAATTGAGGCTTAATTATGCAAAAAAATTTATTTCTCAGTGTCATCCAGATGTCATCAAAGGTAATTTATCTGAAATAAGAGCAATTTGTGGTATAGAAAGCAATGCAAAAGGAATAGATGCAGGAGAATGTGATAGGATAACAGATGCTAACTTTGATGAAAATATAGAAATTGTAAAAAAACTATCCCTTAGAACAAATTCTGTTATTGCAGCTACTGGTGCAGTAGATGTAATAACTAATGGCAACGAAACATATTTAATAAAAAACGGCTGTGAAATGCTTTCAATGGTAACAGGTACAGGGTGTATGGTTACTGCACTTATAGCAAGTTATATTTCTTCCTTAGATATATTTGGTGGTACTATTTTAGCTGTATCGCTTATGGGAATATGCGGGAAACTTTCTCAGCATGTTACTGGTATAGGAAGTTTTAGAACTGATCTTATAGATAATTTATTTACAATTTCTGATAATACTATAATAAATAAAATAAAGTGCGAATTAAAATAAAAAAGCTTTAAAAATTTGAGAACGTACCTAAATCAAGTACGTTCCCTCTATTCTACCGGCATATAGTTATAAACAGCTGACTCCCTGGTACCTTTATAATCACTGCTGTATAACGTCAACACAGGAAACTTAACAATTTTATACGCCTGGGAAATGAATGTAATTAATGGTATTTCATTTTTCATAAAGCTCTTTAAATTTTTACTTCCTTCTGAAGTAGTATACCAGGCATGCTTATGAGAAGGTATAGTAAATACTTGCATATCTTTCGGTATTTGTTCGGCTTTTGAAACTTGTACCCCTACTATAAATGAAAATCTGAATTTGTGAATTAAAGTTTTAGGCTTTTCATATTGAGGAAGACTATCTATTCCATTTATTGTATAAATATCACCAGTATTTATTACATTGCTAATTTCATTAATTCTTTTTCTAAAATTCTCAACTAGTTTAGGTGTTTTGCCAGTGGGAATAATTTTTTTATATTCACAGCCAACAAAAGTCATTTCAGGTAAAGTAATTATCCCCATATTATTTTCAATTTCATCAGCACTAACCTTAGAACACTCTGTATACACTTTTTTCATTTCACAATTAACTGATGAAAGATTTTCTTGAAATTTTTTGTACTTTGAACTGAGTACCTTTAAATCTTCATCTATTAATTTAAGTAAATCGTTCATATATTTTATATTATCCTTAGAACTTGCATAACTTATAAACTGCTCTAATAATTTCAAATCAGTTTCGGTTAGCTCAGCATCATACAAATTATCTACATAATTTTGAATGTCTTCTTCATTCATTGAATAAAAATCTTTATCTCTATTTTTAATTATTTCTTCAAGCAAATTCCAATCAATTTCATCTGATTCCATGCTTTCTAATATTTCTTTATTAACTTTTAGCTCATGACTGTCGTCAAGTATTTTAACAAGATGAATCCAGGCATTTTCCTTTTCTCTGCTGTCAATTGGCTCATCAAGGTAATTTGAATACTTCAAACAGATGTATCTACCAAAAAATCCAGGAAAGATACGTATCAGCTCTTTTTTCATATATCCTTCTTTTTCTCTTTCACTCATGTCAAGACTTCTTTTTAGCAGCATCATGTCATCAGTAACTTTGCCTATATCGTAATTTGGAAAATTAATGTCATTTATGCACAGCTGGAAAATGTCCTTGGATCTTTCCATATTTAAAATTTCTGACTTTATCTTATTTAAATGTTCTGTAAATATCTTTTCCATTTCTTTAGGGTTCACTAATATTTCTCTTATCTTTTTTACTGGTATATCAAAGTTTCTTAAAACAGAGATTTGCTTTAATTTTTCAATATCTTCTTTAGTATAATCCCTGTAGTTATTTTCCTTATTTACTGAAGGACTGATAAGTCCATTTTCTTCATAATAGTTTATGGCTTTTTTTGTAAGAGATGTGATCTCCATAACTTCACTTATCTTCATTAAAAATTCCCCCTTAGATACTATTCATAGTATAAACCAGTACCCAAGGCATCAGTCAATAATCAATTTTTCATACATCCAAAATAGAATCCAGGCCATCAGGTATGGACAGTGCTCAAATAATATAATTTAATTCTTGGCACGGGTAATTAAAAACTGTAATAAATTTTCCTTCAATAAAACCTATACTCTGATACAATTTTCGTGCAGCTATACCTTTTACATCACCTTCACGGTAAGTTATCACTTTTAAATTTGTACCTTTAGGGAACAAATCAAACATATGCTGTATTAAATTTGTCGCAATTCCCTTCTTTCTGTGCCTTGGATGAATTGCAAGAAATGCAAGTTCACAATTCTTCCTTGAAAATATTAGTTCCCCTACTAATTCTCCTTTATCATTTTTTGCAATTAATGCCTCTTGATTCAAAATACTTTGGTGCAGCACATTTTTATATTCTTTTAAATCTAGTCCAGGAAAGCTTTCTTTAACAAGCTCCAGCAAATCTATCCAACTCTGAAAATCGCAGTTATCTGCGTAATCTACTTTCACAACCTTCACCTCTTTTTTGATACCTAATTTTTCTATAATAATAAGTTTATAAATCTTTCATGCCTATATTCTTATATCAAAATTGTGCTAAATTTCAGCAATACAATTCTTGCTTTATACCGCCAATACAATTATTATAATACAAGTACCTTCTATTAATGAACATAAAAATTTTTAAAGTGGTGATAAAAAGTGAAAAAATCAAAAGTAGAAAAAATAAATTTTTACAGTAATATACTTCGTAAAGAAATGGCTGTGTCGGTATATTTGCCTAAAGTCCATAATGACCCAGCTCCCCTGCCTGTATTATATTTTCTACATGGAAGAAGTGGAAATGAAAATATACTTCTTGAGCTGGGTATAGATACTAAAGCCGATGAAATGATAAATAGCGGAAAAATAAAACCTATTATAATTGTATGTCCAAGATATGAAAACAGCCGCGGCTTGAATTCATCCTTAATCTGTAAAGAAGTACCCGATCCCGTGAATAGCAATAGAGTCATAAATCTTGGAATGTATGAAGATTATTTTATAAAAGAAATAATACCCCTAACAGATAAAACCTTCAATACCATAAAAGATAGGGAAGGAAGATACATAGGTGGAATATCTGCTGGTGGCTATGCAGCCCTTCACAATGCCCTGAGACATCAATCTATGTTTTCAAAAGTTGGAGGACATATGCCTGCTTTAGAACTGAAACTTGAAGATGAAGACAAACCATATTTCAAAGACATGGATATATGGGAAAAATATGATCCCATACATATTGCCAGAGGCAGTAATATTTCTCCTGATATTGATGTATATCTTGACGCTGGAGATAAGGACGAAGGTGGTTTTTATGAAGGCTGTTCAATTTTACATAAAATATTGAAGGAAAAAGGCATAACTTCTCAAAATCATGTATTTTGTGGTAATCACAGTGCTGAATATATAAAATCAAATATTGAAAAATATCTACAGTTTTATGGACGCTAATATTAATTCTTAAACTCAAAAAGTATCAATAAATATGTTATAATGAATTTGTTTCAGGGTTTGCATCTAAAAAACATTTATCACTTTATATGGGGGATTTTATGAAAGAATACATAGTAGACAATTTAAAAAATAAAATGAGATATCATGATTTTCCTGGTGAAGACACACCTATACTATTTATTCATGGCTTAGGATGTGCCGGATCATTTGATTATCCAGAAGTAGCTGCACAGGTTGATTTAATAAATCACAGACGAATATTAGTAGATCTGCTTGGAAGTGGCTTTAGCGATAAACCTGATAATTATTTGTATACTGTAAAAGAACATGCAGAATACCTATGTAATTTTGTTAAGAGTTTAAATCTACATAAATTTATTATTTTTGGACATAGTTTAGGTGGACCTATCGCAATTGAACTTGCAGATAAATGCAAAGATAGTGTTGAGACAATTATTTTAAGCGAAGCAAATCTAGATAAAAGCAGTGAAGATTCATCAAGTTATAAATTTGGAAGTTTTAGAGAAGACGACTTTGTGAATAGCATATTTGATGAAGTTATAAATGAAAATGCTATCCATAATTCTATGTGGACAGCAGCATTATCAGTTTGTTCATCTACAGCAATTAGTAGAATTTCAAAATCTGCAGTTGAGGGAGGAAATCCATCATGGCGTGAGATTCTATATTCACTTAATTGTAAAAAGACATTTATATTTGGCGAAAAATCTCTTCCAGATGATGACCAAATTGAGCTTAAAAAACACAATATAAATATTCAAATTGTAAAAGCAGCAGGACATTCAATGGCTTGGGAAAATCCTAAAGGATTAGCAGAAGCAATTAAAAAAGGTATTCTTTATGCAAGATTGAATTTTTAATTGCTATATTATTGGCTACATTCCTTCTCGTTTAAATTTCTCAATTTTCAATTTACACTTCCATACAATTCTTATCATTGTCAAAAATATTGCTGCAAGTAATACTGTAAATATTACAAGGATATAGTCACCTGTATTAACTGCTCCTATTAGTTCCACAAAAAAGCAAATAGCTTCTACAAAGGAAAACACTTTAAAAAGATTTCCAATCCTTCTGTATTGAGCAATTTTTGATTCCACATCTGTATACATTTCAAAAGGACCATCTGATGCTTTCTTTTTCAAATATACCCATCTCCACCATTGACCTACAACTTGTACTCCTACATTACTCATAAAAGATGAATAATCAACTGTATCACCTTTCCAATTATCAAGTAAATCTATTTGATAATTGTATTCTCCAGGTTCACATGGTTTAAAAGTATAAAATCCAAGAAAAAACTTTTTAAATTCCCATCCATCTAAACACATTTTTTTTAGCCAAGCTTCTTCTGCATCTTTGTCATAATACAATTTAAATTTTAACATATATTATCTCCCCCTAATCATCCATCTTTTGGCGTTATTTATAAGTTCCTCCAGCCTATTGACTTCTTTTTTTAATACTTCTATTCCCGTATTTGTAATCAGGTATTCCTTTTTCTTTCTTGATTTTGTATCCTCACTATATAAATTAATCCATCCTTTTTTAAGCATTGAATTAATAGCACCGTATAAGGTCCCCGGCCCCAACGTTACCCTTCCATCTGTCATTTTGCTCACATCCTGAATAATTCCATATCCATGGTTTGGTTTTTGTGTCGCCAATAAAATATAAAATGAAGCCTCTGTTAAAGGTGTACTATTGTCCAAATCTATCATCCTCCGTTATATCGTCATACGATATATACTAATATATCATCTCCCGATATATATGTCAATAATATTTTATACGATTTTCAACTCATAATTATGAAATGATTTTAGACATTTTTGTAGATTTATATAATATAATAAAGTCAAAGAAAAAATAAAATAAATCAATATGAGACTATAATTTAAGTGGATATAGCAGCATGTTTTTAATGTTTGTTCCATTTAAATTATATAAGGAGCTATATAAATGATAGGAAAAAAGAATTTAAATAAAAAGCTAGATGTTAGAAAAATGTTATTAAATACTTTAATAATTTCTTTCACAGTTTTAATATTAGGATTTGCTATAAATTTTAAATATGCAGTAGGATATCTATCTATTCTTATTGTCCATGAACTGGGCCATTACATTACAGCAAAGTTTTTGAAACTGAATGTCACTTTTGGAGGGTTCACCCCTATTGGAGCATATATAACTCATGAAGATCCTAAGAATTGCAAAGAAAATGCACTTATTGCACTGGGAGGACCATTATTAGGAGGGATACTTGGTCTTATTTGCTATATAATTTATTATATTACAGGAGACTATACCTTTTTAGCATTAAGTTTCACTGCAATAACAATAAATTTGAGTAATTTAATACCTATAAAGCCTCTTGATGGCGGACATATAGTTGAATCAATATCTCCTATTCTATGTTATATTGGATTTCCATTTTTAATATATCTATTTATATCAGTAAATAATTTAAAAAGTAAGATAATATTACTTTTTATTATGGCAGCAGGTGCTTATCAAACGTATAATTTTACCATTAGGTATAAAACAGATTCTTATTATAAAGTGGACAAACATAGTAAAATAATTTTTATAATCATATATAGCCTATTGGTATTATCCTTGGCTGGAAGTGCAATATACATTTATAACGCCTTTGATTATAAATGTATATTTAAAAATATATCCAGGTTTAAATAATCATAATTATATTATTTTTCTTAAGTGTAATTTACTTTTGATACATTCCATGTTTATGAAACTCATACCATTTATTAATTTCATCTTCAAGTTTAACCTTTAAATATAGCATAATTTCTTTAGCAAATTCTAATGCTGCTGTTCCATTTGCAGTAATGACGTTGGAATCACTTACTGCCTGTTTCTCAACATAATTACTATCTCCTTTATAATGAGGTGACTGAGATTTCAAAAATTCTAATGTATTACTTGTATGTTTTCTATTATCTAAGTAACCATTTTCGCCCATAAAAAAGGTGGCACCACAAATTGCTGCTACTGGAATATTATGATCAAGTGCATAATCAACTATAGGTTTAACATTATTATTTTTCTTTTCCATCCATGCATTTCCGCCAATTAATAAAAGCATTGTAAATTTCTTAGGATAGTCATTTATAGAATAGTCTGGAATGGTATGGAAGCCTCCCATTGATATCTTAGGTTCTTTATCAAAACTTAAAGTTTTAACAACATATCCTGTTTCTGGTGCATTAAGTTCCGAACATATGTAAGCATTCTCCCAATCAGCATATCCATCAAAAATAAATGCAAGTATTTCTTTTTTCATTATTAAGCACATCCTTTCTTAAACATTATATAAAAAGAAAGATGACACCTGTATGTCATCTTTCTAAATTTATTTTCTTGTTACTTGCCAGTTATCTTTGATAAGTCATTTTCAACATCCTTGCTTACTGCTCCTGTTCCACCAAAAATAGTTACCTCTTTTAGCTTTAAGCTCTGCAAAAATAAATTTTCTTCATTACTTAAGCTAGTATTAATTAGCAATATTGGTGCATTGCTATTTGCTGCATAAGTGCTTCCTGCTAACGCATCTGGAAAATTATTACCTGATGCTGCACATACTATATCTGCATCCGAACTAAAATACTTTGCAACATTAAGAGAAGTTTGAAATCTATCTGTTCCACCTATTCTCACTACTTTTGACTTATCTATACCTGCAGTTTGGACAACTTGATTTTCTACTGTATCACTTACAGCTCCTTGCAGCCCTATAATATATATCTTATCTGGTTTTATATCTGAAATCTTTTTTCTTACGTAATCAGATATTTCATCTTTTTTCACCAATAATACAGGGTACTGATTTGCTGCTGCTGCACTACTTACTGATATTGCATCTGGATAACTTTCTCCTGATACAATAATTACTGGTGTTCCTTCTTTTACTGCTAGCATGTCATTAATTTTTGCATTTGTTTCATATCTGTCCTTGCCACCTAATCTCTGGATATTCTTAAAGCCATCCGCCTCCAACTTTTCTTCTACATCCGGATCTACTGCACAATTTCCTCCAAGAATATATATATTTCCTGCTTGATTCATGTTTTCCTTCAAATAAGCTGATACTTTTTCTCTATCCTCCATGCTGTTTCCAACAAGTAGTATTGGTGCCTTTAGCTTATGTGCTAGTACACTTCCTGCTAACGCATCCGGATAGTCACCTGACGATGCAAGTATTACATTTGAAACCTTATCCTTATAAGCTGCCTTGGCAATTGCTATAGCTGTATCAACCCTGTTTTGTCCTGATATTCTCTCTAATTGTATATTAGCTGGTGTTGATGGTAAACCTCCACTACCGCCTGAACCTCCACTTGAAGAAGGTGTTGTGTCTTTTATTGTAATTGATAAAGTTTGAGGATTTCCTCCGCTAAAATTAAATGTTAGGGCTGCAGTTCCTGTATTTTGAGCTGCTAAATACTCCTTCTTTATAATTACTGCATCATCTGTTATTGTATAATCTGTTCCATTTACTAAGATTTTATCTCCATTTGCAATACTTACTAAGGTATTTCCATTCAGCGTTAAAGTTGTATTTACATCTGCCTGCTTTCCTATATTCTTATCAAAATCTGCAGTGCCTGGATTTATGCTTGAATTTTGCGGTGCCGGAACTGATTTATTCATTTTGACATCAAATTTCACAATTTCCTGTTCTACAGAAATGGTAGAACTTGTGTATTTATCATATCCTTCTTTATCTACTGTTATATAGTAATCCGTATTAGGGAATACCATAAAGCCATAAGCCCCACTGGCATCACTCACTTGTGGATTTTCATTTTTATTTGGCTTAAAGTCATCTATAATTGGAAGCGATACTACTGTATCTGGAGTTTTCCCATTTGCCTTATTTCTATCTGTATTTGCATAATAAAGCGTTAGGTTTGCTCCGTCAATTATCTTTCCTGTAACTGAATCAGTTATTATTCCATAAGGGTCAATTAACGTACTAGTTATACTTACAGCCCCACTTTCGGAAACTTTTACATCAATCGTTCCAATAACAATCTTCTGACCATTGCCTACATCAAGTGTTACATTTATTTTTGATTGCGTACCATTTGCTAAATCTTTAACTTTAATAGTTCCATCCGATGACAATGTAACATTAGTGTTTCCTGTTGTTGAAAAACTTAACCCAGAAATATCCGTTAAAGGTGACACTGTACCATCTGGTGTCCTTAATACTATAGCATCATGAGATTTTACTGCCACAGTTTTAGTTCCGTCTGTTTCTGTGGTTACTTGTGCTTTTATTCCCTGAACAGATTTTCCAGAGTCATCTACTACACTACCTGTTGTTTCTACAGGTGTTGGTTCTGGATTAGGTGGTACTACAGCATTTACGGTTACATTCTCTGTCTTGCTGTCTGATATTCCTAGAACATCTACCCAACTACTTCCATTCCAGCTTTGCTTTTTATAATTCACAGTTATTGTATAGCTTCCCGCAGTACCTGTTACATAATTTGCATTATAACTTGTCCCATTAAAGCTAAAACTGCCGCCTTTCCCTGATTCTGTAGATGTCCACGTATTTGGTATATATCTCTCGTCTCCAACTATTGATCCTGACGCTTCCTGTCTATCTCCTACTGCTGTTATGGTTATGTTTCCACCTGCTGTTATATTACTTGTACTCAAATTTACTGTATTATTTGATGCATTTGCAGCAGTTGGTGCAGAATTCACTGTAATTGTGTATGTCACTTTCGTTGTTCCATCCTCTGCTGTTACTACTATCTTATCCCCGCTTACCACTGGGTCATGCAGTGATGCTTCATCAAAACTCTCATGAGATTCCCCCTTAGTAAGTGCTGCTATAAAGTCTGATTTTGTTGTCCCATAAGGTACATTTGTTATTGTTTCATCTGCCGTTCCTCCTGCACTTACTATGTAACTTCCTGATGTTACCGTTGCTACCGTGTTCTTTGGTGCTGGCGGTGCTGCATTTACTGAAACGGTATATGTTACCTTTGTTGTTCCATCCTCTGCTGTTACTACTATCTTATCTCCAGTTACTACAGGATCATGCAGTAATGCTTCGTCAAAACTCTCATGGGACTCTCCCTTAGTTATGGCTGCTATAAAGTCTGCTTTTGTTGTCCCATATGGTACGTTTGTTATTGTTTCATCTCCTGTACCTGCTGTGCTTACTGTGTAACTTGTAGATGTTACCGTTGCTACCGTGCTCTTTGATGCTGTATGTCCGTCTGCTTCTACCGTTACATTCGCTGTCGTTCCACTGCACAGTGTCTTTAACCCATTTGCATCTACTGCTACCACTCCTACATATAGGTTTTCTCCTGCTGTCCAGTCAAAGGCAGCTGTCTGTATTCCTTTTGTTATACTTGTCTCTCCTGCCACTGTATCACTAACTCCTGGTGCAGCTCCTACCTTTGCTACTATTTCATAGTGATCTACCGCTGCTGTTGTTGAATCTGTCCAGGTTACTGTTACACTACTTTTTCCATCATCATTTACTCCATTATCTGCACTTGTTGGCTGGTTTACTGTAAATACTGTAGGTGCTGTTGCTGCATTTACTATTACTGTATACGTCACCTTTGTCGTTCCATCCTCTGCCGTAACTACTAGCTTGTCTCCACTTACTACAGGATCATGTAGTGATGTTTCGTCAAAGCTCTCATGAGATTCTCCCTTAGTCAGTGCTGCTATAAAGTCTGCTTTTGTTGTTCCATAAGGTACATTCGTTATGCCTTCATCTGCTGTACCTGCTGCACTTACTATATAGCTCTCTGATGTTACCGTTGCTACCGTGCTCTTTGCAGGGTTCACGGTTACCGTATATGTCACCTTCGTTGTTCCATCTTCTGCCGTCACTACTAGCTTATCTCCAGTTACTACAGTATCATGCAGTAATGCTTCATCAAAACTCTCATGGGATTCTCCCTTTGTTATGGCTGCTATAAAGTCTGCTTTTGTTGTCCCATATGCTACATTTGTTATTGTTTCATCTCCTGTTCCACCAGTACTTACTGTGTAACTTTCTGATGTTACCGTTGCTACCGTGCTCTTTGCAGGGCTCACTATAATTGTATATTCATGGCTATCTGATGGTTCACACACTCCATCATCATTTACCGTCACTGTAAATGTCTTTGTTCCTGCTTCCGTTGGTGTTCCTGACAAAACTCCATCTTCTGAAAGGTTCAATCCTGCTGGTAGGTTTCCTGATGTTACAAAGTATGTCTTGTTCCCTGTTCCTCCAGTTGCTGTAAATGTGTATTGAGTATATGGAACTCCTACTG
>NZ_LROS01000031.1 GCF_001675165.1 Clostridium ragsdalei P11
CATACAGTGATTCTATTTCAAATGATTTTCTTCCCATAATTAAAACTCCTTTCTCCGTACATTTAGTATTTGGAGAAGAATTTTAATTATTCTGTATAAGTTAATATTTTAGTTAGAAACCCTATATGTAAATTTTCTAGCTTAAAAATCAACTTATACTCCGGATATTTTTTCAACATTCAATTATAGGGTTAATGATATATAGTGGTTCTAATTGAAATTTGAACTTATACATAAAATATACTGACAAAATTGAAATCACATTTAAAAACTTTTCCATAAGTCTTAGCGAGGTATTTTAGAAAATCTTAGGAGCTTATATATGTCTGAGGTACGAGTTTATATAATCTCCTTTAGATTTTCAAAATACCGAACTTTAGACTTATTAAAAGTTTTTAGCGTGATGAAATTTGTCAGTATATTGCTTAGTATAAATCAACTTTCAAACTAGAAACTCTACAATTAATCAACTAATGCTATTACTTCTACTTCAACCAATGCATCTTTTGGAAGCTTTACTTCTACACAAGATCTTGCAGGCATATCCTTTTTAAAGTATTTTGCATATACTTCATTTACAGCTGCAAAATCTGACATATTTTTTACATATACGGTAGTCTTAATAACTTTATCAAAACATGTTCCTGCTTCTTCTAGTAAAGCTTTTATGTTTTCAAGTGATCTCTCTGTTGCCTTTTTAATGTCACTTGAAACTAATTCTCCTGTAGATGGATCCAGTGGAATTTGGCCTGATGTGAATAAAAAGTTTCCAACCTTAACAGCCTGAGAATAAGGTCCTACAGCCCCTGGTGCTTTTTTTGTGCTTATTATTTCTTTTTCCATTATAAAAAAACCTCCTAAAATAAGCTTAAAATTTTTAATATACTAATTATAGCGTATTTATTCGCATACAATTAGAATTTATTTATGAGCTTTTTTAAAAACCAAATAATTTCTGCCGCTAATTGTATTTACATGCAAGAGTTGTCCCCTATCAATTACAACTTTTATAGTATTATTAAAGGCATCTAAGAGTGCAGTATCTAGATCTGTAAACGCCTCTTCTCTAAGTATTGCTACTCCTGGAAAATTTCTTAAAGGCTCTATGTAATCTGCAATATACACTATCTTTTCTAAAAGATTCATATCTTTCTTACCTGTAGTATGACAAGCTACTGCACTCAATATTTCCTCATCATAAATCCCCATAACATTTTTTGCTATCACTGCAGCAATATTTCCATGGAGAAGTTGAGGATTTAATGCACTTACTTCATCTATAGGAACCTGATTCTCATGTGCCATAGACAACATTTCATCATTTGACATGTGCTTAGCACAATCATGAACAAGTCCTGCTGTACTTGCCTTTTTAACATCCGCATGATAAAATTCAGCTAACTTTATTGCCGTATCCTGTACACTCAAACTATGCTCATATCTGTTTTTCTTCAGCTTCTCATTTAAATATTCTTTGATCTGTTCTTCACTCCACATCCCTTATCACTCCAAAAAATTATTTAATTTCATTTATAAAGATTATGTTGTTTAATAATGTCATAAACACTCTCGGGAAGAAGATAACTCACATTTCTGCCCATTTTAATATTTTTTCGTATATCTGTAGAAGAAATATCAAATAGAGGAGCATCTAAATATATAATTTTAGTAGAATACTTTTTTTCTACTTTTTCTTTCTGTTCTTTTATGTTTTGTGCAGTAAAATCTGGAAACCCTGGCCTATTAAATACTATAAATTGGCACAACTTAAATATATCCTCTACCCTGTTCCAATTTTCAATGTCCATTAGACAGTCTACTCCCGTTAGGAAATACCATTTGGTTTTCCTTTCAGCTTTATTAAAATGTTTTAAGGTATTATACGTATAGCTTAAATTAGGTTTATTTATTTCATATTTACTTACAGAGAATTTACTTTCCGTACCTACAGCTGCCTTTACCATCTCGTATCTCAAAAAAGCACTTGTTACATCTTTGTTCGCTTTGTGGGGAGGATTACCTGTCGGTATAAATACAATATTATCTACTCCCAATCTATATAAAGTTTCATAAGCTATATGTATATGTCCATTGTGTATTGGATCAAATGTTCCCCCAAAAATAGCTTTTTTAACCATCTATTTTCTCTCCATTTATTTTTTTATTACATTACATAATCAAATTCAAAATCATTCAGCTTAACTACATCCCCATCTTTAATTCCCATATCCATTAATTCCTGCATAACTCCTTTGTTTTTAAGTACCTTATAAAAATATCGTAATTCGTCAGGATCATTTACATTTACGCTTCCAAGTAACCTATCAACAAAGCTTCCTTCCACTATAAAAGTATTTTCTTCTTTTCTTATGGTATAAGTAAATTTCTTTTCTTCAGGTACAAATTTATCTTCTTCATTTATTTCAATATTTTCTACAGGTATAGTACCTAGTATCCTAGCAGCTTCCTTCATAAGTTCTTTAACACCCTGTCCTGTAGCTGCAGATATTTTAAATACCCTGTCATATCCTAACTTGCCAACTTTTTTTCTAAAGTTTTCAAATAATTCATTGTCATATAGCATATCTGATTTGTTTGCAGCAATTATCTGAGGTTTATCCCAGAGTTTCACATCGTACTTTTTTAATTCCTTATTTATTTTGGTAAAGTCATCGAAAGCATCTCTTCCTTCAATTCCTGATATATCTACTACATGTATTAAAAGCCTTGTCCTTTGGATATGTCTTAAAAATTCAATTCCAAGACCTACTCCTTCTGCTGCACCTTCTATTATACCCGGTATATCTGCTATTACAAAACTCTTTATTCCTGAAATATTAGTTACCCCTAGATTAGGGGACAATGTTGTAAAATGGTAATTTGCAATTTTAGGTGTAGCCTTAGTCACTATAGACAAAAGAGTAGATTTACCTACATTTGGAAATCCCAAAAGTCCTACATCCGCCAGTAACTTAAGTTCCAATGATATATATCTTTCTTCTCCTGGCATTCCTGGCTCAGCAAAATCTGGTGCCTGCCTTACAGAAGTTGTAAACCTCACATTTCCTCTTCCGCCTCTTCCACCTTTTGCAACTATGCATTTGTCTTCAGGATGGGCAAGATCTGCCATTATTTTATTCGTTTTCACATCCCTTACAACTGTTCCCATAGGTACTTTTATGTAAAGATCTTTTCCATTTCTTCCAAAACACTTAGATCCTGCTCCATTTTCACCTTTTTCTGCACGATATTTTTTCCTATATGCAAAATCCAAAAGTGTAGTACTTTCTGTATCTGCTACAAGTATAACATCTCCGCCTTTTCCACCATCTCCACCATCTGGTCCTCCAAAGGCTACATACTTTTCCCTTCTAAAAGAAATGGATCCATCTCCACCATCTCCAGAGGTTACAAATATTTTAGCTGTATCTACGAACATGCCGCTCACTTCCTTTCAAAAGTTAATTATATTAAATTAAAAAATCACTTTATTCTAAATTTTATTATTCCCACAGATAAGTAAGTAATTCACTCTAACCTCAGTATACAACTTTTTTCTTAAAATAAGGAATTTTAAAAAAGCACCCTCATTAGGGTGCCTTAATAATACTATTCAGCTGCTAATTCTTCTAACTTTAAAGGATATACGCTGGCCTTCTTTTTAGTCTTTCCTACTCTTTCGTATCTAACTACACCATCTATCTTTGCAAATAAAGTATCGTCAGATCCTCTTCCAACGTTAGTTCCAGGATGAATTTTTGTTCCTCGCTGTCTAACTAATATGTTTCCAGCTAAAACAAACTGTCCATCAGCAGATTTAGTACCTAATCTCTTGGATTCACTATCTCTACCATTCCTTGAACTACCTACTCCTTTTTTGTGGGCAAATAGTTGAAGATTCATAATTAACATAAAATTACACCTCCTCTACCTTTACATTTATATATTCACCAAAATTAAATTCAATACTTTTCAAACCAAGTAACATAGTTTCCATAAGCACCTGACATTTTAAAATGTCATCCTCTTTCATATCTTTTAAAGAAAAGCTTAAAAATCCATCCTTTATAGAGTACTTTAATTTAAGCTTTAACACTTCTGTTATTCCTATTACAGTAGTTTGAGATATGGCAGAAACAGCACTACACACCATGTCATACCCCTGGTTGACTGACTCTGCATGGCCTTTAAGTACAACTGAAACCAAATTACAGGATTTCCTTTTAAAAAATGCTTCAATCATAATTACGCATCAATTTTTTCAATTTGTAATTTAGTGTAAGGCTGTCTATGTCCCTGCTTCTTTCTGTAATCCTTTTTAGCCTTATACTTGAAGACTATAACTTTTTTAGCTTTTCCCTGTGCCAATACTTTAGCACTTACTTTAGCTCCTTCAACTACAGGTTTTCCAATAACTACACCTGCGTCATCTTTACCTACTACTAAAACTTTGTCAAGTTCAACTGTTGAATCAACTTCAGCATCTAATTTTTCAACATATATAACGTCTCCTTCTGAAACCTTATACTGTTTTCCACCAGTAGCTACAACTGCATACATTTAAAACACCTCCTCAATCCAGTCTCGCCTAAAAGGTATATAGAAAATCCATTCTTTCTATAATTTATAAAACCTTTTTTGAGCGGTCTACAGATGTCATTTTAACACATATGTTATTGTTTGTAAAGTTTTTTCAATTTACTTTAAACTCTTTCAGATGCTCTATCTGGCTCATAAACTCAAGTGGTTCTATCTTATAAGATACTTTCTTTTCATAAGTAATATATATTCTCTTGTCCCCAGCACCTATGCCTTTTATGAACCTATCCATATTATTTTTAACATCCTTTTCATAAGATACATCTATCTGTATGTGAAAATCTTTTACATTCCTGTCACAACTTATATTTGAAATTTCATTTCTTATGAGAACCATCATATAAGATAGTTTTATTTTTTTTCCTGTTCCATCACAGTACCTGCAATCTTCCTCTATATAATCATATATTGGTTTACCCTGTCTTTTTCTAGCTATCTGCACTAGATTTAACTCTGTAAAAGGGTATACAACAACCTTACTTTTGCTATTTAAAAAACCAGCTTTAAGTTTGTCCATAACCTTTTTCTTATCTACCTCATCCTCCATATCTATAAAATCTATTAATATTATTCCACTTAAATTTTTAAGCACTATTTGCCTTGCAATTTCTTCTGCCGCTTGCAAATTAGTTATAAATACTGTTTTATCCATTTTATTATTTCTTATGTTTTTACCCGAATTAACATCTATTACAAACATAGCTTCTGTTTTATTTATAACTATATATCCACCACAATTTAATTCTATTCTATTATCTCGTAAATTTAATATTTCATGTTCCATATTATAATGAGACAGAAGAGTTTTTTCACCCGTATACAGTTCTAGGTGTGCATTTACATTGCATACACCCTTTAGAAAATCCTCTATATATTTAT
This sequence comes from Clostridium ragsdalei P11, assembly GCF_001675165.1. Lineage (GTDB taxonomy): Bacteria > Bacillota > Clostridia > Clostridiales > Clostridiaceae > Clostridium_B > Clostridium_B ragsdalei. Next base: position 5,479 of record NZ_LROS01000031.1, read on the forward strand.
AATCCACATCATTATTTACATATATCTTTAAATTACTGTCCCACAATCTATCTCTAAGTACTTCACCAAGTGCACCCCCACTATCAAACATGAGTTCAGGCTTTAGAGCATACTGAGCTTTATTTTTTAACTTATTATATATATCATTCAACTTATGTATTTCTTTGTTTATAAATTCTGATGGAATATTCTGGGCATCGGTTCTTATCATTACCCCAATACCTGATGGTATTTTTATTTTCTCCAGTATAAGCTTCTTAAAGGATTCATCCTGTATTTTTTGTGAAAACTTCATGCCTTTGCTAAAATTACTTAAAACACAATATTTACCTGGTAAGCTTATAATTTTGATAACTTTAGCTCCTTTTCTTCCATAATCTTCCTTTGTGACCTGTACCAAAATTTTTTCACCTTTTTTTAAGTTAAGATTTCTAAATTTGCTATCCATATACATATAGGCATTTCTCCTGCAGTTTATATCTATAAAAGCACATTTTATAGCTGGTACTACATTTTTAACTACACCTATGTACACTTCTCCCGGGTAAGCATTGCCCTTTTCTTCCTGAATGTGGCATTCCTTTAGAATACCATTATCCTTTATAGCAATTCTCAAAAAACCTTCCACACTTCTTTCAACAAATATTTCTTCCAAACCATAGTTCACCTCTCCTTCAGGTTAATATAAGTCTGATACATACTCATATAATGGGAATAACTTATTTTGTCTTCTCCCATATACTTCTTCTCTCATTATATCAATAAAACAATCTTTATCAGCATTTTCCGTATTGTCTTGTATAAAACTTGATAAAAGTTCTGGAGATAAATTTTCTACACTTCCACAACTTATCACAGTTTCTAATCTAAGCTTATTTTCAAAAACATCATAGTCCAATTTTTTTACTAACTTTTTTATATCTACTTCTTTCTCTCCCTTCTTGGTCTTCTTTATTGTATTCCAAGTTGGGCATTTCATTAAGTTTTCCATATTTTCTTTAAGCTTACTTACATCTTTATATTTTATGTTAATTATATACTTAGCTGCATTTATTTCTGCCATGGATTTAAACACTTTTTTATTTTCTACATTTTTTACCTTATCTACCCTTAACACTTCTATTCCACTAGGTGCACTTTTATTTAATTTTTCTTTAATATGATCTTCTAAAACTTCTTCTTCAAAATATAAGTCCATATATTCTCCGCAGGAATAAACTCCTACAGCTAGAGGCTGTGCTATAGACATATTTATATGTGGATTAAATCCCTTAGAATATTCTACAGGAAGCTCTGATCTCTTTATCATCCTCTGTATGGTTCTCAATAAATCAAGGTGCCCTATAAATCTTATACTATGTTTTTTACTGAACTTTATTAAATACTGCGCCCTCAAAGCATTCACCTCCTAAATTAACATTAACTCCACAATTTTTACATCCCAATCTACAATCTGGAGTTACTTCAGCCTTTTTAGCTCTTTCATTTTCTTCTATTAGGAATTTCTTATTTACTCCTATATCTATGAAATCCCAGGGAAGTATTTCTTCATAACTTCTATTTCTATAAGCATAAAAATCCCCATCTACATTACATTCTTTAAAAGCTTCTTCCCATAAATCAAAATTGAAATACTCCGACCAACTATCAAACTTAGCTCCTTTTTCGTAAGCTTTAATAAGTACTTCACAAAGCCTTCTATCTCCCCTTGCAAATACAGCTTCCAAATAGCTTAAAGGACTTTCATGCCAATTATATACTATATGTCTACTGCTTATGGAAGATCTCAATTCTCTAATCTCTTCTTTAACATCTTCCATTTTTATTTGAGCCGTCCACTGAAATGGTGTAAAAGGCTTTGGTACAAATATGGAAGTACTAACTGTTACTTTTAATCCTTTTTTTCTTTTATCCTTAGGTACTTTGAAATATTCATCCACTACTTTTTGGGATAAATGTGCAATTTCCTTTACATCTTCCATAGTTTCGTAGGGAAGCCCTATCATAAAATACAACTTTATTGTAGACCATCCAGACTCAAAAGCACTGCTTACAGAATCCATCAAATTTTTCTCTGTAACACCCTTATTTATTACATCTCTCATTCTCTGACTTCCTGCCTCTGGTGCAAAAGTAAGTCCAGTTTTCCTAACCTTTTGTATTTCATTTATAAGTCCTACAGAAAAAGAATCTATTCTAAGTGAAGGCAAGGATAACCCCACTTTGTCTTTTTCATGTTCATTTATAAAATTAACAACTAAATTTTTTAAATCTGAATAATCACATATGCTCAAAGAAGTAAGTGATACCTCTGAATATCCTGTACTTTTTATAAGTTTATCTGCTGTTTCTAAAAGTTTAGATGTTTTTTTCTCCCTTACAGGTCTGTATATCATACCTGCCTGACAAAACCTACAACCTCTAGTACATCCCCTAAAAGTCTCAAGAGTTATCCTATCATGTACTATATCTGTATAAGGCACTATAATTTTATCTGGATATTCCACATCATTAAAATTTTTGATTATCCTTTTAGTAATCTTAGGTGGCACATCATCATAAAGCGGTTTAAATTCTCTTATGGTTCCATCTTCATTATAGTTTACATCATAAAGAGAAGGCACATATATACCCTCTATATGGCACACCGCCCTTAAGAACTCTTTTTTTCTTCCTCTATACTCTTTGTAAAGATCCATAATCTCGTTCATCTGTTCCTCAGATTCACCTAAAGCAAACATATCTGCTATATCAAAGAGAGGCTCAGGGTTATAGGCACAAGGCCCTCCACACATAATTATAGGATCTTCTTCTCCTCTATCAGAAGCTCTAACAGAAAGTCCAGCCAAATTTAACATATTTAAAATATTAGTATAACTCATTTCATATTGAAGAGTGAACCCTATAAAATCAAAATTCTTTATAGGATCTTTGCTCTCAAGTCCATAAAGTGATATATTATTTTTTCTCATAAGTTCTTCCATATCAGGCCAAGGTGCAAATACTCTTTCACAATAAGTATCTTTTCTTTCATTTAGTATGTAGTAAAGTATTTTCATACCAAGGTATGACATTCCAACTTCATATACATCCGGAAAGCAAAATGCATATCTAATATCTACTTCATCTTTATTTTTTACATAGGAATTCATTTCCCCTCCAATATAGCGGGCAGGTTTTTCCACTTTAAATAATATATCATCAGAAATTCTATTCATTAAAAATCCTCCTCTTAGGTATCATTCCTATATTTTAGCATAACCAAAAATAATTTAAAATATATAAACCTAAGGCAAAGACAAAATCTATACAATCTTGCTCCTTCCTTAGGTTAAAAAGTATTATTTATCATTTAATATTTCAATAAATTTTTCTAGAGTTATATTTCCATATAACTTCAACCCTTCTATAATCTCTTCTTCATATATTGTATCCATTAAATTCATCTCATCATCTAAGACCATAAATGTATTATACTTATTCTTATCAAACAACCCCATAGCTGTAAGCAAATCCTGTCTATAGTGTATTGATAAAGTTCTATTTTCAATATAACCTCTCTTTATAAATTTATATCTTTTTCTAATTATATCACCCATAATTATATATGATATCCTTTCATTTTCCCTTAAAGAAGTAGTAACTATAAATATCCCTATTATTCCTATACTAAAATTGCTATATCCATTTAAAAATAAGAGAATGTACATAAACATAAGTGCTATTCCAATAAATATACTTGTTATTATCATAATTCTATTTGCTTTTCTATAAGTCATTTTTAAGTTTAGAATACTTCTCAATATTCTTCCCCCATCCAAAGGAAAAGCCGGTATTAAATTAAATAATCCTATAGCTAAATTTATAGAGAAGAGCATATAGAAAATGCTTAAATAAAAATTTTTATATGCAAAATAAAAAACTGCACTAAAGATTAAATTAGCTGCAGGACCAGAAATTGAAATTATTAAATCCTCTCGTGGAAATGCTTCATCTAGATCCTTAAGTTTTATAACTGTCCCTATTGCTATAAATTCTATGTCAAACCCAGAAAATTTATAATATCTAGCAACTAAATAATGAACCATTTCATGGAAAAAAACTATAATAAAAGTATAAATAAGTTTCCCTTTATACCCTATGAAAATCAGGAATATCACATATGGTATAAAATATTTACTTATTTTAATCACAGAAATACCTCTTAAAATTTATTCTTCTTCATTTACTCTAATTCGATTCATTACATTTTCAGCCCCGTTTTTAATATCATTTATATTTATATTTTTGAGTTGAGTTTCTATTTTGCTATAATCATAATTTTCATCCACAATTTCCTTAGAATAACTATATACACTTTTAGTCTGTGGAGTCTGTATAATTTTACAAACTATAACGAATGCAAATAACACTAAAACTCCTATTAGATCCCTTATAATTCTCTTGACCAAATAATTACTCTTTTGAAAAAAGAAACCCCCACTACTTCTCATTCTATCATGGTGCGGTGAATAATTGGCTCTTCCTTTTAAAGAATTATAATAATTTTGGTATTCCGAATCATAATTTCCCAATATAGATTCCCCCATTTAAAATGATACACATAATTATATATATTTAAGGGGCGACCTATTTATTACTTAAGCATACTTTCAATAATTAAAAATTAATAGTTAAGAATTAATAGTTATGGATGATTTTTTTCCGTTAACACTTCAAAAAATCTAAAACATAGGCTATTGAAGCAAAGCTCCAATAGCCTATGTTTTAAATGTAACGTAAAAGAATCCACATTAACTATTAATTCTTCATTCTTAACTATTAACTAAAAAAATATAGCTTGTCTATTAATTATGTGACTTTAGTGCTTTTACAAAAACTTCTGCAGAACCTAGATTAGTAGCTAGAGGAACACAGTGAACATCACAGATTCTAAGCAATGCAGCAATATCTGGTTCATGTGGTTGTGAAGTTAAAGGATCTCTTAAAAAAATAACTATATCCATTTCTCCCTGTGCCACTTTACTTCCTATTTCCTGGTCCCCACCTAAAGGTCCTGAAAGAAATCTATTAACTTTTAGACCTGTCATCTCATTTATAAGTTTTCCTGTAGTTCCTGTAGCAAAAATCTCATGGCCTTCAAAAACATCTCTATATCTTTTTACAAAATCTACTATATCATCTTTCTTTTTATCATGTGCTATAAAAGCAATTTTCATATAAATTCCCCCTTAAAAATTAATTTTTTTCCTTCTCATACCTATGTTCAAAATTAAGGCTATTTCTATAAATGCTGCAAGCAGTGAACTTCCACCATAACTCATAAAAGGCAATGTTATACCTGTTATAGGAAGTAATCCTATAGTCATACCTACATTTTGAAAAATTGAAAATAACATCATTGAGGCTATTCCTACACATACTATAGATCCAAAAATATCTTTAGCTTCCCTTGATATTTTTATAAATCTATAAAGTATAATAACATAAAATACTATCAAAGCTAAAGCCCCAACAAGTCCCCATTCTTCTCCAACTACAGAAAATATAAAATCTGTATGTGCCTCTGGTACATATCCTCCTGATATCTGGGTTCCTTTTAAGAATCCTTTTCCCCAAATTCCACCTGAACCAATTCCTATTTGTGATTGAGTAACTTGAAGTGAATAAGACATTTGATATTTTTCGGGACTAAATAGGGATATAATTCTCATTTTTTGATATTCTTCTATAATAGGTGTATTTAAAGCTATAACTATTAAAATAGTTAATGCTAAAAGTCCTCCTATTAATACTCTTAAATCCAATTTTGCAATAAAAACTATTCCAAGAACTGCAAAAAAACATACCATTGTCATTCCCATGTCAGGCTGCTTTACAATTAGAGCCATAGGAATAAGTGGATAAATCATAAGCTTGATAAAATTTTTTACATTGTTTATGTTTCCTTCCATATCCTCTAGTTTTTTTGCAATCATTAATATAATTCCTATTTTTGCAAATTCAGAAGGCTGCATGCTAACAGGACCGATTTTAATCCATGATGAAGCTCCATTAACTGTAGACTGAAATGCCGGTATACAATTTATTATAAGTAGAAACACACCAAACCAGTATATTATACCAACATAACCTTTTATCACAGAATAATCTACTAGAAGTATAAAATAAGTTAGTACAAGCCCTACAGCCGTATAAATAAGCTGCGATTTTAAAAAATGAGTTCCATCACTCATATGGGAGGCACTATAAATATTTAAACTTCCAAAGATACATATAATTATGGCAGTAATTAGTATAGGAAAATCAAATTCCCTTAAAAGTTTCCTGTTTATGACAAATTTTTCAAGCATTTTATATATCCCTCCAATGCAACTATAATGATTATAACACAGGAACATAAAAAAGCTATGCATAATTTATACATAGCCTATTTATTATACTTAACCTTTTTTATAGGTATACTGGCCACAAGTGCTGCTGAATTTCCCGTTAATTCCTCTGAATTTGTCATTTTTACATCTATTTCAGAACGATCTATCTCCATATACTTTGAAAGTACTTTAAGTATATCATCCTTTATATTGTCTAATACTTCCTTTGACATATCACATCTGTCGTGTATTAGTATTAATCTCAATCTTTCTTTAGCTACATCCTTGGAAGATTGCCTAGAGAACATCTTAAACAAGTCCATTCCCCACTACCCCCTTATTTAATACCAAATAGTTTCTTTATTGACGAAAATAATCCTTCATGGCTAGTATTCAAATCCATAAGAGGCACTTTTTCTCCCGTTATTCTTTTAGCTATATTTCTAAATGCTTGTCCTGATAATGATCCACTGGTCAATACTATAGGTTCACCCTTATTCGTAGAAATAGTTATATTTCTGTCATCCGGCACTACTCCTATAAGTTCTATAGCCAAACTGTCTAATATGTCATTTACATCCAGCATATCCCCATTTTTAGTCATTTCATAATTTATTCTGTTTACTATAAGTTGATGCTTTTCAATTCCCTTAGCATCTAACTTTCCAACGACTCTGTCAGAATCTCTAACCGAAGTAACTTCAGGATTTACTACAACTAATGCCCTATCTGCCCCTACTATTGCATTTTCAAATCCATGCTCAATTCCTGCAGGACAATCTATAATTACGTAGTCATATTCACTTTTTAATTCTTCAATTAAATTTAGCATATCTTGGGTACTTATATCATCTTTATCTCTTGTTTGTGCTGTAGGCAAAAGATACAAGTTTGGTAATCTTTTATCCTTTATAAGAGCCTGCTTTAACCTACACTTGTCTTCTACTACATCAAGTATAGTAAATACAATTCTATTTTCAAGTCCCATAAGAACATCTAAATTTCTAAGTCCTGTATCTCCATCTACTACTACTACACTTTTATTCAAAGCAGCTAATGCAGTACCTATATTTGCCGTAGTAGTAGTTTTTCCAACTCCACCTTTGCCTGATGTTACTACAATTGCTTCTCCCATCTATACTACCTCCATCAAATAAATTTATTAGGTAAATCTCCCTTGATATATGAACGTATACAATTAACTATAATCATCTAAGCAATAAAACCATCTATAGAATATTATACTAGACATAACAAGAATAATCCAGAATATTATTCAGTACAATTTATACCAATTATATAGCTTTAAGGTTACTAACAAAGAACTTCAGCACAAAATGAAGCTGAAGTTCTTACTAACTATGAGATATCAAATAAACTTATTTGGCAAATAGGGTTCTACTATTATTATATTTTCCCTAATCTTAGCTACTTCTGGATACTGGGGTTTAATATTATCCTCTGGTGATCTGGTAACTATGTCTGCAATTTGAAGCATTTCCGGCTGCAAACAAATTGAAGCAACTATAGCTTTTGAATTTCCCCCAAATCCAGCATGGGCATATCCATGAAGTGCTCCAAAAACTATTATATTCCCCCCTGCATATATTTCAGAACCTGCATTTACATCTCCAATTACAACTATATTTCCCGAATAATTTACTATTTGACCACTTCTAACCGTCCTATGCAAAAATTTAGTTCTTCCTTCGTAAATTCCCGAAAATACTTTGCTTGGTTTTTCACTGCTGTCCTCAAATATACAATCCTTTATGAGAAATTTTTCAAACAATATATTTTTAAGTTTATTAAATTGCTTTTCATTTACACTCTTTAATTCCGTTGTTATTTTTAGAGTGCATCCCTTATAAAACATTTTCCCAGTTGAGAGCCTTTTAATTAAACTTTCAAGCATTTCATCAAAATCTTTAAAACCATTATTATTTATAATTATATTTATTCCATCTCTATTGCCCTTAATTATTATATTATTATTCCTCATAATTAGCCTCCATAAGTCACCTCATATACTATTTCAACACCCTTTACGTAAATCCTTCCTAATTTCCAATTTTATTTTTTAATATAATACTTGTTCTTGAAATTCTTATTTAAGCTAAATTCTAATTAAAATTATTATCATATAAAATTTGCGAATAGCCCCTTCTATTCGCAAATTCTAGATTCTAATTACTGTTTTGTTGAGTATTTGTACTAGTAGATGTACTAGTAGTTATGCGTCCTGTTTCAGTAAAATATGATGAAAAAATATCTCTTGTTACAGTAGCTGCACCATATCCTCCTTGACCACCATCAAATAGAACTACACATACTGCTATTTCAGGTTTATCAAGAGGCGCAAATCCAACATATTCAGAATAGTCTGTTCTTCCTATTTGTTCCTGATTTCCTAAACTTGCAGTACCGGTTTTTCCTCCTGTAGATATAGGGAATCCATTAAATACCTGCGCTGCAGTACCTCCTTCATTAACTGATCCCATTCCAGCTTTAATGGCTTCTACAGTTTCTTGATTAATTCCAGTTTTCTGTATGACTTCCGGTTTAACCTGCTCAATAATTCCTCCATTAGAATTTAAATATTTGTCTACCAAATGTACTTTATATCTAGTTCCACCATTCACAAGAGTAGCAATATAATTTGCCATCTGAAGAGGAGTAAACTGGTTAAGTCCCTGTCCTATAGCAGCATTTTCTATATTAGCCGGTACCTTTAACTGAGCATTTGCATCTGAAACAGTTATGCTATATATGACATCAATCAAATCATCCATCTTCTCATCACTTATATCCTTTTTGTTATTAGGATCTTCCTTTACAAGTTCAGAAAATAATTCTTTATATTTTGCTTTATCAAAAGCACTCTTTCCATCTTTTACAGAATTCTTTATCAAAGTTTTGATATCATTTTTAATTTGCTTTACCTTGCTTGAATCACTGCTATTATCATATAGATTAACTGAAACTACCTTATGACCCTTATCATCCTGGCCATCTCTAAGATCAGCCATAGTTTGCCATAAATAAGTACTGGCATAGGTATTTTTATTTGATACTGTATTGTATACCTGCCCAAACTTTTCTGGAATCTCTATCCCAGTGGATGCTTTTACATCACTATTTACAGGAACGCCCAAACCAAACTTCCAGGCATATTTAGCAAGTCCATCGTCTCCAATAGCATCGCGAATGCGCTTACCTACAGTCATAAAATAAGGATTACTGGATACTTGTAGAGCCTTCGCCAAATCCACTACTCCTTTTGGACCATCCAATATAAACTTTACAATTTTTCCACCCTGATCAAACTGTCCCGTATCATCTACACAAAAGCCTGGATTTATTACTTGGCTTTCAAGACCTGCAATAGCAGTCATTGGCTTGAATGTAGAACCCGGAGGTATTAAAGATTGAGTAGCATAATTATAAAACGGTTTTGGATATATGTCATAAACATCTTGTCTTATAGTAGTGTTATTTTTTATACTTGTATCAAGTGGAAATAATGTATTTAGCACCTGATCTTCTGTCTCTCCTGGAAAATTTGAAGTTATATTTCTCTTTTCTATATATTCCTTCCCAAAAGCTCCTAAATCCGGATTGAAATATTGCCTATATAAATCTTGAGAAATCATTCCAGGAACTGCAAACATATTTGGATCATATCCTGGTCTGCTGGCCATGGCAAGTACAGCTCCCGTATTCACATCAAGTACCACTGCTGCCCCTCTAGTTGCATTGGTAGTATCAGATCTCTGCTGCCCGTAAGGATTAGATCTGAGACTTGCCATAGTAGTATCGAGTGCATCTTCTGCTGCTTTTTGAACTTTGGAATCCACTGTTAGCTGAACTGTTTGACCTGGGTAAGAGTCTCTTGTTCCTAATTCTTGAACTATTTTCCCATTTTTATTCAGCTTTACTATTTTTCCTCCCTTTGACCCTTTCAATCTATCTTCAAGTGCACCTTCTATACCTGACTGACCTACGTAATCACTACTTACATCGTAACCTTTTTCCTTGTATTTATCATAGTCAGAAGATATTTTAGATATATATCCTATAAAACTAGATCCTAATTCATTATTAGGATAATATCTTATAGGCTGGGTATCTACATCTATCCCAGGAAGTTCATTTGACATTTGTAAAAATTTAAAGGCAGTATCCTTCTTTATATTACTTGCAACTGTTACAGGTTTATACCCAGAATAACTCTGCATTTTTAAAGTATCCTTAATAATCATATATCTTCTCTGATCTTCCAAAGAATATGTACTACTTATTTTGTACTTGGCAATAAGTTTTTTGAAAGTATCCTCTGGAGTTATTTTTAGTAATTCTTTATTCACTAGACTCTTCAAATCATCCTCAGATATATTTTTATTTTTGCTTTTAATTTTCTTTTCTATTTCGTCATTTAATCCTCTATCCCTTTTAAACTTAATTTCAAGATTTTTTCTAGTTTGTTCATCATCACTTCTAAATTCAAACCTATAAGGATTTATCTTAAGTTCAAAATCATCCTTCTGACTTTCCCCACTCTCATCTAATATCTTAAATACTTTACTCATAGTAGGGAAGAAGGTCTTATCATTTTCATCCGTTTGATTGTATATGAGCACATAACTTTGGTTACTAGTAGCTAAAATATTACCATTCTTGTCCAAAATTTTTCCTCTTGGTGCCGCTTCCTGTATTTCTGTCAAAGATTTATTATTGGACTGCTCTTTATATTCCTGGCCCTTTACTACTTGAAGAAAGAGAAGTCTTCCAGTAATAGTTGCAAAAATAGCTACCATAATAACTGCTAGTACAGTATATCTTGTAATATTAGAATGCTTCTTCTCTTTCAAAAAATATCATCTCCACCTTTAAAATTTCCACTTAGCTTCCATATAATCTTTACTACAAAGATTATATATTGGCTTATACATAAAGATACACAAAATCATATCATAAATTCCTGTAAAAAATACATTTTTTATATTCACATACACTCCACATGAGTATAGAATACCCATTATTAACAAGCCCTTAAATAAGACAAGTAAAAAACAAGAAATGACAGGAATAAGTCTTCTTTTTCTAAATATACTATTTCCTACAATACCTGCAATTACACATACTATCATATTTGTAAACGAGTTTATTCCAAACCCATATGAAAAGTATATATCCTGAAGCAACCCTGCAAATACTCCAAGCCACATACCTTCCCACGTTCCATTTACAATAGAATAGCAAATTACAAATATTATAAGTAACCCTGGATAAAAACTCTTTACCGCAAAAAAAGGCATCAGTGAATTATCCAAAATAAATAGCAGAACTGATAATAGAACTAATACTAATAATTTTTTCATTTTACATCCACCCTAGTATTTTATATCCGTTTTGTCTTGAGGCACTACAATAAGTAGCTCCTGAAGCTTATCAAAATTCACATAAGGTTTTATCAAAGCATTTTTCATTACTTTTCCCTTATCATCCTCTACACTTATTACAGTTCCAATTCTTATTCCTCTAGGATATGAATTATTAATTCCTGATGTTAAGATAACATCTCCCTTTTTTATAGTAGATTCCTGTGGAAGATAATATAACTTTGCTAAAAATTGATTATTACTATCACTGTATCCTTTTACCATACCACTATTTGTCACATCATTTGCATCTGATGCAGCACCTTCAATAGTTCCACCTACTGCTAAATTTTCATTAGCCAGAGACTGTACTATAGACCAATTGCTTTCCACATGGACAACCTGTCCCACCAACCCATCTGCAGTAACTGCAACCATCTGCTTTTTTATACCGTCCTTACTGCCTCTATTTATTGCAAATTCATTTAAAATTCCATCACTACTTCTGCCTATTACGTCACAGCCTATATAATCATATTCCGATTTTTGGCTTTTAAAATTCAGCTCTTTTCTTAGCTGGGAATTATCATTTTTAAGTGAATTATATTCTACTAATTTATTTTTTAATGAACTATTTTCCTTCTTCAATTCTTCATTTTCACTTTTTACCCTAGAAAAGTTTATTATAAAACTCAGAGAATTTTTTATACTATTATTGACCTTGTATAATCCTCCTTGAAAAGAATTAAAAGTAACACCTATGCCATTTCTTACAATTGAGTTGCTATTACCCTTGATACTAAAAGAGATCAAAGCTAAAAAAATAATTGAAAGTACTATTATAGCTAATACAAGTTTATTTCTCAAAAATCTCATAATACGTCACTATTTTCTACTAGCTACTATTTTATCAATAGTATCAAGAGCTTTTCCAGCGCCTAGTGCAACACAATCAAGAGGTGCTTCAGCTATATGAACAGGCATATGTGTTTCTTGATTTATTAACTGATCCAATCCTCTAAGCATTGCTCCACCACCTGCAAGCATAATTCCTTTGTCCATTATATCTGATGCAAGTTCTGGTGGTGTCTTTTCAAGGGTAGTTTTTATAGCATCAATTATTGCTACTACAGGTTCCTTAAGAGCTTCTCTAATTTCACCTTCTGTTATATTTATAACCTTAGGTAACCCTGATATTAAGTCTCTTCCTCTTATCTCCATAGAATTTTCTTCGCCTATATCAAAAGCTGAACCTAATTCAATTTTTACATTTTCCGCAGTTCTTTCACCTATCATTAAATTGTATTCTTTCTTTATGTAGCCTATTATAGCCTGATCTAACTCATCACCAGCAATTCTTAAAGATTTGCTTGTAACAATTCCTCCAAGTGATATTATAGCTACTTCTGTAGTACCTCCACCTATATCTACAATCATACTTCCTGTTGGTTCATTTACTGGAAGTCCTGCACCAATAGCAGCTGCCATAGGTTCTTCCATTAAAAGCACGTCCCTTGCGCCTGCATGTTTTGTTGCCTCTTCTATTGCCCTTTTTTCAACTTCAGTAACTCCAGATGGAAAACATACAAATATCCTAGGGCTAGTAAATGCTGACTTAGGACTTACTTTTTCTATAAATTTTCTAAGCATAGTATGAGTAACATCAAAATCAGCAATAACACCATCTTTTAATGGTCTTATAGCCACAATATTACCAGGAGTTCTTCCTATCATTTCTTTTGCTTCATTACCTATTGCCATTACCTTCTTTACATCATTGTTTATAGCAACTACAGAAGGCTCTCTAAGTACTATTCCCTTTCCTTTAACATATATGAGTGTATTAGCTGTTCCTAAATCAATTCCCATGTCTCTTGACATTCCAAAAAATCCCATTTATATTACTCCTTTCAATATCCAAAAATTCCTTTTTGTTTTAAACTAACATATATTTCGTTTCCTATTATAAGATGATCTAATAGCTGTATGCCTAAAAGTTCACCGCATTCTTTTAATCTATGTGTTATATTTATATCCTCATTACTAGGTGATGGATCTCCTGAAGGATGGTTATGGCACACAATTATAGATGCACTATTTTTCTTTATAGCATAGTAAAATACTTCCCTTGGATGTACCAGCGCAGAATTTAAACTTCCTATAAATACATCTCTAATGCCTATAACTATATTTTTTGTATTCAACATAATAACTTTAAAATATTCCTGCTTCAATCCTTTCATTTCTTCCATGACAAGCATTGCTGCATCTCCTGGATCGCATATCTTATAATCATCACCATCCCTATAGGATTTGAATCTCTTTGCCAATTCCACCACAGCAAATATTTTAGCAGATTTTGCCTTTCCAATGCCCCTAATATTCATAAGATCTTCTAAATTAGAATTAAAAATTCCATTTAGTCCTCCATTGTCTTTTATAATCCTGCTACTTAAAGATATTATATTTTCTTTTTTTGTACCTGAACCAAGTATTATTGCCAAAAGTTCTGAATTAGAAAGAACTTCTGGTCCATATCTGAATAACCTCTCCCTAGGTCTTTCATTTTGTGGTAAATCCATAATTTTTACTAATTCATTCATTTAAAAACTCCTTATTATAGATTTAACCCCATCTCACTTAACATATTATACAACTTATTTAAAGGTAATCCTACTACATTATAATAACATCCATGGATTTCTCTTACAAAAATTCCTCCACGACCTTGAATGCCATAGGCACCTGCTTTATCTTTATATTCTTCTGTTTTTAAATACTCCTTTATGCGTTTATCGTCTATTTTAGAAAATATTACACGAGTACACACAAAGTCCTTAATTATTTTATTTGAAGATTTATCTATAATTGCTATGCCTGAATATACCTTATGCTCATTTCCGCTTAAGGACTTCAGCATATGAAAACCTTCGTCTATACTACCTGGTTTTCCAAGTATCTTTTCTTTAAAAAATACTATTGTATCACATCCTATTATTATAGAACTACTGTCTTTCAACTTTGAACACACATTTTTAGCCTTACCTTCAGCTAGCTCCATAACATAAGAACCACAATTTCCATCAAATTCAACAGAATTTTCATCAAAATCACTTACCATAACTTCAAAATTTCCTGTTAATCTCTTTAAAAGTTCCTTTCGCCTACTGGAAGCCGAAGCCAATACAATCTTCATGTCATCACTTCCTAATACCTTCTATATAGTATTATAGCCACAATTATACCAATTATAGTCATAATGTTTATACTAAACTTTACTCCTAAAGTCAATACTACAACCTTAAGATTTAATACAACTGGTTCGGTCATCCCCACAGAATAAGAATTTTTAAAAAAGTTTAGAAAACTAAAATTATTCCCAATAGCATCTCCTACAAGGCTTCCACATATAGCTCCTAAAATTATAAGAAACCATAAAAAGCTCTTACCTTTTTCAGCCCCTCTCACAAAAATCCCCTACCTTAATATTATATCTTATATAGTTTATCATTTAATAAAAGCATAAACAAGTACATATATTATTGTTCAAAAAAATTTTTTAATTAAACATAAAAATGACAAGTATTGGTGTAAATGTCCCCGTACTTGCCCTTATATTATAATCGATTATCTTAACAATATAGAATTAATTAGATTTCACTTTTTTTAATATATTAAATATATAAATATAATTTTCTTCAGCTTTATCCTTCGTTATTTCTTTAGGAAGTTTACTTACATATTCCGTTAAATCTTTTAAAACTAATTTATTATTGCCATCTTCCATTTTTTTACTCTTTAAAGAAGAACACCATTTTTTTAATTCATCTGTTTGTATAGATTTTACATCCTGTTCTGAAAGCTTATTTAGTATCTCTAAGTTTGCATTTATTATTTCCGCTATTTCAACATTACACAGATCATCCCTCTTTATTGTAAATGCCATTTTTGAATTGTCTACTTTTTGGTCTGTAAGAGATTTCATCATTTTCTCTCCAACATCCTCTTGAAACACGCCTAAAAATACCCTCGTCTTATCTGAATCCTGTACAGAAAAAGGAAATCCATATTTAGTTAACAAACTTTTTTCCTCTGCTGCGTTATTTTTATCTTTGTAAATTCCACCTTGTACAGCTATAAATTTAGTAGCTTTACCATCTACAGCGGAACTGCTCTTATTAGAAGTATTTTCAACTTTATTTTGAGATACAGTATTGGCCGCATTGTCATTTAAATTTCCTGATGTTCTAAATACCACTTTAAATATAAAAGTTCCCAATATAAATGCAGCCGCAAGTATTATACACGTAAAAAACACAAAAGGCTTAGTACTTTTCTCTCTTTTTAAATCATATCGCGTGTACTTCATTTTTTCACCCCTAATTTTATACTATTTCTATATATTAATATTAAGGGATAAAAAAATTATTACTGTTAATTATTAAATTTTTTTCATAATTATCATGTCCATGTGCTTTCCATATATGTCATAGAAATTCTTTACTATTCTAATAGCTTTATACCCAGCACTTTTCCAGATATTCATATTTTCAATTTCATTTTTAATTGTTCTAGCAAAAAATTCAGTCACATCATATTCTCTAGAAAAATACTCTATTATTTCTTTTATTAAGATGCCCCCTAAATTTGTATTTTTATATACTTCAGATAGATAAAAATACCATATCCAAAGTTCATTTTCATTTTTAAACTCAATTCTCCCCTTTAATATTCCTATTAAAATACTGCCCTTTTCTATTTTTAAAAAGAATTCACACTGACTTATATAGCTCTCCAAAAATCTCTCTCTTAGATCTTCTAAATTTGTTTCTCCCTCTAGAAAATCCTTCTTATTCATCAATTTTTGTATGGACACTAAGTCTTTTTCTTGCACATTAGAGATTTTTATATCTTTATATTCTATTTTAACATCCAGCATTGCTTCACCTCTTTTGTACATTTAATTTGATTTAACTCTATTAAAGGATTATACTTTTAAAATTCTACACAAATTTAAAAATTCCTTTATTTATTAAATCAATTGGCATAAAAACAACACTGAATTCTTAAATTACTAATTCCAATTAACTACATTACCATTAGTAGACTAATTTAAAACTCTAGCTCCCTGTAAATCTGGATCAAGTAAAATAACCTTCCAAGTATCTTCTAGTTCATTCAAGAAATTTTTCATGGAACTTACAAATTTCTCTGCATTTTTGTCTACTACTGCCATAAGTGTAGATCCTGAACCACTTATAAATTCTCCTATAGATCCTAAGTCTTTGGATTTTTTAAAAACATCATCAAAATTTCTTATCAAACCTTTTCTATAAGGTTGATGAATTTTATCTTCAAAACATATTCTAAGTTTGTCAAATTCATTGTTATAAAGAGCACTTATAAGCATAGCAGACCTAGACGTATTAAATATACAGTCCTCTTTTAAATAAGATTTAGGCAGAACTTCCCTAGAAAGAGCTGTGCTAACCTTAAAAGATGGTATCATAGCAACAAATTTTAATTTATCTGGCACATTTACCTTTGAATGTTTTATATCCTCGCCCACTTTTATAGATATTACCATTCCTCCAAGTGCTGCAGGTACAACATTATCAGGATGTCCCTCTATCTTTGTGGCCAAATCAATTATATCTTCCATATCCATTTTATTTTGCATAATTGCATTTGCAGCTGTTATGCCACCGACTATACAAGCAGAGCTACTTCCAAGCCCCCTTGACATAGGTATGTCACATTTAAGCACATTTATTTTAAATCCATTATAAGAATATCCTTGTTCATTCATAGCACTCACTATACTTTTGTATATAAGATTTTCCCTAAAATCCTCTTCTGACCTTAATCCACCATTATATATTTCAGTTTTTCCACTTATTTCTTCAACTTCAATTTCATTATATAATTTAAGTGCCATACCTAAAGTATCAAATCCCGGCCCCATATTTGCTGTAGTAGCCGGCACCCTAACCTTCACTTTAGTCATATCTAATATTCCTCCAATTTTGTAAATATTTTTGCTAAAACTCTATTCTCATTATTTATCCAAAACCAATAACTTCTTTACAAACTGTGCATGCTTTTCACTTTTTACTTTTTTAATATAATCGTCTATTAAATCTTCGTTATCTGCATTTACAAAAGCTACAACTTCTTTTTTATTTCCAGAAACACTATTAGATAAAATATAGCAACTTTTAAAGCTTGAAGATATACTTTCTATAATTTCTACTCTATTTTGTGTTTTAATTCTCAAAAGCCACTTACTTTTTAAATCCCAGCTCTTATTTATACTAGCCTTTTCACTACTAAAAGTAATAGTTTTTTCTCTTTTATTTTCAACTATATCTGCTATATCTGCAAAAACTGCACTAGCCGTAGGAAACATCCCTGCTCCTTTTCCTGAAAACATCACGTCCCCTACTGCATCTCCTTCCACTAAAATAGCATTGTATTCATTCTCAATTTTCCCCAGCATAGAATCTTGTTTTACCATAACTGGCATAACAGCTGCATATATATCATCTTCAGATATTTTGCTAATTCCAAGAAGTTTTATACTGCACTTTTTCATTTTGGCATATCTGAAATCATCGCTATCAATTTGTGTAATCCCCTCTATATTTATATCTTTCCACTCCACTCTTCTGTTATATGCAATAGTAGATAAAATTGAAAGTTTTCTAGCTGCATCATATCCTTTAACATCTGATTCCGGATTTGCTTCTGCAAAACCTAGTTCCTGGGCAAGTTTTAAAGCTTCTTCATAACTCATACCATTATGGCTCATTTTTGATAATATAAAATTTGTAGTACCATTTAATATAGATCTTATACTCTTTATTTCATTTCCCACAAGACATTCATTCATTGATTTCAGTATAGGTATTCCCCCTCCAACACTTGCCTCAAAATGAATGGTAACTCCATTTTTTTTAGCTAACTGCAAAAGCTCATATCCTCTTTCTGCCATCAAATCCTTATTAGCTGTAACTACATGTTTTTTCATATTTAAAGCTCTTTTTATATATTCATAAGATGGATTTAGCCCCCCCATAGCTTCCACTATGATATCCACCTTTTCATTGAATATATCCTCTATATTTTCTGTTAAAAGCCCCCTGTTTTTATTGTTTAAGTGTTTATCTACATTTCTAACCAAAATTTTTGATATTACTAGTTCCTCATCTAATTCATCTTTAAATTTATATCTATTTCTAGATATAAGTTCAGCTACTCCGCTTCCTACTACTCCATATCCAAGCATTGCTATATTTGCCATTTTACTTCCCCCTAATTATTTAATCTTATCAAGCTATTCCTAGGCTCAAATAAATTTACTTAAGTATTAAGTTACCTTCTAATGTTAAAAAAAAACTCTTCCCCACTGGGACGAGTTTTATCGCGTTTCCACCCAATTAACAGTGTAAATTTTTAGTTATTACTAAAATAACTAAACCCCATACAGCCTAGGATATTTATCCATTACTTAAAAGCCATTACTGTCTCTCAATATCCATAACGCAGACCTGCGGAAATACCTACTGTTAAATTTCAGTATACAACTCAAAGGTGGTTTTCAATAACATTAACTTAGGGAATATTACAGCCTATGAATCCCCTTCTCTAAAAGCAATGCATTATTTACTTTTCCTTTTCATTGTTTTTGCACATAATTAAAATAAACTTCATTTATTCCACTGCTACCAAGTTTACACTTATAACGCTGTCTAACTTACCTATCTCTTCAACAAGTTCATTAATTTCTACTTCCAATTTAGAAGCATCAAAAGTTATAGATACAGCAGCAGCATTATTTATGGGTATATCCTGATTTAAAGTCAATATGTTGCCACTTCTCTGCGCTATTTTATCAAGTATATTTGATAGTGACCCAGTCTTATGAGCTAGTATAAGTCCAATAGTTACCTTGTGACTTGTTATACCTTCAGATAATGTAAACACTGAATCTTTGTATTTATAATAACTACTTCTACTTATACCTACTTTCTTTACACCTTCTGATATATCTTTTACACAACCAGTTCTCAAAAGTTCTTTTACCTTTACAACTTTGTCAAATACATCAGGAAGTATTTTAGTATCAATTATAAGAAATCTATTATTCATAAAACCCCGCCTTGTCCGCCAATCAAATACACATGTATGTTGTTGAAGTATATGAATTATAATATCATAATAAAAATAAATATTCAACAGTTTTTATAAAAATTTTTATCTCAAAATGCAAGTAATCCTTTACACACAAATTATATTTTAATTAAGAGTTAACTCAACTTTCGAACATATAAAATTTTTTAGTTAATAGTTAAGAATGAAGAATTAATAGTTAATGTGGATTTTTTTCGTTACACTAAAAAAATCTTTAATTTAAAAAGTGCTGTTGAAGCTTTGCTTTAACAGCACTACATTTTAGATTTTCTGAAGTGTTAACGTAAGAAAATCATCCATAACTATTAATTTTTAACCCTTAATTTTTAATTATATTTTGTCAATTATCTATAAAATATCCTTAAAAACCCTATACGAGTGATTCTAATTGAAATTTTAACTTATATATAAAATATACTAACAAAATAGAAATCACACTTAAAAACTTTTTTGTTAAATATAAGCAATCCTTTACACACAAACATTACAAAATCAGATATAAAGTTTTAACTAAAAAATAAACTTGTGCGTAGAAATATTTTACAATAAGCAAGTACATTTTAATATTTTGCATATAAGTCTTAGTGAAAAATTTGTAAAAAAACTTAGGATTTTTGAATTGTCTGAGGTACGAGTTTTCAAAAGTCCTTAGATTTTTGCAAATTTTCTACTTAGACTTATCAAAATATTTAACGTACTTGTGGTTGTAAAAATATTCGGAACACAAGTTTATTTTTCGTTTAAAAACTCTCTATTTCCTTTAATCTTCAAATATTATATATGGTACTGTAACTATAGCTATATTTCTTCTTCTCAAAAGCATGGTTTTAATAAATAATGCTGTTTGATTGTGAAGTATATTTCCCCACCATTTTGTAACTACAAATTGTGGGAGAACTACAGTAACTGTATCTTTAGATCCTGCTGAGTATTCTTCGGATTCTATGAATTTAACAAGAGGGCCCACAATACTTCTGTACGGTGATTTTTTTACTATTATAGGTATGTCCACATCATATTCATGCCATTTTTTCAAAAGCTTATTTGTAGCTTCATCGTCTACAGAAACGTGAAAAACTATTATATTTTTAGAAATTGTTCTTGCATAATTTAAAGCTTTCAAAAAAGATTTATTCAAAGTGTCTATAGGCACTATTACGTATCTCTTTTGTTCTGCAAAGTTTATTTCCTTAGGTTTTTCATCAATAGATAGTCTTAACTGTTCTGCTACTTTGGTATAATGTTTTTTTATAATCGCCATGAAATATACTATAGTTGGTATAAGTATAAAAACTATCCAAGCTCCACTTGTAAATTTTGTTATTCCAAGTAAAACAGCTGTAAATAAGGTTACAGAAGCACCTACACCATTTATAAAAGCTCTGTGAACCCACCCTTGTTTCCTTATTTTAACCCACCTTACAAGCATTCCAAACTGTGATAGTGTAAAAGATATAAAAACTCCCACAGCATAAAGAGGCATTAAATAGTGAGTTTCACCATTAAATAATACTACTAATAAACAAGATATAACTCCTAAAGTTATAATTCCATTAGAATATCCAAGTCTTTTTCCCCTTTTAGCAAACTGTCTTGGTGCAAAACCGTCCTTAGCTATATATGCTAACAACATTGGGAGTCCTGCAAAGGCTGTATTACTTGCCATAATAAGTATAATTGCAGTAGTTGCTTGAATTATATAAAATATAACATTGTTTCCAAATACCTGAGCTGCTATCTGAGCTACTACGGTTACATTAGAATTAGGAACTGAATGATACAATGTTGCCAGGTAAGATAAACCTAAAAATACTATAAATACAGTAAAAGAAAGAAGTCCTAATACTTTTTTAGCGTTTTTCTGACACGGTTCTTTAAAGTTAGGTATTCCATTACTTACCGCTTCAATACCTGTTAAGGCTGTACATCCTGAAGAAAAAGCCCTTAAAAATAAGAAGAGAGTTATATCTCCTGTAGCCTGAGGTATTTTATAAGCAGCTACTGGAGTATATCCAAAAATTTTAACCTTACATATTCCCCATATAATCATAACTAGTATAGATATAATAAACAAATATGTAGGTACGCCAAACATTTTAGAAGATTCTCTAAGTCCTCTAAGATTCCCTATAGTCATAAATAGTATTAGTAATAAAGTTATTTCAACTTTATATGGAAAAAGTGACGGAATTGCAGATGTTATTGCTGCTGTTCCTGCACAAGCACTAACTGCAACAGTAAGTATATACCCTATAGTAAGTGATGCACCTGCTACAAGTCCCGGGGTTGTACCTAGGTTGTCTTTGGCTACAATATATGATCCACCACCGCCTGGATAAGCATCTATAGTTTGTCTATAAGACATAGTAACTAAAAACATTAAAAGTACAATACACAATGTAGCATAAAACATATATTTATATGACATTATTCCAATTACAGGTATTAATACCCAAAGTATTTCCTCTCCTGCATAAGCCACTGAAGAAATAGCATCACTAGATAATATAGGTAGTCCCCAAAATACATTTAATTTTTCACTTTTTAATTCTTCAGTTTTTAAACTTTTTCCTATTAAAAGTTTTTCTAATTTAGATCCCATTTTTTTGCTCCTCTAAAAGTAAATTTTCTTTTAAGTTTAGTATGGAATGATTATATATTATAATTAACTTTTATCATAACCTTCTTTTGAATATTTAAAGCTTATTTTAAATTAAATTAGTCAACCTAAAGCTTAAAAATAGGTTATTTATCTATATTATTCATTAATTCTTCGATTTAATACGATTTTAGTATATTAGTAATTATTGACTATTAAAAATAATAATTATTTTTCACATATAATGTATTTATAATTCTAATTAACCAAGTAAAAACTATATTTATATGTGTTATATAAATATAGTTTTTACAATTACCCTATAATTGCACAATATTATTGCATTCTAAAATCAATATATCAAACTTTCAATATGTACTTATTTTAAATCATGTGCCAATTCTTTCATCTCAATAGTCATAGATAATACTTCCTGTAACCCAGAATTAATTTGCTGGATAGATGCTGCTTCATTTTCAGTAGTTTTTGATGTATAATCGGAAGTTTCCAAAGTTTTTGAAACAGAAGTCTGAATATTTGAAGTAAGTTCTATAACTCTAGCAGCAGTTTCCTTTGAACTATCCGAAAGTTTTCTTATTTCGTCCGATACTACACCGAATCCTTTTCCAAATTCTCCAGCCCTAGCAGCTCAATAGCTGCATTTAATCCAAGCATTTTTGTCTGATCTGCAATACTCTTTATAGAACCTATAATTTCATATATTTTAGACGACAGTTCCTTTATACTTTGAATCTCCTTATTTAAGGATTGTTGATTTTCTGAAACCGTAACAGCAGAAGATGCTAGTCCTTGCATAGCTTGAGATATTTGCTGTAAACTTTCGTTTATGTTTTTACCCATATGTTCTAACTTGTATTTATTATACCCGAGTTTGGATAAAGTATTTGCCATCATATATAATACCTTCGCTATAGCTTCTACTCTATCTTTTTCTACAACTTTTACTTTTCTAAGTGCCTCTATATATTCATTTGGATCTACTCCTATTTCTAGGGCTATTTTTCTAAACTTGTCTTCATCAGGTGGTGCTGTCAAAACTTGTCCTCCAATAACGCTGCCAATAACTTTGCCTTGTAATACTATAGGAGCTGCATAATCCGTAAGTCCAGCGTGACAAGTATAAACAGCAGGTTTACCTGTTCTATAAGATTCTTCTCCACCTTTTTTATCGCATTCCTGGCACCTTTCATTGCCAATTTTACATCCTCTTGTAAGCTTCATGCAGAAATCGGTAAAACAACTTCCTTCTGTTACAGGTGAACCTGTATCATCTATAGAAATACTTGCAGTTCCAGTACCTTTAGAAAAATTATCTTGAAGCTCTTGCAAAAACTTCAAATCGATTATGTCCCCTATTTTTATTTCATTAAAATCTTTTTGCTGAGTTTTATTATCCATATCGACATATATCCCTCCTAATTAATACAAGCATACCTTATTGTATATTTATCGTAATTATAATCCATTTACTTTATATAATATAACTCAACTTTCGCACATATAAAATAATGCGAAGCAAAGCTTCGCAAGTTAAGAATTAATAATGAAAAGTTAATAGTAAAAGATGATTTTTAGCTATCGCAAAAAATCTTTTAATTTATACGAACCAGCCATGTTTCGCTTTAGCGAAACGAGCTATCAAAAATTTAATCAAAGATTTTTTGTAGTGTAACGGAAAAAAATCCACATCGGATTGGCCCCCGCAAATGGGAATAATTCATTCAAATACTAGCTAATTCTTAAAATTTCATTTTTGATATGGTGCTGATTTTCAGTACCATATCAATTATTATAATCTCACAACTAAGCTATCT
>NZ_LROS01000032.1 GCF_001675165.1 Clostridium ragsdalei P11
ATGGGAATTAGTATCAGATATTAAAATTCTTTTTGACGAACTTAATTCTAATTTTGCTAAGATTCATTCATTAGCTTATGCTAGAAGTTTCCTAGTATAAGTTAAATTATCACTTAGAAACCCTATATAGGGTTTCTAAGTAGAAAGTTTACTTATACCGGACATATACTAACAAAAATCATCACACTAAAAACTTTTTATAAGTCTAAAATTCAGTATTTTGAAAATTTAAAGAAGCTTATATAAACTCGTACCTCAGACATATATAAGCTTCTAAGACTTTCTAAAATACTTCACTAAGACTTATAAAAAAAGTTTTTAAGTGTGATTTCACTTTTGTTAGTATATTTCATGTATAAGTTAAAATTTCAATTAGAATCACTATATAGATTTTCTAAGTTTAAAGCCCTCTAGATAGTTAACTCTAGAATTAACCTTGTCCAAATTGTCAGTTTAATTTAAATGCTAAAATTATAAATTCAACCAAGATTTATAATTAGCAATTTTCAACACTTATAGATTTATTTTTAAACTTTACAATCTGCGTAGGTATTCTAACTTAAAAATCAACTTATATGCAGGCATATTTTTAAGTTAAGAATTGATAATTAAGAATGAATAGTGAAGGTCAATTTTTCTCCTCTACGCTACGAAAAATTTTAAATTTGAGTCTTTGCGTAAGTGATACCATATTTTAGATTTTCTGAAGTGCTAACGGAAGAAAATCATCCATAACTATTAATTCTTAACTCTTAATTTTTAATTACTAAAAACATTCGGAGTATAAGTTGATTTTTGTCTTATAATACCTATGATGCTTTAATTAAAGTCCTTCCATTATTTGTCTTGCTATATAATCCCCATCTATTTGATCATCCACTTGAATATTTATAACTTGGCTTTTGCCTGAAGCCTCCCCTGTCATATATAATATTTCTCCTGAATTATCATCTATTTTTTTAACTACTACAGCTTTATCGCCTTTTAATACTTTCAGCTTTTTACCACCTTCTACTGGTAACCAAAAGCTTTGAGTAAATTGAATTTCGTGTCCAATTTTATACTTCATAAAATACCATTGCCAAAACATTATAGAACTCTATAAAGCTTGTTTAATTCCCTGTTCGGCCTATCCCATTTTACTATAGAGCTACTTTGGTTTGATATAATAGTCCGAGGGCTTAAATTCCCATACAACGCATGGTACATATTAGTAGTATCTTTTAAGTGATTAGCCTACTAATTCATATCTTGATAGATTGATACTTGCATTATAATCTCTATCTATAACACAACCACATTCCTCACATATATATGTCCTTTCAGATAGTGAAAGCTTTGACTTTATATGTCCACACTCACTACAAGTTTTTGATGAAGGATACCATTTGTCTGCTTCTACAAATTCAATACCATTAAACTCACATTTATATTGCATTTGTCTTTTAAACTCATACAAACATTGTTTTGCTATTGCTTTTGCTAAATATCGGTTCTTCATCATTCCTTTAATATTAAGTGTTTCCATAACAACTCTCGATGGCTTGGTTTTCACTATCTTATTTGTTGCTTGGTGAATATGATTACTTCTTATATTTGCTAATTTTCTATGAAGTAATTTAATCTGCTTTTCGATTTTTATAATATTACCTGTTTTGACAAACTTACTCCCTTCTTTATTTTTTAGGTATTTGCGAGATACCCTACGTTGTAATCTACGTAGCCTTTTTTCAAGTTGCTTTACAACTTTTGTCTTATTGATATTTTTAAAAGTCATTCCGTTAGAACATATAGCTAAATCCTTTACCCCAACATCAATACCAATACTTTCATTTGTTAATTCTACTATTGGATTTTCTTTTTCTATACCTACTGATATGAACCAATACTTTCCATCAAAACTTATTCTCGGATTAGTATATTTACAGTTCATAGGCATTGTATTTTTCTTTATATCTATCCAACCAACCTTTTCAATTAACACCGAATTTTCTTTAACTTTAAGCTTTGATGTATCATTATAAAAAGATGGCTTAGATTTTTTTCTACTCTTAAACCTTGGCTTATCAGCTAACTTTTTGAAAAACTTCTTATAAACATCGCAACCATCTTTAACAGCTTGTTTAGCCACATTGTTAGATACTTCATTTAGCCAACTTAGACTATCTTGTTTGAGTATTGTTATTTCTTTTCTCAAATCATTATCTGATATAAATTTCCCACCATTTTTATAATTATCTTCTTGCCTTTCAAGGTCATCTTTTTGTTTGTGGGAACTAACTCTACAATATCCAATTACTTTTTTAGTTTCAATACCTTTTATACCTAAAAAATGATTAAGTTGCTCTTGTGAATAATATCTATACCCCACTTTATCTAATTAAGAGTTAATAGTTAAGAATTAATAATTAGAGTTTAAAGTCCAAATAACAAAGAACAGATAAAGATGATTTCCCTCGTACATTAGGAAATCTATAATTTTAATATTTTCTGACGTTAGGAAGAAAATTATCCTTATTTGATATTTAAACTTTGAACTTTGTTCTTTACTAAGGTTGCGACGCAATATTCCTATCTTAAGTCAAAATTTCTTATGTGCAAAAGTTAAGTTATACAATCTTACAAGTCTTACTTATCTTCCATTATGCCATACTTTTTTTGAAATGTTAACTTCCCCTCTACAAGCCTGGATATTACCATACTAGCTACTGTGTTTCCTGTAGAATTAAGCACAGTAGCTGGTGCATCTATTATTACGCTTATAACTGCAATTATAGGAAGCAGCTCCGTTGGAAGTCCGTACACACTTAATATAAGCATCTCACCAATCATACCTCCACTAGGTATAGCTGCCATTACAGCTCCAACTAAAAAGGATACAAAAATTATGGAAAGTATAGCTGAAGGACTAGTCATATTTCTTCCAAATAGTCCAAACAAGAAAGTAATTTTCATAACACCACCAATTACAGAACCATCTTTATGAATATTTGCCCCTAATGGAATTACAGTTTCAACTATATCCTCTGGTACTCCCATCTTTTTTGTACATTCTAAATTAACAGGAATACTTGCTGCACTTGAGCAAGTTGCCAGTGCTGTTATTGTTGGAGCTACAGCGTTTTTCCAGAATGTTCTAATTCCAATCTTGCCACCAGCTAAAAATGCATAGAAAGTAAAGAACCCAAAATAGTAAATAACTGATATAACTATATATAGAAGAAATACTCTTAAATATCCCTGAAGTATTTGTGGTCCAAGAGATCCTATTACTGCAGCGAAATAACATCCAAGGCCTATTGGAGCATAGTACATTATTATTTTAACCATTTTCATCATTACATTAGATGCCGCCTCTAAAAATTTTGCAACAGGTTCAGCCTTTTCCCCAAGAGCTGAAGTCGAAATACCAAAAAGCACTGAAAATACAATGAGCTGCAGCATATTACTTTTAGAAAACAAGGAAACAAAATCTGAAACAGTAAGAGTATTTACAATCTGCTGTAAAAGCCCTACTTGCTTCACTTTATCAGCAGCACCTCCTCCAGCTGTTACAATCTTTTTAAGGGCTGAATAATCTATACCTCTTGCAGGATTTACTATTAAAGCACCTATAAAACCAATTACAGACGCTGCAAGCGCAGTACATATAAATACTACAAAGGTACTTGCCATAATTTTACCTAATCTTTTCATACCTTTCATGTTTGCTATAGCAGAAGTAACGCTAAAAAATACCAAAGGTATTATCACCATAAACATTAAATTTAAAAATAAGTCTCCAAAAGGCTTTAATACTAGTGCCTTAGATCCTAACAATACACCTACAATTGCACCTAAAATTATTGAGCCTAATAATATAATGGAAAACTTGTAGTTTTTAAAAAAATTCTTCATTTTCTATCACTCCTTTCTACAAACTATTAATTTCTATCCTAAAAGTCCGTAATTTTTTAATTCATTTTTTAATATTTTTAAGTTTTCATCCGTCATAGTAGTAAGCGGAAGTCTCAAGTTTCCAACATTTTTGCCTAAAATATTCATAGCAGTTTTTACTGGAATAGGATTCGTCTCTATAAACATTGCCTTTATAAGTGAATATAAATCCAACTGTAATTTAAGTGCAGCCTTTATATCACCTTTAAAGAATAATTTGCACATTTTTTCCATATCACAGGGTACTATATTTGCCATTACAGATATTACCCCACATCCCCCTAAAGACAATATTGGAATTACTTGGTCATCATTTCCAGAATATATATCAATTCTGTCACCACAAAGTGCTTTCATTTCAGCAATTTGACTTATGTTGCCACTGGCTTCTTTTATTCCGCTTATGTTTTTAAATTCGCATAATTTTTTCAAAGTTTTTGGAAGTATATTTAATCCTGTTCTTCCTGGAACATTGTAAACTATTATAGGAGTTTTTACTCTATCGTTTATTACTTTAAAATGTTCTATAATTCCTTTTTGTGTAGTTTTATTGTAATAAGGAGTAATTACAAGGAGTCCATCTACCCCTACGCTTTCAGCCCATACGCTCATATCTACAGCCTGCGCAGTACAATTACTACCTGTACCAGCTATTACTGGTATTCTTCCATTTACCGTATCTACAGTAAACTTTATAGTATCTTTCTTTTCTTTTTCCGTCATTGTAGTGGCTTCACCTGAAGTTCCACAAACAACTATGGCTTTTGTACCTGATTTTATATGCCATTCTAAAAGTTCCTTTAATTTATCAAAGTTTACAGTGCCATCTTTAAATGGAGTTACAATTGCAACTGCAGAACCAGTAAATAAACTCATAAAAACACCTCATTTTTTCATTTAATCTTTAAGCATCTTCAAATAAATAACTGGTCAATATGATAGCCTATTTTCTTTTAAATGCCTTATACTTATTATATACTGATTTTTTACTTGTTTTATTGCGAAAAGTGCTTGAAATATTGCGAAAAATGCTTTAGCATATAAATATAATATAGTTGAGGTATGATTGAATGATTGAAAATACAACTCAAAAAGTAAAGAGAGGTTATTTGAAAAGTGACTTTGAAATATTTCACTTAAAAGATAAAAGAGATATTAAATTTCAATTTCACTATCATAATTTTAATAAAATAGTAATATTTATATCAGGCAATGTAACCTATTTAATAGAGGGTAAATCCTACAAATTAAAGCCCTGGGATATACTTCTTGTAAACAGCAATGATATACACAAAGCTATAATAGACTCAAACGAAACCTACGAACGTATAATTATGTGGCTAAATTCAGACTTTTTAGTAAGATATAATCATAACTGTAATTTATTAAGCTGCTTTGAGCTGGCATCAAAACAAAGATTTAATTTATTGAGACTTGAAGGTGCATGGCTTGCAGATGTAAAAAAAATACTTTTTCAAATTGAAGATACCTTTAAAAACAAAGAATTAGGTTACAGCGTACTGAGGATTTCCTATTTTCTACAGTTTATAGTCTATATAAATAGATTGTTTTTGAAACAAAAAAATATTTCAGAATCCAATGACATAAAATATGATAAGAGCATGGATAATATTCTAGATTATATAAATAAGAATTTAAGCAAAAATCTTTCTGTAGATGCTCTATCCTCTAAATTTTATGTAAGCAAGTACTATTTAATGCACAAATTTAAAGAACAAACCGGGTATACACTTCACAATTATATACTTCAGAAAAGATTGATTATGGCCAATTTGTTGATATCAAATGGTGAAAATGCATCAGATGCCTGCGTAAAATCTGGTTTTGGAGATTACTCCAACTTTGTGCGAGCCTTTAAAAAGATGTTTGGACTTTCTCCTAAAAAATACTACAAAAGCTAATCATTATAGAGTTTCTAGTTTGAAAGTTAACTTATACAGATCATGTAATGACAAATTTCAACACTTATAGATTCATTTTTAAACTTTACAATTTGCATAGGTATTCTAACTTAAAAATCAACTTATACGTAGAAACATTTTACAATAAGCAAGTACATTTAAATTTTTTGCTTAGACTTATCAAAATATTTAATCGTACTTGTGGTTGTAAAATATTCGGAGTATAAATTGATTTTTTGCTTAGAATCTCTCTTTATTGCTGTGTAATTTTATTCAATATATCCATTACATTATCTACTATATAAGTTGGCTCTTCTTCTTTTAATTCTTCTAGAGATCCATATCCATAGGTTACTCCTATAGAATCCATATTGTTTTGTCTTGCCCCTACCATGTCATATTTCCTGTCTCCTATCATTACAGCTTCATCAGGATCAATCTTATACTTTTCTACTACATGCTTTATTACTTCTCCTTTTGTACATCTTGTCCCATTCATATTGCTGCCAACAATGGCATCAAAGTAAGGGGTTAGATTAAAGTTATTTAATATTATATTTGAAAATTTAGTAGGCTTTGATGTCGCTATAATTAATTTTAATTTCAGCTCTTTCAATTGTTTTAGTAAATCCTCAATATGGTCATACACTTTGTTTTCCATTATTCCTTTTTTCTCAAAATATTCTCTGTAATACTGCACTGCTTCAAGAGACTTATTTTCATCAAAACCATAATATTCACTAAATGAATATTTTAATGGTGGTCCTATAAATTTTTCAAGCAAATCAAGACTTTCCACTATAATACCAAATTTCTTCAATGCATACTGTACTGATTTAGTTATTCCTTCCTTAGACTCTGTAATTGTTCCATCCAAATCAAATAATATATATTTATATTTCATTTTATACTCCCCCAAATTCTATATAAATTAAATTATATCAGTTTAGGGAGTTCATCATCAAGGGTTTGCAAAAAACTCTGGATCTTCTGTCTATCTTTCTGTGTACCGCAAAAGTTCACACTAAAAGTGAATTCATCATCAAAGGTAGTAAGTGCAACTTGAAAATAAGGATTATATTTAATAGATCCATTCATATAAGCATCTTTAATTCTAGCTCCATAAAACGAGAGTTTCTTTTTATCTATAATTCCAATATTGGTTATAGCTATAGGAGGATTGTGGAATAACTTGGATACAAATAATTTTGCAAATTTATACGGTAATAGAGAAAATATAATTTCAAGCATCATTGGACCATTAAGACATGAAAAACTTTTCTTTTCATGTTCCATGGACTTTTTCACCTTCAAAAGAGTTTCTTTATAATTTTCACCTATATCTTTTCCTATATCACATACCATATTTGATGTTAAGTTACATATCCCCTGTGCCTTCTTTTCTGGAATATACCTTCTAAGATCCACAGGACAAGGAAGTACTACATGGCTGCAATGTAACTCCTTGTGAAGAGCCCTTATATATGATGCAAGAACAATATCATTTATAGTTGTTTTACTTTCCTTAGCATATTTTTTTATAAACTTAACTCTATCCTTGGTAATCTTATGAATAACAACAAAAGGGCTATTATTATCTCCTTCCAAAGGGAAATAAACATCTCCATTATATTTAGACACCTGTGATGAAGAAAAAAATATTTTAACCTTATCCAAATTACCAAAGTTATCTAGCACCTGTTTTGCACTTCTAGAACTCATCTGAAAATTAGGGGTATAGCCCGGGTTATCTTTTAGGTTGGAATATATAGAGCTTAACATATAAAGATAGTCCTTAAAGCCTGCAGCATCACAAAGCATATGATTAATTATTATACAAAGACAATCACAAGTACTGCTTCTTATAATATTTATCTTAAGCTGGGGGCCTTTAAATGTATCTGTCTTTAACACAATACATCTTTCTACCTCCTCATGTACCTTTCCAGTTTCAATTATTCTTACAATATCATCTGTTGTAAATTTACAACCTTGCCAATAAGGTGAGGATTTCTTTTCTACAAACTTACAGGTTATTAATGGAAACTCCCAAGTTGACATATACACTGCTTTTTTTAAATAATTCTCATCAATATGGCTATCCAATTCAATTACACAATGAAGTTGATGGTCATTGAACTTTTGAAACATAAATTGCATTATATCAAAAGTTTCAGCTTTATACCTTTTAGCATCAGTCATTAACATATCTCTCACTCCTATTAATATCTCGTGTAGCATATGCTAAACATATTGATTTTTATAGCTTTACACATAGACTACATATAAACAATGTACTTTATATTTTTTCATATAATTTACCTCTGAGAATTTCTAATTGTTCTTTTAACTTCTTGTTTTCTTCTTGTAATTCATTAATCTTTTTACCTTTAGCCATTATAATAATGTCTTTTGATTTATCAGTTTTATCATATTTAAGTTTTTGTTTTATAACTTTTTCTGTTTGTTTATCTCTAAGTTCCTCAATTCTTTGCTTAATTTCAGCATTATTATAAAGAAAAGTTTTAGATACACCACTTAGATTGCAAACACTATTGAAATTAATTTTTTCACCTTTCAAGGAAAGCTCTCGAATAGATTTGTCTACTTTTTCTAAAGTAGCTTCTGTTTTGTGTTTTGCATATTCTTTTAATCCTTTTGTACTTCCCATTCTAAGCTTCCTCCCTTGATTTACCGTTTTTATGAACGATTTTCTGTTCCTTAACTCTTAATAAAGTATCTTTTAACAGTTTTAAATATGTTTTATTTTTCTCAGCCCATAATTCTCTACCACATCTTTCACTAACCTCTATCTGCTTCTTAACATGGTCTATTTCTTCTTCATATTCTGGTATATTTTCAACAGTGGTGCAGAAACTTGCACAGGTTAAACAATGATTCATTTGTTGCTTACAAGGTAATTTAGAAGGTTTAAAGCATACACCAAAAGGTACTCTAACTGCATCCAGATTCTTCTTAACATACTCATATCTTATTAGGTTTTCTCCATCATCAGAGTTTAAATCTACTTGTTCAAGTTTGTTGGTTTCAGTATTAACTCTAAATAAGTCTAAGTCCTCAGTATTCTTCCATTTCTCGTAGAGTATATTTTCTGTTACAGTAGCATAATGAACTGTCATTTGGAGACTCTGATGACCTAAAATTTGTTGTATGATACTAATCCCCATACCTTGTTCTACATATTCCTTAGCTCTTGTATGCCTTAAAGAATGAAGTCTAAAATAATATAACTCACCATTAACATCCCTAATATCCTTTTGCTCAATAAGCCTTTTTATAGCGTTTAGTAAAGATGTCTTATTTAATGGCTTTCCTTTTAATTTACCTTCATAGGTATTAAACAAATATTTCTTAGGATTATTTTCTTCTGTACTAAGTTCTTTAGATTTATTAATAGATTTTTGAACCATTTCAGCAACCTTATCCCTAATTGGAATTTTAAGTTGTGCTATACCTGTTTTAGTTATTTCACCACAAAGATAATAATTGTATTTGTCTTCTTTACTATTCCAAATCTGTTCTAAACAATTATCATATCTAAGATTTAGTATATCCGTACCTCGCCACCCAGTTTCTCTAAGAAGAATATAGATAGGTATATACTGTGGTCTATCTAATTCCATAATATTGTTATCTAATTGCTTTAATATAGGCTCTGGAATAAATTTAACTCTTCTCATTTCGTCTCGTACAAATTCTCTTCTCGGAATATCATCTTGAAATATTAAAAATGACACTTCTTTTTTAGGTGCTTTATCATATTGAGCTATTTGAATATATTCTAAAAATGTTCTTATAAAACTTACATACTTTGAATTTTCTGTTCTATTTTTACCTTTTCTGTCATTGCCTATATAGTATAAATACTTTTCTATGTCATTTCTATTTAAATTTTCAATAAACCCATCACTATAACTATTAGAATAAAAATAGTTAAAAAAGTAATTTAAATATTTTAAAGTATTATTACATGATGACCAATTCTTTTTAGTTATAATAGTTTTAAAATACCTTTTAACTTCATCACGATAGTATTGTGGTATAGCTGTGAAGTTAATAGATAGATACGTTCCATGGCTTGCTCCACTTGCAGGAATTTTAGCACCTTTAATATTCTTTGAATACCATATATCTTTTTCGGTTTCTTCTCTATTATCGTAAAAATCTTTAACAAAGTCTAAAACACAATCAAAAAAGTTATAGTATCTTGTATTAGACTTTCCACCATTTATACCGTTAGTTCTTAAAAAAACTTTCCACTTTATCTTAGACTTCTCTAAGTCAAATTCTAAAAAGGACTTGTATTTATCCGTAAATAATGCTAACTTTTGAATACTCGGATTTAAAGGTGCTATTGTAGATTTCTTTATATATTTATTTTTTAAGTTATATACAATATAAAACTTAACTTCGTTCTTTAATTGCTCATAGTTAAAGTTACTAAAGTCTAAATACTTAAAAATATAGCTATGCTTTTTTCCTATAAAAAATTCTTTAGTTAAATCCCATTTATCATTATCTAACCAATAACTATTATCTTGTTTCAAATATTTAATTATTTCTTCATACTTATTTAATTGGCCAGTTCTAATTTTTTGTAAATTGTTATTCATTGATCTTCTCCCCCATTATATATATCCAAATCTAAATTAGGTTTAGTCTTTTCAAATGCTTTCGTTATATCTTCTTTTGAGGGATGAATATATGTATTTAAAGTAGTATAAATATTCTTATGGCCAGCCCTAATTCTAAGCAGCTCTGGTTGCCATCCTGCCATTCTGAGTGTAGTTAATGAACTATGTCTAAACATATGTGGTGTAACATATATTCTTGTTTTCTTTTTAAGGGTTCTAAACAAGTTATCTATATTTACATAGTCCATAGCTTTGTTTTTGTTTTTTCCACTAATTTTTATAAAGATATGATTGGTTTCAACTTCTTCAGTATGATATTCAGCTATATATTCCATAAACATATCGGCCAAATTCTGAGATATATCTATTCTACGAGGACTTGAAACTGTCTTAATCTCTGCATTATTTTCAAGTTGGCCACGATCTTTGAGATCAATTACCATATCACTTATATCAATATCTTCAATCCATAATGATAAGGCTTCGCCTATTCGTAATCCTGTCTCATATAAGAGTGATAATAAAAATTTATCTCTAAAGTTATTGCAAGCATTTATAAGTATAGTTATTTCTTCTTTAGTTAAAGTTTTAGGTTTAGATTTTGGAACTTTAAGTTTTAATATATTACTTGTAACTTTCTTTTGTTTATAGTCTATGCCAAATAAAAATCCTTTGAAGTTTCTACTTGGAGTAGAAACAAATTTTTTAAGTCTATCTGAAATATTATTGCTATACTCTTCATACCTTAAAACATAGTCATAAAACATCAAAACAGTATTTACTACAATATTTATGGTTCTTGGACTCCTTGCTGAATCAACCTTATTAGTTGGTATTACTTTTAAACTCTTATAAGGATTTTGCAACCAATTCACAAACAACGCCAAATCATCTATAGTAACAGCTTGAAAATCCAATTTTCTTTGCTCTAAATATTCAAAGTATAATTTTAAATGCTGGCAATACATCCTTAACGTATTTCTTGCATAATTAGTATTATCCTTAAACCTTATAAATTTCAATATTGACTCTATAGGTAATCCATTATCATCTGCAACAAAGTATCTCTCTTTATTATCTTCTGTCTTTACCTTCACTACTTCCATACTGTTATATATCCTCCTATGATTTACTTATTTCAATCATAGTTTCTACTATACTCACTTTAATTATTCTAACTATTTTTATAGTAATTTAAGTTATATTCTTATATAAAAGTAGTACATGAAATACTATAAACACTATTTAATTATCTACACTATATTTCTATTAAAATATACGCAAAAATTTCAGGTTTAATGTTAAACATCAAACTTGTTTCTGTCAATTACTATTTAAAATTAATTTAATAGGATCTTCCCTATTTAAAAAATGATTTTGCATTGGGGAAAATGAAGAATTATAAACTGGGCACCTGCCATACCCATTGAAAAAACAGATAATAATATTACTAAAATAATGGCACCTGCATCATATTTCATCTTTTCTTCATTATTTATTATATAACCTGCAATAATTTCAATACCTAAAAGTACTAGAATAATAGGCCACAATGACACTATTAGATAATAATTTATATTTGGAAGCATCCTATTTAGCAAAAACATTGTTCCAAACATAACGAGCACTATACCTGCCGTAAGGGTGCCAACTCTACGACCTTTAAACATCTTCATCCATCTCCCTCTTTTTACCTTTGATCAGTTTTATACCTGCAACAATTATTGCAATACCTATGATTATTCTAGGTGCAGTTCTCGTTACATCAGACAGCATCTCATATATCTCATTTGGAATATGACCCCATAAAGTATTCATTACGTTATTCCATATTAAATATAATCCAAGGAATAAACATACTATACCTACAAATAACCTCTGCTTTGTAAATACTTTTTGATCAACTTTCAATAGCTTATCAAGTGAAAATAAATAATTATCTTCTAGATTTAAAAATTCTTCATCTGAAGAATACTGTTTGTTTATACAATCAAAAAAGGAATAAAACCAAATAAGAGGTAACACAAACAAGAGAGGACCTATGTTAAGCCAGCCAGCTATAAATATTACAAAAAAGAAAGCTGACATAAAAGATATTCCCATTTTCATAAATCCCATATACATATGTCCTGCACCAGGTAAAAGTGAAAAAATAAATGTTGAAATCTTACCTTTTTTCATTCTCATTATTAAAACCCTCCATATTAATTATCTTCTGAGAGAAATTGCTTATATTTGTATTTATTGAGTTTACAATACTTAAATTTGGCGGTGCAATACCCGCTACTTTTTTTGCATTTACTATAAAGTTTAATGTGTTTGAAAAAACAATTACGAGTGCCATACAAGCTGCAATTGAAACCCTAACTGAGTAAAAAATGAATTCATTGCTTTTCCTTTTTTTTATTTTATTCTCTACCTCATCACAAAATCCAGAAGGAGCTTTTACAAGTTCAGTATCATCAAAACCATCAGCAAGATAGGCACTACACTTTTCACATTCAGAAACATGATCTAAAATCATGATACTCTCCTCACTATTTAAGGAACCATCCTTAAGGCATCTTATGGATTTTTCAGTTAAATGTCCATTTTCATCAAACAGAACTTCACTCACATAAACTCCTCCTTCCATAAAACCTTTAATAATTTTTTTGATCTATACAAATGCGTCTGCAGAGTTTTTAGTTTTTGCCCCGTAGATTCAGCCATATGGGAAAGTTTAATATCTTTACAAAAATAATTTATGGCTACAGTCCTGTAAGGCTCCTTTAATTTATTGCACAAGTCATGTATCTTCCGTGAAGTATCATTTTCTATTACAGTATCTTCTATACAACTTTTCTTGTCTTCCAGACATTCATATTCTTCATCAGTTAAACTATTTATTTTTCGTGCAGGACTTTTCATATAATCTTTACACTTGTTTACAGCAATTTTAGTAAGCCAGGCTTTAAAATTTTCTCCTTGAAATTTCTCATAATCTTTATAAGCAGCCAGAAAAGTTTGTTGTGCCAAATCCTCTGCATCAAAATAATTTTTTGTAAAAGATAAACATATAGTAATGATTAAACGTTCATATTGTTTTATATAATTTGCAAATTCATCTCTTTGAATAATCATCACCGCCCTTTTTATCCTTACACTTACTATAACGATTCAGAAACAAAAAACACTTCATTAAATTTAAAAATTTTTTAAATGTGCTTTCAATTTTGTCAGCATATTTCTATTTATAAGTTCAAATTTTATTTAGAGTAATCATATGAGGATAATTATCGGATAAATCTCTAACTTAAAAATCAACTTATACGCAAGCATATTTTTACAACAATGAAGCTCTTTTAAATATTTTGTATATAAGTCTTAGGAAAAAATTCTTAAAAAATCTAGAACTTTTGAATTGTTTGAGGTACGAGTTTTGAAAAGTTCTCAGTATTTTTTTAAATTTTTTTCTTAGCCTTATCAAAATATTTAAGGAGCTGAAGGTTGTAAAAAATATCCAGAGCATAAGTTGATTTTTCGTTTAGAAACTCTATAGGATTAAAGTTTAAGTGCAATTTCACTTAATTTTTCTGACATAGTAGTTATCTCTTCTATACTTGCTGTAATTTCTTCAGTCGCAGCAGCCTGTTCCTGACTTGAAGCTAGAGATCCCTTACTTTTCTTGCTAGATCCATCTACTTTTTCTTCAATATTATCCGTTAATTTCTTAATCTTAGGCACTGTACTCTTAGCTTGTTCAGAAAGTTTTCTTATTTGATTTGCCACTACACCAAAACCACTGCCAGCTTGTCCTGCTCTAGCAGCTTCAATAGCAGCATTTAGTCCTAACATCTTTGTTTCATTTGCAATATCCTCTATAAAAGAAGATATCTTATTTATTTCTTCTGATAATTCTGTTATCTGACTTATATCATTATTAAGTTCCTGTTCATTGGTATGTATTTGTGATGCTGATGCTGCCAATTCTTCAATAGCAGAAGATATCCCTGTTATACTTTCCGTAAGATTGCCTGACATATTACGTAACTCTGCTTCAGTCTCCTTTGGCATAGCTATAACAAAACTACCAAC
Organism: Clostridium ragsdalei P11; assembly: GCF_001675165.1. GTDB lineage: Bacteria > Bacillota > Clostridia > Clostridiales > Clostridiaceae > Clostridium_B > Clostridium_B ragsdalei. Next base: position 14,591 of record NZ_LROS01000032.1, read on the forward strand.
AACCTCATTTGAATCTTCATCAATTAGTGGATAACCTAACATCATAACAGGAGTACCATACTTTACAGCATCTATTTTTTCAACTTTGGCTTTTCCTGTGCTTATCACTTTTTTACTGATAAAATCTGATTCAAATTCATCTCTTATTTTTATAGAATTAATATCAAATTGTTTTGAAGATTGCACATATACAAATTTTTCAAGATCAGTTAAGCATAAAAAAACACCTTCTGAAAACATTTCAGCTAATATAGGTGCAAAATTTTCAAAAGCTTTTGCTACAGGATGTAATCTTGGAAAAGCCATAGAAAAAACACCAACAGCCTCATCATGTTCGTCCACTATAGGAATTGAAGTTATTGAAAGTCTCATTCCATAAGCGGAACGAGGAACTTTCTGAGACAATACTCTTTTTTCTCGAATTGCAGTAAGAGATGTACTATTACTATCAAATTTTTTACCAACATGAAATACATCTATACTAGATAAATCTGAAGATTGTACCCATTTCATGGTATCACCTTCTATAATCCCGTACACAACTCCACCAGATACTAAATTTGCTTGAACTTTAGCAAATTCTTTTACACTGTCTATTTGATTTACCTTGATCATATCCTCACTATTCCCTTCCATTCTATATTAAACATTTTAATTAAACTGTGGTACTATAAAATATAATTTACATTATTAGTACATAATAAATATTTTGTCATATTATTGTGAAATTAAATGAATTTTTTTATTATTAGTAACAAATTTTATCTACAATTTTACATAAAATTACATTATAAGTAAATAAATGTTACTCTTTATGGTACTTTTATGTAACTATTTTAATAAAAACTGGATTTAAGACTATATTATGTTATAATAAATTAAACAAAATATTTATTATGTCTTATTTTTAATTTAAAAATATTCATGGGGAATTAAGATTATAAAAAATAGAATAAAAGTTTTATTTGAAATTACTCACATGTAATTACTCTCCTTTTTTATCTTTCTTATGATCAGTAATTTCCTCAGAAAACTCTGTAAGTAAATCAACTATTTGCTTTTTTACACTTAACTTATTATTCTCATTTATAGCTTTCCTAGTTCTTTTATAGACTTCTACACCTAAATATATAAATAAGTATACAGCTATAATTATAATTCCAGCTATAAGACCTGAGGTTTGCCCTGAAATAAAGGGCATACTTGCAATAATAACAACAAGACTTATTAAACTAATCAATGAACCATAGGGATATCCTTTTCTCTTTAACTCTTGTAAGTTTTTTTTGCGAAAACGAATATGGGAAGCTACAATAATTGCATAGGTAAAGAGTAATGCAAAACCTCCTGAACTTACTAAAAACAAATAAACCTTTGGAAATAAAAGTCCAATTATAAGCCCTAAAAGCATGGAGAATCCTGAAAACATTATTCCTCTATAAGGCACATCCTTTTTATCCCTCAATAATGCAGGTGCATAACCTCCATCTGCAAGAGAGCGAACCATCCTTCCAAGTCCAAACATAGCTGCTAACATTGTAGAAAGTATAGCAGTAATCATTATTATGTTCATAACATTACCTGCCCAACCCATTCCCCAATTATTAAGGGCTGCTACCATAGGACTCACATTTTCACTAATGGCAGCTGTAGGAATTAAAAATATAATTACAGCTGCAGAAACTATATAAAGGCCAACAAGGCTTAAAACAGTATATCTAATGGCTTTCGGAATTACCTTTTTAGGATCTTCAGTCTCTGAAGCAGCTAAACCAATTATCTCAAAACCAGCATAGGCAAACATAATTGTAAGCATACTTCCTGCAATGCTTTTTATTCCCCCAGCAAAAAAAGGCTCTCTTCCTAATTGACCTAATTTAACTTGTGAGACTCCACCTATTAACCCTGTAATTAGAAGTATGCCAATAATAACAAAACATAGTATGGCAGCTATCTTAAAAGAAGCAAGAGCACTCTCTAGCTTGCTCAATTTACTTGCACCCAACAAGTTGAGCAATGTAATACAAATAATAATAATACTTCCTATTAAAGATATGGATACTTTAGGAAACCACCTGCGAATTAAAATCGATATTGCTGCTGCTTCACTGGACATAGCTAGAACCATTCCTGTCCAATAAACCCATCCCACCATAAATTCAGTTCCACGTCCAAAAGCTTTACCTGCATAGGTAGCAAAGGATCCTGGAGCTGGGCTAGATACAGTCATCTCAGAAAGTGCAGAAAGAATAAAATATACTAAAATTCCTCCCAGTATGTAAGCAATAATAATAGAAGGACCTGATGCATGAATAGCCACAGCAGAACCTAGGAAAAATGAACCACCAATTACAGTTCCTAAAGCCATCATTGTAAGCTGACCTGCTGAAAGTCCTTTATGATTACTTTTCATTAATATACCACCTCAAGCCTATATAATCTTAAGGATAGTATTTGTTAAATTTGAAAAAACATTCAATACTATTACCACCTTAATTTTTTAAGTTAACCCTATATTTTTCTAATTTTTATAAACTAAATATAGTGATTTATTTTCATTATTACGGAGTTTTCTTAATTTTGTTTACTGTTTTAAATTAACAGGTTATTATTAAATTAAAAGAAAAAGCATTTACAATTTATAAATTTAAAAATAAAGGTGGGGAATATTTATGGATTTTAGAATTGAAAGTGATTCCATCGGTTCAAAGGAAGTACCTACAGAGGCTTATTATGGAGTTCAAACATTGAGAGCAGCTGAAAATTTTAATATAACAGGATATAAATTAAATACAGAGCTTGTAAAAAGCCTTGTTCAAATAAAAAAGGCAGCAGCTATAGCTAATTATAAAGCAGGTCTTTTAAATGAAAACATTGAAAAAGCAATAATTGAGGCTAGTGATAAAATACTCGGAGGTAATTTGCAAGATCAATTCATACTAGACCCTATTCAAGGTGGAGCTGGTACCTCTGCAAACATGAATGCAAATGAAGTAATTGCAAATGAAGCTATCCAGCTTTTAGGTGGTAAAAAGGGAGACTACTCAATTGTACATCCTAATGATCACGTTAATATGGGACAATCTACAAATGATGTCTTCCCAACTGCAGGAAAAATAACTGCTTTAAAACTTCTTTTAAAAGCTATAGAACAACTAAAGAAATTAGATATGAAATTGGAAATAAAAGCAAAAGAATTCAATAATATTATAAAAATGGGAAGAACTCAGCTTCAAGATGCAGTTCCCATTAGATTAGGACAAGAATTTAAGGCTTATAGTTCCGTTATAAAACGAGACATTTCAAGACTTGAAGCCGCAAAAAAAGAATTAGAAGTATTAAATTTAGGTGGTACTGCAATAGGTACTGGAATAAACGCAGATAATAGATATATGAATACAGTCGTACCTATACTCAGTGATATTATTGGTGTACAATTAGAACAAGCTGATGATTTGATAGATGCCACACAAAATTTGGATGGTTTTGTGTCAGTATCTGGCGCCATAAAAACCTGTGCCGTTAACTTATCCAAAATGGCAAATGATTTAAGACTTATGTCATCAGGTCCAAGAACAGGTTTAGAAGAAATAAATCTTCCACCAAAACAAAACGGATCTTCCATAATGCCAGGAAAAGTTAATCCTGTAATTCCAGAAGTAATGACTCAAGTAGCCTTTAATATTATAGGAAATGATGTTACAATAACAATGGCTGCTGAAGCTGGTCAACTGGAATTAAATGCATTTGAACCAGTTATATTCTTTAACTTATTTGAATCCATAGAAACTCTTACTAACGGTGTAAAAACTTTTACAGAAAATTGTATTTCAGGTATAACAGCAAATACAAATAGATGTAAGAAGTTAGTGGATAATAGTGTTGGCATAGTTACTGCCATTACACCTTATGTTGGATATGAAAAGGCTGCCTCAATTGCAAAAAGTGCTATAAAAACAGGAAAGCCAGTAAAAGAGATCATACTTCAAAATGGTATTTTAAAAGAATCTGAATTAGATCGTATACTAGATCCTATAAGTATGACTGAACCTAGGGAATTAAAAAAATATGAATTTGCTTAATATAGGTTTAGAAAGCCTATAACGTAATATAATTTCCAGTAACCTGTTTTTCATTTATTATTTTGGTTGCTGGAAATATTTTTTATCACACAAGGAGGTTTACATATGAACAATTTAAAAGAAGAAGCATTAAAGTTTCATAAAGAACATGAAGGTAAAATAGAACTTAAAAGTAAAGTAGCTGTTAAAACAAGAGAGGATCTGGGTTTAGCATATACTCCAGGTGTTGCTGAACCATGTCTTGAAATCAACAAAAACTATAATGCCCTATACGATTATACTTCTAAGGGAAATTATGTAGCAGTAGTAACTAACGGCAGTGCAGTTTTGGGACTTGGAAATATAGGTGCTGCAGCTGGCTTGCCTGTAATGGAAGGTAAATCTATTCTATTTAAGACTTTTGCAGGAGTAGACGCTTTTCCTATTTGTGTTGACAGCAAAGATCCTGACAAGATTGTAGAAACAGTAAAATTAATAGAATCCACATTTGGAGGAATAAACCTAGAAGATATAAAAGCCCCTGAATGCTTTGAAATAGAAGATAAATTAAAAAAGGTCTGCAATATACCAGTTTTTCATGACGACCAACACGGAACAGCAGTAGTAACTTTAGCTGCTATGATAAACGCGCTTAAAATAGTAAACAAAAAATTTGAAGACTTAAAAGTAATAATAAATGGTGCAGGAGCTGCAGGTACAGCAATCGCAAAGCTGCTTGTAAGTAGAGGAGTTAAAAACATTATTGTATGCGATAGAAAAGGTGCTATATCAAAAGATAGAGAAAATTTAAGTGCTGCAAAAAAAGACCTGGCAGAAATTACAAATCCTAGCATGGTAAAAGGTGCGCTTAAAGATGTACTAAAAGAAGCTGATGTATTTATAGGTGTATCTGCTCCTGGAGTAATTACTCCTGAAATGATAAAAACAATGGATAAAGATCCCCTCATTTTTGCTATGGCCAATCCTAAACCTGAAATCTACCCTGATGAAGCAAAAGCTGCAGGTGCCAGAGTAGTTGGTACAGGAAGATCGGATTTTCCAAATCAAATAAATAATGTTCTTGCATTCCCTGGAATATTTAGAGGAGCACTTGATGTAAGAGCATCAAAAATAAACGAAGAAATGAAAATAGCTGCTGCATGTGCTATAGCAGATATAATAACTGAAAAAGAACTTAATGAAGATTATGTTATACCAGATGCTTTCGACTCAAGAATAGCACCAAAGGTAGCTTACTATGTAGCAAAAGCTGCCATAGAAAGTGGAGTTGCAAGAAGAACTGACATCACTCCTGAAATGGTAGAAGAACATACTAAAAAGCTTGTACAAGCATAATAAACACAAAAATTTAAAGTCTGGTTTTCTTCCAGACTTTAAAAATATTATCTATACAATTCCTTTATGTTCAATAATAGTAGAAAGAATAATAAGAGTTTGTGTATTACCATACTGCTGAATTTTACCTACTAATGTTTCTAACTCGGACGTCTCTTTGACTATTACTTTAACAGTCATGGAAAAACCTCCTGTAACATGATAACACTTAACTATACACTTACTTTTTCTTACAAAATCAATAAATTCTTTTCGTTTACCTGCTTTTAATGTAATATTTATAAGAGCTTCTATATTCATTCCCATCTTCTGGGGATTAATAACAGCCCTATATCCCATAATAACATCTGCTTCTTCAAGCTTTCTTATGCGTTCTGCAACTGCAGGAGGAGTTAGACAAACTATTTGCGACAATTTTTTTATTGAAATCCTACCATTTTTCTGCAGGCACTTTACAATTTGACAATCAATCATGTCCATTTTCTATTCCTCCATAATGTAAAAAATGAGACGAAAACAATTTTCTTCTGAATATCTCTTATAGGTAAATTTAATCAAAATGTAAACATTTATATGTAAATTTATTCCATTAAAATGCTACCATTTATCCAATTGTAGTACATTTTTATTATAGTTTAAATATACTATATGTCAATAAATTATCCTCAATAACTTTTAAAATAAACTTTTTCATCCTCCCAATTAATTTTTTTAATTTAATATTTAATTTACCAACTAAAAAAACAAAATAATCTATATTCAACTTTTGAAATAGCTCAACTTTCGCATATATAAAATTTTTTTAGTTAATAGTTAAGAATAAAGAATTAATAGTTAATGTGGATTTTTTTCCGTTACACTACAAAAAATCTTTAATTAAATTTTTGGATGTTCGTTTTGCTAAAGCAAAACATTACTAAGCACTGATTTATATAAATTTAAAGATTTTTTGCAATAGCTAAAAATCATCCTTCACTATTAATTTTTCATTATTAATTCTTAACTTGCGAAGCTTTGCTTCGCAATTTTTTTAAACTATGAAAGTTGAGTAAATAATATTCCAATTATGAAAACAACATACAGTAAAGCATTAAGAGATAGCCTCCAAGCTGATAAATGGCTTTTTCTTAAAGTTATCCATAAAAATAAAATTGCTATAAAAGTTATAAAAGCTGAAAGAGCCAGACTTTTATCAAACATCCATGGAGTAAAAATAATTCCAAGTGCACTTGGCACAGTAGCTTGAATCATCATAGATCCACTGATGTTTGCAAGTGCTAAATTTTCCTTTCCCTGTCTTACCCATATAACTGCATTTAGTGTCTCCGGGAGTTCTGTTGCCACAGGACTGAGTATCAATGCTATTATATGCGGTGGTACTCCAAGGAAGCTGCTTAGTGAGCCTAAATTGTGTACGAATATCTGAGAACCTGCAAAAATAAATACTAGAGATACTATGGTTTGACCTAAAATCATAATTTTTGTAGGATGTGTATTTTTAGGACTAATCTTTAAAGGTTCAAGTTTTTCTTCACTTTCTTCCTCATCTGCCTTTAATTCGCCATAAGAATAAAGTACATAAACGGCCAGAAATAAGAATCCCAACCAGTGCTTTATGGAAAAAGCTGCAAATCCCAATGCCACTTTAAATGCAAAAATACACATAAACCAAATTTGGTCTCTTCCTAACTTTCTTGCGTTAATTTTAATATGCTTTCCTATTTTTCTCTTACTACTAAACATAATTATGCTTATTCCAACCACTGCATAAGCAATGGTACTCAGTACAAGAGGGCCTCCCAAGGCTGAACCAACTCCGATGTCCTTTTGGCTTGAGTTTGCCCCAAATACTACTGCAATTAAAGTCACAATACTTTCAGGTAACGCAGTACCAAAGGCTGCAAGTACAGTTCCTACTGCATTTTTGGATATATTAAAGGCCTTGCCCACCCATTCAATACTATTAACAAAAAATTCGCAGCTAAAATAAATTAAAAGAGCTGACAAAACCATGATAATGCCAGATAAAATCATTTTAAACGCCTCCTCTTAAAGTAAAAAATAAAAAAAGACTCCTGGTGTATTAAATTAAATACACCAAAAGTCTCGTTACACATAATTGTGGATAATGCCAGGTTTTTTAAACCAATATGTTGACATTATCTTTCAAACTACTCCCTCTTGACAATATATCAATTTATCCGATGGCTACCAGCCGTAATCCCCCCATCGCGCACAGCAAAAGAGACTATCACCAAATTAAATATTTGGGATATCTGCTTTTCTTATAAAGTTGGGGATAACGGCTGCTACGCCCCTGGATAACGATTTCCCCTAAAGGATAACGCCTTCTAAGTGCTAAAGCACTAAGAATCCTGTTAATAAGTTTCAGATGGAGAAAAAACTCCACCTGAAACCAAGAACTCTGTTTATTATATTCTACTTACATAACTTTATATTGTCAATTAAAATCTCAACATTTCATTAAAAACTCTTATGGCAAAGTTATCCGTCATACCAGACGTATAATCTATGATAGCCTGGATATAATCACGATAATTCTTTAAATCATAAATTTTTTCATTATCTCTCCATCTTCCTTTAAATTGAATACAATATTTTTTTAGCCATCCAGAAAATCCCTCATGCAGCGAAGGATATATCCTTTTAAAGTCTTTAATTTTGTCTAATGTCTTTTCACCATCATAATAACCCATTAAAGTATTTAATATGGTATCTAAAACTAATTTTACATAATTTTTAAAATTATTAAGCCTTTCATGATTATAAATATTTTCATAATTAAATTCCTTTACAAGATCAATAAAATTCAAATATTTGCTTGACAATACAATACCATTATCTGGACTACTATTTTGACATAAATCTACAATAAAATTGTGCATGAGCACCGTATTGTTTATTTCTCTTATACTGTGTATACCAACAGTATCTTTTGTTATTTTATATAGTTCTTTTAATTGACTTCTCTTTAATATTCCAAGTTTAAAAGCATCTTCTATGTCCCGACCCAGATAGGATATTTTATCTGCTATTTTAACAACACAACCTTCCCAGGTATAAGAAGATATTTGTAATGTTTTTTGTATATCGTTTAAATCTACAACCTGATCTCTTGGAAAAATTGCCTCTGCCCTTACCTCTCCACAGTGACATACAATTCCATCCCTTACAGCATAGGTTAAATCAAGGTTGCTTTGTTTTCCCGCAGGGTTTGGCAAAGTTTCTATTTTATCTACAAACCTTAAACTATTTTTTTCGTGCCAGAATTCATTGCCTAAATGTGCTTTAGAAAAGTCTCCTAATATTTTTTCACCTTCATGTCCAAAAGGGGTATGTCCTAAATCATGTCCAATGGCAATTGCTGTAGTAAGCTGTGTATTTAAACCCAAATAGTTGGCGATAGTATAGCTCACAGCAGAAACATGGTTTACATGTTCTATTCTTGTGCATATATGGTCATTATCTGTTGCAAAAAATACTTGAGTTTTATGTTTTAGTCTCCTGTATGAAGTAGAATGCAATATTCTATTATAGTCTCTTGAAAATTCGCTTCGGAGCTCATGGTTTCTTTTATACAATTTGTTTTCTCTAGAAATGCTTTGTTTCCATTTTTTATTATTCTCTGTAGTAGCAACATCTAAAAATTTTTTTCTCTCCATTTTTCGACCTTCCTTTTTGCAACTTGTATGGTGTAAATATTATACCATAATTTAAAATATGCAATGAATGAATTTCATTAAGTCCCCTATACATTATAAGCACATAATAGTATGATAAGTGTTGTTAATATAAAAGTATACGAGGTAAAAAAATTATGGATAAACTAAAGTTTAAAGATTTCGCATTAAGTGAAGATATATTAGAATCAATAGAAAAATTAGGATATAAAAATCCGTCCCAGGTTCAAGAAAAAGTAATACCACTTATTTTTAAAAATAAAGATATTATAGTAAAGTCACAAACTGGCAGTGGAAAAACAGCAGCTTTCGCCATACCAATCTGTGAAAAAATAGAACTTGAAGAAAAAAATCCTCAGGTATTAGTACTTGCTCCTACAAGAGAGCTTGCACTACAAATAAAAGAAGATTTTTACGATATAGGAAGATTTAAGAGAATAAATTGTACTGCAATCTTTGGAAAAGAGCCTATAACAACTCAGATAAAAGAACTTAAACAAAGAACCCATGTAGTAGTTGGGACACCAGGAAGAACACTAGATCATATAGAAAAAGGTACTCTTTCCCTGAAAAAAATACAATATTTGATCATAGATGAAGCAGATGAAATGCTAAATATGGGGTTTATAGATCAGGTCAAAGCTGTCCTAGATAAGCTGCCTAAAAATAGAGTAACTCTCCTTTTTTCTGCAACCATTCCCCAGGAAATACTTAAATTATGTGCTGCATATATGAATAATCCTATTAATATAGAAATAGAAGCCGAAAATCCTGTAATAAATAGAATCAATCAAATATATTATCAGATAGAGGCATATAAAAAATTCGATTTGTTAAATAAGCTAGTATATACTCAAAGGCCAGAAAGTTGTATGATATTTTGCAGAACAAAGAAGAATGTAGAAGACCTTGTGCTTCAAATGAAAGGTAAAGGTTATTCCTGCAGTGCCCTTCACGGAGGAATGCTTCAATCTGAAAGAATTGATGTCATGAAAAGATTTAAGCGAGGAGAATTTATTTTTCTTGTATGCACGGATGTTGCAGCCCGTGGAATAGATGTAGAAAATATAACCCATATCATAAACTATGATATTCCTATGGAAAAAGAAAGTTATATTCATAGAATAGGAAGAACAGGCCGTGCAGGAAAAAGTGGAACTGCCATAACTTTCGTTACACCTAAAGAATATAGATTTCTAGAAGAAATAGAAAACTCCTTCAATCTTACTATTGAAAAAGGTGACGTTCCATCAAAAGAGGAAGTGGAAAAAGGCAAGGATATATATAGAGAAAAGTTAAAAGCTGCTCCTAAGATAAAAAAAGATAAATCCAATAAACTAAATAAAGACATTACAAAAATATATATAAGTGCAGGTAAAAAGAAAAAAATAAGTCCAGGGGATATTGCTGGGACTATATCCAGCATTGATGGTATTAACCCTGAAGACGTTGGCATAATAGAAATTCAGGATAACTTTTCTTACGTGGATATACTATCTGGGAAAGGCCGCACAGTTCTCGATGGACTTAAACACAAAACCATCAAGGGGAAATCTGTAAGAGTAGAAATAGCTCAAAAATGATGCTAAACCTATAGGTTTTCTAAGCAAAAAATCAACTTATACTCCGAATATTTATACAACGACAAGTACGATTAAATATTTCTACGTATAAGTTGATTTTTAAGTTAGAATACTTATATGCGTAAAGCTAAACTAGATTAAATTCAACATTTACACGATTTTGTAAATTCTTATTAGGTTCTCTTATAGGCTTTATTGCTATTAATTCAACAATCATTTCCCTTACAACATTTCTAAATTTATTTACTTCCTCTAAAACCTTATAAGGTTCAACACCTTCATATTTATTTTTATCAACTGTTAAAATAAGTCTTTTTACTTTCCAATCCCCTCTATAACCATAGTCAGCTCTCCAATAAAACGGTTGTCCAAAATATCCAAAAGAATTTAAAAAATATTGTCTAACATGAGTAGGATCTTCAAAAGCTTCATCACTAGATCCATAAGGGCACCTAAAAATAGCTTTAGCATTTGGCTTTGCTATTCTATGAAGTTCCTGCATCATAGACAGTGGATTCTTTATATGTTCAATTAAGTGACTTGCATAAAACTCTTCAAAATAGTCATCCTCAAATGGAAGCTTAACATTAGCACATTCGTCTAAGTTTGCAGCTACATCCACACCTGGAAGCTTTATAAGATCTAAGTTTATCCATCCTTCAAGTATAGTTCTTCCGCAACCAAGATGAAGTTTCCTATACCCTTTATCTTTATAGCAATTTTCTTTTTCATTATTATATTTCGTTATAAACCACCTCCTAAACATTTACTGGAAAATATTCCTCCATACTTTTAATATATATTATTTATGACTACATAAAAGTGTGAAAAACATCCAATGAATTCATACTTTCCTTACTATAGTTATATTAAATTTTTATATTAATGTACCTTACTTTTTCCTATTATAGAATTTCTAAGCAAAAAATCAACTTATACTTCGAATATTTGTACAACCACAAGTGCGACTAAATATTTCTATGTATAAGTTGATTTTTAAGTTAAAACTCTATACGGCATTTCTTAATCAGTAATAACTTCTTTACTCTTAATCTTTTTTTCTAGTTTCGTATTTACCATAGAATAAACTACAGGTACTACCACAAACGTAAGAAACGTAGCTGTCAAAAGTCCACACATCATAGCAACGGACATAGGTCCAAAAAGTGCACTTCCTGAAAAAGCTAGTGGTATAAGTGCTGTAACTGTTGCCGTAGAACTCAATATTATAGGTCTAAATCTTTGGCTTACAGCAAACATACAAGCATCATCTACAGAAAGTCCATCTTCTCTACCATTGTTTATATACTCAATAAGAAGTATGGCATTTCTTATAACAACTCCAATTAAGCTTATTATACCCATAAAAGCTGTAAGTGACAGATTCATTCCAAAAGCATGAAGTCCTATTGAAACTCCTATAAGGGACAGTGGCAGAGAACACATTATTACAAGTGGTTGTACAAATGATTTAAATTGAATAAACAAGAGTACATATATTATTACTAAAATGAGCACACCTGCTACACCAAGGCTTGTGAAGTACTTACTTATCTGAGCCTTTTCACCATCATATATAACTTTTACTGGATCTATACTCATTCCATCTATTTTTTGCTGCAATTCTTTTTCTATATTAACTGAATTATATCCACTTTTAACATCACTGTAAATAGTTACAGTTCTGTCTTCTTTATAATGAGTGATCTTATCTATTTCCGAATTAAGTTTAACAGATGCAACCTCATATAAAGGTATTTTATTCTTGGTAACACTTGATTCAATATATAAATTTTTCAAATCTCCTACAGATGAAATATTTGTTTTGACCATAATATCATATTCATTACCATTTTTTCTATAAGTAGAAGCCTTATATCCTTTAAGTGCAATATTAATCTGCTGCAGGACATCTGATTTTAATAAACCAAGTTGTGATGCTCTATTTTCATCTATATCTACTTCATATTCATAAGTCTTTTTAGCAGCATCATCTCTTACATTCATAGTCCCAGGTATATTTTTTAACTGCTGCTGTATCTTTTCAGAAACCTTCTGAATCTGATCCAGGTCATCTCCAGTAAGTCTCAAACGTATCGGTGCACCTATAGGCATGGCTTCCTCAAGTTGTTTTACTGTAGCTGTACCTCCTGAAATGTTGTTATCTATTTGATTTTGTACATATTCTACTAACTCCTGCCTAGTTTTAAATCTATTTGTCTTCTTTAAATCTACTTTTATCATAATTTGGGCCGTGTCATCAGCAGGCGCAACTGTAGGAAGTGTTACATAAAACTTAGGCATACCACCACCTATAGCCGAAGTATAAGCTGTAACTTCTTTTTGCCGTTTTAATATACCTTCTATTTGGTTCACCAACTTGCTAGTACTTTTTATATCTGCAACTTTTTCATTTGAGACATCTATATATATCATATTTTTATCTACATAAGGGAAGAGCTGCATTCCGAGAGTTTTAATTAAAATCAATGCCACTGCAAAAACAGCTAATGCTGCCCCAATAATAGTTTTCTTGTGCTTAAGTCCATATTTTAAAAGATTCTCAAACATCATACGAATTGGATTTTCCCGTTTGCTCTCCTTACTCTTTCTAAAAAACAAAGAAGACATAGCTGGTGTTACAAACAACGCACATAAATAAGAACAGATTACACATATTATAACAACCTGCGGCAGGCTCTTTAAGAACTTTCCAACAACTCCTGATATTGAGAGCAAAGGTAAAAAAGCTCCTACAATGATTAAGGTGGAAGTAAATACTGGTACAAATAGTTTTTTTATTCCATTAAATGCCGCTTCATTCCTTCCCATACCATCATCTATTCCAACCTGTATGACATCTCCTATTACTATAGCATCGTCAACGAGTATTCCAAGGGCTATAATAAGTGCCGTAGTTGACATCTGTTCAACTTTTATTCCAAGAGCATACATAATAGCAAAAGTCATGCAGATTGATATAGGTATAACTGCAGATACTACCATTGCATTTCTAAAACCCATACCGATAAGAACAGTTATGATTACAAGTATTATTCCATCCCTAAGATTCTTCATAAAAAATGAGACAGAATCACTTACATCCTTAGGTTGAAAAGTAACTTCATCTATTTTGAGATCACTTGGCATTCCCTTTTTTATTGTATCTAATTTTTTCTTTATATCCTTTCCTATTGGAATTATATTTTTATTTTTTTGAAAATACGTTGCAAGCAATACTGCATTTTGAGCATTGTCAGTAAATTTATAAGTTGAATCATCATCATAGTCCATATATACTTTTGCTATATCTTTAATTCTTACCATTTCACCCGTACTACTTGAGACTCCTACAACAGTATTTTCTATATCATGCAGTGAACTAAACATCCCCGGCGTATTTACCTTTATCTTACCCGTAACCAAATTTAAGGAACCCGATGGTATATCTACATTTTGTGCCTTTAATACAG
>NZ_LROS01000033.1 GCF_001675165.1 Clostridium ragsdalei P11
TCCCATAGCGTAAGCTAGTAAGACCTCTCGAAGAACACGAGGAGATAGGTCAGAGGTGTAAGCAGGGCAACTTGTTAAGCTGACTGATACTAATAGGTCGAGGGCTTGACCAAATAAAAACGAAAGAAAAAAATTTACTGTGCAATTTTGAGAGGACAGAGTAATTTGAACTCTTAAAAGATAATAGAAAAGAAAATTGATAGAAATAGCAATTTTCGATAATAATCTGGTGGTAATGACGTGAAGGTAACACCCCTTTCCATACCGAACAGGAAGGTTAAGCTTCACAGTGCCGATGGTACTGCAGGGGAGGCCCTGTGGGAGAATAGGTCGCTGCCAGGTAATAAAATTAGAGTACTGATTAGTACTCTAATTTTTTTTATCATAAATTAATTTTATCTGATGACTACCTCCTCTAATACTCCTACACACTCTGTGACAGTCGGTTTTCTCCAAGTGTACGTGGCGAGCGGCTATGTACCTGGATAACGATTTCTCCTAAAGGATAACGCTTGTAAGTGCTAAAGCACTAAGAAGTCTGTTATAAGTATCAGGTGGAGTTTTAAACTTCACCTGATGTCAAGAACTCTGTTTATTAAAAAGAATAAATCTTATAATACACTTTTTAGAACTTTTCCTATACTATCATGTATAATTATATTAGCTTCAGTATCATAAGAAGTAGAAGATTTATTTATAAGAACCAAATATTTTCCCTTAAAATAATTAATTAACCCTGCAGCAGGATATACTATCAAGGAAGTACCTCCTACAATTAACATATCAGCTTGTTGGATGTATTTTACAGATTTGTTTAATGTGTGCATGTTTAGACTTTCTTCGTATAAAACTACATCTGGTTTTATTGTTTCATTACATTTATCACATTTTGGTATAAGACCTGGGGTATTTAGTACATAATCTAAATCAAAAGATTTTCCACATTTAGTGCAATGATTTCTGTGAATGGAACCATGTAACTCTAATACATTATTTGATCCTGCCATTTGATGGAGACCATCTATATTTTGAGTTATTATAGCTTTTAACTTTCCCATTTTTTCTAATTCCACAAGAGCGTAATGAGCGTCATTTGGCTTTGCGTCTTTGTATATCATTTTTGCCCTATAAAAATCAAAGAAATCCTCAGTATGAGACATAAAAAAACTATGACTTAACATTACTTCAGGAGGATATGAAAAATTATTTTTAGTTTTATATAATCCTGTTTCAGACCTAAAATCAGGTATTTGCGATTCTGTAGAAACTCCTGCACCACCCAAAAATACAATATTAGTACTTGAATCTACAGCTGATTTTAAATTCTCATAACTCATAAAATCACCTCTGATTAATATTATAGCATATACTTTTTATATGTTTAATTGTTTGAAAAATATTATCATGTTTTATTTAAGGGCAAGTTTTTTAGTAATTAGAGTTGACAAAAAGTATTTAAAATGATATTATAAATTTTGTTAAAAAAAGTATGGCGCTATAGCCAAGTGGTAAGGCAGAGGTCTGCAAAACCTTTATCTCCAGTTCAAATCTGGATGGCGCCTCCAATTTAATATAAGCGATTTAAAAATAGCTTATACAGTTATCTCTCTGAAATTTAACTGTATAAGCTATTTTTATTTTGGCTAAAACATTTGTGTTGTAGAATGAGAATATTTAACGATGTATGAATAATTAAACTATGTAAAGTACTTCAAGCGATATTTTCTGCAGTATACTTTTAGGGTTAACACTAATAAACTGTAGGTAACCACTATATCCTTGCAGGCTTAAAAGTTTATGAAGTGTTGATGTAATAGGAGAGAACATGCTTGATTATTTTGTGGAAAGTATACTTGACATCCATAATATATGGTAGTAATATAAAAATGTAAAGTTAACTTTCCATATCATTTAGAAAAATAGCTGTTATGTGGAAAACAGCTTATAAGAAGTATTATCTATGAGGAGGAAAAAAATGAAAAATAAGAGTGCTGCAATGTATTTAGTATTTTCACTCGTTGGTTTTGCAATTTTGGCTACAGGTGCTATATTAGCAAAGCTTACGAGAAATGATCAAGGTATCATTCAGACTTTGCCATATATTCTTATTGGAATTGGAGCTGGGGTATTTGGACAGAACCTTGGTACTGCCTTTGATATATATACTATGAAAAAAAATCCGGAGATAGCTAAGCAAAGGGAAATTGATGAAAAAGATGAGAGAAACATAGCAATAAGAAATAAAGCTAAAGCTAAGGCATATGATCTTATGATATTGGTATTCGGGGCATTGATGATGGCATTTGCACTGATGGGTGTGAGTTGGTCAGTAGTTTTAGCCATTGTTATTGCGTACCTGTTTGTTGTATTTTCAAATATATATTTTATAAGTAAATATGATAAAGATATGTAAAATTCTATCAGCACTTAGAAGACGTTATCCTTTAGGGAAAATCGTTATCCAGGGATGTAGCTGCTCTTTACTTCTACTTAGAGAAAAGCGACTATCAACAAATCTTTGATTTGTTGATAGTCGCTTTCACAGAGTGCGTGGGAGTATTAGAGCAGATAGTCATCGGATAAAAGATTAGTGTAGTTTATATTTGTAGTTAAATGATCTATTTTACTACAGGTTCTAATGCATGTATTTCTCCCTTTTTTAAATTTACTTCTACACTGCTTCCAATTGGTAAAGTTATTCTTGGATATGAATGGCCAGATTGAAAGTTGATTAAAGTTGGCTTTTTTAAGCTAAGTATCCTGTCTTCAAGTATTTCAGTTAAAGTTAAACTTCGTTCATAATGTGGAAGTTCACAATTTGTAAACTGTCCTAGAATAAAACCTGAACATTTTTGAAGATCTCCACTTAGGGTCAATTGAGTAAGCATTCTGTCAATTCTATAAGGTTCTTCTCCTACATCTTCTATGAAGAGTATTTTATTTTCAGTATTTAGAGCATAAGGAGTACCTAGAAGACTAGATATAAGGCATAGGTTACCACCTATAAGAGTACCAGATGCGTACTCTCCATTAAAATACTGAGTGGGGATGTCCTCAGGGTTTTTTATAGTAAAGGGAACATATCCATACATTAGGGTATCTAAAAAACTCTTTAATGTAAAATCATCAAAAGTAGAAGTGCACATTGGAGAGTGAAAGGTAATCATATGGCATTTATTGTATATATTGTTTAATAAAGTGGTTATGTCACTAAATCCTGCAAATATTTTAGGATTTTCTTCTATAATATTAAAATCAATAAGAGGAAGAAGTCTCATGCTGCCGTATCCACCTCTTGTGCATAATATCATATCTACACTTTTGTCTGAGAACATATCCATAATATCGGAAGCCCTGTCCACATCCTTACCAGCTAAATAACCCCATTTGTCGTATATATGTTTTCCTTGTTTAATATTAAAACCAAGATTTTCTAAAACCTCGATTTTTTCTTTGATTTTTTCAGGCTTCTCTGCACTTGCCGGAGATATAAGGCCTATAGTATCTCCCCTTTTCAATCTTTTCCCAATCAAAATCATCACATCCTAAAATTAAAATAGGTTCTTTTTCTTTAAAAATAATATACACACCAGGCAAATTAAAGCTGTTATGACATATACCATCCAGAAGCCATTTGGAGATTTAGCAAAAGGTATTCCATTTAAATTCATTCCAAAAGAACCAAATATTATATTTGGAATTGACATAACTATAGTTACTGAAGCTAGGAGTTTCATGACTATGTTTAAGTTATTTGATATAACTGAGGCAAATGCATCCATAGTTCCTGTTAAGATATTACTATATATGTTTGTCATTTCTATGGCTTGTTTATTTTCAATTATAACATCTTCTAGAATATCTTGATCTTCAGGATACTTCTGTAAAAGTTCTAACTTTAACATTTTTTCTAAAGTAATCTCGTTAGCTTTTAAGGAGGTTGAAAAGTAAACAAGAGATTTTTCCAAAGATAAAAGTTGAATAAACTCTTTATTTTTCATGGATCTATGAAGTCTTTGCTCAATCATTACGCTTTTCTTGTCTATTTGTCTTAAATAGATCAGGTAATAGCTTGCTATTCTATAAAGTATTTGTAAAATAAATCTAGAACGTTTAAACGTGTAAAAGGATTTAACTTTACCATCTATAAAATCAGTAAGAATTTTACTGTTTTTCAAACAAACCGTAATTAAAGTAGATTGTGTATGAATTATAGCTAATGGATAAGAATCATAAGTTAAAGAGTTAACTTCCATTTCTGTAAAAGGAATATCAACTATTACTAGTAGATTATTATCTTCAGTATCTATACGTGACGTTTCTTCTTCATCTAGAGCAGCTTTTAAAAAGTCCATTGAAACACCAGATTTCTTTGATATTAAAAGTAAATCTTCATCTGAAGGTGCTACAACGTTAATCCAGCAGCCATGTTCTATGGTATCTAAAGATTGTATATTATTTGACTCATCTATAGTTTTATAAATTGAAATCATGTATGCCTCCTTGTAAAAATTAGCAGGGTATCTTAGTTAGTTTCTTTATATACTATATTTATATTATATCTTATGAAAACATACTTTTGAATATAGCATTATAAAATATAAATATAAATACTGCTATTTAAATTTATTTATGTGGACAAAATAAGTTTAGGGGTAAAACTGAATAGTATATATTATAGAATATAAAACTGAAAAAGAATTTTTTAAATTGAATATTTTATGCATTAAGGGTAAAAATTTAAATAACAAAAGTAATAGTATTAATTTGTAAGTAGTGCTTCTAGGAGGATGTAGATGAAAAAAAAATATTGTATCATATGTGGAAAACCTTTGAGTGATGGTATAATAATATATGGTAGAGGAATATGTAAAAATTGTGAAGAAAGATTAATAAAATTAGAAAATGATTTAGATTTTTACGAATACTATAAAGAAAGAATAAGTAAAACTATAGCACGTTTTATTATAAGAGGAGAGATAACTCATTGTCAGAATTACCACTTTTAGAAGGAGTTTTAAAATACATTAAGGAAAATAATATATCATTTTGTATGCCAGGTCATAAAAATGGAAGAGGTTTTTATAATACTTCAATAGGAAGAGAATTTATATCTAATATTTTAAAATTTGATATTACTGAAGTAGATGGTGT
Source organism: Clostridium ragsdalei P11 (assembly GCF_001675165.1). Classification (GTDB taxonomy): domain Bacteria; phylum Bacillota; class Clostridia; order Clostridiales; family Clostridiaceae; genus Clostridium_B; species Clostridium_B ragsdalei. Next base: position 5,155 of record NZ_LROS01000033.1, read on the forward strand.
AGACAATCTTCATAATCAAAAAAGTATAATATTAGATGCAAGCAAGCGTCTTTCAAAGCTCTATGGAAGTAAAAAGTCTTATTTTTTAGTTAATGGAAGCACTTCCGGAAATATGATAATGTTATTTAGTAATTTTAATGAAGGAGATAAAGTTTTAGTAGAAAGAAATTGCCATAGCTCTATACTAAATGGAATAATTATGAGGAAGTTAATTCCTATATATTTAGAAAATATTATAAGTGAAAAAATAAATGCTCCTATTTGCATAAATTTGGAGCATTTTTTACAGGTACTAAAGAGAAATAAGGATATAAAAGGGATAGTAGTTACATATCCCAATTATTATGGAATATGCAGCAATCTCAAGTTTATAATAAAGGAGGCAAAAAAGCTTAACATAAAAGTATTAGTTGATTGTGCTCATGGGGCACATTTTGGTATTAATAAAAATTTACCTGAGAGTGCCGTGAAACTTGGTGCAGACATGGTAGTTACTAGTTCACATAAAACGCTGCCTAGTTTAACTCAAACTGCTTATTTACATGTGAATAATGAGAAATGCATAAATAAAGTAGACTTTTATTATAATGCGTTTTTAAGTACAAGTCCTTCATACATAGCACTTTGTTCTATGGATTATGCTCGATTTTACCTTGAGAAGTATGGCAGCAGTGATTACGAAAAACTTATAGAGGTAGCTGAATACTATAGGAATAAGATAAACTCTATAAGAGGATTGCAGGTAATTGGCAGAAAGGATATAATACAATTTAATTCTAAAGAAAGAAAGGCAGCACCAAGTGTAGCAGATATAGATCTAACCAGATATACTATAAATCTAGAGCCAGGATACAGCGGAAATTTACTTTTAAATTATTTGAGAAAATTAAATATGCAGTGTGAAATGAGTGACAATTCTAATTTAGTATTGATTTTTTCTCCCTTTAATGAAAAAGAGGAGTTTGAAAGATTGTATACTGTATTAAAGAATTGTAATTTAGAAGAAATTAAATGTAAGAAAACAAATAGAGTGGAATACGGAATACCTCAAAGCAGAATGCTTCCATTTCAAGTTATAGATGTAGAAAAAGAAATGGTAGATTTAAATAATTCATGTGGAAGGATAAGCGGGGCAAGTGTAATACCATATCCTCCAGGGGTTCCTGTATTGTCTATGGGAGAGCTGATAGATAAAAATGTCATTCAAGTTATTAAATATTATATAAAAAATAGTATGGATTTAATTGGGGTAAAAGACAATAAAATAAAAGTTGTAAAATAAATTTTGGAGGAAAGCAAATGAGTTTACAAAAAGGAAAACTTATAGTCATAGAAGGATGTGATGGCAGCGGAAAAGCTACGCAGACAGAAAAACTTTATAAAAGGCTTTTAAATGAAAATTGCAATTTAAAAAAAATAGAATATCCTAATTATAATAGTGAGTCTTCAGCTTTAGTAAGAATGTATTTAAACGGGGATTTTGGAAAAAAACCTGAAGATGTAAGCGCATATGCAGCATCAACATTTTATGCAGTGGATAGATTTGCATCTTATAAGATAGAGTGGAAAAAGTTTTATGAAAATGGCGGAATAATACTTGCAGATAGATATACAACAGCTAATATGATACATCAAGCTTCTAAGATTGATGATTTAGAAGAGAAAAATAAGTTTTTAAAATGGCTCTGGAATTTTGAATTTGATATATTGGGACTTCCTGTACCAGATTGTGTTATATTTTTGGATATGCCTCCTGAATATAGTAAAAAACTTATGACTAAGAGAAATAATAAATTTACGGGTAATGCAGAAAAGGACATACATGAAAGAGATTATGAGTATTTAGTTAATTCTTATAAAAATGCTATACATATTGTAGATAAATATAGTTGGAACAAAATTTCATGTATAGAAGGTAGTGAAATAAAGACTGTAGATAAAATCCATGAAGATATATATGATTTGATAAAAAAAATACTATAGTAAAAAGTTAATGTATTAATTAAAAGTTTCAGTTATATAAGACAATAAGTACTTATGGTATAATAAATATAAGCTAATTTGAGAAATTTAGGCAATTGTTTGTAAAATAAATTACAAGAGGTGATGTTTTATGAAATTAATTATAGCCATTGTTCAGGATGATGATGCTACTGATCTCTTGGAAATTTTAACAGAAGGTGGATTTAGGGTTACTAAACTTGCAACTACAGGCGGATTTTTAAGAGCAGGTAATACAACTTTGCTCATAGGAGTGGAAGAAGATGACGTTGATGAAGTAATAGCCCATATAGAAGACGTATGTAAAACAAGAAATCAAATTATAACAACTCCTTCATCTGTAGCAAGTTCTACAGGGGTATATATGCCCTATCCTGTGGAGGTAGAAGTTGGAGGAGCAAATATATTTGTAGTAGATGTAGATAAGTTTGTAAAGATTTAATAGGAGGTATATTGAGTTGGAATTTTGCAATATAATAGGGCATGAGAATATAAAACTCCAGATGAAAAATTCTGTAACTTCCAATAGATTTTCTCATGCCCATATTTTTGTAGGAGAAGATGGGATAGGTAAAAGTCTTCTTGCTAAAGAAATAGCTTTAGATATATTGAGAAAAAAGCAGATGAAGCAGTATGTAGATATAATTGAATTTAAAATAGCAAAAGGTAAAAAATCCATTGGGATAGAGGAAGTAAAAAATATAATAGAAGAGATGAATAAAAAACCTTATGAGGGTGACAAAAAAGTAATAATACTATATAATTCAGATAAAATGACAGAAGCAGCTCAAAATGCATTACTAAAAACTATAGAGGAACCTCCTAGTGGAAGTTTTATGTTACTTTTATGTGAAAAGTTAGATGGAATATTGGATACAATAAAGTCTAGATGTCAAGTATATAAACTTAATAGGTTAAGCCAAAAAGATATGAAGATTTTTTTAGATGCCAAATTTCCTAGCTTATCCACCGAAGAGTTAAGATCTGTCTTAGCATTTAGTGATGGAATACCTGGAAGAGCAGAAAAATTTATTTCGGATATATCTTTAAGTGAAATGAGAAATATAATTTTGAATATATTTAAAGAATTATGCCGTGAGAATGTTAGTTCCTGTTTAAAACTTTCAGATTGTATATCTAAAGACAAGTATGAATGGCAAGAAGTATTAACTTGTATTTTGTCGTATATAAGAGATGTACTTGTATACAAAGAAACAGGTAATAGAAAATTTATTATAAACATTGATAAATTTGAAGATATAAAGACTATAGGAGAAATGTTTTCATTTAATAAGTTGAATGATATTATTAATGTAGTAAAGGATGCTAGAGAAAAATTAGAAAGCAATGTAAATAGAACTTTAGTTTTTAATTCTATGTTGGTGAAAATGCAGGAGGTATAAAAATATGGTAACAGTTATAGGAGTACGTTTTAAAAAGGCCGGTAAAATATATTATTTTTCACCAGGTAACTTAAATATAAAAAGAGAAAATAGTGTAATAGTAGAAACAGCAAGGGGAATAGAATTTGGTGAGTGTGTCATAGAACCAAAAGATATAAGTGAGAGTGACATAGTTTCACCACTTAAAAGCGTTTTAAGGATAGCTACGGAAGAAGATATACAAAAATATAATGAAAATAAAGAAAAAGAGAAAAGGGCTTTTGATATATGTATTGAAAAAATACAACAACATGAATTAAATATGAAGCTTATAGATGTAGAGTATACTTTTGACAACAATAAGGTTATATTCTATTTTATAGCTGACGGACGAGTAGATTTTAGGGAATTGGTGAAGGATCTTGCATCCATATTTAGAACAAGAATAGAGCTTAGACAGATAGGAGTAAGAGATGAGGCAAAAATGATAGGGGGTCTGGGGCCTTGCGGCAGAGCTATGTGTTGTTCTACATTTTTAGGCGATTTTGTACCTGTTTCTATAAAAATGGCAAAAGAACAGAATTTATCATTGAATCCTACTAAAATATCAGGAATATGTGGAAGACTTATGTGCTGTTTGAATTATGAACAAGATACTTATGAAAAAATAAGACAGAAGTTGCCTAAGATAGGGTCTTTAGTTAGTACACCTGATGGAAAGGGAGAAGTTATAGACAATTCTGTAGTAAAGGAAAGTATTAAAATAAAGATAAAAGTTGAAGATGGTGATGATATAGTAGAAGAAGTGCCTATAAGTGGAGTTAAAGTAATTTCAGGAGGATTTGAAGGTAGTATAAATGAAAATGAGATAAAAATTGATGAAGAAACAGAAGATGCAGATATAATTAAACAATTGTTTAAGGAGGATTAAGGAGGTAACATATGAAATCAGTATTTAAAATTCCTAATATACGTACTTCTGAGGATGTTAATAAAATAAGAAAGGTTATTTCCAGTAGTGAAGGGGTGATAGCCTGCCAAATAAACAAAGAAAAAGGAAAAGTAAGCATAGTATATGATAATTACTTTATAACAGAGAATAAAATTATCCAATGTATAGAAGATTTGGGTTATGCAGTATTATAAGGCATTTTCAAAGAAATAACTAGTCAGTATGCTAGCATATTTTTTATCATACTGCGTCGGTAGAACCCTTAGATAGGATTTACTATCTGCGGAACCTGCCTCCTTATCTGATAAACAAAGTTCTTGGCATCAGATGAAGTTTTAAACTTCATTCGATGCTTAGAAATTGTTATCCAGGGACATAGCCACTCTTTGCTCACACTTGGAAAAGTGTAAGTATTAGAGTGGGTAGTCATCCGATAAAAAATATTCGTCGCATCTTTGACTTGTTATTTTCTTTCAAATGCCTAAAATTATCTTTTAAAATTATAACAAATGTGATAAAATACAGGGGATGAAAACATTATCTAAAAGTTAAGGAGGTGTTACATAAGATGGCATATAAAATTACAGAAGAGTGTGTAAGTTGTGGTTCATGTGCTTCAGAATGTCCAGCTGATGCTATAAGCCAAGGAGATAGTCAATTTGTAATAGATCCAGAAAAATGTATAGAATGTGGAAACTGTGCTAATGTTTGTCCAGTAGGAGCACCAGTTGAAGAAAACTAATTGTTAGGAGGTCACCATAAGGTGGCCTTTTTAATTTATATAAATATCAAATTCTGTATAAAGAGTAAGTTATTTTACACGAATAATTAATATAGATAGGACATTAAATAAATTATAGTTAGAAAATGTACTAGATGGAGGGAAATATGGATATATCTGTTGTTATATTTACGATATTTGGGATTGCTGCAGTAACAGCTGGTTTTATGATGGATGGGGGAAACCCAACGGCACTTTTTGGCCCTGCGGCAGCTGTAATAGTTTTTGGTGGAACATTTGGAGCTGTAGCTTTATCATTTCCATTAGACGTATTAAAAAGAGTACCTAAGATATTTAAAGTGATTTTTAATCCTAGAAAAGCAAGTTTAGTTGATTTAATTTTATATTTTAAAGATGTATCCTATAAAACTAGAAAAAATGGTTTGTTAAGTTTGGAAGGTGAAATATCCAATGACCCTAATTTAGATCCTTTTATAAAAAAAGGTCTTCAACTTGTAGTAGATGGAGTAGATCCTCAAGCTGTAAGAGATATACTAGAATTGGAGCTTGAATCCACATCTGAGAGACATAAGCAAGGGGCAAGTGTATTTGAAAGCGCAGGAGGATATGGACCTACTATGGGTATTATAGGTACAGTTATGGGAATGGTTCATATTTTAGGTAGCCTTACAGATACAGCTAGCTTAGGAGGTAAAATAGGAAGTGCATTTTTGGCTACATTATATGGTATAGGATCTGCAAATCTATTATGGCTTCCATTAGGCAATAGATTGAAGCAGCAAGATGAAAAGGAAGTTAAGGAAAAAACTCTTATAATTGAAGCAATATTATATATTCAAGAAGGTATAAATCCAAATACTATAGCAGAAAAATTAAAGGGATTTTTGAACAAGCAGGAGTTGGCAAAATATGAAGGAATGGATGGGAAGGCTGCATTATGAAGAAGAAAAATAAAAAACCAGATGAAGGACCAAGTGCAGAAAGATGGATGCTTAGTTATGCTGATTTTATGACACTTCTTATGATATTCTTTGTAGTTATGTACGCTATGAGCTATGTAGACCAAACTAAATATAATAAACTTTCTCAATCTCTCAGTATAGCAATGGGAGGGGGAAAAGCAATAATAGGTGCTGATAATACTTCTAGTGTCAAAGATAGTGTTAAAACAGTAGATAAGCCAACTGAAAGTGACGAATCTGAACAACAGGTTAAGATGGAAGCAAATAAATTAAAGCAATTAAAAAAACAAGTGGACTCATATCTTGCAGCTAACGGATTAAGTCAGAGTGTAAGCTCACAGATAGATGAAAGAGGGCTTGTTGTGAGTTTAAGTAATACTTTGTTTTTTGATACAGGAAAAGCTGAAATAAAACCTGAAATCCAAAATACATTAATGGGAATAGGAAAAATGATAAGTCAAATGGGAAATTCCATAAGGGTGGAAGGACATACAGACAATGTTCCTATTAGCAATAATGAATATGCATCTAATTGGCAGCTATCTTGTGCTAGAGCAGCTAATGTCACTCAATTTTTACAAAATAGAGTAGGTATTAAACCTGAAAAGCTTACGTCAGTAGGTTATGGAGAATACAGGTCAGTTAATGATAACTCGACAGATGCAAATAGAGCTAAAAATAGGAGAGTAGATATAATTATAGAAAGCAATAAATTTAACAGTATTGAGCGTGGAAATAGTACAAGCAGCAATAGTACGAGCGGGAGTAGTAAGAGCAGCAGTACTGTCAGCTCACAGAGTACCTCACAGACTATAACTACAGATCAACAAAAGGTAAAGCAATCTGAGCAACATTAAACATAGTTAGTAATATATTATTTATTAAATCCCTTAATTTTGATGGGATTTTATTTTTTACAAAAATTAATGATAGTTAAGTATCTAATATTTGACAACATATTTTATTTAAATTACAATTTAAGTTAATGTGTAAACTTGTGTAAAATAAATTTTATAAGTGAGGACGTTTAAGTGAAATTGAATTTAGTGAGAAGTGATGAAACATTAGATGATCTACAAATAGACGGAATATGTATTATACAGAAAAAAAATAGCTTTAGGTTTGGAGTGGACGCTGTCTTACTTGCAAATTTTGCCAAAATTAAACCTAGAATGAATATAATTGATTTATGTAGCGGAACAGGGATAGTACCCTTTATAATAGCTGGTAAAACAAAGGCTGAGCATATAACAGGTATGGAAATTCAAAAGAGTATGGTAGATATGGCAACTCGTTCTGTAATTTTTAATGGAATGGAGAAAAGAGTTGAGTTTATTCACAGAGATTTAGTAGATTTTGAATTTTTGAAAAAGTTGCCAAAAGTGGATGTAGTAACGGTAAACCCACCTTATAAATTGAAAAATTCGGGAATTACAAATGCCCAATACGAAAATGCAATATCAAGGCATGAAATATGCTGTACATTAGAAGATGTTATAAAGGCAGCAAAGATTTTATTAAAAGATAATGGAAAGCTATATATGATCCATAGACCGGATAGGCTTGTAGATATAATGTGTACTATGAGGAAATACAATATAGAGCCAAAGCTGATGACAATGGTACAGCCATGTGTTAACAAGGCACCTAATATGGTACTTATAGAGGGACAAAGTAATGGAAAACCATTTTTAAAATGGGAAGCACCTATATGTGTACATAAATTAGATGGAAGTTATACAGATGAAATTGATAGAATATACGGAAGATGTTTAAGGAGATAATGTGTAATGGGAAAACTTTTTTTAGTGGCAACTCCTATAGGAAATTTGAGTGATATAACTTTAAGAGCTCTTGATACCCTTAAAAATGTAGATTTGATAGCAGCAGAAGATACCAGACAGAGTTTAAAGCTATTAAATCATTTCAATATAAAAAAACCACTTATAAGTTGTCATAAATATAACGAAAATGAGAAAAGTAAATTATTAATACAAAAGTTGAAAGATGGTAAAGATATAGCTCTAGTAAGTGATGCTGGGACACCAGGTATATCAGATCCTGGAAGCATTATGGTAAAGAATTGCATAGAACAGGGAATAGAATTTGAAGTTCTGCCTGGTGCAACTGCAGTAACAACAGCTTTGGTTTACTCGGGACTGGATACTTCAAAGTTTACGTTCATTGGATTTTTACCTAGGGAAAATAAAGATAGGAGAAGTATACTAGAAGGTGTAAAAAACAGAACTGAAACATTGATATTTTATGAAGCACCCCATAGACTGACAAATACCTTAGAAGTATTAGCAACCGTCCTAGGAAATAGACATATAGGCATTTGTAGAGAGCTTACAAAGGTTCATGAAGAAATATTGAGATTTACACTAGAAGAAGCTATGAATTATTATGAAAGTAATGATGCAAAAGGGGAATTTGTACTGGTAGTAGAAGGTAAGGATGAAAAAGAACTTTTAAGAGAAGAAAGTGAAAAATGGATAAACTTGTCTATAGAAAAACATATAAAAATGTATATAGAGGATGGATTAGATAAAAAAGAAGCTATAAAAAAAGTAGCTAAGGATAGAAAACTTTCAAAATCTGAAGTTTATAAGCATTCTTTAAACCTATAATAAAAAAATAGCAAGTTTAAAATTTGTATAATATTTATTGAATATCGTTAATAAATTCAGAATATGAATAACAAATTGTCAAAAAAGAAGATGATTTTATTAAAAAATTATAATATCTCTGATATAAATTTTATATATGTGTTGAGGTATATACCAATTTAATGGTATAATGGAAACATGTTATTTGCGAATTTGAGTTTTTTATGGTTATAAGGGGCTGAAATTTGTAAGCTGTTAAGTATTTTACGAGGAGGTAGAAAAGTTTTGAATAAAAAAACCTTATCTGTTGCAATTGCATTAACTTTGGCATTGTCAACAGGGGCAAATGTTTTAGCCGCGCCAGGTGCATCAAGTTCATCGACTTCATTAGAGCAGGTTAAACAACAAAAGCAGGAATTAGAAGTTAAAGCTGAAAAAACGGACAACCAAGTAATACAAACTATGAACGACTTAGAAAATAACAAAAAAAGTATTGCCTCAGTTTCTAATAGTATAAAACAAACTCAAGCTAACATAGATTCTGTGCAAGCTAGTATAGAAAGCCAACAGAAAGTATTTAATCAAAGGGCAAAAGCTATGTATACAAATAACATGGGTAATTACCTGGGAGTAATATTAAATGCAAGTAATTTAAACGATTTTATATCTAGGGTAGATAATGTTGGGAAAGTGATGGGTTTTGACAAGAATGTTGTAGGAGATTTAAAAAGTAAAAAAGAGCAATTAGCTAATGGAAAAGAAAAATTAAATAGTGAAAATAATAAGCTATTGGCACTAAAGTCAGAAAATGAAAAAAAGTTGGCCAAGCTTAATAGTGATAAAGAAAGTGCAAAAAATGTAATAGCATCTTTAGATGCACAAGAAAAATCTTTAGAAATTACTGATCAAGCAACTTTAAAGGCAATTGCTTCAGCTGCAAGTAATGTTAGTGCTTCAAGAGGAGGTACCATAATATCATCTGATGCAGTAGTAGCATATGCTTCTAACTTTTTAGGAGTCCCTTATGTATATGGAGGAACATCTCCTTCAGGGTTTGATTGTTCAGGATTAGTTCAATATGTATATGCAAACTTTGGAATTAATTTGCCAAGAACTTCAGAGGAACAGCAAAATGTGGGCACACCTGTATCAAGAGATGAGCTTAAGCCGGGAGATTTAGTTTTCTTTGGTTCTCCAGCATATCATGTAGGAATGTATGTAGGTGATGGTCAGTTTATTGAAGCACCACGTACTGGGCTTTCAGTTAGAATAGCAGCTTTAGATAACAGATCAGATTTTACAGGTGGAAGAAGAGTTAAATAATAATTTAGTGACATATTATTTTAAATTTCAGTATACATACATAGCTAAATTTACTTTTGTGATTGAGGATTTAGCTATGTTTTTATTTATAAATTTAAATACAAGGGATATGTTATGGTAAACAAAGGGTAGAAAACTTTCTAAATGTGAATTTTATAAGAATTTTTAGACCTATAGTTAGAAAATAAAGGCAAGTTTAAAATTTATATATCTTTTGTAAAAAATCGTTAATAGAAACAGGATATAATTGATAAATTACTAGAATAGTATTTGATTTTATTTAAAATTCACAATATTTCTTGCGAAAATTTTCTGCATGTGTTGAGGTATGTATCAATTTAATGTTATAATAGATGTACGTTACTTGCTAATCTCAGCTTTTTGGGGTTATAAGAAGCTCAAATTTGTAAGCTATTAAATATTTTACGAGGAGGTAGAAAAGTTTTGAATAAAAGAACCTTATCTGTTGCAATTGCATTAACTTTGGCATTGTCAACAGGGGCAAATGTTTTGGCTGCGCCAAGTGCATCAAGTTCATCGACTTCATTAGAGCAGGTTAAACAACAAAAGCAGGAATTGGAAGTTAAAGCTGAAAAAATGGACAACCAGATAACACAGACTATGAATGATTTAGAAAATAATAAAAAGAATATAGCATCAATTTCTAATAATATAAAACAAACTCAAGCTAATATAGATTCCGCCCAAAAAAATATGGAAAATCAGCAGCAAGTGTTCAATCAAAGAGTAAAGGCTATGTATATAAATGGCATAAGTAGTTACCTAGGAGTAATATTGAATGCAGATAATTTAAATGATTTTATATCTAGGGTAGATAATGTTAAGAAAGTAATGGGTTTTGATAAGAATATTATAGGAAATTTAAAAGATAAAAAAGAGCAATTAGCTAATGGAAAAGAAAAATTAAATAGTGAAAATAATAAGCTATTGGCACTAAAGTTAGAAAATGAAAAAAAGTTGGCCAAGCTTAATAGTGATAAAGAAAGTGCAAAAAATGTAATAGCATCTTTAGATGCACAAGAAAAATCTTTAGAAATTGCTAATCAAGCAACTCTAAAAGCAGTTGCTTCAGCTGCAAGTAACGTTCAACAAAGTGCTTCAAGAGGAGGAAATTCTATAGCATCATCTGATGCAGTAGTAGCATATGCTTCTAACTTTTTAGGAGTTCCATACGTATGGGGAGGAACATCTCCTTCAGGGTTTGATTGTTCAGGATTAGTTCAATATGTATATGCTCATTTTGGAATTAATTTGCCGAGAACTTCACAGGAACAGCAAACGGTAGGTACAGCTGTATCAAGAGATGAACTTCAGCCAGGAGATTTGGTTTTCTTTGGTTCTCCAGCGTATCATGTAGGAATATATGTAGGTGGAGGACAGTTTATTAATGCACCTAAAACAGGAGATGTAGTTAAAATAGCATCTTTGGATAATAGATCAGATTTTACGGGTGGAAGAAGAGTTAGATAATAGTTTAATGACATATTATTTTAAAATTTAAATATACATACATAGTTAAATCCATTTTGTATTTAGGAAATTTAGCTATGTTTTTTTTACCTTAAATTGTCCAATGGCTATCTACCGTAATATTGTCTTTTTCTACTAAGTAAGATTCATTGATAAGTTCAATACAGAAAAAGAGACCTGCATTATAATTATAATGCAGGTCCTTTAAATAATGATTATTTGCCTTCTTTTAATGCATTTAAACAACTTTTGCAGATGTTCTTACCTCTATAATTTACAACGTCTCTTGCGTCACCGCAGAAAATACATGCAGGCTCATACTTCTTTAATATAATTTGTTCACCATCTACATATATTTCTAAGGCATCTTTTTCAGCAATGTCTAAAGTTCTCCTTAATTCTATAGGAATGACAATTCTTCCTAGCTCGTCTACTCTTCTTACAACACCTGTTGATTTCATTAATTTTCCTCCTCTAATTCCATAATTCGACACGACTACAATTAGATAATAGCAAAAATTACATTAAAAGTCAATATAATTTCATAAAGTATTTTACAAATTTCTAATCAAATTCCATCTAAAGTTAATATACTACCATAATATTCAAAAGTCAATAACAATATTAATAAAAGTTTATAATATATGATAAACAAGGATTTAAATGTAAGAAATTAATATTAGAATTAAGTACAAAATCAGGAAATTTGAAAAAATATTTTTTATAAAATAGTAACTAAATGGATAATTAAATATTTGAAGTCGAAATTTTCGATAAGAAATTGTAATATTGATAATCTATATGGATATAAGAGAGTATTTATATTAAAATAAGAGATGTACACTTCAATAAATAGAAGTAGAGTAGGTTGTATTAGAATTATTTTTGCAAAAATATATCTGCAATTTAGACACGTAATGTTGATAATTTTAAAAAAAGGAAATTTTATTTATAGAAATAGAGTATTTCTATGTGATAAAATAATAAGTAAGTAGGTGATTAATTTGGATTATGTGAAAGATTTTATTAAAAGCGCAAGAGAAGTAGTAAGTAAAGTAGGAGGAGAAGTTTATTTAGTTGGTGGGTATATAAGAGATAGGTTGATTGGTATAACAGCTCAACCTAAAGATATAGATTTTATATTTAATGGAAATATTGAAAAATTTATGGAGGAACTTGAGAATAGACAATATAAATTTTTTCCTATAAAACAGGAAATAGGTATATATAGATGTATGCTAGGAAATAATTCAATAGATATATCTCTTATGGAGGGGGATTCTATTGAGGAGGATTTGAAGAATAGAGATTTTACTATGAATGCTATAGCTATAAAGCTTAGTGGAGATAAAGTTAAAGTTATTGATCCCTTTTATGGAAGAAGATCTATTGATAATAGAATAATTAAAAATGTAACTGATATGAGCTTAGAAAATGATCCCATCAGGATACTTAGAGGCGTTAGGTTTCATATATCTTATGGAATGCATTTTAATTTGGATACGGAAAAATGCATTGAAAAATTAGGTTATAGGATAATGGATATGCCTATGGAAAGAGTCTTTAAAGAATTTATGCTTATATTAGAAAAGGACAATCAGGGAAAGGCTTTTGAAGTTTTAGATAACTATGGAATACTAAAAAATATTATACCTTATATAGAAGAATTAAAAACTATAGGAAAATGTGCATATCATATAGAAGATGTATTTACTCATATGAATTTAACTTATTGTGTATTTAAGGATATCTTAAATGGTAAGGTAAGTGTTGAAGGATTAAATTTACATGTGTTTCAAGATAAAATAGGTGAATTTAAGTTGAGAGAGTATATGTCTTTAGCTTGTTTTTTGCATGATATAGGTAAATATGAAGCTTATAGAAAGGACGGAGACAAGGTAAGTTTTTGGGGACATGAAATGAAAGGAGCTATCATAGCTAGGAATTTCTGTAGGAACATGAAATTCCCCAAAAAAGCACAAAGCTATATAGAAAATATAGTAGATGGTCATATGTATCCACTGAAAATTTTTAAACAAAATTCTAAAGATAAGAAGAATGATTTTTATAAGTTTTTTTCAAAATATGATGGGTATATAATAGAAATACTAACTGCTGCATATTGTGATAACTATGCTACAAGAATGCTTTTGGATGTTGAAAATGAGAAAGTTAGATTTAAAATGTTTATTGAAGAGATGTTAAAAGAGTATGAGTTATATTGTAGTATAAGCGAGGATAAAATTTTAAATGGAAATGATGTTATTCAGATTTTAAATATATCAGGGCCTGAAGTAAAAAATGTTCTTGAGGATGTGACAAGATTTAGATATTTAGGAAAAATACAAACTAGAGAAGAAGCATTGAATTATTTAAAAGTTAAAATAAATAACAATTATATTTAAACTAAGCAAGAACTTATCCACATTGTGGATAAGTTCTTGCTTATGGCACTATGAATTGATAAATTAGAATTTTGTTTATGCTAATATATAAAAGTTGAAATTTGATTAGAAGTGTTGTATTAATATGAATATATATAACTTATCCACAGAAAATGTTGATAAGTTCATGATTTCTGTGGACAAGTGTCTGAAAATTCGTTTATTCTTCCATACTTTGAAAAGTTGAGACTATAAAGTCAAATTCTTCTGCATCGGAAATTTCTCCATAACTGTCTTCTGAAATCCCAGGATAATAATACAGAATAAATTTCTCTTTAGATAAGGTATTTTCTATTATTATATACTTTTTGTCTAATTGTACATCTTGAAGAACTGCCAGTACTGTATAATTATTGCTTTCACCAGTTTTGTCATTAGTAAGGTTTAGAGAAAAGTTATCATGTTTTGTGACATTTATTTTATCTCTAGTACAGTGAATAATTCTGGAACCACATTTACATCCAAGACAACTGTCAAATTTACAATCTGAAGTACAGTTAAGGCACTGGCAGGTGCTGCATTTCTCAAGTTGGGATAAAGATTCTAAATTGTCATTTTTATAATCTTCTAGTAAAGAAATATATTTATCACTTTTTAGCTTGTTTAAAAACCCTCCTGTATCAAGTTCACCTTGTGCAGCTTCAATTAAATCTATATATTTTTTTAAGGTTGATACTTTGGATACATATTTTCTCCTATTTAAAATATCTTTATCTAAAAAAGGAGAAATGTTATCTATAGCATAATTTATAGCTACAAATATTTTGCCATATTTATCTTTTTCACGTTTTAAGAACTGGTCAGCTTTACTCATGATATCACCTAATTTTGTTTATATTTTTCCAATTCTTTATCAAGATCAACTTCATCTAATTTTTTAAATTCTTTTTCTAAAGAATCCTCTTCTCTTAAATCTCCCAGTCCTTCAGCCAAAGATTCTTTCTTTTGAATTTTTCTTTCAATGTCATCAATATTTATTTTATTGCTTCCTGTTTCTACATTAGATAGTATTTCATTTACTTTTTTAGTGGCTTCTGCATTATTAAATCTTGCTGCAGCTTCATCTCTATATACTCTGGTTTTGTGTATTTCTTCTTCTAATTCTTTTAACTTACTTTTAACTGCTTCAGCTTTTTGGCAAGCATCTTTGTAACTAGTTTCTAAAGAACTGTAACTTTTATCAGCTTCTAATTTCCTAGCTAGAGCCTTTTTAGCTAATTCTTCATTTCCCTTGCTCATTGCAAGTTTTACTTTTTCATCAAATTCAGTAGATATTCTTTTTGATTCTTCCATTTTCTTTTCAATTTCATGAACATTACCTAGTATTTGTGCTGATGATAATTTAGCTTTGTTTAGACTGTCATCCATATCCCTTAGTTTTTGATCAAGCAATTCAATAGGGTTTTCAATATCATCTAAAGTATTGTTTACTTTCGCCCTAAAAATATTTGATACTCTTTTTAATACTCCCATAAAAAATCCTCCTCATTATTTTCTGTTTTTAAATTTTTTTATCTTTCTTATAATAAATAGTAATATTAAAATTAATATTACAAATTTAACAAAGCCCCAAAAGAAGTTTGCTAAAAGACTATGACCTCCACCATATCCATAATAACTGGAGCTGTGACCCCAGGGGATGGGTATAGGTATAGGGAAAAAAGATCTATGACTTCCGCTGCTATAATTTTGACCGGAGCCAGAATTACTTTGGTTAGTATTTTGATTACTAGATTTTGAAGAAGAATTAGGTGTATTAGAAAAGCTGCCTGACTTAAAATCTCCTCCAGAACTATTGCTGCTATTTTTTTGCTTATAGGTAGAGTTAGGGGAAGAAAAACTACCCGATTTAAAACTACCACCAGAAGATTTGGAACTACTACTATGTGAAAAGCTACTTGTGCTGTGTGAAAATCCACTTGATTTAAATCCACCAGAGTTTCTTGCATATACAGTATTGTTATTTATGTTTAAGATATTTCCCTGTGGTGTAAACAAATCTACGGATAAGAACAAAAAAGCCATCACTAATGATATAATAAAAAGTTTTTTATTTAACTTAACTTTAGCCACCCCCCTTAAAGAAAATAATCTTTTCTTATATGGTAACATAATATTTATAGCTAGTGGATATTAATAATATTAAATTTTTATAACATTAAGTATGAGAGTATTATATAGTATTATATAACTTATAACAAATATTAAATTAACTTGTTATAAGTGATTTAAGACAATTTAATATGATTTATAATGGTTTATCATGATTTATATAGAAAATGTAACAAATTCCCGTGGATTTAATAAATAGTGAGTTTGTAAAGAATATATATATAACCTATAATATTAATATGGTTTTTAAGGTTAAAATAACTGCTATTTTGGAGGTTGTAAATAATGAAAGAACACAAATTTGGCATGGAATATATAAATAAAGCTGCTAAGAATATATCAGATAATACTATAGTACATTATGAAGACTTACCTAGGTATGATTTATTTTTATCTCAAGTTACAGACTACCTAAATGATAAGTTTCAGGGTGAAAAATACACAAATAATATAGTACAGAATTATATTAAAAATGAAGTCATATCTAAACCCGAGGATGGGAAAAAAAGGGGATATACAAAAGTTCATCTGACACAGCTCATTTTATTAAGTTATATGAGACCTATATTAACCACAGAGGAAATAAAAAAGGTTTTTAGGCTTGCCTTTAATGAGATAAACGATAGAGAAGATGATATAATATCCTGGGAAAATGCCTATAAGATATTTTCAGATTTGCATAACGATAGCCTTGATGATTTGATGAATAAAGAACATTTTAATGAAAAAAAATTTCAAGATATGGTAAAGGATATGAATTTAAAATCTGAGGATGAAGATAGGATAGTTATTTTCTTTGTGGTAATGTCTTTAATTTGCCAGGCGAGTGCAATTAAGAAACTAGTTCAAAATATAGTAAATAACTATGAAGGAAAATAAAAGGGATAAAAATAAGTTTACCATGATACTTTATGCAACTTACCTAGATTTGTGCAGATCAAATTTAAGTAAGTTATTTTTATCCGATGACTACCTGATATAGCACTCCCATGCACCCTGTTTATGAGTAGCTTATTTTGAATTATCTGTTAACAAACAGATGCTTTGAGCAGCTATACCTTCTCCTTTGCCGGTAAAGCCAAGACCTTCCTCTGTAGTTGCTTTTACACTTATTACAGATGTAGTTATATTTAGAGTTTTAGCTATATTTACTCTCATATCTTGTATGTATGGAGAGAGTTTAGGTTTTTCGGCTATTATAATAGAATCTATGTTTCCTATAGTATATCCTTTTTCTCTAATTAAAGCTGATACATGTGAGAGCAATCTAAGACTAGATATGTTCTTATATTTATCATCATTATCAGGGAAATGTTTGCCGATATCACCTAAACATAAGGCTCCAAGAAGACTATCCATTATTGCATGAAGAAGTACATCTGCATCTGAATGTCCCATAAGGCCTTTTTCAAAAGGGATATTTACGCCTCCTAAAATAAGAGGTCTATTATAAACTAATTTATGGACATCATAACCAAGCCCGATTTTCACATTTAATTCCTCCTAGATTTTTTTATTATATTTTAACACACATACTAGATTTTTTTATTATATTTTAACACACATAATAAAAAGGTGCACTTAATGGCACCTTAAGATATATCTTTAAAACTTCGAATCACATTTTTATTATTTTTATCCTTTGTTTTGCAGGGTTTAAACATAGAGTAAAAGAATTTCTTATAAGTTTTCTTTATTAGTAATAGAAGTGAAAATGGATCTTTTTTCCTATTTCTTGAAAAATCTACCTTGATAACGTTATCTTTCATAAATAACCTCACCTTCCATAAAAAGATCTTACCATAATAATAACATAAATTTAAAAGTATGTTAAGAAAATTACAAAAAATATTTAATTGAACTACAATTATAAAATTAAGGGGACAGGTAATCCCCTTAATTTTTGAGATAAAAAGGTATATTGTTTTGTATTGGAAAATGTTAGTTGTGTTTTATGAGCTTTGTGACTATGTGGTTAATAATATTATATGGATATAGGATTAAATGTGTTACTAAATAATATGTTATCCACATGTTGTCCACAAAAGTGTGGATAATGTGGATAAATAGTATGAAAATTATGTATAAACAAATATTGCTTTATAGATAATACGTTAATAACACAACTTATTAACATATTATCTGTGGATAATGTGGAAAAGTCTACAACTAGTAGTATCTATTATATTATTAGATATACCGTATTTATGACTATTATTCAGAGATATTTTTTTAATATAGCAGTAATGAGGTACGCATATTAGATTTTAAACTTTACCCTAGACAGAAAATTAGTGGGAAAAGATAACTTATATTATATAAAAATAACATGTTATCCACAAAATATGTAATAATGTTGTGGATAATGTTGAATATAGTTTTTATTTCAAATCAAACATACAATAGGCCTTATAAATGTAACGAAAACTGAAATAATTTATAATTTGTTAATATTTTGTTTAACAAAAATGAAGATACATGTTTTAATATGTTAGGGAAAGGATTTTTATGCAAAGTTTAATTTAATAAAAGTGGATGGGAGATAATATATAATGACAACAAGGAACAACTTTAGTAAGATTTTTAAAAATAGTGGATTGATGTTACTTGGATTGATTGTAGTCTTTGGTTTGTCCTATGGTGGATATAATTATTTTCATGGGAATAAATCAAAAACTAATAAGGTAATATCTGCTGATAAAAAAGCTGGGAGTGAAGTTAGTGAGAAGAAGGCATCTAAAAGTAATGTAAAAAGTAGTAATAAACAAGGTTCAGATAAGGACAAGAACATTAGACATAATGTATCTCAAGATGGAATGAAATATACTTATGACGCACAAAAAGTAAAAGATATATTGGACAATAAAGCTCCAAATGATGGAAAGAAGATAGCATTTCTAACTTTTGATGATGGACCTTCTACTACTGTAACACCTATAATATTGAATACTTTGAAAAATTATAATGTGAAAGCAACCTTTTGTCTGCTAGGAGAAAATGTAGAAAAAAATGAAAAAAGTAAGGAATTAGTAAAAGAAATATTAAAAGAGGGACATGCTATTGGAAATCATACTTATACACACAGCATGAGAAGGTTATATCCTGGGAATAGACTTGATGTAGGTACTGTTATGGCAGAAGTTGAACAGGATAATGCAGCTATAAGGAATATTGTTGGACAAGATTTTAATACTAGAGTACTAAGACTTCCAGGAGGGTATATGTCAAGGGCATACTACCATGATCCTAATTTAAATGAATTTAACGCACGACTAAAGGAAAAAGATATGTACAGCATAGATTGGAATGCCTATGATTTTGATGCAGAGGGAAGAAGAAAAAATGCAGATCAGCTTTTAGAACATGTAAAAAGAAGTGTAGGTTCACAACAAAAAGTTGTTATACTTATGCATGATACTTATGGTAAAGAAGAAACGGCTAGAGCATTACCTCAAATTATAGAATATCTAAAAGGTCAGGGATATGAATTTAAAACAATAGCTTAAAGAAAAAAATGAACTTATAGACTTTTGAAATTAAACTTTTTATGTATATGATTGTTTGATATAATAAATTTAGGAAAAAGCCTACTTTATTTACTAGAAAATTTATAATCTACATAACTAATGAGAAAAGTGTAGGCATCATCCAGGTTAGGTTGGAAAGAAGCGATAATATGAAAAATAAAAATATAAAAGATTTAATTGCTCTAGTTTTATTGATTTTCTTTATAATTGGTGTACATAGTGTTTACAAAACTAAACTTGTATCTTCAAATGACCAAAAAAAGGTCGATAATAAATCAAATGTAAAGTTTGATAAAAAAAATCAAACAAATATAAAAAAGGTATCACCTGTTAAGGATAGAGAATTTACAGGAAATAATTTAAAATATAACTCTGAGTCTATTCCTATTTTATATTATCATTCCATAGATTATGAAAAGGGAAATGAATTAAGGGTGCCAAAGGGAAAATTTAGAGAACAGATGAAGTATTTAAAGGACAATGGATATACTACCCTTACTTTAAATGAACTTTATAATTTTTTGGCTTATAATAAACCAGTTCCTAATAAATCTGTAGTGATAACTCTTGATGACGGATATAAGGATAACTATGAGAATGCTTTTCCTGTTTTAAAGGAGTTTGGATTTAAGGCTACTGTGTTTATGATTACAAGTAGTATAAATAACGAGAAAGATTTTTTAACTTCCAGTGAGTTAAAGCAAATGGATAGTTATGGTATGGATATTGAAAGTCATACAGTAAATCACGATAAACTTGATAGGTTAACTTATGACAAACAAATACAGACTTTAAAAGATTCAAAGGAATTCTTAGAAAAACTTCTTAATAAAAAAATAAAGTATATTGCATATCCTTATGGCAAATGGAATGAAAGTGCCATAAAGGCATTAAAGACAGAAGGATATAGTATGGCTTTTACTACAGCAGGGGGGTGGGCTAATAAGGACCAAGGAATATATACTTTGCACAGAGTATATGTAAGTGAAAAGTATGGAATGAACGAATTTAAAAGACGGCTTACGAATAGTAATTATGAAAATACCAACAAGTGAAGACTTTTACCTAGAGTAATACGTTCAAGTAATAAAATAATTAAAATTGAAATATTTGGGGGGGAAAAAATTGAATAAGAATGTAAAGACACTTATAATAACAGCAGCTTTTGCACTAGTTGCTTTTCAATTTAAGGTATCTGCAAATTCTTCACTGGGATCTCCTAGGATAAATATTGATACCAATAAAGAGTGGACTGTTAAATTCAGCAGCAATTTGGAACCAAGTACTGTAAATAGTACTAACATACAAGTTACTGATAAAAATAATGTTCAGGTTCCTGTGGCAGTAACTTTGGGAAATGATCCAAGTACTGTGATGGTAAGTCCTAAGGTATCAGGATATGATCCAAGTGAAAAATATAATCTTGTTATAGGGGAAGGATTAAAATCAGCTTCAGGAAAAAATTTGTCCAACCCTTTAAGTATGCAGTTTACTACAAGTAATAAATATTCAGATGGGACAGGTTATACAGATCTTCCTAAAATAACTTCCAACAAATTTGAATATGTACCACTTTTGTCATCCGAGAAACAAGGCTTTTTAATACAATGTGATAGTTCATCAGATGTTCAGTATAGAATTTTTGTAAATGGACAAAACGATAAAGAAGGAAGTTATACTGAGCTTACAAATGGATATACTAATGAAGAAAGCGGAAAAATAACATCTTTAAAAACGTTGAGTGCAGGTACTAACGGTGAAAAATACAAAGCAGTAATTTATGTAAAAAGGACAGGAGTTACTGGAGCCCATAAAGATGGAAATACAGAATATGATAATTATTTTGTAGATTATTTTAGATGTGTGGATAATGTAGATAGTAAGTCTAGTGAATTTGTAAATTATGATATAGCTTTAGACGATATGGTAAATACACAGTTAAATTCGGATAGTACACCTGTATTTGTAGCAGCTAATGTAATGGACAATGCTGCAACTAAAAATCAGATAAAATATTATGCTGATCCAAATAATTTTCTTGACAGTTATGGTAAATATCAATTTTTAAAGCTTACATATTCTGATGGTGTTACAGCAGATAGTCTAAATAATTTTCTAAAAGGAAAAGGAATTTTTGATGGAAAAGGACAAGCATTTTTAGATGCAGCTAAAAATAATAATATAAGTGTATCTTATTTAGTTTCACATGCTATGCTTGAAACAGGAAATGGTACTTCTAAGCTCGCAAATGGTGGAGCAACAGATAGTAGTGGAAATTATATTTATGGAGTACCTGTATATAATTTCTTTGGAATAAATGCAACAGACGATAATGCTGTTTTAAATGGAACTAAAACTGCATATGAGAATGGATGGACTACTGTAGAGAGAGCTATTTCAGGTGGAGCGCAGTGGATAGGAAAGTGGTATATAAACAATCCGTCAACAAATCAAAACACTATTTATAAAATGAGGTGGAATCCTGGGAATCCCGGACAGCATGAATATGCTACGGATATATCTTGGGCATATAAACAAATACCAAATATAATAAAGGAAATGCAGGATATAACAGCAGGTTCTAATTTAACATTAGAATTTGAAATACCTAAATATAAATAATAAATATAATAAAAACACTATCAAAATCAATGATGATTAGATAGTGTTTTTTATTTAAATAATTCCTTCACTTTTTAGTATATTTTCCAATTCGTTTACTTTGTCGTAAAGAAGATGAAATTTGTCTTTCAATACCTGATTCTGTGAGCTGTCTCTCATGATGGCTTTTTCCAAACTTTCAATAACTGACAGAGCTTCGTCGATATCTTGTTGGGCCAAATTTAAAGTGTTTTCTTTCATTAATAATTCTCCTTAATTTAATATATTTTTTATTTTTGATAAATCTTCATCTTCTACAAATGGTGCACAAAATTGAAAAGTTTTTTCATGGCCGCATTCTGAACATACACAATTACAAACATCGTAGGGGATACCATCAACTATGGATACATTTGAATTTTCAGCTAAATATTCTCCTCCACATATTTCACAGGGAGTATCATTTATAACTAGATATTCACTTTCTATATATTTCATTATATCTCTAATGGTCATTATTAACCTCCAATTTAAAAATTATCACAACATAAATGGTAACACTATTAAAAGGGATTTTCAATCATTTCATCTCTATAAAATCCATCTACTTATAGGTAATTTTATATTCTTATTATCATATATTAGTTATATGATAAATATTTGTATATTTTGGATTATAGGGGGAGTGGTTATATTGTGATAAACATTATATGGTTTTTTATTTTAGCCTTTGGAATAGGGTTTGGAATATTATCTGGAAGGGGAGAGGCAGTGTCCAAGTCTATTATAGCTTCTTCAGATGCTTCAGTAAAACTTATGATAAGTCTTTTGGGAATAATGTGTCTCTGGTGTGGAGTAATGAAAATAGCAGAGAAAAGTGGCCTTATGAATAAAATAGCAAGTTTAATGAGACCCATTTTGAAAGTTTTGTTTAAGGATGCATCTAAAGATGAAAGAGCTATAGGGCCAATAGTTATGAACTTAACTGCTAATATGATGGGATTATCTAATGCAGCCACTCCTTTTGGAATAAAAGCTATGGATCAGCTTAGTAATCTCAATAAAAAGAAAGAAGAAGCAAGTGATGATATGGCGCTTTTTTTAGTTTTAAATGCAGCTTGCATACAGCTTGTCCCAACTACGGTTATATCTATAAGAGCGGCAATGGGATCTAAAAATCCTGCAGAAACAATAATACCAGCCATAATTACAACTACTATATCTGCAATAGTAGGGGTAGTATGTTGTAAAATTCTCCAGAGATATTTTTAACTTTATTTAAAAGGAGTAGGGTAGAGTGAAGTACATAATAAAAGCAATAATACCAATAATTATTATATTTATGGTTACCTATGGTCAAATGAAAAAAGTTAGGGTATATGAATGTTTTGTAGAAGGAGCCAAGGAAGGGATAGATATATGTATTAAGATATTTCCGTACCTACTAGCAATGATAATAGCAGTAGGGGTTTTTAGAGAATCTAAAGCTTTAGATTACTTTATAGGATTTGTAAAACCTGTAGTAAAATTTATAGGACTTCCTCCTGAAGTAGTACCTCTTGTGCTTGTAAAGCCCTTATCAGGCAGTGGGGCTCTTGGAATATTCGCTGAAACTTTAAGTAAATTTGGACCAGATAGTTACATAGGTAGAATTTCCTCTATAATTATGGGTTCTACGGAAACTATATTTTATACTCTTACAGTTTATTTTGGAGCAGTTGGTATAAAAAAAATAAGGCATACCCTTTGGGCGGCAGTAATGGCAGATATAACTGCAATAATCACAGCAGTTATAGTAACTAGAATTATGTTTTAATTGAAAATTGGTATGAAAGTTTATATTTTACCTTATAATAATTAGTTGTATAATATATAGTATAATTCATAATTATTCGGGATGTGAGTTAAGTTGTTAAGGTGGAAAGAGCTCTATGAAGAATGTTTAAATTGTCATAAATGTAGTTTAGGAGATAAGAGAACTAATATGGTTTTTGGAGATGGAAATCCTAAGGCACATATTATGTTTATAGGAGAAGCACCAGGAGCAGATGAGGATAGAACGGGAATACCTTTTGTAGGTAGGGCAGGTCAGCTTTTGACGAAAGCTCTTGAGGCACTTGATTTATATAGGGAAAAGGATTATTACATATGTAACATTTGTAAGTGCAGGCCCCAAAATAACAGAACTCCTTATGAGCAGGAAGAAGAAGCCTGTATTCCATATTTGAGAAATCAAGTAGCACTTATAAGGCCTAAAATAATAGTTTGTCTCGGTGCAACTGCTATGAGCTGCATATTGGGAAAGGATTGGAGAATTACAAGAGATAGAGGAAAGTGGGTTGAAAAAAAAGGTTTTTATATGACTGCAACTTTTCATCCTTCAGCAGTTTTAAGAGATGTGAATAAAAAATCTGCATTTTGGGAAGATTTAAAAAGTATAAAAAAGAAAAATGAAGAAATTTTTCAAACAAAAAATGTTGACACATAAAATTATATGACATATTATATTGTTAAATACTGTGAAGGAAAGAGTAGTAAATTAGTTTGCACAAAGAGAGTCGGCAGGTTTGGGTGAGAGCCGAATGCAATAAGATTTATGAATATGGCTCTAGAGTATATCGCTTGAAATAATAGTAGAGTGGTACGGTAGTAACCGTTACATTACAAGGTAATGAATAGTTACTTAATGATGCTTTTATTGTGAAGTAAAAGTAAAGTAGAGTGGTAAAGCGTAATTTACGCCTCTATGTGGAAAGAATTTTTCCATATGGGGGTTTTTTTATATGAAAAAATAATTAGAAATACAATAAAACTAGAAGAAAAAGGGAGAGAAAAACATGACCAAGAAAACTTATTATATTACTACGCCAATTTATTATCCATCTGCAAAACTTCATATAGGAAACACCTATACTACTGTAGCAGCAGATGCTCTTGCAAGATTTAAAAGGCTTACAGGTTATGATGTTATGCTTTTGACAGGAACAGATGAACATGGACAGAAGATTCAGAGATTAGCTGAAGCAAAGGGCGTTACTCCTATAGAATATGTGGACGAAATAGTTGCTGGAATTAAAAAGCTGTGGGATATGATGAATATAAGTTATGACAAGTTTATACGAACTACAGAGGGCTACCATGTTAAGGCAGTTCAAAAAATATTTAAGAAATTGTATGACCAAGGTGATATATATAAGGGAAGTTATGAGGGATTATATTGTACACCTTGTGAATCCTTTTGGACAGAAACCCAAGCAGCAGATGGAAAGTGTCCTGATTGTGGAAGACCAGTAGAGAAAACTAAGGAAGAAGCATATTTCTTTAAAATGTCAAAATATGCGCCTAAACTTATAAAGTATATTGAGGATCATCCTGATTTTATACAGCCTGAATCTAGAAAGAATGAGATGTTAAATAATTTCTTAAGGCCTGGACTTCAAGATTTGTGTGTTTCTAGGACATCTTTCAATTGGGGAATACCTGTAACTTTTGATGAAAAACACGTAATATATGTTTGGATAGATGCTCTTGCAAATTATATAACAGCTCTTGGATACGGTAGTGAAAATGAAGAGTTATACAATAAGTACTGGCCAGCAGATGTACATCTAGTTGGTAAAGACATATTAAGGTTTCATACAATTTATTGGCCTATAATGCTTATGGCATTAGGACTTCCTGTTCCTAAAAAGGTATTCGGACACGGATGGCTTCTGGTAGATGGGGGAAAGATGTCAAAGTCAAAGGGAAATGTAGTAGATCCTGTAGTTTTAGTAGATAATTTTGGTGCAGATGCTGTTAGATATTATCTATTGAGAGAAATACCATTTGGTTCAGATGGATTGTTTAATAATGAAATATTTATAAAAAGAATTAATGCAGATTTAGCTAATGATTTGGGAAATTTATTATCTAGAACTTGTGCTATGGTTGAAAAATATTTTGATGGAGTAGTGCAAGAACCAATAAAAAAAGAACAAATTGATGATGAACTTATAAATTTAGCATTAGAAACTCCTGAAAAAGTAGAGAAGAATATGAACGATTTAAGAATACCAGAAGCTTTAGATAATATATGGGATCTTATAACTAGATCAAATAAATATATAGATGAAACTACACCATGGATATTAGCTAAAGATGAGGCTAAAAAAGATAGGCTTGGAACAGTGCTTTACAATCTTTTAGAGTCACTTAGAATAATATCTGTATGTGTTTCTCCATATTTACCTGAAACAAGCACTAAAATGTATAAACAACTTAATACAAACGTTGTTTCCTGGGATAGTATAGCCTCTTTTAATGGAACTAAAGCTGGAACAAAGATAAGTAAGGGAGAGTTATTATTTCCTAGAATAGATGTAGATAAAAAAATAGAGGAATTAAATAAACTAAAAGAAGAAAAAAAAGCAGCACAGAGTTCTAATGAAAAATCTTTAAAAAAACAAATAACTATAGATGATTTTGATAAAATAGATTTAAGAGTTGCTAAAGTTTTAAAATGTGAAAACATAAAAGGATCCAATAAACTACTTAAATTTCAACTTCAAATGGGAAAGGAACAGAGGCAGGTAGTTTCAGGAATTGCAAAGTATTATAAGCCAGAACAGCTTGTGGGCAAATATGTAGTATTTGTAGCAAATTTAAAACCTGTAAAATTAAAAGGTGAAATTTCAGAAGGAATGATATTATCTGCAGCTTCAGATGATGATAGTAAATTATCCATACTATCACTTTCTGATGAAATCCCAAGTGGAAGCACAGTAAGGTAATGTGAATTTTATATAATTCAACTTTGGCACATGTGAAATTTTTACTTAATATAAAAAATTGTAAAGCAAAGCTTTTGAAAATAACAAAGTTCAAATAACAAAGAACAGATAAAAATGATTTTCCTCGTACCTCAGGAAATCTATAATTTAAATATTTTCTGACGTTAGAAAGAAAATTATCCTTATTTGATATTTGAACTTTGAACTTTAAAAAAATTGCTTTGCAATTTTTTTAAACTGCCAAAGAATTTAAAATTAGGTTAGGAGAAGTCATATGGAACTAAACATATTTGATGCCCATGCGCATTATGATGATGAAGAATTTGATGAAGATAGGAATAAAGTAATAGAAGAGTTGAAGAAAAACAATATAGTTGGAGTATTAAATTGTGGATCTTCTATTGAAGGAGCTAGAGCATCTGTTAAATTAGCAGATAAACATGATATGTTTTATGCAGCAGTAGGAGTGCATCCTGAATATTCTGACGTATTTACTGATGATATATTAGAAGAATTAAAAATTTTAGCTAAAAATAAAAAAGTAAAGGCAATTGGGGAGATAGGGCTTGACTATTATTACAAAGAAAATCCTCCGAAAGAAGTGCAAAAAGCTGTATTTATAAAGCAGATGAAATTAGCAGATGAATTAAAATTACCGGTAATTATACACGATAGGGAAGCTCATGAAGATACTTTAAATATAGTAAAACAGTTTAAGAATGTTATTGGAGAAATACATTGCTTTTCTGGAAGTGTTGAAATTGCAAGGGAATTTTTAAAATTAGGATATTACATAGGATTTACAGGGGTAGTAACTTTCAAAAATGCAAAGAAAGCTGTTGAGGTTGCAAGGGAAGTACCCTTTGATAGAATTTTAGTTGAGACAGACTGTCCCTATATGGCTCCGGTTCCTTTTAGAGGAAAGAGAAATAGATCTGAATATATAAAATTTATTATAGCTAAGATAGCTGAAATCAAAGGCGTAGAGGATAGTAAAATAAGCCAATTAACAATTTTTAACATGAAACAGTTGCTTAATATGGTAAAATAGTGTAAAATTAAAGAGAGGTTTTATTAAATCTATTTTTAGTAATAAAAATAGATTTAACAGCATAGTTTATATAATAGGCACTTTAAACCACCAAAAAAATAGCATAGACTGTAGGTTGAGTAGAAAACTCCAATTAGTAGGTTTAATGCGAGTTATTTACTCATGAAGTATAATATCGGAATCATAAATAATTATTTTATTTATAGTTTTATGCACAAGGCTGCATTTAACATTTTATAACAGTCTTAATGCAGAGTGATATTTGACATGATTTTGGGTTCCATTTATAATGGAATATGTCGCTCTCGCCCAGAGGAGGTATTTTTATGGTGGAAAAGTTTAAGACTTACTTGAAAAAATATTTTCCAAATGGCCTTAGAGTAGAAATTATTGCAGTTGTAATTTTATCTATTTTAATCGGAGTAGTATTTAGTACAAGAAAGACAATAGTTGTTTCAGTAGATGGAAGTAGTAAGAATATTACTACGTTTTGTAATACTTATAGAAAGGTTCTGGATAATAATGGAATCAGCATAGGGCCTAAGGATAAAGTGAAGCCTAGTCTAGACAATAGGGTGGAAAATAACACCACGTTGAAAATCAAAAGAGTAGTAAAAGTTAAAGTAGAAGTTGACAATAAAAAGTTGAATTTAGAGTCTGCCGAGGATAATGTTGAAGATATGTTAAAGGCAGAGAAGATAGGAATTTCAAAACTTGATATAGTATATCCATCCAGAAAGCATGCGTTGAAAAAGGGAATGAATGTAGTAGTGACTAGGGTTAAAACAAAAGACCTAAAAGAGGACAGACCTATAAACTATGACACAATTTTGAAAAGTGACGAGCAGGTTGAAAATGGAACTAAAAAGGTTGTGCAAGAAGGACAAAATGGAGAGAGGGAGACTGTGACTAGGGTTGTATACCAAAATGGTAAAGAGGTTTCGAAAAAAGTAATTAGCGAAATCATAAAAAAACAGCCGGTACAAAAAGTCATAGCCATAGGAACATTGACCAATTATACTCCGTCTAGAGGAACTAATCTTAACTATGTTGAATCACTGCAAATGAGGGCAACTGCATATACTGCAGATTATGCCAGTACAGGCAAGAGTCCTGGAGATCCAGCATTTGGTATAACTGCATCTGGCACTGTAGCCAGGAGAAATAATGGAGATTATAGTTCAGTAGCAGTTGATCCTAGAGTAATACCACTTGGTACGAAGCTTTATATAGAAGGTTATGGTTATGCTATAGCAGAAGATACAGGTGGGGCTATCAAGGGAAATAGATTAGATTTATTTTTTGATTCTAGCTCAGAAGTAGACAACTGGGGTGTAAGATGGGTTAATGTTTATGTAATTAGGTAGGAGCACATGCTCCTATTTTTTCTTTTAATTTTATGAGAATATTTTCGAGTATAAGTATAAGGTATCTATTATCTATAATAAGGCATTTTCAAAGAAATAACTAGTCAGTATGCTAGCCTATTTTTTATCATACTGCGTCGGTAGAACCCTTAGATAGGATTCACTATCTGCGGAACCTGTCTCCTTGTCTGATAAAAAATATTCGTCGCATCTTTGACTTGTTATTTTATTTCAAATGCCTAATAGATTTAATAAAATAGGAGGACATTTATGATTAAGGAAGTAATAGTGGTTGAAGGAAGAGATGATATAACTGCAGTTAAAAGGGCGGTTGATGCTCAGCTTATAGCTGTAGGGGGTTTTGGAATAAATAAAAAAATTATAGATAAAATAAAAGAAGCTCAAAAAAGACAGGGCGTCATAGTGTTTACGGATCCGGATTTTGCAGGAAATAAAATAAGGCAGATTATATCTAAAAGGGTAAAGGGAATAAAGCACGCTTATATATCTCAGAAGGATGGTATAAAAAATGGAGATATTGGGGTTGAAAATGCGTCCCCAGAAACTATAATAAAGGCTCTAAAAAGTGCCAAGTATGAGGTAAAGGAAAAAAGAGAAGAATTTGAAATAAGTGATATGGTATTCTTTGGATTGACAGGAAAATCAAATTCCAAGACGAAGAGGGATATGATGGGAAAAGAACTTGGAATAGGATATTGCAATACTTCTCAGTTTTTAAATAGACTAAATGATTATGGAATAACAAAAGAGGAATTTAAAAAGGCTATAAGTAAAGTAAATAATATAATAGACAAGGAGAAGCACAATGAATGATTTATCTACTGCAGATGTAGTAAAAAAATACGGATTTAAATTTTCAAAAAGTTTAGGACAAAATTTTTTAATAGACAATACAGTATTGGATGACATAGTAAATAGCGCTGACATAAGTAAGGAGGATCTTATTATAGAAATAGGACCTGGAGTGGGAACTTTAACAAGAGAACTTTTAAAAAAAGCAGGTAAAGTATGTGCTATTGAATTGGATTCAGATTTAATTCCAATTTTAAAGGAAGAACTAAAGGACTTTAAAAATTTTGAGTTGATACATAAAGATGCACTTAAAATAGATTTTAATAAAATAATAGATGATGAAAAAAATGTGAAAATTGTTGCAAATTTACCCTACTATGTTACAACTCCTATTATTACACGACTGTTGAATGAAAACTACAATTTTAAAACTCTTACTATAATGATACAAAAAGAAGTAGGAGAGAGAATCTCATCAGAACCTAATTGCAAACAATATGGAGCCCTTTCGATTTTAGTGCAATATTATTGCGATGTTGAAGTAATAAGGAAAGTAAGTCCTTCATCGTTTATTCCAAGACCAAAAGTGGAATCCATAGTTATAAAGCTAACCAAACTTGATGAACCTAGAGTTAAGGTGAAAGACGAAAAATTATTTTTTAAGGTAGTAAGATGTTCATTTAATATGAGGAGAAAAACTCTCTGGAATGCTGTAAAGACCTTAAAGGTTCCTAAAGAAGATATGGAGGCTGCTTTTAAAAAAGCTGAAATTGATGAAAGAAGAAGGGGCGAAACGCTATCTATAGAAGAGTTTGGAAGACTATCTGATTGTATATATGACATATGCATACATTAAAATGCGACATGTTTTTGAAGATAAGTTAAAACTATTTGTTCACTTTTTGAAAGTTATCTCATATATTATAATGAATATAATATATGGAGGTATAGAAGTTGGCACAAAAAAAGAGTTATAGTAGATATTTTATAATATTACAAGAAGATGAAAAAGGATACTCTTTAGCTTCTGACAAAATTGCTTCAGGATATGCAAAGTTGGAGATGAAAAATGATAAGTGTAAAATATCTTATTATGTACAAAATTTAAAAAAAGAAAAAACACCCTATTACATGATGTTAATATGTAATAAAAAAGATATAAAAAATATAATCAAAATTGGCGAAATGAACATAGATGATTATGGAAGAGCAGATATAAGTTATGAATATGCTGCAAATGATGTAGCAGGAAGTGGCATAGCTATGGATAAGGTGTCAGGAGCTGCTATAGTGAGAATGGTGGACGATAACATAATATCTGTAATGAGCGGGTTTGCAAGTACGGAAATACCTGAGTGGAAAGCATTTCCGGTATCTCAAAATAAGAGCAAAGATTTAGAAGAAACCAAAGTAAGTGAAGTAGAAAAATCAGAAAAAACTGAAGCAAAAAGTGTATTTGATCAGTATGAGGATATTATAGAGAAAGCCAAAAAAGACGAAGAAGAAGTTAAAGAAAATATAGAAATAGAAGAAAAAGATTCTTATAGAGAAGAACAAGAAGAAGAAAAAGAAGAGCAAGATGAATCTGAGGAAGCTAATGAACCGGAAAGTGAAGAAGAAAATAAAAAAGTTCAAGTAGATACGGAAGTGATGGAAGAAGAGATTATCGAAGATAACTCAAAATCTAATGTTACAGAAAAAAATGAAGACAGAAACATAAATTCTAAAGAAGACAGAAATAATGATAGCTCAATATATGTGGATGAATCCCGATTAAGATGCCATAAAAAATTAAACTTGAATAGATGTCAGGGAGAATGTGAAAAAGATAGTGTATCTAGAGGTTATCCTAAAGGTCCAGAAGGAAAATTTTTCATGCAGCTTATGAGTGGCTTTAAGGAAGTAAAAGACATCAATAAGGAATTAAAAAGGTGTGTATGGAATAAGGTACCTATAAGTTCTATGGATGACATGTATAATATTGCTGATTATAATAAATATTCTTATATATATTATCCTATGGTAGGGTATTATCCATATATAAAAAAATATAATTATTATTTAGCAGGGTATAAATGTGATAAAAATGGAAGGGTAAAATATTTGATATATGGAATTCCGGGAACTAAAAGCAGAACGGATCAGCCTTATGGAGGAAAATCTGGATTTGTTACATGGGTACCCCTAAAGGATAAAGACACGATGGGCCATTGGCTTATGTTTTATGACTTTAGAGCAAATACTATAGTAATACCTGTTAGAAAGTAATATTGGTTACTTATTATGAGATTAATAGTGATAAATAAAAAAAAAATTGGGGTTACTATAATTATAATAGGACTTATGATAGTGCTTTTAGGACTTGAAAAAAATTTTGATATGAGGCTAAAGTTTACAGCTCTTATTCAAAATAATATGGAATCTCTTACTCAATATAAAGGACTGGAAGGCAGGCTGCTATATAAGTTGCCAGCACGATGGACTTGTAGAAATCAGGACACATTTGGAGATGAAATATTATATCATAGTGATTTTAAGAGCGATGATAACACCATAAATGGTTTTGTTGAAGTATGGAATTTAAAAGGTGACTTAAAATTATTTTTACAAAATAGCAAGAGTATATCCGAAAAACAAAATTTGTATAAAGAGTATTCTATAAAACAAATTTATATGAATGGTAGGAAAGGATATTTACTTAAGTATACAATTACAAAGGAAATCGGAGATAGTTATAAGTGTATAGAATACTTTACAGAAGAAGGAAAACAATTTTGCAGATTTTCTTTTTTTGTAAAAGAATCAAACTTCAAAGAAAATATGCCTACTATATTTGAGGTTATTGTTAAAACTTTAGAATATAATTAGAAAATATAAGGTTTATCCCCTTCAGGTTTATTATATGAAAGGGGATTTTTTTATACTAATTATGGTATAATAATCATAGATTTCATTAAGATAGAAAGGGGTGAGAATCCTTCGCTGTAGATTAGAATATATTTGTAAATATAATTTTTGCATATTGAATTCTTAAAAATTCTACAGTGGGTGAAAACATTGGATAAAACTATCAAAAGAAGATTAAATATATTTATAATATCCTGGATTTTAATACCTGTAACCTTATTGTGTGGATGTAGTAAATTGGATCAATTAAAAGTTAAGGCGGGTTTAAAAAATTCGGATTTTGAATATATGAAACAACAGGGAAAAGTTAAACAGATAATTATTCAAAATACAAGGGATCAGGGATTTAAATTTGTAGTTACTGATCAAAGTACCATTAAAAATTTGTATGATATACTATCTTCTGCTAAAAAAGTATCAAAAAAGTCATCATTGGATCCTGATTATGTATTCGAAATAGATGAAGGAAACAATAAAGTTCACAAGTTTAGTTATATAGCAGGACTTGATAAGAAAGACTTAGGAAATCTCTATAGCAAAGGTCAGGTATATATAGTATCAAATAGAATAGATAACGATATGATAAATAATTTTTGGAATACAAGGATGCCGCCAAGCGACTTTAAATCTGTGTACTATGGGTCCATAATGGATACATTAAATAAATGTTTTAGTGAAAAGGATAAAACTAAGAAAATAGGAATAAATTTAAAAGATGATATAGATGCCCAAAGATTTATACTTTCCACTGAACAGGAAGAATTTAAATCAGACCTTACTAGTAAATTTAAAAATGCAAACATTGGGAATAATGATGAAGATAATTATGATGTGTGGGTAACAATAAAGACAGAAGGTTATAAATCCACATTGTATAAAATGACTGTTACACTTTTTGATAGACAAAATCAAAGTGAGAAGGTTTATTATGTACAGGATACATACAGCAGTGGCGGATGGAACAAGAGCATATCGGAAAGTAAGCCTAATGGTTTTTAAAAATATAGGAAATGTTGCTTAAAATTTAATGTGGATTAACTATATAAAAGGAGGAGAAATGATTTGAGTAATTGCGATGGTTGTTCAAGTAAATCACAGTGCAGTAAAGATGATAAAGGTGGATGTAAATACATATCGCCTAAGTATGGAAACACAAAGCATATAATAGGTATTATGAGTGGAAAAGGTGGAGTAGGTAAGTCTACAGTTACGGGAATATTGGCATCAAAATTAAGAAATTCTGGATATAAGGTGGGAGTACTTGATGGAGATATAACAGGTCCATCTATGCCTAGATTTTTTGGAATAAATGATAAAAGGGCTGATATACTACAAGTGGGGGAAAGTGAAGAAATAAAGTTTTCTCCAGTAGAATCTTCTTCAGGAATAAAAGTTATATCCTTAAATCTTTTGACAGAAGAGGAAGAACAACCTGTTATATGGAGAGCACCCATGATAACAGGAGTGTTAAAACAGATGTATTCAGATACAAGTTGGGGAGAATTAGATTATTTGCTTATAGATATGCCTCCAGGTACCGGAGATGTAGCTCTTACTGTGATGCAGGAAATTCCAATGGAAGGTGTTATAATAGTATCTACTCCTCAGGACATGGTATCTATGATAGTAAAAAAAGTTGTTATAATGGCAGAAGACCTAAAGGTAAATATATTAGGTGTAGTAGAGAATATGTCCTATGTTAAATGTGGAAAATGTGGTGAAAAAGTAAGGCTATTTAGTGAAAATTCGGCGAAAGAACAAGCTGATTATCTTGGATTAGAACTTCTTGCTGAAATGCCAATAAATTCTGATTTGGTAAAAAATATGGAAGCTAAAAAGGCAGAAGAATACATATCAAACTCATTGGAATATAATGATTTGCTTAATAACTTTATAAAAAAATTAAAATAGAAATTAAATTATTATAATAAGCATTATTTTTGGAATAATATAAAGTGTACTTTAAAGTAACTAATTATATAGCGAGGAGTGAAAACTTGTTATTAATAACAGGAAAATAGTATGAAAGCTGTAGTTGATAAAGACACTTGTATAGGATGTGGGTTATGTCCAAGTATATGTCCAGAGGTTTTTCAGATGGATGATGATGAAAAAGCTAAGGCAATTGAAGATAATGTCCCAGGAGAAGCAGAGGACACTGCGAAGGAAGCAGAGGACAGTTGTCCTGTTTGTGCTATTAAGGTAAGCTAAGGAAAAGGGGATTGTGTAAAAAATCTACACAATCCCCTAAACTTTCAAAACTATTTGTGATAAAAATGTACCACAGTTTTTCATACAGCATATCAATTAGGCTTAAAACAAAACTGGATGCTGTTTATACTTGTCATTTAATGTAACTTCCGATATGGGATGAATGTTTATTCTATCACCTATTCTAGAATCGAGTGGTAAATGAGTAGTCCCTATATTGGCAGTAGTACCATCCTGAAAACTTACAAGTGCGTCTGTAATATTCATATCAATTATTTTGCCGATCATGAAAGTCCTCCTAAAGATAAGATTATCTATGTTATTTTTATCTATATTATTAAATATTATTCCTAGAAATTTTATCTTATAGGTATTTGATGTATTTCAATTAAAAAGTGTGCTTTATAGGTTTTTATAGGTTTAAAGTAAAAATAAAGCTCAATTTATAAATTGCTTTTTTATATATGGCAAGGTATAATAATCAAGTCGTTTATACAATATATAGTAGTTGGGAGGAAAGTATATGCTACATGTTGTGAAAAGAGATGGTAGAAGGGTTCCCTTTGATTCCATTAAGATAACTAATGCCATAAAAGGATCTTGTGATGAAATAGGTTTTGATTTAAAAGAAAGTGAATTTATTGATCTAACTCAAAAAGTCACAGAAAATATAGAAAATCTTAATCTTAAGGAAGTAAATGTAGAAGATATACAGAATATAGTTGAAGAAGTACTTATGAAGAAAGGCTATGTTAAAATTGGTCTAGCTTATTCAAATTATAGAAGAGAGCGAAATGATATAAGAGAAATAAAGTCTGATCTTATGAAGGCTATTGATAAAATAGGAGTTCAAACAGACAGAGATAATGCAAATGTTGGGAATAACTTTAGTGCCAAGCTTTTGAGGATTGCCAGTGAGTCTAACAAATGGCATAATTTAGCTACCATGCCTAAACATTTAGCTAAGGCTCATGAAAATGGGGATATATATTATCATGACTTAGATTCTTATAATTTAACTGTAAATTGCCTTCACATACCAACAAAGGAAATGCTTTTAGATGGGTTTAATACAGGATATGGGAATATAAGAACTCCTAAGAGAATAGAATCGGCTGCAGAACTCTCTTGTATATTACTGCAGTCAGCACAGAATGATATGTTTGGTGGACAGTCCCATCCGGATTTTGACAATGATATGGGTATTTTTGTTGAACCTACAAGAAAAGAAATATTGAAGAACCTCAAGGAAATGGGAGTAGAAGAGGAAAAAATAAAGGATATTTCTGAAAAGAAATTGAGAAGAAGTATAGAACAGGCCATGCAGGGAATAATCTACAATCTTAATACCATGCATTCTAGGGCAGGATCACAGGTACCTTTTAGTTCACTAAATATAGGTATACCAACCTCAAAGGATGCAGCTCTTGTATGTGAAGTATTTTTGACAGAATATGAAAAAGGACTTGGAAGAGGAGAACAACCTATATTTCCTAATATAATATTTAGAGTTAAAAAAGGCGTAAATAAAAATCAAGAAGATCCTTATTATTATCTATTTAAAATTGCATGTAGGGTAGCTTCAAAGAGGATGAATCCTACTTTTATGAATTTAGATGCTGATTTTAATAAAGCATATTATGATAAAGGTGTAATACCTGCAACTATGGGATGCCGTACCTATGTCTGTTCAAATGTAAATGGAGATCCAGGAGTAAAGGGAAGAGGAAATATAGCTCCTGTTACTATTAATTTACCTAGACTTGGAATTTTATCTAAGGGAAATATAAATAAATTTTTTGGATTGTTACAAGGAAAGTTAGAGTTAGCAAAAGAATCTTTAATGCATAGATATGGCATTTTAAAGAGACTCAGAGTTAAAGATTTACCTTTTGTAGCAGGTCAGAAACTTATGAAAGGTGCGGAGAACTTAAAGTCAGAAGATTCAATAGAACCAATATTGAAGCAGGGTACTTGGGCTATTGGGTTTATAGGACTTGCTGAAACATTAATTGCATTAACTGGTAAACACCACGGTGAGGATGAGAGTTCAAGAGAACTTGGAATAAAGATAATTACATATATAAGAAATTATACAGATAAGCTTATAGAGGAGACACATTTAAATTGGAGCTGCTATGCTACACCAGCTGAAGGATTAAGTGGAAAGTTTATAGTACATGATAAGAAGATATTTGGAGAAATACCTGGGGTTACAGACAAAGAGTATTATACTAATTCTTACCATATACCTGTAGGATATCCAATATCTATAAAAGATAAAATTGATATAGAGGCTCCTTATCACAAACTTTGTAATGGAGGCCACATAAGTTATATAGAAGTTGATGATTATCCATCAGAAGAAGTTGTTAAAAGTGTAATTGATTATGCCTATGATAATACAAATATAAGTTATATAGGGATAAACTTTCACATAAGATATTGTAAAGAATGTGGAACTTATATGCATGGGGAAGATGTCTGTCCTAAATGCGGAAGCAATAATATACAGGGTATATCAAGGGTTACAGGATATCTATCTTTGGATGAAAGATTTGGAGAAGGTAAGACAGCAGAAAGAAGGGATAGAATATCCCAGGGAAGCAACAAACATGTATATTGCTAAAGTAACTGTAATAGTAGTTAACTTAAATTTTACACATATGAAATTTTGACTTAATATAAGAAAATTGCGAAACAATTTTCTTAAAGAACAAAGAACAAAGTTCAAATATCAAATAAGGATAATTTTCTTCCTAACGTCAGAAAATATTAAAATTATAGATTTCCTGAGGTACGATGGAAATCATCTTTATCTGTTCTTTGTTATTTGAACTTTGTTATTTTTAAAAGGCTTTGCTTCGCAAAGTTTTTAAACTGCGAATTTGAGTAACTAGACCATATATAAGAAGGAGGAAAAATCAATGGGTGGCAAAAAAATTAGATTGGCAGGTATTGCTTACGAGAGCCTAGTTAATGGCCCTGGAATGAGACGGGTATTTTTTGCTCAGGGATGTAGACATAATTGTAAAGGATGTTTTAACCTATCTACCCATGACTTCAAAGGTGGTCAGCTAAAAGATATAGATAAACTGGTTTGCGATATTAAAGATAATCCTATGTTAAGTGGAGTTACATTTTCAGGTGGTGACCCATTTGAACAATCTGAAGAATTTGCATACATGGCTGCTAAAGTTAAAGAATTAAACTTAAATATATGGTGTTATACAGGATACACTTTTGAATCTATAGTTAATAGTTCAGATACGGCAAAGAAATGTCTTTTAAATAATGTAGATGTGCTAGTGGATGGAAAATTTGAAGAGAACAAAAAAGATACAAAATTAAAATTTAAAGGATCCAGTAATCAGAGAATTATTGATGTAAAGAAAAGTTTAGATTCCAATGATGTAGTAGTATTGACTTTTAGTTGAAAAACTTTAGCTAAATATATTATAATACTTCATGACGAGGAGTTGATAATATGAATAACAATTCGGAAATTGAAGTTTGCTCTTGTACTGAGATTCATAAGGATTGCATAGAATGTGTCAGAAAAAGTATGTTGGATGAGAAGACTTTTATGGATCTGTCAGCACTTTTTAAAGTACTGGGGGATTATACAAGAATTAAAATTATATATGCACTATTTAAAAAAGAATTATGTGTTTGTGATATTACAGAAATACTTCAAATGAGTCAGTCCGCAATATCTCATCAACTTAGAATTTTAAAGACTGCAAGGCTAGTTAAATTTAGGAGAGAGGGAAAGTCGGTGTATTATTCCCTAGACGATGAACATATAAATAAGTTGCTTAATGCAGGGTTAGAGCATGTAGAACATAATTAGAGTGTAGTAATATAGTGCTTCAAAACAAAAATAAACTTATACTCCGCATATTTTTACAACCACAAGCACGGCTAAATATTTTGATAAGTCTAGACAGAAAATTTATAAAAACCTAAGGACTTTTGAAAACTCGTACCTCAAACAATTCGAAAGTCCTAAGCTTTTTCATAAATTTTCTAACAAGACTTATACACAAAATATTTAAATGTGCTTGTTTAGTGTAAAAATATTTCTGCGTATAAGTTTATTTTTTTAGTTATGGACTTCTATAATAAAAACACAAATTTAAGAACTTTGTAAGTATATTCCTGTGTGCATGTCAAATTTTCACTTAGAAGCCCTATACAAACAAAAGGTTAATTTATCCGATCGCTACTATTGCTCCCCCCATCGCACACAGCGAAAGCCACTATCAGCAAATCAAAGATTTGGGATATCTGCTTTTCTTCAAAGTGGGGGGGATAAGCACTGCTACGGGCCTGGATAAGTTCTTCCCCTGAAGGATAACGTATTCTAAGTGCTAAAGCCACTAAGAATACTGTTAATAATGTTCAGATGGAGAAAAGGTATTCCTTATAAGCAAACTCTACCTGAACCTAACAATCACTTGATATTAGTAAGTTATTTAAAGTTAAGAATTTTAACTAGATTAAAATCTTCAGGTTTGTTATCTAGAGTTAATGTATTGCTTTCAATTCTTTCTGCATTTTTCATATATTTAAGGAATTTTTCTAATCCATCTAATTCAAAAGTTAACTGAGAAGTTTTATAATGCATTGGAATTACTATGTGGCTATTGATGGATTTTGCAAGCTCAGCAGCCTCTTTTCCATCTATAGTGAAATTTCCTCCTATGGGAATCAAAAGCACATCTATGGACCCTAAGCTTTTTATCTCTTCTGGAGATAATACGTATCCAACATCTCCAAGATGACATATCCTATAATCATCCATTTCAATGATAAATATTACATTTTCACCTCGTTTTGCACCTTTAACTTTGTCGTGATAAGAAGGTATGCCATAAATAGGTATGTCACATAGATTAAAAGAGCCTATTTTATTTATAATATGTTTGTAGTTTATCTTTTCCGTATAACAGTGATCAAAATGATTGTGGCTTATTGTAACTACATCAACATCTCCTTCAAAAACTTTATAGCCTACAGTTTTGTCAAAAGGATCTGTTAAAAGCTTTCTACCTTTTGAATCTTCAAATAAGAAACTTGAATGACCCAACCATCTTATTTTCATAGAATATCGCCCCTTTGTAAAATATGTTTTGATTATTTTGAATTAATATGTTAAAATAAAAATTTTTAATTACAAAATTCTTATTTTTTATACTATAATTATAATAGTATATGTTACACTAAGGCAATTATTCTGTTGAACGGGGGTTATTATTTGAAGATTACAAGAATTTATATGATGATATTATTAAGTCTTATATTTGTATTAATTGTGCTTGCAAAAGGAAATACTGTACATGCAATTAATTATAGTGGAATTACTATAGGAAATGATGTGGAAACCAATAAATCCTGGAATATAAAGTTCAACATGAAATTAGACCAAAGTACAGTAAATGATTCAAATATAGTGGTAACAGATAATACAGGAAATGCTGTCCCCATATCTTTGCAGCTTGAAAAGGATGGGATGGGTGTAGTAGTTACCCCTAAAAGTCAGTATGCATATGGTAAAACTTATAATTTAAGTGTAAAAAGTGGAGTGAAAGCTGTAAGTGGAAAAAACCTGTCCAGGGAGGCTAAAGTGCAATTTGGAGTAAAATCTAATCCAAGTTCTAATAACAAGTATACTGTTACAATTGATGCTGGCCATGGAGGAACTGATATAGGAAATGTAAGTGGATCAGGATTGAAAGAAAAAGATGTAGATTTGTCTGTGGCACTAAAGACTGGAAAAATATTAGAGCAAAATGGAGTAAACGTGGTTTATACCAGGAAAGATGATAATGTAACCTGGAATGATAGTACAAATTTACAAGCTCGTTTTGATATAGCAAATAACGCAAAATCAAATTTGTTTGTCAGCCTACATGTTAATTGTTATACGGAAAGTGCCTTGGTGAATGGAATAGAAACTTATTATAGAGTTTCAAATGATTCTGCTAAAAATACAGCAAATAATATTCAAAGTGACTTAATAAGTTATACAGGACTGTCTAACAGAGGAATTAAAGAAGGGACAGCTCAGCATAAAATACTGATGGGAACTACAGCACCAGCGGTTATGGTTGAACTTGGATTCATGACTAATCCTAAAGAAAGTCAATTAATTGGAAGTGAAGATTTCCAAAATAAAAGTGCATCGGCTATTGCAAATGGAATTTTAAAATCTTTACCATCTCTTCAGGAAGAAAGTACAGTAAACGTAAGTTCAATATCTAACTTATCAGATAGTATAATTGTAGGAAGTAAGTATTCTTTACCAACTAGTGTACAAGCTATTATGAGTGATGGAACTAGTAAAAAAGTAAGTATTGTATGGAATTCAAACACTGTTGATACTTCTAAAGCAGGTATATTTACATATAAGGGAACTGCAGCAGGATACAGTAAAACTGTAACATTTACTTTAACTGTAAAAGCAAAACAAGTAGTTCCAACACCAGTAACACCATCGAAAGGTGCGCCTGTAATAGTTATAGATCCTGGACATGGCGTAGGTAGTGATGTAGGTTCAAATGGAAACGGATTTCAAGAGGATGATGTAACTTTAAGTGTTGGCTTAAAAGTTGGGAAAATGCTGGAATCCAAGGGAGTCAAAGTAATTTATACTAGGACTACAGATGAGCGAAAAACAACTCCTTTAACTGTCACTGAAAGTCTTCAAAGACGATGTGATACTGCAAACAATGCAGGTGCAAATTATATGATTTCAATTCATACCAATGCTTTTGATGATCCAGCTGCAGAAGGAACTGAAACACTGTATTATACAGGAAGTGTAAAGGGAGAGAAAATGGCAGAGGCTATACAAAAAAGTTTGTCTAGTACTCTTGGAACCTATAGCAGGGGACTTAAAGGTGGAAGCTGGCTTTATATAGCAAAGCATACTATTGCACCAACGGTTTTAACGGAGTTAGGCTTTCTTACTAATAAAAATGATGCGGGAATATTAGGAACTGATGAGGGTAGAAATAAAGCTGCACAGGCTATAGTAAGTGCTATATTACAGGTTTTAGGAATATAATACAAAAAAAATTGTCTAAAAAAATTGACAATAGAAAATTCATATAATATAATAAAAGGAAATTATACAGGTAGTAATTGAAAAACATTGAACAGGAAAAGTATTTAAGTTTGTTTTTATTTACAGAGAGTGGGGAAGTGCTGAAAACCCATAGAAAAGCTTAAAGAAAATCACCTGGGAGTTGAAGAATTGAACAGTATTTTTATAATTGCTTTAGTAAATTCTTACGTAATTCTACGTTACAGAATAGAGTATGATAGTACTTAAATTTATTACCCATAGGTGGTACAGCGAGTTAAACTTCGTCCTATTTGGATGAAGTTTTTTTATTGCGTATTTTTTAGTTTAAAAATTA
The DNA here is from genome assembly GCF_001675165.1 of Clostridium ragsdalei P11. Classification (GTDB taxonomy): domain Bacteria; phylum Bacillota; class Clostridia; order Clostridiales; family Clostridiaceae; genus Clostridium_B; species Clostridium_B ragsdalei. Next base: position 47,849 of record NZ_LROS01000033.1, read on the forward strand.
TGTGGTGTATAAACATTGAAAAATAGTAAAAACTTAACAATGAGAATAGAAAGGGGTTAAATCCATGTATAAAAAAATTGATAGTGATAAAAGTTTTGTACAGATGGAAAAGGATGTTTTAAAATTATGGGAAGATAAAAAAGTAGTTGAAAAAAGTTTTAAAGAAAATGAGGATGGTGAATACTTCACTTTTTACGATGGACCTCCAACTGCAAATGGGAAACCTCATATAGGACACGTTCTAACTAGAGTTATGAAAGACCTCATACCAAGATATAAGGTTATGAAAGGATATAAAGTATTGAGAAAAGCAGGTTGGGATACACATGGACTTCCTGTTGAACTAGAAGTTGAAAAAAGTCTTGGAATTTCTGGAAAACCACAAATTGAAAAATACGGTGTAGAAGATTTTATAAAAAAATGTAAGAATAGTGTATTTACTTATGTAAGCCAATGGAAAGAAATGTCTGACAGGTTAGGATTTTGGGTAGACATGGATAATCCATATGTAACATATCACAATGATTACATAGAATCAGAATGGTGGGCACTCAAAAAAATATGGGAAAAAGATCTTTTATATAAAGGTCATAAAATAGTGCCATATTGTCCTAGATGCGGAACCGCACTTTCTTCACATGAAGTTTCTCAAGGATATAAAGATGTAAAAGAGACATCAGTATACGTTAAATTTAAAATTAAGGACCAAGATAAATACATGATAGCATGGACAACTACACCTTGGACACTTCCTAATAATATGGCATTAGCTGTAAATAAAAGCTATGATTATGTAGAAGTTCTTAATCAAGAACAACATTTAATACTAGCAGAAGCTATGTTAGAAAAGCTAGAGGGAGAATATGAAGTCTTAAGGAAATTCAAAGGAGAAGAATTAGTTGGACTTGATTATGAACCAATCTTCAATTTCGCATCCTTTGAAGGAAAAGCACATTATGTTGTTCATGCAGATTATGTAACATTAACAGAAGGTACTGGAATAGTTCATACAGCTCCTGCTTTTGGTGAAGATGATAGTATTACAGGGAAAAAATATAATATTCCTATGACAAATTCTGTAGATACTCAAGGAAGATATAAAGAAGAAGTTACTCCATGGAAAGGTCTTTTCGTAAAAGATGCTGATCCTAAAATAATAGAATATTTAAAAGAAAAAGGAATACTTTATAAGGCAGAAAAGTTTACTCACTCCTATCCATTCTGCTGGAGATGTGATACTCCACTTTTATATTATCCAAGAGACACTTGGTTTATAAGAATGTCTCAAATGAGAGATAAACTAGTTAAAAATACTAACGACACAAATTGGTATCCTGATAATATAAGAACTGGTAGGTTTGGAAACTTTGTTGAAGGAGTAATAGATTGGGGACTTAGCAGAGAAAGATATTGGGGGACACCTCTTCCAATATGGGAATGTGAATGTGGTCATAGAGAGTGCATAGGAAGTATTGAAGAATTGAAGGAAAAAGGAATAAATGTACCAGATGATATAGAGCTTCATAAACCTTATATAGATAGAGTTAAATTAAAGTGTCCTCATTGTGGAAAAGAAATGAAGAGAGTATCAGAAGTAATTGATTGCTGGTTTGATTCAGGTTCAATGCCTTTTGCACAGCATCATTATCCTTTTGAGAATAAAGAAGTTTTTGAGAAAAATTTCCCTGCACAATTTATATCTGAGGCAGTAGACCAGACTAGAGGATGGTTCTATACGCTTATGGCTATATCTACTGTATTGTTTGATAGAAGCCCATTTGAAAACTGTGTGGTTCTAGGACACGTTTTGGATAAACATGGACTAAAAATGTCAAAGCATAAAGGAAATGTTTTAAGTCCTTCTACTATTTTGGAAAATGAAGGAGCAGATGCAGCTAGATGGTATTTCTATACTGAAAGTGCACCTTGGCTTCCATCTAGATTTTATGAAGAAGCAGTACAGGATAGTCAGAGAAAATTCCTAGGTACCCTATGGAATGTATATTCTTTTTATGTGCTTTATGCAGATTTAGATAATTTTAACCCTATGGACTATAAAGATTTTGTAAGCGAAAATGTAATGGATAAGTGGATAATCTCCAAGTTGAATTCTCTTATAAAGCAAACTGAAGATCACTTAGATAATTATAGAATTACTCAAGCTGCTCAGAATATAGGAAACTTTGTAGATGAACTTTCAAACTGGTATGTAAGAAGAAATAGGTCAAGATTCTGGAGCCAAAAGTTAACGGATGATAAAATAGGAGCATATTTAACTTTATATAAAGTATTAAATACTTTATGTCTGGTAGCTGCACCATTTGTACCATTTATAACAGAAGAAATTTATCAAAATCTTGTTGTAAATCTTGATAAGGATGCAGTAGAAAGCTTACATTTGTGTAAGTGGCCGGAGTACGATTCAAATGTAGTAGATGCTAAGCTTGAAGAGGATATGGAAGAAGCTTATAAGATAGTTAAACTTGGAAGAAGTGCTAGAAATAGTGCTAATATAAAAAATAGGCAGCCTCTTTCAGAAATGCTTATAAGCGTAAATACTCTTCCTGAATATTATGGAGATATAATAAGAGATGAATTAAATATTAAAAAGATAGTTTTCAATGCAGATTTATCAAAGTATGTTAACTTTAGTATAAAACCAAATTTACCTGTGCTAGGTAAAAAGTATGGTAAATTAATACCAAAAATAAAGAATGAAATATCATCCATGAATCAAATGGAATTGGCACAAAAGATAAATGACAAGGAAACTGTAAAAATAAATATAGCAGAATCAGAAATAGAGCTAAATTCAGAGAACTTACTTATTACAATGGAAGGCTTAGAGGGATTTGCCTTTGCAGGAGAAGGAAGTACAGGAATTGTTTTAGAAACTACAATTACAGAAGAACTTAGAGAAGAAGGAAATTTGAGAGAAATTTTAAGTAAAGTTCAAAATATGAGAAAAGAAAGTGGTTTCGAAGTTGCAGATAAGATAAATCTATATGTTTCAGGTAATGAAAAACTTGAAGCTATAGTGAAAAAATTTGATGAAAGAATAAAAAAGGAAACTCTTTCTATGGATGTTATTTATAATGCCAATAGAAAATATAATAATTGTAACATTAATGGAGAAAAACTAAATATTGCAATGGAAGTAGTAAATAAATAGAGCAGTTAGTAAAATATGATAATCACTAATTTTAAATAGATATTTATTTTAAAATTAGTGATTAGTTTTAATTGGATATATTAAATATTGTAAATTAGCTTGTAATAAGTTAGGTTTATAAGTATAATTATAAAAAAAGTAATTGGTAGGTGATAAGGTGGCAGCATCAATTAAAGACGTTGCTAGAGAGGCAGGGGTTTCAATAGCTACAGTGTCTAGAGTACTTAATGATGTAGACGTTGTAAATGAAGAAACTAAAAAAAAGGTTTTAGTAGCTATTGAAAAACTAGGTTATAGGCCCAATATAGTAGCAAGAAGTCTTAAAACTCAAAGAACAAGAACTATAGGGATAATAATCCCGGATATATCTAATCAGTTTTATCCTGAAATTGTAAGAGGAGCTGAAGATGTAGCAAATATATATGATTATAATATAATGTTATGCAATACTGATTTAGATATAGAAAAAGAAATGGAATATTTAAAGGTTCTGAAAGAGAAGATGGTAGATGGGGTTTTATATATGAGTAATTCCTTAGAACCAAAAATATTGGATCTCATAAAACAACTTCAGCTTCCAATGGTTTTAGTAGAAACTACAAATGAAAAAGAAAGTATACCTAGCGTAACTATTGACAATGAAAAAGCTGCATATGAAGGTGTAACTTATTTGATAAAAAATGGCAATAAGAATATAGCTTACATAGGCGAAAATACAGATATGGCAAATGCTAGTGCTGTAAGGTACAAGGGGTACAGAAAGGCTCTTGAGGAAAATAACCTTGAATTAGACAAAAGTAAGGTTTATTTTGGAAATGTTAAAGCAAAAGATGGTTATAAGGGAATGAGTGAAATACTCAGTAAAACTAAAGTAGATTCAGTATTTTGTACCAGTGATGAGGTGGCTATGGGTGCTATAAATGCACTTAGAGATAATAATATTAGGGTGCCTGAAGATGTGGATGTAATGGGATTTGGCAATATATATTCTGCCTCCATATTTTATCCTAAGTTAACAACTGTAGCACAACCTACTTACGACATGGGATCTGTTGGCATGAGGATGCTCATAAAATTAATAAATAAACAAGAATTCGAAAAAAAGAACTATGTATTGTCACATAAATTGATTGAGAGGGATTCCTGTAAAAAGTAATTTTATTTAGGACAAAAATTTATTTATCCAGGGACCTACTAACTCTAATACTCCCACTTCGAGAAGTGGGAGTATTAGAGTTAGTAGTCATCGGATAACGCCTTCTAAGTCCTAAGGGCACTAAGAAGCCTGTTAATAAGCATCAGGTGGAGTTAAAATCCCATCTGATGCGAAGAACTCTGTTTATAAAAAGTTAATACAAAAGTGTTACATTATGATATATAATTATAATCAAAAAATATATATTATAGGGAAAGGGAAACATAATGGTAGAAAAAATAATTGAAATAGTTATTTTTGTCTTAGATAAAACGGGATATATAGGCACGTTTGCAGCTATGGCCCTTGAGAGCGCCTGTATACCTATTCCAAGTGAAGCTATACTGCCATTTGGAGGATACCTAAGTTATACGGGAAGACTAAGTTTACCTCTTGTTATAATAGTTGGTACATTAGGAGGTACAGTAGGCTCTTTAGCTGCATATTATATTGGAAAAATAGGTGGAAGACCTTTAGTTGAAAAATATGCGGAAAAACTCAGATTATCTAGGTCCCATATTGAAAAAAGCGATTATTATTTTAGCAAATATGGAGAAAAAATAGTGTTTTTTTCTCGACTATTACCTATAATCAGAACTTTTATTTCTCTTCCTGCAGGGATAAGTAAAATGGAAGTTAAAAAATTTATAATTTACACTTTACTTGGATCTTCTATATGGAGTATTATTTTAGGATACGCAGGTTATAAAATGGGAGAAAAATGGACGATTATAAGACAATGGTTTCATTTTGCAGATATAGCATTAGTCGTCTTTATAGTTTTATTTATATTGTATAAGTTAGTGTATAAAAAAATAAATAGGAAAAACTCTTAGATGCAATTTAAGAAATAAAAAAAATTCAGTGAAAATATATTTCACTGAATTTTTTTGGCTGAAATTTGTATTTCATGAGGTACATAAAATCATTGAAAAAAATGCCGTCACATATATTTGAATTTTGTTTAACGATTTTTTTGAAGTATTTCCCTTATGATGGTATAATTTAACATAAAAGTAAATAGATTAATTAGTTAACCACTATTAGGAGGGGGATTATGGAATACAGGGAAAAGATAAAAGAGATATTTTCTTATTTGCTAAGATTAAAAAAACTAAATGAAAAATCCGTAAGAAATGTTTATGATTATGATAAGTTGTACTGGGAAGAAGAATTTTCCCATATGGCTGGATGTATTGTTGGAAAAACTGTTACCAGTGAAAATTGGATTGAGGTGAACAAAAAGTGTGGAAAGCTGTATCAGGAGTTTTTTAATCTATACCAGGAAAATGAAAAAAATGGAGAGAATTTTGAAATAGTTTTTGGACATGGTTTAATTGTATGGAATATAGATAAGGAAAAAATACTTCACCCTGTTTTGGCTACTAGAATGAAGATAGAATTTAATAAGGCAAAGGGTTCATTTATATTAATACCTTCAGGTAAGACTAGGCTAGAAACTTCACTTTTTGAAGGACTGAAAGAATGTAATATGTCTGATATTATTTCCCTTGCAGATGAAGTAAGTCGTGTGAATTTAGATCCAAGAAATATAGAAAAAATTAAGTCAGTATTTTTAAATCTAATTTCCAACATAGACGTTAAGGGTAAGTTGAGTCAGAGTAAGTTTTCAAAAAAGAAAATTTATTTCGAGCAGTTCCCTGTGATTTACAATTCCTCCGTTATATTGGTAAGAAAGAATAGTATGAAGTTATGGCAGGTTGAAATAGCTAATATAATTGATGAAATAGATAATGGATATGAAATACCTGAGACTATTAAAGCTTTAGTGGATGAAGATGGGTCAGATTACAGTGGAGTTGACAAAAGCGAATGGAAGGATGTGTCGGATAATTTGTTATTCCCTCTTCCTGCAAATTCAGAACAAAAAAGTATAGTAAAAAAAATATGTGAAAATTATGGAGTAGTTGTACAAGGACCACCAGGAACAGGAAAAAGTCATACTATAGTGAATTTAATATGCCACTTACTGGCAAATGGCAAAAGGATACTTGTGACTAGTCAGACAAGTAGGGCACTTAAAGTACTGACAGAAAAAATACCTGAAGAAATAAGACCACTATGTATAAGCGTTTTGGGAAACGATATCAATTCTTTAAATGACCTTAACAAAGCTGTAAGAAAAATAACGGACAACCTCTCTATGGATCCTGAAATTATGGATGAAGAAGTTAAAAGTTTGGAAAAAGAATTAAGCTTCTGCAGGAGAAATGAGGAGCTTCTGTATGAAAAATTAAAAAAGATTCGAGAGGGGGAAAATAGAAATATAAATTATGAGGGAAAGGAGTATGACATTGTATATATAGCAAAGTGGGTCAAAGACAATAAAGACAAATATTGTTGGATGAAAGATAGAATAAAAATTGATCAAGTAATGCCGCTATCAGATAAGGAATTCAACTTGTTAATATATCTCTTAGGGGATTTAGATAAGGATAAAAAGTGTAAGTTTGATAGCATGAAAAACATAATAAATAAATTACCTGACTTCAATGAAATATGTAATAAAATTTCAGAGTATAAAAAATTAAATGGTCAATATGAAAATTATATTAAAACTGTAGAAGGGTGGCATATACCTAATGATAATAAATGTAACTATGAAAAAGTTCTAGAGCTTGCAAATATATGCAAAAGTAAAATCACCAAACTTCAGGAAAAAAATATATGGTGGAATGTATTTCAGGATTATCACAATAGTAAGATATCAAAGCAAACATTTAGAGACTTGTTGTGTAAAAGCAGTGAATATATGTTGAGCTTGAGTAGAATTAATAATCAGATTAGAAATTGCAAAATAGAAATTCCTGAAAATGTAAGCAAAAATAAATTTATAGAGGACTTTGATATTTTATTTGATGTATTTAATGAAAAAGGAAAAGTAGGAAAAATATTTATGATTTTTCATCCTGAATGTAAATATATACTGGAATATTGTAAGGTAAATGGAGAATTATTAAAAAATACGGATCAAGCCTTAATAGTTAAACTCTATACCCAACAAGAGAGGATTTTTACTGCATTAAAAACTATGTGGAACAATGTAATGGAAGATTACGGTGGAGAGACAATAAACTCTAATTTAAGGGAAAGTGAGTTTATTGCTATTGAACAAAATTTAGACTACTTGGATGTTATAATAAATTGGGATATGGAGTATAAAAGAGAAATTTTAAGGGCTCTTGGAAAAATATCAGTTCCGCAAAATATTGATTGGCATAAGAAAGAAACCTATGATTATTTAATTAAATGTGTAAATTTTATAAAGAATATGAATAAATATAATGAAGACAAAGCATATATAGAGATATTGAAAAAGTTGATAAAAACTACGGAAAAGTTGAGAGACCTCTATAAAGCTGTGGACGATTTGAATATAGATGAAGTTAAGAAGATATTAAGTGAATTTGAAGAAATTAAATGTGTAAAAAATAAATCACTTAAAATAGACGAGTTAATAGGAAAAATGAAAAAAGTATGCCCCAAAACTTGCATAAATATATTGGATAATTGGTCTTATGATAAGGAAAAGTTCAACAGTTGGGGACAAGCATGGAAATGGGCTAAATGGAATAGCTTATTGCAGAGCACGTATGATTTCGATGACGATAACATAGGTGATCTTATAGAAAATGAAAAAAATAGAGAGAAGGTGCTTATAAAAGACATAGTATCAAGGAAGACCTGGTATAATCAGATAATTAAAACTAAGGAAAGTGAAAAGAGAAGCTTATTTTCTTGGGCTCAGGCAGTAAAAAGAATTGGAAAAGGCAGAGGTAAGATGGTGCCTCAGTATAGGAAGATAGCTCAAAAAGAAATGGAAAAATGTAAAAAAGTTATACCTGTATGGATTATGCCTTTAAATAGGGTTATTGAAAACATAAAGTTATCTAAAAATATGTTTGATGTAATAATATTTGATGAGAGTAGTCAGAGCGATATATTCTCATTGTGTGCACTTATGAGGGCTAAGAGAGCAGTTATAGTAGGGGATGACAAACAAATAAGCCCAGAAACTATAGGTATTGATCAGAATGTGGTGCATGATTTAATAGACAAGTATTTGGGAAATATACCTCAAAAAGAATGGTTTGATCTCCAAGTTAGTTTGTATGATACAGCACTTAGGGTATTTCCAAGCAGATTAATGTTGAAGGAGCATTTCAGATGCGTACCGGAAATAATAAATTTCAGTAATGATTTAAGCTACTCAGGTGAAATAATACCTCTTAGATATCCTAAAATATATGAAAAATTTTATCCAGCAATAAACACTGTTAAAGTAAATGGAGGAGTTAGAGATGCATCTAAGCCTATAAATGTTAAGGAAGCTGAATGCTTAGTAGACAAGGTCGTTTCCTGCTGTAGGGATAAAAGATATTCTAATATGTCTATGGGCGTTATATCTTTACTTGGGGAACCGCAAGGTCATCTTATAGAAAATATGCTTAGAGAAAAAATAGGGGTAGAAGAGATGATAAGTAGAAAGCTCATATGTGGAGATGCTTACTCCTTCCAGGGTGATGAACGGGATATAATGTTTTTATCTATGGTTATTTCAAAGGATGTAAAATTTGCTCCACTTACTAAAGAAAATGACATGAGGAGATTTAATGTAGCTGCAAGTAGAGCTAGAAATCAGATGTGGCTATTCCATTCAATAGACTTAGAAGATTTAAATGAGGAATGTGTGCGTTATTCTCTCTTAAATTACTTCCTAAATTATAATAAGTATAGTGTTAAAAATAAAAGTATGGAATATGCATTTCAATCTAGATTTCAAAAAGACGTGTATGGCATTATAAAAAACAAGGGATATAAAATTGTGCCTGAGGTAAAAATAGGTAAGTACAAAATAGACTTTGTTGTGGAGGATATGAGGAATAGGGTTGCAATTATATGTGATAGTGAGTTGTCTCAGAAAAATTACAGCTCTAAGGAAATTATGGAAACACAATTAGACTTAGAAAGATTGGGTTGGATATTTTATAAGATAAAAGAAGGTGAATTTTATTATAATCCTGAAAGGGTTATGGAAAAACTGTGGAATAAACTAAATAATATAGGTATTGAACAGTACAAGTTAGAAGAAATTCAGAATAAAAATCTTCAAGCTGTATAAAATATAGTGCCTTAAAAATATTTTTAGGGCACTATACTTTTAGCCTTGCAATGATAATAATATTTTAAACAGTATTTCACAATTACGATAATTTATACATAGTATAAAACATAGCAAGTATTATTTGGAGTGAATTTATTGTTGTATGCACTAATTCTTGCAGGAGGTAAAGGAACAAGATTATTTCCATTATCTAGAGCTAAAAATCCAAAACAATTTTTAAAAATTGTAAATAATAAGAGTTTTTTAAGAAATACTGTAGATAGAATCAAGCCTTTAGTTGATACAAATAATATATATGTGGTTACTAATGAGGAATATATAGATAGAGTTCAAGCAGAACTTCCAGATATAAGTAGAAATAATATATTTGCAGAACCAGAAAATAAAGAAACAGCCACCTGTATAGGATTTTCAGCGGTGAAATTGTTAAAAAAGGATCCTCTAGCTACTATGATAATTTTGCCTTCAGATCATTATATAGAAAGTGAAAAATTATTTATAGACACCATAAATAAAGCGGTGGAAATTGCAGAAAAGAAAAAAGGACTTGTAACTATTGGAGTTAAACCCATAAGACCTGAAACAGGATATGGTTATATTGAAATGGGCGAAAAAATAAATATAGGAGTTAATGCTTTTAAAGTAGAAAGATTTTTAGAAAAGCCCAACATAGAAGTTGCAAAAGATTTAATATTAAAAGGAACCTATTTATGGAACAGTGGTATGTTTGTATGGAGGGTGGATGTTTTTTTAAGAGAAATGCAGAAGTACCTTCCTAAAATGTATAAGTGTATGGCTCTTATATATAAAAGCCTGGATACAAAACAGGAGGAGAAGGTAATACAGGAACAATATAAACGTATAGATGGGATATCTGTAGATTTTGGGATAATGCAAAAAACCAGAAAAGCTTATGTCATTAAATGTGAATTTTTATGGGATGACATAGGTACTTTTACTGCGTTAGGGAGGTTTCTTAAGGACGTAAAGGGTAATAATGTAAAGGGGAATACTGTAATAGAGTCTAGCGAAAGTTGTACTGTATTTGGAGGTGATAAACTTATAATAGTATTTGGGGTTAAGGATTTGATAGTGATAGATTCTGAAGATGTGCTTTTAATTATGGACAAAAATAGAGATCAGGAGGTAAAATATTTAGTAAATATCTTAAAAAATAAAAGTAACTTAAAAAAATATATTTAATGAAGAAATTGTAATTACGGAATATAGAGGCAGTTTCCATTTAAAAGATAATGTCAGTAAGTTTGTAAAAATATCAAAGTTGCTGGCAGTTTTTTATTAAATGTAATTTACTTTGACGGGTCATTTTCTTTATGGTAAATTCTCTACGTAAAGCTTCACTTTTTGAGTCATATTCCTCAAAGTAAATCAATTTTACAGGAAGTCTTCCCCTAGTATATTTTGCACCTTTTCCTTTGTTATGAGTGGATATTCTTTTGTCTAAATCATTGGTGTAACCTGTATAAAGTGTTCCATCACTACATTCTAATATATATACATAATTCATTTTATAATTTCTTTCATAGTTTATTTTACGGATACGTAAGGATTATTTTCTATATAAAATCGCCAGAGATAATGTGAAGCTTCCTCAGCATAATCTACGCCTATACGTTTAGAACTTTTTATGCTGATATTTTCAATATTATTTCCTTGGATGTAAAGGTCACTTTTACAAAGATCTTTTCTATTTTGGCTTTTGTCTATGAGAAGTGCCTTGCAAAGTTTTCCAGGGCCATTGGTCAAATTCTTAATTTCACGTTTATTTAATAGGTTGTATTCTTTTTCATATCTGTTCAAGGACATGTCTTCTAGACAAGTGAGAGGTTCTAATGCTCTTATAAGGACTCCTTCAGGAATACCTTCACTTTCAGTTACTACATTGAAGCAATAGTACATACCATATATCATAAATACGTAGGAAAAACCACAGGGCCCATACAAGGCTTCTGTTCGTTTAGTACGTCTATTTCCATAGGCATGAGCAGCTTTATCTATAATTCCCTTATAAGCTTCTGTTTCTACTATTTTTCCAGATAATTTTTTACCATTTATTTCATGAACTAATACTTTACCTAGGAGATTTTTTGCAACTAATAAGGTATCCCTTCCGTAAAAATCTCTATCTAATTTATTAGACAAATTATGTAACCTCCTTTAGTCTTATATGATATTATTATATCATATAAGATTAATAATTATGTTATAGGGACTTTCAACTAGAAAACCTTTATGGAGTGGGAGATTAAAATTATGAAAATACTTTATTATGATTGCTTTTCTGGAATAAGTGGGGATATGAATTTAGGGGCTTTAATAGATGCTGGAGTAGATAAGGACTATTTAACTTTTGAATTATCAAAGCTTAATATAGATGGTTATGAGCTTAATATTAAGAAAGATGTAAAAAATGGCATATCAGGAACTAAAGTAGACGTAGTTTTGAAAAATAATTCTGTATGTTCACATCAACATAGAAACTTAGAATATATAGAAAACATGATAAGTTCAAGCAGTTTAAGTTCTAAGGTTAAGAAAATGAGTAAGGGAATTTTTAAAAAAGTAGCGCAAGCTGAAGCAAAGGTGCACAGTAAACCTATAAATGAAGTTCACTTTCATGAAGTTGGGGCAGTAGATTCTATAGTAGACATTGTTGGAGCTGCTATATGTTTTGATTATTTGAATGTAGATAAAGTGGAGGCTTCTAAGGTGGAAGTTGGTAGTGGGTTTGTAAAATGCGCTCATGGTATATTACCTGTGCCAGCACCTGCTACAGCAGAGATATTAAAGAACGTTCCTATAGAATCTAAAGTAAATTTTGAAGCCACTACACCAACAGGTGCAGCTATTTTATCTTATCTATGCCCAAAGTTTACTTCGGATAAGGATTTTAAAGTAACAAAAATAGGATACGGAATAGGAAGTAAGGATAACGATGATATTCCAAATGTTTTGAGGGTTTTTATAGGAGAACCTATATCTTATGAAAAGAATAGCCATAAGAATTGTTATTGGAATAAAGATGAGAAAACTGAATATATATTAGATAGAAGAAACATGGATAAATCTAGCTCTAAAGATGAATTAGGATGTATTAGAGAAGAAGCACAGGTTATAGAATGCAACATAGATGATATGAATCCTGAAAAATATCAATATATAATAGATAAATTGTTACAAATAGGAGCTTTAGATGCGTACTTGACGCCCATAATAATGAAGAAGGGAAGGCCGGCAGTAAAATTGAGCGTGCTTTATAAGGATGAAGCAGAAGAAGAGATTAGAGATATTGTTTTAACAGAAACTACTACCTTGGGATTTAGAAAACATAAAATAGAAAGGAATATGTTATATAGAGATTTTACAAAGGTAGTTACAAAGTATGGGCAAGTAAATGTAAAAAATGCTTATTACAAAGGTAAAAAAATAAAAAGCAAAATTGAATATGAGGATTGTAAAAAACTTGCTTTAAAAAATAAAATAAGTATAGATGACATATATAGGGAGGTTATGTCTAAAACATTTAAATGAAAAAGTGTTTTAGATGAAAAATTGCAGGATAAAATGAATTGTGTAATATTAAGCAGGAATTATTGAATATTTGCATCTAAAATTAATATAATATTATTTTAGATTTTATTAAATGTTGTTATGCTAATAAATGCATCTAATGTTATTTTATTGACAAATAACTGCTAAAAGGTATAATTATGGTATACGGTTTAAATAATTCATATTGTTTAATAGAAATTCATTTTTTTATATTATTGCGTATTTTCCCATAAATGAGAAGGAAATGGCTATTTTTTAAAGACTTATTTTTCATATTATTATTTATCAGGAGGAATGGCAGATGAAGGTAACTGGAATATTGGAAAAGGCAACTAAGAATGCATTAGCTAAAGCCGGTGTAGAATTGTTGAATAGAGACCCAGAAGAAAGCCTTGATAAGCTGTTTGCTTTGATTAAGAAAACAGTAAAAAAAGACGAAGAGAATTTAGCTAGAGTAGAAAGAGTTCAGGAATTATACGAAACTAATCAAGCAATTCATAAACTTGTTATAGACATTATTGAAAATTCTAATAAAAAGTGTATGGATAAACTTTTTACCAATTTTTTCTCAAATGCAGTTTGGTATGGAATGCCAAAAAGAGAGCAGTTTTTTCAAGATACAGGTATAAAGACACCATTTACAATATTGATGAGTCCATCTATGAGATGTAATTTAAGGTGTACAGGATGTTATGCTTCAAGTTATAGTAAAGAGGATGATATTCCCAAAGAGGAAGTAGATAGAATTATTGGTGAAGCTAGAAAACTTGGAATTTATTATTTTATAATTCTTGGTGGAGAACCGTTTATAAATGACTATATGCTTGACATATATAAGAAATATAATGATTGTATATTTACACCATTTTCAAATGGCACCCTTTTTGATGAGAAATTAGCAGATAAGATAAAACAGCTGGGAAATGTAATTCCTATGTTTTCTGTGGAGGGTTTTGAAGAAGAGACAGATAAAAGAAGAGGAAAAGGTATATTTAAAAAAGTTATGCATGCAATGGATCTTTTGAAGGAACGAGGAGTTTTATTTGGAGTATCTACTGCAACCAGTAGGTATAACATAGATACAGTTACATCAAGTGAATTTATAGACATGCTTGTTGAAAAGGGAGCAAAAATGGGGTGGTATTTCTTATTTATGCCTGTAGGTAAAGAACCTGATGTAAATTTGATGCTTACTCCAGAGCAGAGAATACGCTTAGGAGAAAAAATAAGAGAAATAAGAAATACTAAGCCATATTTTACTATTGACTTTTTTAATGATGCACCTTATGTTGGAGGATGTATTGCAGGAAAATACTATTGTCACATAAATTCCAAGGAAGAAGTAGAGCCTTGTATATTTGCCCATTTTGCAGTAGATAATTTAAAAGGCAAAAAACTTGTAGATGTATTTAAGTCAGATTTTTTTAAGGAATTAAGAAATAGACAACCATATAATAAGAACTTGCTATTGCCTTGCATGATGATTGACAATACCAATGAAATTAGGGAAATTGCTAAAAAGACAGGTGCGAGGCCTACAGATGAAGGTGCAAGAATGATGCTTGAAGATCTAGAATTTCAAAAACAACTTGATAAAGTATCAAAGGAATACAAGCCTTATGCAGAAAAGGCTTGGGAAAAAGACTTTAATTCTGAAGGAAATTATAAAATGTCTAAAGGCTAAACCTTTAAAATATCCAGAGAGATTTATTCTCTGGATATTTTATTTTAATAAGAAATTTGCGATTAATCACTGAAGTTGAAAGATAATTGGTATTATTATAAAATATACATATTAGATTGAAATCAATAGGAGAGTTTTTATGAAAAGATGTATAAGAATAACATTACTTTTAATAATGACAGTAATGTTATGTTTAATGGTAGTTTCTTGTAATAAAAAACAAAATAGCGAAAATAATGAAAGAGTACTTAAAGGAAATATTAAAATTGTTACGGACGTAGAGCATGGGCCTCAATTTGAACTTGCAGCAGAGGCATTTGAAAAATTGCATAAGAAAGTTAATATAAATGTTATTACAGTAAAGGATACAGATAACAATGTTGAAGCGATATTTAATGGACCGCAGTATGAAGCAGACATAACTACAATAAATGATAGCAGTATAAAGCACATTATAACTAAAAATTCAGAAAAATTTTTAGAGATGACAGGTTCGGTAAAGGGATATAAAGATGAATTATTAGCCAATAAAATTTATAATGATACTGTAAAAGGGAAAGTTTATGCTTTACCTTGGGACACTTATCCTAAAGCCTTGCTATATAGAAAAGATATATTTGCTAAAGAAGGAATAGATATAAATAGAATTAAAAGCTGGAGCGATTATATAGAAGTAGGAAGGAAAATAAGTAAAGATACTGGAAAGATATTTATTGCAAATTCTTCAGAAGACAATAATGATATTTATCTACTACTCTCAAATCAATTGGGAACATCTTATTTTAACCAATCTGGGAAATTAGACTTTAAATCGCAAAAGTGGGCTAGAGTTATTGAAATATCAAAGATCCTTTATGGAGAAGGGCTTATACAAGAAATTCCTTCTAAAGATGAAGTTATAAACAAGGCACAACTAAACAAGATAGTATCCTTTATTGCAGATCCTACTTATGCTGTAACTTTAATGAACAAGTTTCCACAGTCTAAAGGTAAATGGGGAGTAATGAAATTACCTGCCTTTGAAGATGGAGGTAATAGGGATGTGTCTTTAGGTGGAATTAATTTAGTTATAAATAAAAATACTTCTGAATCAAATTTGTCAGAGGAATTTGTAAAATTTGCACTTACAGATGGAAAGCTTCAAATGGATTTATTAAATAAGTATGGAAGATTTCCAGTTAGCACAGATGCTTATAATTTTGTAGATTTAAATAAAAGCATAACGTATTTTGATAGTACAATATGGAATCTCTTTGGGAGTGTAGAACAAGGATCATTTAGTATAAATTATACAAAAAATTTTCCTGATATAAGAGAAAAAATAAAAAGGGTCTTAAATGAAACAAACATTAAAAATGAAAATTATAAATCTATAATAGAAGGGGTAGAAACAATTTTAAAATAATTATATGAAACGTTTACAAAATTAGCAAAATGATGTATAATAGGAATATAGGGGATTAATCATAGGGATTTTTTAACATAAATAAAACCTTTTAACTAGGAGCGTCAGTAGTTAAAAGGTTTTATTTTATCCGATGACTACCTACTCTAATACTTCCACTTCTCCAAGTGTACGTTGCGAGCAGCTACGTTCCTGGATAACGATTTTCCCTAAAGGATAACGCCTTCTAAGTGCTAAAGCACTAAGAATCCTGTTAATAAGCATCAGGTGGAGTCAAAACTCCATCTGATGCCAAGAACCCTGTTTATTAAAAAGTTTGGGAGTATTTACATATCTAAAATTTTTTTATAAACTTTAATAGTTTTTTCAGAAGATTTTTCCCAAGAGTATTTAGAGGATTGCTTTAAGGCTTTTGTACTCAACTCATTTCTTATATTTTCATCGTTAAGTAATGCTTCCATGGAATACATAAGGCTTTTTAAGTCAAATGGATCTATAAGTATACCACCATCTTCTACTATTTCAGGAATAGATGAAATACGTGAGGTTATTACAGGGGTACCGCAGCTCATTGCTTCTAGAGGAGGTAGTCCAAAACCTTCATATAAAGATGGATATATAAATACGTCACAGGCATTATAAAAAGTAGGAAGCATGTTTTCTTCTACAAATCCTGTAAACTTAATGTTATTATCTATATTCAAATCTGTACTCAAGTTTCTCAATTTACATAATTCATCTTTATTGGAACCTATAATAACTAAATCATAATTCTTATCTAAATTTTTATGAATTTTAGAAAAAGCAGTAATTAGTGAAGATACGTTTTTCCTAGAGCTAAAACCACCTATATAGAGAATAAAGGAATTTTTTATGTTATATTTATCTTTTATGTTGTATTGGCATTTATCTTTATCCAAAGGTTTATATTTTTTATCTGCAGCTAAAGGAGTTACAAATATTTTATTTTCATCTATAGGAAAAAATTTCAGAATATCTTTTTTTGAACAATTCGATACAGTTATTATTCCATCTGCCAGTTCAACAATATTAGGAAGTTCTTTTAAAAATTTTGATAAATATCCTTTACCTACAGTCTCAGGAAGTATATATGGTATTAAATCGTGAATGGTAACTACCTTTTTGCAGGTTATATTTTTTGATATGCCAATACCGTTTTGGGGAATGTGGTATATATCTACAGCTTCTTTTTTTAAATTTTCTGGAAAATAATATTCTTCAAAGAATCTATGGTGTTTTTTAGAGCTCATCAATATTTTAGTATTTTCATATAAAAATTTTTCGTAATTGCTCCCGGACCAGTATATATTATAAAAATTCTCTGTATGATTTTTAAGCATATATTTTAAGATCTTAGCTGTATAAGTGCCTATACCGGTACCTTTATACCAATTGATTCCTCTTCCGTCAATGGCAATTTTCATTGATTTTATACCTCCACATTCTAGTAATTCTAAAATGGTTAAAATGTTATATTATATAATATTAATACTAATATAAAAAGGTGAATACAAATTGCAGATGAATAATTAGGTGGATATTTTAATTTAGCACACACGGATATATTTATTCATATACTACATATATAGTAATTTTTGGAGGAAAAGGCTTTTGGATATATTAGAAGTAAAAAAATATGTTGAAGATGCTTATGATCTCCATATTGAATTTATAGAAAAAGTTAAAAGTATATATAAGGTTCATACAAAATACAATAAATATTGCTTAAAGGTAATAAATTACGATTTTGGACATTTCTTATTTATAATTTCTGCCATAAAGCATCTCCAAAATAAAAACTTTAAGAGCATACCTGAAATAATTGAAACTAAGCAGGGAAAAGATTATATAGAAATAGAAAGGGGTTATGCCTATTTATGCAGATGGGTTGACTCTAGACAGTGTAATTTTGAAAATCCATTGGATGTTTTAGTTGCAACTTCTAAGTTAGCAGAACTTCATAAAAAAAGCTGTAATTTTAAAGTGCTAAAAAATATGAATCCTAGGATAGGATGGTTTAAGTGGATAGATACTTTTAAAACTAGAGAAAATGAAATAGTAGATTTTAAAAAAAGAATATTAAAAAAAGACCATAAGGAAGAATTTGATATATTGTATCTAAATTCTATGGAAAAGGAAATAAATATTGCGGAAAAATCTATAGAAGATTTAAAAAAGACCAGATATTTAGATGAAATGAAACAAGAAATCTTAAGTAATGGATTTTGTCATCATGATTATGCCAATCATAATATTTTAATAGATACTGGAGGAGAAATAAACATTATAGATTTTGATTACTGTATATTAGATACACATCTTCATGACCTGTCTAGTTTGCTTATAAGAAGGATGAAAAACGGCAAATGGGATATGAATAATGCGTCTTTTATAATTGATGCATATAATGCTATAAATGTTGTAAAAACAGAGGATATACCTATTATGTCAGCTTTTATGGAGTTCCCTCAAGGGTATTGGCAGCTTGGAATACAGTATTATTGGGAAAAACAGCCTTGGGGAGAAGAGGCGTTTATTAAAAAGTTAAGGAGAATTTTAGGTGACACAAGAGAAAGACTGGAATTCATAGATGAGTTTAAGAAGAGCAAATGTAATTAAGATTTTAAAAGGAGGAACATCTAATGTCACATAAGAAATCTCATAATAAAAATATAGATGAATTTGAAAATAAGGATTTAGGATATTATGAAAGTAAAGTGGATAGTTTAAAGAAGACTGTAAAGCAGCTAGAAAAAATGAATAAAAGAAAAAAGGAAGTTATGAAACTAGAAAAAAAGAGGAAAAAGATGTTAAAGGAAATGAAAAAAATGCATAGATAGGGCAATCTCACAGGTAAAACAAAGAGGTGGTTTAAAAGTGTACTTTGAGGATGTTGAATCATGCTTTGTTAATTATTTAGAATCAAAAAAAATATTTAAAGTAAAAGAATTTGATAATACAATAAAGTACAAGAATATATCTCTGGATAACATAAAAGAACAGATGTTTATAATTAGTGAATTTCATAGAAGAACTTTAAAATATAGTGGTATTATGAATAAACGACTATATAACAATATAGGAAAAGAAGTAGAACAGTATAAAGTTTATACGAAGAAATTGAAAAAATATCTAGATAGAATAGAGAAGTTACAAAACAAAACTATATTTCAGGAAAAACTAAATCAAATAGGAAAAAAGTATTTAATAAGAGCAGAAAGCTGTATGAATAATATGGATAAAAATGGTTATACGGATTTAATAATTAGAAGCATGAAAAGGGTGGAAATGTGTCTCAGAAACACATATTTTAACAATCTGAGAAAAAAAGGAAATATAGAAGTTATAGATATAGAAGGATGCTGTTATAACATGGTAGAGATGGATGCAGTATATTTTTTAAATAGGATAAAAAGAAAAGGCATAAGTGAAAATTTTTATGAAATTATAATGGAATTTTGTAAGTACGAACATTTAAAACACAGTAGTGTGCAGTTTATTTTGTCAATGATTTCTTATCCTTATGAGGTTATGAAATGCTGCAGCAAATATATATATGGTACAAAAAATTGGACGGAAAAAGAATATATACTTAAACTAAATAAAGCTATAGATGAAGATGGAGAGAGTCTAATTAAATTTTAGATGGTAAGGGGGAGGCAGAATTGGTAGACAGATATGGTGAAAAAAAATATTTAACCAAGTATGATTTGTGTACAAAGCTTTTTGATAGATTTGATTTAAAAGTATATGATGTTGTACCGGTTAGAAGTGTATATATGATTTCTACAGACAAAGGAGAAAAAGTGTTAAAAAAAGTAGATTATACTTTAGATGAGCTGAAGTTTATATATAATGTTTTAAATTATGTGAGAACAAAATTCCCTAGAATAATAAATTTTGTGAAAAATAAAGCAGGAGAAATATATACTATTTGGGATGGAGATATGTACTGTATAATGGATACAGTAAATGGAACGGAATGTAACTTTAGTAATCCTATAGAACTGAATATTGCAGCAGAAGGCTTAGGCGAATTTCATCTTGCTTCTGAGGGATTTAAGACAGGTATATATAACAAGAGTAATAATGGGAAATTGATTGATGCTTTTAAGAGAAGAATTCAAGAAATGGAATTTTTTAAAAATATAGCGAATATTCATGATAAGAAGACAGAGTTTGACGAAATATTTATTAAAAATTGGAATTACTATATAGAGGAAATAGAAAAAAGCATAATATTACTTCAACAATCTCATTATTATAAATTATGTAGTGAAGAGGATAAAATAGTAGTATGCCATCACGATTTAGCGTACCATAATATATTAATAAATGAAAATCAAGCGTATTTTATAGATTTTGATTATGCTATCATAGATCTTAAAGTTCATGATCTTTGTAACTTTATAAATAAAGTTATTAAAAATTTTGCCTTTGACATAGATAAAACTAATTCTATAATAAACAGTTATTGCAATAAAAATACTTTAAGTCGTAGAGAGCTTGAAGTATTATATGCTATGTTAGATTTCCCTAATGATTTTTACACTATAGCAAGAGACTATTATAGTAAGCGTAAGGAGTGGGAAGAAGAAGTATTTTTAGATAGATTGAAGAGAAAAACTAGATATAAAGAAGATAGAAAAGAATTTTTACAGGAATTTAGAGATAAAATCCTAAATTAGGTGAATAATATATTTAGAAAAAAATAAATAAAGTATGTAAGAAACCGCATATATCCTTAGAATCTATGTATTTCAAAGATATATGCGGTTTCTTACAATTTTAAATTGGTTATTTTCTTAGAATTTTGTTGTATGCATCCAAGGTATTTTGGGTAGTTTTCCCCCAACTTAGTTCAGAGGCTCTTTTCATACCTGAGGATATTAATTTATTTCTAAGATCATTATCTGAAAGTACGGTTAACATGGATTCATATAAATTAGTTTGGTCTGTAGGGTCTACGAGAAGAGCACCATTTTCAACTACTTCAGGAAGGGAAGTTGCATTTGATACTATTACGGGTATACCACAGGCCATAGCCTCTATTGGAGGAAGACCAAATCCTTCGTAAAAAGAAGGATATACAAATAATTCAGCCCCGTTGTATATATATGGAAGATGATCCATAGATATAAAACCTGGGAATATAACTTTGTCTGATATATTTAATTCTTCAGCACGATTTTTATATATGCTGTAGGATATTCCCTTGTTTCCGGCGATAACTAGATTTAAAGGACTTTTATATGAAGACACTAATTTACTGAAGCTTTCTATAAGTCCAAGTATATTTTTCCTTGGGCTAAATCCACCTACGTATAGTATATAATCTCCAGTTATAGAGTAATATCTTTTAGCAACATATTTGCTTATTCTTTTATCCAGGGGTTTATAGATCTCTTCACTGGCTAGAGGGGTAACATATATTTTGTCTTCTGGGAAATCAAAGGCCTTCATGATGTCTTTTTTAGAAAAATTTGAAACCGTAATAATCCCATCACATTGGGGTATTGCTTTAGGTATATAATCTGAAAAAACCTTGAGATATCTATCACTTACGGTTGAAGGCATTCTATAGGGAATTACATCGTGAAGTGTTATGACAAATTTACAATTTTTATGAATGGGAAGTCCAACTCCATTTTGAGGAACATGATACAATTGTATATTAGTATCTTTTATTGTATTCGGTACATTGACTTCTTGCCAAAAGTTGTAATTATTGTCTTGAGGGAGCGTATCTAGTCTAAAGTTTTTTTTAAAATTTATATTGTCTCTAAATCCCTCCGGCATGAAAAGTAAATAATTATTTATATTATCAATATTATTTAAACAATTTAGCAGTTGGTAAGTATAAGTACCTATACCAGTACCTCTATACCATTTTGCGGCACGTCCATCAATGCCTATTTTCATAAAGTTATTCCTCTCTAAATTAGTATATTTCATTATATTAAAATAAAGCTCAAAATGTTAATATTCTTCTAAATTAATTTAGGACCTCATATAAATATATAGGGGTGATTAACATGATGCGAGAATTTGAAATAGAAAGACAATTTGATGTAAAAATTGAAAATATAAAACCAAGCAAAGGAGTATATCTTCTAAAAACAGATAAAGGAATGAAGTGCTTAAAAAAGGTAAACTATGGGACTCAAAAACTTCTGTTTGTTTATGGAGCAAAGGAGCATCTTATAAAAAATGGGTTCCCATATGTAGATAAGTATTGCAATAATGTAGATGGAAATCCATATGCACTTGTAAATGAAGATATATATACTCTTTCCGAATGGATTAGCGGCAGGGAATGTGATTTTAAAAATAGAGATGATGTCATAAATGCCTCTAAGTGCCTGGCAAATTTACATGCAGCTTCCAAAGGATATGAGCCGCCGGAAAACAGCAAATTAAAGACAGATCTTGGTAGGTGGCACCACCTTATGGAAAAAAGGGTTAAAGCTCTTGATAAAATGAGAGATATGGGTAGAAAAAAAAGCAGCAAGGGAGATTTTGACTTAAATTACACTAAAGAAGTTCAGTTTTATAAAGATTTTGGAAGAAAGGCCATAGAGGTATTGAATGATTCTAAATATGATGAGTTATGTAATATTACAGAAAAGGAAGAAGGTTTTTGTCATCACGATTTTACCTATCACAATATAGTAATTGATAATAATAATAGAGTAAATGTAATAGACTTCGACTATTGTAAAAGGGAAGTTAGGGCTTATGATATTTCGTCCTTTATGGGTAAGGTTTTAAAAAGATCCAACTGGGATATAGCTAATGCAGAGCTTATAATTAATTCATATAATGAAGTTAGTCCTATTAAAGAAGAAGAATACAGGGTAATATTTGCTTTTTTGCTATTTCCTCAAAGATTTTGGAGGTTAGCTAATAGATACTACTATAATGAAGTCAATTGGCCTTTAAAGACTTATAATAATAAACTTCAGGAATTAATTTCTGAGCAGGGTAAATATATTGATTTTATTGAGAAATTTAAAAAAATATATAACCAGAAGTAAAATTATCAAAGAAGGTTAGGAGCTATACCTGGAATTTTAAATTAAATCCGGT
This sequence comes from Clostridium ragsdalei P11, assembly GCF_001675165.1. GTDB lineage: Bacteria > Bacillota > Clostridia > Clostridiales > Clostridiaceae > Clostridium_B > Clostridium_B ragsdalei. Next base: position 71,134 of record NZ_LROS01000033.1, read on the forward strand.
ATAGTCCTTATTTTTTGCACTTAAAAGGCATTGTATTCATAATATATACCATGACTTTTTATATGGGGATGTATGAAAATATGAAAATAGGAGATGTAGTGGTAAGGAAATCTTACGATAGAGATATAACTTTTAAAATAATAGATGTGAAAGAAGAAGCAGAAGGAAAACTATATATTCTAAAGGGAATAAACTTGAGAATAATTGCAGATTCAGCTGAAGATGATTTAGAACCTGTATCTGAAGATTCTCTTACAGAAAGTGAAAAGATATTTAGTAGACAAGTTAATAGATCTATTAAAGATATTTTAGCAAGCAGGGGAGGGTTTAGGCAAGAATACAATATAACAAAATTTTTATCTCATAAATCAGGTAAAGAACTTACTTTTGGAAGACCCGGAAAGATACTTCATATAGATGGAGATTCGGAATATTTAGATGTATGTCTTAAAGTATATAAGCAGCTTTTATTAGATGTAGTTGGGAAAAATATACCGGAGAAAGATCAACCTGGTCAGGTAGTGGAGTTAGCAAAGGAAATTAAGCCTGATATAGTTGTGATTACAGGACATGATGCTATAGTTAAAGGTACTAAGGACTATACAGATTTAAACAACTACAAAAATTCCAAGTATTTTGTAAAAACAGTATCCGAACTCAGAAATTACAAATCTAACTATGATGATTTAGTAATATTTGCAGGGGCATGCCAGTCTTGCTACGAGAAGATTTTAGATTCAGGAGCTAATTTTGCAAGCTCACCTAGTAGAGTACTTATTCATTGTTTGGACCCAGTATTTTTGTGCGAAAAAATAGCGTATACCAATATAGAAAAAGTTGTATCCATTCAAGAGGCATTAGAAAATACTATAACAAGAACTAATGGTATTGGAGGATTACAAACAAGAGGAAAGTATAGAGAAGGATTTCCCAAATCACTCTATGTATAAAAATCATAAAAATAGTAAATATTATTGTATATATGAGTGACTTAAAGAAATAACAATATAAAATGCTATAAATAGAAGTATCCTGGTTCTGTTTACAAAAAATTAATATTGACAAAGCGATTTATTAACTGATATACTAAAAAGTTTAATTGACATAATGGCACATAGGGAGTATAATATAAAATGTTGAAAGAGGGTGTTTGGAATGATGGAAGGATCTAATGTATTAGCTTCTATAAGAAAAAATATTGAAAATCATGTGGGAGATAAGGTAACCCTAAAAGCAAACGGTGGTAGGAGAAAAGTTTTTGTTAATAAGGGAACGATAGAAAAAGCTTATCCTAGTATATTTGTGATTAGATTAGAAAGTGACACCCAAAGGAAAGTGACATATAGCTATTCAGATGTTTTAACTAAGACAGTTCAGTTAGTTTTCCCAGTATAAAACGGCGTAAATTGGTATCAAATAGCCGATTTATTTTTGCAATATTAATCAAATCAAATTACAGGAACCACTACCTTTACTCTTTTCTAAGTGGTAATTAGTAGAATTTTAGTAGAATTAAGGATAGTATATAGAATAATAATTTTAAATGATTATCATTCTATATACTATTTTTAATTCTATAGGGTAAGAAGAAAGATGGCTATTCCATCTTTCAACTATGGTATAAAAGGGTATTGAGAATTTATGAGAGGTTATATGGTTAACAACCAACTTAATATTACGTCAAAATTCTTTAAATGTCAATATTAATAGACAGCATAAAAATCTTTACAATATTAGCATATTTTTTACCTCAAATTTATATAAATAAATAGTAGGTTTTTATGGAGGAGGTAATAAATATGAGCATAGATTTTATTAAAGAAAATATAGAATGTGAACAGTTACTAGCCGAAGATTTTTCGGATACTGTTATAAAAGCAGAATATGTAATACCTGATACAAATCCGGATGTTAAAGAAATTTTAATTCTTAATGCAAAGCCAAGTATAACTAATAAAGAAGTGATGCAGGATAAAGTATTTGTAGAGGGTAAAATAGAATATACTTTGCTTTATTTAGCAGAAGAAAGCGAAAACATGGGCATTTACAGTGTCAATTATACAGGAACATTTTCCAATTATGTGGAGGTACCCGGCACAGAACATATGATGTTATGTGATTCAGATTGTTATGTGGAACATATGAATTGTACTATAGCAAATGAGAGAAAAATAGCTATTGAGGGAATTATAAAATTAAAGGCAGAAGTGTATAAAAAATATGAATTTGAGGTTATAAAAGATGTAACTGGATCTGAGGACATACAGATGTTAAAAAATCCTGCTACTGTAGATAAAATAGTGGGTACAGTTTCAGGAGATTTAGTTGCTAAAACTGAAATTCAGATATCTGTGGACAAACCGCAGGTTGGAAGTGTACTAGAATATAATATAAATATTCATAAAAAAGATATAAAGGTGTTAGAAGATAAAATATCTGTAGAAGCCTATGTGCTTATTAGAATGCTCTATAGGGGAAAGGATACAAGAGATATTGTATGCATAGAGAAAGATGTGTTTGTAAATAAGGAAATTCCAATGCAGGGAGTTAATCCTTCTATGGAAAGCCATACTGATTTTAACATTGATGAAGTAGAACATACTATGCGAGAAGATGATTTAGGGGAAAACAGAATAGTTGAGCTAGAAGTACTTGTGAAATCCAATACTAAGGTTATGTATAAAGAAGATATGGATATAATAGAAGATGCATATTCTCCATCTTCTCTTATGCAAATGGAAAAAGAAGATTATGAATTGAATGTTATGCATGGACAAAATACTGCTCAAAGTATGGTTAAATCCAATATAGAAATAAGTGAAGGAATTAAACCTACAGAAGTAATTATGTGTTATGGAGATGTGTGCATAACTGATAAGAAAATAGTAGAGGATAAGGTTATAGTAGAGGGAGTTTTAAATGCCAAGATACTATATAAAAATTCAGAAAATCAAATAGGAAGGTCTAATGAGGAAATACCTTTTAACTGTAGTGTGGATATACCTGAAAGTAAAATTGATATGCAGTGTATAGCAAAAGTGTCTTTAGAAAGTATAGAGGGAGAAATAGAAGTAGACACTATAGCGATAAAAGCAGTGATAGAGGTTTATGCTCGGGTAAACTATATTACCCATAAGGAATTTTTAGTAAATATAGATACCTTAGAGGGAGAGTTCCCGGATAAAAAATCCAGCCTAACAATATATGTAGTCCAGCAAGGGGACACCCTGTGGAAGATAGCTAAAAAGTATTATACTACAGTGGAAAACTTAGTGAAACTAAACAGCATAGAAGATCCCGATGTTATAAAAGCTGGAGAAAAGCTTATTATACCAGGAAGAGCTGTTATATAACTTAATTAATAGTTAAGAATGAAGAATTAATAGTTAATGTAGATTTTTTTCCGTTACACTACAAAGAATCTTTAATTAAGTTTTTGAAGGCTCGTTTTGCTAAAGCAAAACATTACTAAGCACTGACTTATATAAATTTAAGGATTTTTTGCGACAGCTAAAAATCATCCTTCACTATTAATTTTTCACTATTAATTCTTAACTTGCGAAGCTTTGCTTCGCAATATTTTTATATTAAGTCAAAGTTCCGTATAGGTGAAAGCTAAGTTAAAAATGAATAACTTAATTTATATGCTTCAGCAGTAAAGTGCTGAAGTTTTTGTCTTACGCATAATAATTAAAAATATGGAAAAGATATAAAATATCCACAGGAGAAGGTGTATAAGTTTGAAAGAAAAAGTAGAGGGAAACTTGATAATAATAGGAGGGGCAGAGGACAAAAAAGGTGATAAAAAAATATTAAAAGAAGTTTCTGGAATGCTGGAAAAAAGTAAAGATATACTTGTAATTGCAACTATTGCTTCTGAAATTCCGGAGGAATTAGGATACGAGTATCAGAAAATATTTGAAGAATTAGGTATAAAGAATATAAGAATATTAAATATTAAAGATAGAAAGGATGCATTTAATATAAGCAATATAACTGTAATAGAAGATGCTTCTATGATATTTTTTACCGGAGGTGACCAACTTAGAATAACCAGTTTAATAGGAGGAACACCACTGTATTCTAAAATCCAAGAGCTATATAAAAATGGATGTACTTTTGTGGGAACTTCCGCAGGTGCTTCTGTTATGAGTGATACTATGATAGTAACAGGTCCTGATGAGGAGTCCCCTAAAAAGTGTACTCTAAAAATGGCTCCGGGACTTGGCTTTATAAAAGGGGTTATCATAGACCAACATTTTGCACAGAGAGGCAGGATAGGGAGATTGCTTGTAGGAATAGCAGAGAATCCTCAAAGTTTAGGCATAGGAATTGATGAGGATACAGCTATTATAGTTAAGGAAAATGGAGAATTTACAGTAGTTGGTTCTGGAGCAGTATATATAATAGATGGTTCTAATATAACTTACAGTAATGTTTCAGAACAACATCCAGATGAAGTGTTATCCATGTTTGATGTAAAATTGCATGTTCTTAAATGTGGAGATAATTTTAATTTACTAAATAAATCAGCCTATAATATCTAGTAAATTTTGATTTTTGTCATTCCTAATGAAATAATAAAAACCAATAAAAGGTCAAATAGATATAAAGGGAGGAGTCTGAAGACACCGTTAAATCAGTAAACAAGGCATTTGAAAGAAAATAACAAGTCAAAGATGCGACGAATATTTTTTATCAGACAAGGGGGCAGGTTCCGCAGATAGTGAATCCTATCTAAGGGTTCTACCGACACAGTATGATAAAAAATAGGCTAGCATACTGACTAATTATTTCTTTGAAAATGCCTAACGTAAAGATAAGTGCTGATGATACCGTTATAGTTAAACGGGATTTTAAGCCCTTGGAGTATCGGACCAAACGAAAGTAGCAAATAAGCAAAATCGGATACTATGAATAGGGAAGTAAGCAGAGTCTTTAAACAAATTTAAAAGTCCTATGCTTGCGTAACGGGCAATATATACGAAGATGAGAATAGATAATTTTAGAATTTTTCAGGGAAGAAATATATTTGCTCATAAAAAATGCATAAAAATGTATGTAGATTTAGAAGGATACAGCGAAGTTCCTACTAAAGACATACCTGGGTTTAATTATAAATTGTTAAAGATCATACCTGCACTAAATGAACACAGGTGTGGAATTGATGAAGAGCATGGTTTTAGAAAAAGATTAGAAGAAGGCACTTACTTAGCTCATGTATGCGAACACATTATACTTTCCATTGAAAATAGTTTGGGAGTAGATGCTTGCTATGGAAAAGCTAGAGAAATAAGTGGTGACAAATATTATATAATATATGAGTATTTATACAAAAATACAGGGGTAACAGCGGGAAAGATCGCTGTAAATTTAATAAATTCTCTTATAAAGGGAAAAGAGTATAATTTTAATGAAGCTATAGAAGATCTAAAGAAAATATTAAAACGAGAAGAAATAGGATCAAGTACTTTAGCTGTAATATCGGAAGCTAAAAGGAGAGGAATACCTGTAACTAGAATAGGAGATAACAGTATATTTCAATTGGGGTATGGAAAGTATAGTAAGATTATAGAAGCCACTATATCCTATAATACAAAAGCTGTAGCTGTAGATATATCCTGTGACAAAATATTGACTAAGGAGATACTTAAAAATCAATGTCTTCCTGTAGCAGAAGGTGGAATTGTAAGAAGCCCTTTAGAATTGTTTATAGAAGCTAAAGAGATAGGGTATCCTATAGTTTTAAAACCCTGTTATGGTAATCAAGGAAAAGGTGTATTTATAAATATAAAAAATGAGAAGGAAGCTATAAATGCTTACAATATGTTATCAAAAAAATATGATAACATAATGATAGAGAAAAATATAACGGGAAAAGATTTTAGGATATGTGTGATAAATGGAAAGGTAATAGCTGTTTCAGAAAAAGTACCTCCTTACGTTGTAGGAGATGGAGTAAGTACTGTAGTTGAATTAATAAAAAATATAAATAAAGATTCAGCGCGAGGAGAGGGACATGAGAAACCTTTGACTACAATAAAAATAGATGAAGAATTAAGGTCTTGTGTAAGTAAACACAGCTATAGATTAGATAGTATATTACCTAAAGGTAAAAAGTTGATAATAAGGGAAAATGGTAATTTATCTACAGGAGGAAAAGCAGTAGATTGTACTGATATAATATGTCAAGATAACATAAATATTTGTGAAAGAGCAGCAAAGGCTATAGGACTTGATGTGTGTGGTATAGATATATGCTGTGAAGATATAGGTAGACCTATAAACAAAAATGGAGGTGCTATATTAGAAGTTAATGCAGCACCAGGTATTAGAATGCACCATTATCCTAGCCAAGGTAAGAGCAGAGATGTAGCAAGTGCTATAGTAGATATGATGTTTAATAAATATAAATCCATACCTGTAGTTTCAGTTACAGGAACTAATGGGAAAACTACAACTACAAGACTTATAGCACATATTTTAGGAAAATCCGGATATAATGTTGGAATGACTACTACAGGTGGAATATATGTAAATAATAAGTGCATATGTAAAGGTGATACTACAGGATATTATAGTGCTAAAACTATTTTGGCAAATAGGGATGTAGAGGCAGCAGTATTAGAAACAGCAAGGGGAGGCATAATAAAAAAAGGTCTTGCTTATGACCTAGCAGATGTAGCAGTTATAACTAATATAACGGAAGATCATCTAGGTATAGATGGAATACATACCATGAAGGATTTAGCTTATGTGAAGTCTCTTGTAGGAGAGGCTGTAAAAAAAGGTGGGTATGTAGTTTTAAATGCAGATGACTTAGTAAGTATAAGTATAATTAATAGAATAAAAAGTACTATAATTATGTTTTCGAAAAATAAGGATAATCCAGTTTTGAGAAAGAACATAAATAGTGGAGGATATGGAGTATACATTAGAGATAATATTATGTATGTAGAAAAGACAGAAAAAATAGTACCTATTGCTAAAGTAGAAGATATAAGAATATCATTAGATGGAAAATTAACTTACAATGTAGAAAATGCTATGGCTGCTTGTGCAGCTGCAGTAGGGCTTAATATAGACTGTTCTATTATAAGGAAAGGGTTTAAAACTTTTTATGGAGATTTTTCTTTTAACCCAGGTAGGTTTAATATGTATGATTTAAATGGAGTAAAAGTAGTTTTAGATTATGGACACAATATAGAAGGGTATAAAGCTGTTATAAAAGGTGCTAAAAATTTAAAATATAATAGATTAGTTGGAATAATCGGGGTACCAGGTGACAGAACAGACGAGAGTGTTGAAAAAATAGGATGTATTGCGGGAAAGAACTTTGATTATGTATACATTAAAGAAGATAAAGATAGAAGAGGTAGAGAAATTGGAGCTATAGCAAGGATACTAAAAGTAGGCGTTACAAAGTCAGGCTTTGACATGAACAAGGTGGAAATTATTCTAGATGAAAAAGAGGCATTAGAAAAAGCAATAGACACTGCAAAACAAGGAGATCTCATAATAATATTCTTTGAAGAATTAGATCCTCTAATAAAACTGTTAAATGAGAAGCTAAATAAAGAAAAATCAAATTTAAATTCACTAGCTATGATATAGGAAAAAGCTATACTTTTAAATTTTAAAAGTATAGCTTTAATTTTAAAATAGTATTATACTATCTTAAAATACCTTAATATTATTAAGCTACTTTGGAGGATTGAAATGTTAGTAAAAGCTTATGCTAAAATAAATCTCTCATTAGACGTGGTGGGAAAAAGAGAAGATGGGTATCATCTTTTGAAAATGATAATGCAAAATATAGACTTATATGATGTTTTAAAAGTAGATGAGATTAAAACTGGAATACAGATATGTTCTAATAATAGATATATTCCCAGTGATAAGAGAAATTTAGTTTATAAAGCAGCAAAATTGTTTATTGATAAATATAATATAAAGAATGGAATTAGTATAAACATAGATAAAAATATACCTGTATCAGCTGGACTTGCCGGTGGAAGTGCGGATGCTTCAGCTATACTAAAGGTTATGAGAAATATTTATACTCCTGAAGTAAGTGATAAAGAATTGAGTGAATTAGGTTTAAATATAGGGGCAGATGTTCCTTATTGTATAATAGGAGGTACAGCACTGTGTCAGGGGATAGGAGAGAAAGTTACACCACTCAGGCCGTTTAGAAATCATATACTTATATTGATTAAACCGCCTTTTGGAGTGAGTACAGCAGAGGTATATAAAGATTTAGACATAAGTAAAATAAAAAGACATCCTAATACAGAAATTCTAATAGATGCGGTTAATAAATCAAAATTGGAGATGCTGAGTAAAAACATGAAAAATGTTTTGGAAAATGTAACTTTAAAAAAATATCCCATACTTAGAAAAATAAAAAGTGATTTGATAAATTTTGGAGCAGTGGGTTCACTTATGAGTGGGAGCGGTCCAAGCATTTTTGCTTTTTTTGATGATATGGTAAAAGCACAGAAATGTTATGATAATATGAAAACTAGGTATAGAGAGGTGTTTATTACAAGAACCATTTAAAAATGTAGTTATAGAGTTTCTAAATAAAAATCAACTTATACTCCCTATATTTTTTACAACCACAAGCTCGGTTAAATATTTTGATAAGTCTAAACAAAAAATTTAAAAAAATACTGAGAACTTTTGAAAACTCTATATCTTAGTAAAAAATCCTATTTGGTTAGAAAGTTTATAACCAAATAGGATTTTTTATATAAATTTTAGAGAAATTAATTTTATGAATAAATAAGTTTTATTAGGTGAAAAATAACTTAAAATTACTTCATACAAAGTTGACAAAAGGGAAGAGGGAAAAATGTGAGAATAGTTCACCTGTTTGACAAATATTTTTTTATACTTATGGTAATTGAAGGAATCATTTTGACATTCATTGAATCAAAAAAATTTAAAAGAAATAGGTTAATAAAAACTGCTTTTAAATCTAGGGTAATTGGCGTAATTTTAATAGTTCTCTCAGTTGTATTATACGCCTTTTCTATCTATTCTTTTTAAGGAAGTGATAAAAGTGAAAGAAGAGATAAGAAGCACGGTGTCTTCTAGTGTAGATGAAAATATAAAATATTTAAAAGATCTGTTTAAAGATGATTCAGATGTGGTTTTTAGAGAATTTTATATAGGATCTGTAAAATCTGCAATAGTATACATAGATGGAATGGGAGACAAACTGCTTTTAAATGATCTACTTAGAGGGTTAATGGCTAGATCAAGATATGTAAAATATGTAGATAATATAAAAGATAGAATGATGAGTGTATCTGATATGAAGGATTTAGACGATTTAAAAAAAGGGGTGGATTTGGTTTTATCAGGAGATACTTTGATGTTTCTTGAAGGAATGAAAAGTTTTTATGTAATTTCTACTAGATTATGGCCTGCCAGAGGGGTAACGGAACCTTCAGGAGAAACTGTTTTAAGAGGTTCAAGAGATGGATTTACAGAAACTATAAGATTCAATACAGCACTTGTTAGAAGAAGAGTAAGGGATACCAGATTTAAAATTGTGCCCAAACCACTGGGGGTAAGATCTAAAACCGATGTTGTAATAATGTATATAGACGATATAGTAAATACCAAAGCTCTAAAGGAACTTGAGAAAAGATTAGATAACATTAAAATAGATGCCATTTTAGATAGTGGATATGTAGAACAGCTTATAGAAGACAATAAGTGGTCTCTTTTTCCTCAGGTTCAGAGCACTGAAAAACCAGATGTAGTAGCAGCTGCACTTTATGAAGGCAGAATTGCTGTTTTAGTAGATAATTCTCCTTTTGCAATTATAGTTCCAGCTACAATGCCTAACTTATTTCAGTCACCAGATGATTATTATCAAAGGTGGATATATGGATCCACTATTAGAATAATAAGGTTTATGTCTATTATTCTTTCACTTATATTGCCTGCTCTTTATGTTGCTGTTACTTCTTTTCATACAGGAATAATACCTACTAAACTGGCATATTTTATTGCAGCTTCAAGAGAAGGAGTACCTTTCCCAGCTTTTGTAGAGGCCATAATTATGGAGATAAGTTTGGCACTGCTTTTAGAATCCATATCTAGATTGCCAAAGGCCATAGGGGCAACTACGGGTATAGTAGGAGGTCTTATTATAGGTCAGGCAGCAGTTCAAGCTGGAATAGTAAGCCCAATAATGATAATAATAGTATCAATTACAGCTATAACGAGTTTTACTACACCTAATTATGAGATGACAGCAGCATTTAGGCTTATTAGATTTTTACTCATAATTGCATCTGCAATTGCTGGACTTTATGGAATTATGATTGGACTTATATTAACATTGATACATTTAGCTAAACTTAAAAGTTTTGGAGTACCATATCTGGCTCCAATGGTAAATGAAAACATTAATGACTTTAAGGATATGTACCTGAGATTGCCTTTTAGCTTTTTTAAAAGAAGACCAGGGTATATGAAAACTCAAGACAAAATAAGGCAAAGATAATTTGAAAATTTAAATTTACATATACTGTAAATTATGGACTGCGAACTGTGAATTGGTAAGGAGATGGTTATTACATGACACAAAAAAATTTTATAACTGAATTTGGAATGTTCAGTACTATAGTAATAACTATGATAGGTGTAGGAGCATTTTCATATCCTGGAGAAGTGGTAAACTATTTAGGTTCAAATGGATGGATTGGAACCATAGTAGAAGGAATATTAGTTTATTTCTTAATTTACATTGCCTATAAAGTTATAAAATTAAATGGATATAACAAGTTATGTATAATATTACAAAATAGCTTTGGAAAGATATTTGGAGGTATTTTGGCACTTATATTTGTTGCATATAATATATTTTTTATATCCATGGGTATGAGGATATTTATAGAAGTTATAAAAATGTATTTACTTGAAAAAACTCCTTCTGAATTTCTAATAATTGTAATGATATTTACGGGAATTTATCTTATAAGAAATGAATTAGGAGATTTAATAAAATTTAATGAAGTTTCTTTTTGGATAATGTTCGTATCAATGGGATTAATATTTTTGTTCACTTTAAATAAAGCACATTTTAACAATAGTATCCCTAACTTTATTAACAGTGATGCTTATGATTATTTAAAAGCATTTAAAAATACAATATATAGTTTTATTGGCATAGAGATAATATATTTAGTTGGTCCTTTTGCAAAAAATAAAGTAAGTATAAGAAAAATAGCTTTAAAAAGCATCTTGTTTGTAACTCTATTTTATGTTGTTACAGTTATACTGTCTCTAGCTATTTTTTCTGAAGAACAAACTAAAGCTTTATTATGGCCTACTATAACAATGATAAAATCTGTAGATATAAGAGGAGCCTTTATAGAGAGATGGGAAGGTATAGCAATGGCTGTATGGATCATGTTTTACTTTTGCAATTTTTCTAATGTATATTACTTGTCTTCAGATATAGTGAAAGATGTATTTAGATTAGGTGATATAAAGATCTCTTCAGCTTTAATAGCTCCCTTTATATATTTGACAGCTATGTATCCTGAAAATATAGCAGAACTATATCATATAATTAACACAGTAATGCCTGTGGCAGCTGCGTACAGCTTAATATTGCTTCCTTTAATTATATTTTTGTTCAGCAAACCTAAAAGAAACTTAAATGCAAGTAAGTTTATGTGCATATTTTTAGTTTGTACTGTGCTAACTGGATGCTGGGATAAAGTTGAGATAGAAAGAACTCAATTGGTATCTGTAATAGGAGTAGATGCAGGAGAGGATATAGGTAAGGTTAAAGAATTAAAAAATGTAAAGTCAACAGATCCTCTAACGTCTGTAAATCTAAAAAAGATTCATGTAACTTTTGGAATACCGGATTTGAGTAAATTAGAACCAGGTAAAGGAGGTATATCTGGGGACAAATATGTTGATGTAGATGGATATTCAATGGAGGATGCTGTAGATACAGCAATGTCTAAAAGCAGTAGAACTGTGAAGTTTAGTCAAACTAAACTGCTTGTTTTAGGTAAAGGTTTAATGGAATATCCTGATGTAGTAAAAGAAGTCATAGATTATTTGCAAAGAGAGCCTTCTTTAAATAGAAATATGTATATAGTTTTAGCTAGTGGCAGCTCAGATAAATATATAAAAATTAAAACACCTATGGGAAAAAGTACAGAAGATTATATATTGGGATTAGTTGAAGGAGATGCCAAGGACAATGAAGTTAAGACTGTAACTTTAAATGATTTTCTAGTTAGTATGAGTGAAAATGGAAATAGCATAATACCAAAAGTTGAAATGGATAAGGACAAAAAAAATATAAAAATAGCAGGTACTGCAGCTATAAAAAATTTTAAATATGAGGGTGATTTAAATCAAGTTCAGACTTCTAATATAGAATTGTTACAAGGTAAATTAAAAAGTGGTAAAAGAATGATATATTTAGAAGGTCATCCTGTAGATATAAGGATAAATGGTAGCAATAGAAGAATAAAGGTGTCCCAAGAAAAGGGGAACTTGGTATTTAATATAAAACTAAATATTGAAGGTGAGATAAAAAATTATTATACTAATGATAAGGTTTTATCAGTAGATAAACTGAGCTATATTGAACAAAGCTTTAATAAGGCCATAGCACAGGAATGTAAAGATGCTATAAAAGTTACTCAAAGGGATCTTAAGATTGATCCTATAGGATTTAAGGATTATATAAAAAGATATCATCCTCTCATGTGGAGGCAAGTAAAAGATAAATGGGAGGATTCTTATAAGGATGCAGTTGTAAATGTAAATGTAGATACTAAGATAAGGAGAATTGGTGTAGTAAAATAATAAAATACAGTGAATATAATTAAAATATATGTAAATAATTACTAATGAAATATTCAATAGTTATTAAAAAGTGGGGATGAGATTATGAAGAAATTTTTATTAGTATTTAGTATATGTGTTTTAAGTATATTTACTGTATGTTCCTATTTATGTGAAGTAAAAAGTGACAATATACAAGATGATATGGCATCTAGGATTATAAGATTTCATGTTATAGCAAATAGTGATTCAAAAAGTGATCAGGCACTTAAACTAAAAGTAAGAGACGAAATATTGAAATATATACAACCTAAACTAAAGGACTGTAAAAATATAGAGGAATCAAGAAAAGTTTTAATGGAAAATGATAAGGATGTATTAAAAGTAGCCCGTAGAGTAATAAGTAAACAGGGTTATAACTATGAAGTTAAAAGTACCTTATCCAAAGTAAATTTTCCTATAAAGACTTATGGAAATATAACTCTTCCTCAGGGAAGGTATGAGGCTTATAGAGTGATTATAGGCAAAGGACGAGGTCAAAACTGGTGGTGTGTTATGTTTCCACCATTATGTTTTGTAGATATTACAAAAGGACAAGTATCCTACAAAAAGACAGAGCAAGAAATGAAAAAGGTTTTGACACCGGAGGAATATAAGATGGTAAACAACAATAAATTTGACATAAGTGACAAAAATAATATAAAAGTTAGATTTAAAATAATAGAAGTGTTAAATAAGTTGGGAATATAAATCTAGTACAAGTGGGCTGGATATGGTAAGTTCTCAAAATTTGAGAATTTCATACCGTCAATTAGCCCTAACTTGTAATATATGAATAGAAATCTATATTTAACACAAGTTAATTTATAATTCAAATAATTTTAAAGCTGTTTTCAAAAAGTATTTTTCTGCAGATTTAAAAAAAGTTTTAGGATTGTTCTTTTCATAAATTTTATCTTCTTCTGTAAAGGAATTTTTATTTGATTTATTTTGTACAAGCCAATTTATTAAATTAAATATATCATTCCCAGCATAAGGTTTAGAAAATTTACTGCAATTTTCTACCATGTTTTTTAGTTCATCTTTAGAGTGAAGAAGTTTTTCTATGTTTTCACCACACTTTTCTATGTCAGTTAAATTTACAGCCAAATTATGTCTTAGTAGAAACTGAGCATTTTTTTCTTCTTGACCTGGTATTGGAGAAAATAAACCAAGGGGTATTTTGCATATTAAGGCCTCAGTAATAGTAAGTCCTCCTGGTTTTGTTAAAAGAAGGTCACAAGCTTGCATATATTTATTTACATGGTCAGTAAAACCTATGATGCGGGTTTCCTTTGAAGAAGAATCTTTAATCTTTGAAAGCTCTGCATAAAGTTTTTTATTTTTACCTGTTATTATGATTATCTGGATATCTTCATTTATATTGGTTAGCTGTTTATATATATCTACTATTTTTCCAAGTCCCAGACTTCCACCCATAACTAGTATGGTAAATTTGGATTCACATAAATCTAATGATTCTAATGTGTCTCCTCTATCATAATTCATATTAAAATCTGGTTTAACAGGTATTCCTAAGTTATAAATAGTGTCTTTGGATATCCCTTTAAAAATCATTTTGCTTATCATATCTTCGTTAGAAACCACATAAGCGTCAATATAAGGATGAAGCCAAGAACTATGAGAGTAATAATCAGTGATTATGGACATACAGGGTATGTTCATATTGTATTTTGACTTTAACACCGATAGCATTTCTGTAGAGAATGAATGGGTAGCTATTAATATATCAGGTTTAAATTCACGAATAAGTGGAATCAATTTACAAGTCATAGCTTCAATAAGCTTAGAACTTATAGTGTTTGTAATTGTGTAATCATCTTCTGAGTAAGTGTATAATTTCCCATATAAATAAGGGGATACTTTTAGGGATTTTAAATAACTTCCAATTACTACTTTGTCTATTATAGGATTTATATATTTAATGGTATCAATAATCTTTACTTCTGATTTTGGAGCTTTTAAGGCTATGTAACTTTTTATAGCTTCTGCAGCGTTACCATGTCCGCCTCCTGCAGAAATTGAAAGAATTAAAACTTTCATTTAATCACCTTCTGGTTAAGTATGTAATTTAATTATATAAAATGTACGGAAAATAATAAACTCATTTAACTAACATTTAAGAAAAAATTAATAATAAGCAATAAATATAGTATTGGCTTTTAAATTTTATATTAAACAAATAATACATAACAATTAGGTAAATGCAAACAATATAAAAAGAGGCAAAATGCAATAATGCAGGAATTGTCATCGGATCAAGTGATTCTTAGGTTCAGATGGAGTTTGCTTATAAGTATGACTTTTCCCAGCTGAACCTTAGAAGAACTTATCCAGGCGCGTAGCAGTGCTTATCCCCCACTTTGATAGAAAAGCAGATATCCCAAATCTTTGATTTGGTGATAGTCGCTTTCGCTGTGTGCGATGGGGGACGTTAGCAATGGTAGCGATCGGATAAATGGTGAGATTAGTCATAAAAAAGAGGTGGAAATTTATGAAGTTTTCTAAAAAAAGGATAATATATACTGCCATAGTAACTTTAATTGTAGTGTTTTCTAGTACATTTGCCGTATTAATGACGCTTGAAAGAAATGATTATAGAAATTATTTGCAGGGTGAGTATGGTAAAAGTATGTATGAATTAATAGATGCAGTTCAAAATATAAGAACTAATTTAACCAAAGCGGCTATAATTGGATCAAGGGAACAACAGATAGTAGTTTTTGACGAAATATTTAGGTATTCTGCTATAGCTAGTGATAAATTGCATTCACTTCCAGTATCCCAATCTACTATATCGGATACCAGTAAGTTTTTAACTCAGGTAGGAGATTTCTGCTATAGTTTAGGCAGGTCATCTACAGAAGGAAAACAGTTAAGTGAAAAAGATTATAATGATATAGAAAAATTAAAAAAGCAATCCAATGTACTGGAAAATCAGCTAGAATTAGTATCTAACAATATAAATCAGGGAAAAGTAAAATGGGGAGAAATAAGAAAAAAGATTACAGGCGTTTTTGCTAAAAGTAACGATGTATCAATATCTGAACAATTTAAGGGAATACAAAAACAGGTTCTTCAATATCCTACATTAATTTATGATGGACCGTTTTCAGACAATACACTTCAGATAAACCCTAAAATAAAATTACAAAAAGAAGTTTCTCAAGGTGAGGCAGAAAAAATTGCTAGGCAGGTTATTGGAAAAGATAAGATAGAAAATATGGATGTATCTTCTGTTAATGAAAAATCCAACATAGGTGTATATAGATTTACTGCAGCATTAAAGGAAAGAACTAAAAAAGACAGTAGAGTGGTATGTGAAATAAGTAAAAATGGAGGAAAGGTATACTACTTAATAAATGATAAGAGCATAAATAACAGCTCTATGGACGTTAAAAAGGCTTCTGAAATTGGGTTGAAGTATTTAAGCAATTTAGGTTATAAAAATATGATCATTACGTATTCCTTAAGATATAATAATGTGGCAGTTATAAACTATGTGTATAGTCAAAATGGTATACTTGTTTATCCTGATCAGATTAAACTAAAGATAGCTTTAGATAATGGAGAAATTATAGGTGTGGAAGCAGAAAAGTATTTAATATCCCATGAAGAAAATAGAAAAATAGAAACTCCTAAGTTAACCTATGGGGAAGCTGAGAAGAGAGTTAGCAAGAGACTAAATGTAACAAGTAAGAGGCTTACTATAATTCCTACGGAAACTAATAAGGAAGTGTTATGTTATGAATTTTCTGGGAATTATAAAGGTGATTACTTTAAAGTTTATGTAAATACAAGTACGGGATATGAGGAGAGAATAATTCAAATAATTAACACTCCTAATGGTAAACTTGCTATGTAAAGTATTGTTATTTTATTTTAAATGCCTAGTTTGGAGTGATGGAAACCTTACTTATTTGGTGAGGTTTCCAAAGTATGAAAAAGTATTTCAGGATTGGAATAGATTTTAATATTAAAATTAGTCTGATATAATGTATATATTAGTTATTTTAGACTAAAAGGGAGGCGAAACACGTTATAACTTTACTAAAATCCATAGGGTTTGATAAAGTTTTAATAACAAAATTATGAAAAAAAAGGCTATTATATCTGTATCCAGTAAACAAACTGATGAGGAAGAACCTATAGAAGTTGTTACTCCAGGAAGTTTTTATAAAAAAAATGATTCCTATTATGCAGTTTATAAAGAAACTGAATTATCTGGAATGGAAGGAACTACTACTACTTTGAAGATAAAACAGGATAAGTTTTCTCTTATAAGAATGGGGAGTACTAGTACTAAAATGGATTTTGATGAGGATAAAAAAAATGTGTCCATGTATAAAACACCTTATGGAACTATAGAGCTGAGAATAGAAACAAATAGTTTGAATATAAACGTAGACGAACAAGGTGGGGATATAATGATAAATTATAAGATTAGTACTGCAGGACAAGCATTAAAAAATACCAAGCTAAAAGTAAATATAAAAGTTAATGAATAAATTTTTTGAGTAGTTTTGATTAAAGTATTCACATATGGCAATTAATTAAATATATAGTAATGAAAAGAGAAGGTTGATTCCAATGAAATATTTTAGGAATAAAGAAGAAGTATACACTAAAATAATTAAAATATTATGTGAATACAAGGGATTTAGTAGGAAAGACATGTTTAAAATATTAAAAAATGAATCTTGCAGATACTTATTTTTTTTGCTTATTAAAAAATATGAATGCTGTGATATGGAATTATTGAAAAAAGATTTTCCCTCTGTTAACAGTAAAAATGTAAAAAGGAATATAAAAAGAGCAGAAGAAAAATTATTGCTTGATAAAAAAATAAGAGAAATGTATTTTGAGGCAGAAGATATAATAAATAAAGTAAAATAAATATTTGTAGAAAAGAATAAAAAAATATGGAATATAAATAGAAAGTGTGATATCATAGTAAATATGTTTTGAACAAAAATACACCATTTTACTATTTATGAAGGTAATTGTTATTATAAAACTAATTAATTAGTTTGTCAATAATTAATTAGAATAGTTTATATTAACCTTTTTATAATGTTATTTATATTTTTAAATAGTTAAATTAAAAATTGTAATACTAAAACTTTATAGGATAAAAAACAGGGGGTGACACTGCTTTTAAAAGCAGAAATTTTATGAATACAAAATATATATTTGTAACCGGAGGAGTAGTATCTTCACTAGGAAAAGGAATAACCGCAGCTTCATTAGGAAGGCTTCTAAAGAATAGAGGATTAAAGGTTTCAATTCAAAAATTTGACCCATATATAAATGTAGATCCAGGAACCATGAGTCCATATCAGCATGGTGAGGTTTTTGTTACAGATGATGGAGCAGAGACGGATTTGGATTTAGGACATTATGAAAGATTTATAGATGAAAATTTAAGCAAAAATAATAATGTTACTACAGGAAAAATATATTGGTCAGTAATATCAAAAGAGAGAAAAGGGGAATATCTAGGAAGTACAGTTCAAGTAATTCCACATATAACAAATGAAATAAAATCAAGAGTATATAGGGTTGCCAAAGAACAAGATATTGATGTAGTTATAACTGAAATAGGTGGTACTGTAGGAGATATAGAATCCCAGCCTTTTCTAGAAGCCATAAGACAGATAAAATATGATGTTGGAATAGAAAATGTATGTTTTATACACGTTACTCTAGTACCTTATTTGCAAAAGTCAGGAGAATTGAAAACAAAACCTACTCAACATTCAGTTAAGGAACTTAGGGGTATAGGAATACAACCAGATATAATAGTATGTCGTTCAGAGGCATCTATATCTAATGATTTAAAGGAAAAGATAGCTTTATTTTGCAATGTAGAGAGAGACTCTGTTATTCAAAACTTAGATGCTGAAAATTTATATGAAGTTCCATTGATGCTTCACAAAGAAGGATTAGATGAATTGGTATGTAAGAAGTTGAAATTAGAATGCAGTGAAATAGATAATTCTGAATGGATTAAAATGGTAAATAATATTAAGAAATTATCTAAGAATGTAAATATAGCTTTAGTTGGAAAATATGTAGAACTTCATGATGCATATATATCTGTAGTTGAGGCACTAAATCATGGAGGATATGCTAACGACGCTAATGTAAATATAAAGTGGATAAATTCTGAAGATGTCACTAGTAAAAATGTAGGAGAACACTTAAAGGACATGGATGGAGTGCTCATTCCAGGAGGATTTGGTGACAGAGGAATAGAAGGTAAAATATTAGCTGCAGGTTGGGCTAGAAAGAATAAAATTCCTTTTTTCGGAATATGTCTTGGTATGCAGTGTGCTGTAATAGAGTTTGCCAGAAATGTACTTGGATATGACGGAGCTCATAGCTCAGAAATAGATCCAGACACTAAATATCCTGTTATAGATTTAATGCCAGATCAAAAGGATATAGATGAAAAAGGTGGTACTATGAGGCTTGGAATATATCCATGTAAGCTTTTAAAGGATAGTAATTGTTTTAAAGCTTATGAAGAAGAAGTTATATATGAGAGACATAGACATAGATATGAATTTAATAATTATTATAGAAAAAATTTATCACAGGCAGGTCTTGTCCTTTCAGGAACGAGCCCTGATTCAAGGTTAGTAGAAATTGTAGAAATAAAAGACCATCCATGGTTTGTAGGCGTACAATTTCACCCAGAACTTAAATCAAGACCTAATAGACCGCATCCATTGTTTAAGGATTTCATAAAAGCTTCTTTGAATAATAAAAATTAGTATATTTTTAAATTAAGAAATTGGTATGTGTTAGTGAAAACTACATATACCAATTTTTGTCGAAAAAATAATATAAATAAAAGTAATATAAACAACTTTTATGAAGGATTTTAGTAATATTTATAGAAATAGTAATGTATATAGTATTAAGATATTTAAAAAAAATACTATGCTTTATTTTGAAATACCAATTTTATGGGGGGTGAGGTTTATGGTATTTGAAACGAATATAAGTATTGCTGTTATAAGTCCAGAAGGGAAATACTGTATCAAGGATTTCTCTATATTTGACACTAACAAAATTAATGAAAGTTTCACCTCTTTAAAGGTAAATTCTATAAATAATGGGGTATTATCCTTAAAAATAAAATGTGGACTTTGTGGGAACGTTCACTATTATAAATATAATATAAATAAAGTAGTTAAAAAAAATATTATAATTGGAGGATGTGAGTTGCTAGGGTTTCCTA
Organism: Clostridium ragsdalei P11; assembly: GCF_001675165.1. Classification (GTDB taxonomy): domain Bacteria; phylum Bacillota; class Clostridia; order Clostridiales; family Clostridiaceae; genus Clostridium_B; species Clostridium_B ragsdalei. The sequence continues at coordinate 91,280 of NZ_LROS01000033.1, forward strand.
TATTTTGTATAGGAAATCGTAAGAGTGTAGAAGAAAAAATATTAAGGAATACTCGAGCTAATAAAAAAATATATGCTATGATATAAATTTTTGTAATTATCAAAAATAATATAGATTAAAATATAGAAAAAGGGTATAATGTTATATGTATATAAGCATTTCTATATGGAATTTTCTTAATTAGTAATGATATTTTCAATTATATTTTAAATGTTTCCCTAAATTTAATTGTAATATAAAATTAGACAATTGTGAGGTGTTACCTTTTGGACGATAAAGATATAGATAATATGACGGTTTTGCAATTAAAACAAATTGCAAAAACTTTGGAAATAAAAAATATATCAAAATATAAAAAAAGCCAATTGATTGAGGAAATAAAAAAAGTATCTCCTGCCCATATCAAAAAGGGTGGTGTTATACTTAGAGAAAAAATAAGCCCTAAGGATGAAGCTGCAAATAGACATAAAGAAGCAGAACATACTGTAAGGCATAGTGAGAACAAAGCACAGGAAGACAAAAATGAAGAACAAAAGACAAATGGAAACGAAAAAAGAGAAAAACTTAAAGAAATGATAAGTGAATCAGATAGTGCAAGGGGAGTACTTGAAATAATAGAAAATAATAATTATGGATTCTTAAGAGGAAAGAACTATTTAACAGGACCTGATGATATATATGTGTCTCCATCTCAGATAAGAAGATTCAATTTAAAAACAGGAGATGAAGTTTGCGGTAAAGTTAGGATTCCTAAAGAAGGCGAAAAATTTAAGGCATTATTGTATGTTGAAAAAGTAAATGGAGAGAATCCAGAAAGAGCAGTGGGAAGAAAACCTTTTGAAACACTCACCCCTGTTTATCCGAACGAAAGGATAAAATTAGAAACAAATAGTGCGGATTTATCTACAAGACTTATGGATATAATCTCGCCTATAGGAAAAGGACAAAGAGGAATTATAGTTGCCCCACCTAAAGCAGGTAAAACTACTCTTCTAAAAAAAATAGCCCAAAGTATCTCAAAAAACCATCCAGAAATACAATTAATAGTTGTGCTTATAGATGAAAGACCGGAAGAAGTTACGGATATGCAAAGGTCCATAAATGGAGAAGTTATTTATTCAACTTTTGATGAGGAACCAGAACATCATACTAAAGTTGCATATATGGTACTTGAACGTACTAAGAGAATGGTAGAACAAGGGCAGGATGTGGTAATATTATTAGATAGTATTACTAGACTTTCTAGAGCATATAATTTGACTATAACTCCTACAGGGAGGACTCTTTCAGGAGGACTAGATCCTGGAGCATTAGTAATGCCTAAAAAGTTCTTTGGTGCGGCTAGAAATATAGAAGAAGGTGGAAGTCTTACTATACTTGCTACTGCACTTATTGAAACTGGAAGCAGAATGGATGACATGATATTTGAGGAATTTAAAGGTACTGGAAATATGGAAATACATTTGGATAGAAAACTTCAAGAAAGAAGAATATTCCCTGCTATAGATGTATACAAGTCTGGAACAAGAAGAGATGACTTACTATTTAAAAGTCAGTTAGAGAAAGAAGCAGCTTTCAATATAAGAAAAGTTATGTATGATGAAAATAATACTCAAAATGTTACAGAACAATTGATAAATTTACTTTCAAAAACTAGGAACAATTATGAATTTATGAATATTGTAAGCAAGATGAACATGAACAAACTAGGAGAAAAGTAAAAAATTAAAAACCTGTCTTTTAAATTAAAAGACAGGTTTTATAATAATAATTTAGAAAAATATGTCTATTCCTCGATTTTTAAATTAAATTTCTTTAAGAATTTATCAACTCTTCCACCAGCATCAATAGCTTTTTGTTTACCAGTGTAGAATGGATGGCACTTAGAACATATTTCCACTTTTAACTCTTTTTGTGTTGAACCAGTTGTAAAAGTGTTTCCACATGCACACTTAACTACCGCATCATGATAGTACTCTGGATGTATGCCGTTTTTCATATTAGTCACCTCTTTCAAATTTAAATAACAAAACTCTAATTTTAACTTCTGTATTATAACATAGGCATATGGGTAAGTCAATAAAGCCTGATTTGTTACAATATAGAATGTGATTTAATGTATAGCTTATGTTAAAATGTATTTATTCCATTTAATACGAGGTGATACAATGTCAAGAAAAACATCAGTTGGAGGCCAGGCTGTGATAGAAGGTGTTATGATGAGGGGAAGTCATGGCATGGCTACTGCTGTTAGAAAACCAGATGGCGAGATTGTCGTAAATAGAGAGGACAGTATATCTTATACTAAAAGAAATAGATTTTTAGGACTGCCAGTGATAAGGGGATTTGTATCTTTAATAGAAGCTATGGTAATGGGGATAAGTACACTTAATTATTCTGCTTCATTTTTTGATGATGAAGAGGAGCCCACCAAGTTTGACAAGTGTTTTAGAAGCATATTTAAGGAAAAAAGTGATAATGTACTTATGGGAGTTACTATTTTTATATCACTTGGAATAGCTGTACTCTTGTTTTTTATATTTCCTACTTTTGCAGCAAATATATTTAAAAAGTTTGGAGTGCATGGAAGTGTACAGCTCAATATGATTGAAGGTATAATCAGGGTAATTATATTTTTAGGTTATATATTCCTAATAGGTAATATGTCTGATATAAGTAGAGTATTTCAGTACCATGGGGCAGAACACAAGACTATTTTCTGTTATGAAAATGAAGAGGAACTTACTCCTGAGAAAGCTAAAAAATTTAAAAGGCTTCATCCAAGGTGCGGCACAAATTTTTTGTTTTTAGTTATGATAGTGAGTATAATACTTTTTTCTTTAACTGGTTGGGGTAATATTTTGCAAAGAGTTTTATACAGGGTAATTCTATTGCCTTTGGTTTCTGGAATCACCTATGAAATTATAAGGTGGATGGGTAAAAGCAATAGTTATTTTTCAAAGGTGCTTGCCTATCCTGGACTCATGCTGCAAAAACTTACTACAAGAGAACCGGATTATAGCCAACTGGAAGTGGCAATTATAGCTCTAAAGTATGCAGAGGGAATTGAAAAAGAAAGAGAAGAAAGTAGATATAGTGAAAGCGGAGAGATAAAGAGGGTTGTGGAATTGGATAGCGATGGAAATGAAATTGTAAAAAACGAACACAATGAAGATTGTGAAGAAAACTTAATGAAAGCAGAGAATTCTTATGAAAACTAGAGGAAGTAGTATAAGAGAGCTTTTAATAAAAGGGTATGAAGTTTTAAAAAATAGAGAAATAGAAAGCTATGCTTTGGATGCACAACTCCTTTTGGGAAAAGTACTAAACAAGGACAGATTATTTATGCTTATAAACGGTGATTATGAAGTCCCAGAAAAAGAAACTGAAGAATACTATAAGTACTTAAAATTAAGAGAGGATAAAATGCCTGTAAAATATATATTAGGATATTGTGAATTTATGGGCATTGATTTTATAGTGAAACCTGGGGTGCTAATCCCTAGGCCTGATACTGAGACTTTAGTAGAGCAAGCATTGATTCAAATAAAGCATAATAATTTTCATAATATATGTGATGTATGTTGTGGAACAGGGATTATTGGAATATCTATTGCTAAACTTATAGAAGGTATAAATGTAAAATGCTGCGATATATCTTCTACAGCTTGTGAGGTTACGGCAGAAAATATAAGAAGATTTTCCTTAGAGGAAAAAGTTCAGGTAGTCAAGAGTAATTTGATGGAATATTATATTCAAAACGAGGTAAAATTTCATATGATTGTATCTAATCCGCCATATATAGAAGAAAGCAGTATACCTACTTTAATGGAAGATGTGAAAAACTATGAGCCTAGAGAAGCACTTTCTGGAGGCAAAGATGGATTAGAATTTTATAGAAAAATAACTAAAGAGAGTTTGAAGGTTTTAGAAAGCAATGGAATTATTATGTTTGAAATAGGTTATGACCAAAGAGAGTCAGTTTCAGACATATTAGCGCAAAACGGATTTAAAAATATAATGTGTATAAAAGATTTAGCAGGGAAAGATAGGGTGATTAAAGGAGTGTTATAAATAAAAATGTTATGATATAATAATATATTGTGAAAATATTTATACGGAGTGATAAAAATTATGTTAGAAAGACTTAATTTTATAGAAAATAAGTATGAAGAGTTATCTATTAAGATAAGTGACCCGCAAGTTATGGCAGACCAAAAAGAGTGGCAAAAGTTATGCAAAGAAAATGCAGAGCTAGAGGAAATAGTTACAAAATACAGAGAATATAAAAAAGCTCAGCAGGAGCTGGAAGACAACAAAGAAATGCTTAAGGAAGAAACAGATAGGGAAATGAAGGAAATGGAACAAGAAGAAATAAAAAGGCTTACAGAAGTTATAGAAGAAAGTGAAAATGATCTAAGAGTACTCCTTCTTCCTAAAGACCCAAATGATGATAAAAATGTATTTGTGGAAATTAGAGCAGGAGCAGGAGGAGAAGAAGCGGCTTTATTTGCTGCAAATCTCACTAGAATGTATACAAGATATGCAGAACGCCAGGCATGGAATATAGAGACTATGAGTATAAATGCCACAGATATAGGTGGATTTAAAGAAATTGTATTCATGGTAAAGGGAAAGGGAGCCTATAGCAGATTAAAGTATGAAAGTGGCACTCATAGAGTACAGAGGGTACCAGATACTGAGTCAAGTGGAAGAATTCACACTTCAACGGCTACAGTAGCAGTACTTCCCGAAGTTGATGATGTAGATGTAGTTATAAATCCAAATGATATAAGAATAGATGTATTTAGAGCGTCAGGCCATGGTGGACAATGTGTAAATACTACTGACTCAGCAGTTAGAATTACCCATTTACCTACAGGACTTGTAGTATCCTGTCAGGACGAAAAATCTCAACTTAAAAATAAGGAAAAAGGCATGAAAGTTTTGAAATCCAGACTTTATGAAAGGGCAGAGAAAGAAAGAAGTGCCAGCATAGCTGAGGATAGAAAAAGTCAGGTTGGAACAGGAGATAGAAGTGAAAGAATAAGGACTTATAACTATCCACAGGGTAGAGTTACAGATCATAGAATAGGATTAACTTTATATAAATTAGATTCATTTTTAGATGGAAATATAGATGAAGTAATAGATGCACTTATAACTGCAGATCAGGCAGAAAAAATGAAGGAAATGGGAAACGATTGATAGTAAGTGTAATGAAAATGGGAGAGGAGTTGAAAAACCGTTAAGTGCTATCTAACGGGGAAGTATGAACATAGATAAAGCCATTAGAAAGCAAAAAAAATCTTACAAGATATTTATGCTGTCTATGTGCTTTATTTTTTGTGTAATGCCTACAGCTCTTATTTTAGCCAGAAAATTTAATATATTTTATATAATTTACTTAATAGTCTTAGAAGTGCTTATTTTTCTAGCTATTGTTATTAGAATCAATAATGAATTTTTAAAATTTAGTTATGATGGATATAAGTTAAAATTAAAAATGGGTATTAGAAGGGCTAAATTAAGTATAATATGTGACAAAATTGTTTTGGTACATGTAGAAAGTTATATTTCAAAGTACAGAGACAACCAAAATTTTAGAATAATTATTCTATCAACTTCCAAGTTTAGAAGTGATAGAATGATATTGGTACATAAAGAATTTTTGAAAAGGCATTCTTATGTAGCACATCAGTATAATAAAATGAAAATTTTGCATCCTGAAAATACCTTTTACTACACTATAATAAAAAGAGGGGAATTGAACAAATATCCTCTTTTAGACACTATTTATAAGAGTTGTGTTTATGCCCACTTTACTGAGGAAACCATTGAAAAAATAAAATATTATAGAGAAAACTCAGAAAATTATATTGATAATAAGAAAAAATAAAATGTATTCATATATTGAAGAGTCTTAAAATAAACATGATATATAAATAATAATATAAGGTGATTTTTTTGAATGCAAATATAACTTGTATAGTTATAATAGGAAGCATAGTGTCACTTGTAGGAACAATGATAGGGGCTTCCCTTGGCGTAATAGTGAGAGAACCTTCTAATAAGCTACTAGGTGCTATAATAGGATTTGCAGGTGGAATTATGCTGTCTGTAGTAGTATTTGACTTAATTCCTGAATCTATGAATAAATGGAATTTTGTTTTTACTATAATATTTGTAGTTTTAGGAGCTGGTCTTATTGCCATAATTGACTCTAAAGTAAACATAGGCAGCACCAACAAACATTTAAAAATTGCATTTATGGCTTCTTTGGGACTTATGATTCACAATTTTCCAGAAGGCATAATAATGGGATGTGGTTTTGCAGCAGGAGGAACCCTTGGAATAAAGATGAGCCTCATAATTGCAATTCATGACATACCGGAGGGAATTGCCGTGTCAGCACCACTTATGGCATCTAAGGTAAAAATTTCAAGGATACTTTTATATGCTTTTATTACAGCTTTTCCGACTGCCATAGGAACTTTTGCAGGTGTTTACATAGCTAATATTTCTAAAAATGTATTGGGAGCGTGTTTATCTGCTGCATCTGGAATAATGTTGTATGTGGTATGCGGAGAGATGATACCAGAATCCTCAAAACTATGGGATGGTATTACGAGTACACTTGGAACTTTATGCGGAATTGTTTTAGGGCTTGTAATAGTGCAGGTGTTTTAAATTCATATAATTTAAAATATGAATTATTGTTTTTAGGTATTTGAAAGAGAATAACAAGTCAAAGATACGACGGATATTTTTTGAAAATGCCTTAATGTAAAGGTGGAATGTTAGATGAACACAAAAGTGAAAATCGTAGATAAAGAAAACTTAGATAAGGGTATTGTTGAAGAAGCAGGAAAAGTCATAAAAAATGGTGGACTTGTGGCTTTCCCTACCGAAACTGTATATGGTCTTGGAGCAAATGCCCTCAATCCTGCTGCAGTAAAGAAAATATTTGCAGCTAAGGGAAGACCGCAGGATAATCCTTTGATTGTACATATATCTGATATAGAAGATATAAAAGAGCTGGTAGTTGATATCCCTGAAATAGCTAAGAAACTTATGAAGAAATTTTGGCCAGGTCCTATGACTATAATTCTTCCTAAATCACAAATCATACCAGATATCACCAGCGCATCTCTTCCAAGTATAGGGATTAGAATGCCATCTAATATAATAGCTAGAGAGCTAATAAGAACATCAAAAGTTCCAATTGCTGCACCTTCTGCAAATATATCTGGAAGACCTAGTCCTACGGATGTAGAAAGATGTATAGAAGATTTAAATGGAAAAGTTGATTTTATATTAGGCGGGGATATGTGTGAAGTTGGAGTAGAATCAACAATAATAGATTGTACTGTAACTCCTGCTTGTGTGCTTAGACCCGGAGGAATAACTCTAGAGGCATTAAAAGAGATAGATGATAATATATATATTGATCCTGCAGTGATGAAAAAGCCAGATAAAAATTTAAGACCTAAAGCTCCAGGAATGAAGTATAGGCACTATGCTCCAAAGGCACCCCTAAAAATAGTTAAGGGAGATTTAAAAAAAACTATTGAAAAAATTAACGAAATGGTGCAAAATTATATAGGTGAAAATAAAGTGGTAGGTATACTTGCTACGGATGAAACAAAAGATTTTTATAAAAATGGGCTAGTAATATCACTGGGAAGTAGAAATAATATGATTAGTGTATCTAAAAATTTATTTGAGACATTAAGAAGTTTTGATGACAAAAATGTAGATATTATAATAGCTGAAGCTTTTGATGAAAATGGAATAGGGACAGCTGTGATGAATAGATTAAATAAATCTGCTGGATTTGATATTATAATGGTGTAATTTTTAAAATGTGAAAGTTTAAACGCAGGATTTTTAGGAGGCTTTTTAATCTATGAAAAATATATTATTTGTTTGTACAGGTAATACCTGTAGAAGTTGTATGGCAGAGGCAATATTTAATTATTTGTGTGATATAGAACATATAAAAGCTATTTCAGCAGGAGTTGCAGTAGTAGAGGACAGCGTAACTTCTAAAAATTCTGCAGTGGTAGTCAAACAAAACATTAACTTGGATATAAGCAGTAGGAAAGCCGTTCAGATAAATGAAGATATGATAAAAAAATCAATGCTTGTTTTAACTATGACAGGTTATATAAGAGATATCATAAAGAAGAATTTTCCTGAATTTAAGAATAAGGTATATACTTTAAATGAATTTGTTTCTTTAGAGCAGGATATAACAGATCCTTTTGGAAAAGATATAGAAGAATACAGGTATACTTATAAACAATTAAAAAATGGTATTTTATTATTAATTAACAAATTAAAGGAAGATAGAGACATTAATTAGATGTTAGTATCTTCTTTTTTTGCGGAATTGCCTTTGAAAAATTGATTTAACTTAATAATATATGTCTTAAATAAAATATTATAACTTTGGAGGTATTTTTTATGAAAGTTGCTTTAGGCAGTGACCATGCTGGATTCCCTTTAAAAAAAGAAGTGATGGAGCACTTACAGGATAAGAATATAGAATTCAAAGATTTTGGAACTTTTTCAGAATCATCCTGTGATTATCCTGATTATGCATTAAAAGTTGGAGAAGAGGTTGCAAGTAAGAATTATGACTTTGGGATACTTATATGTGGAACAGGTATTGGTATAAGTATAGCTGCAAACAAAGTACCTGGTGTAAGGGCAGCACTTTGTAGTGATACTTTCAGTGCTCATGCGTGTAGAGAACATAATAATGCTAATATACTAACCATGGGACAGAGAGTTGTGGGGGTAGGACTTGCTATTGATATAGTTGATACTTTTCTATCTGCTAAATTTCAAGGAGACAGGCACCAAAGAAGGATAGATAAAATTACAGAAATAGAAAAAAAATATAGTAAATAAATGAATATTATATAATTAAAATTGATATTAGGCATTTTCAAAGAAATAACTAGTCAGTATGCTAGCATCTTTGACTTGTTATTTTCTTTCAAATGCCTTATGAAATGAAAAATAGGAGGAATATATATGAGTAAAGTAACACAAATAACACATCCACTTATACTGCATAAATTAGCTTTAATAAGGGATAAGCATACAGGATCTAAGGATTTTAGAGAACTTGTCGAAGAGGTAGCCATGCTTATGGCATATGAAGTTACCAGAAATCTTCAAACAGAGGATGTAGAGATAGAGACACCTATATGTAAAACAACTTGTAAAATGCTTTCAGGTAAAAAAGTTGCTATAATACCTATACTAAGAGCAGGTCTTGGAATGGTAGGAGGAATGATAAAACTTATTCCTGCAGCAAAAGTAGGACATATAGGATTATATAGAGATGAAGCTACATTAAAACCAGTAGAATATTTCTGCAAGTTGCCACAGGATATAGGAGAAAGAGAAGTAATTGTTACAGATCCAATGCTTGCTACAGGAGGATCTGCATCCGATGCAATAACTATATTGAAGAAAAAAGGTGCTAAGAATATAAGACTTATGTGTTTAATAGCTGCACCAGAGGGAATAAAAACAGTAACAGAAATTCATCCAGATGTAGATGTATACATAGCATCAATTGATGAAAAATTAAATGAAAATGGATATATAGTACCAGGACTAGGAGATGCTGGAGACAGGTTATACGGAACAAAATAATACCACTAAGCGTAGGAGTGAGTTCACTTATAATTTAAGTGAACTCTTTACTTTAGGATTAAAATCTTTGTCGATTGTTTTAAAACTTTGATTAATAGTTTATAATATAGGTTGTAATAATTATATATCAAGGAGATATTTATTATGAGAAAAGATTGGGATAATTATTTTATAGATATCGCATTTAAAGTTGCGGAAAGAAGCACATGTCCTAGGCTGCATGTAGGGGCGGTCCTTGTTAAGAACAGAAGGATAAAGGGAACTGGATATAATGGAAGCCCAAGAGGATTAGAGCATTGTGAGGATGTAGGGTGTTACATGAAGAACAATCATTGTGTAAGAACAATTCATGCGGAAGTAAACTGTCTACTAGAGGTAGCTCCTGATGATAGAGAAAGTTCAACGTTATATGTTACCCATATGCCTTGCCCTGAATGTCAAAAATTAATAATTACCTGTGGAATTAAAAGAGTTGTATATTGTGAGGAGTATACTCCAGAAATTAATTGGTTTGAAAAAACATCGTGGATTGAATTAGTATGCATAAAGAGATGAGAATAACAGAATGTGTAGAAAACATAAGATGTGATTAAGGAAGGTTATTATGAATAATTTGTATTTGTTTGCAATAGTTTCAATAATATTTTCAGTTATACTTACCCCCTTCATTAAAAAGCTCGCCATTAAACTAGATATTATGGATGTGCCTAAGGACAATAGAAGGATACATAATAAGCCTATACCACTTATAGGTGGATTGGCCATATACTTTTCATTTATAATTACTCTGTTTTTGAAAACGGGTAAACTTACAGAATCTGAAACGGGACTTATACTAGGAGCTACTATTATAGTAATAGGAGGACTTTTAGATGATAAATTTGATATAAAGCCTTGGTGTAAACTATTGTTTCAATTAGCAGCAGCAGGGGTTTTAATAATTTATGGAATAAAAATAGAAATAATTACAAATCCGTTTGATGGAGCATACCAGTTTATAAATATAGGAGTAATAGCCATTCCTCTAACTATAATATGGGTAATTGGAATTACTAATGCACTCAATTTAATTGATGGTCTAGATGGGTTGGCGGCAGGTATTGCATTTATATCTTCTATAACTATTTTTATTATAGCATTGTTGAATAATAGATATGAGGCAGCGGTGCTTACTAGTATATTATCTGGAGCTATACTTGGATTTTTACCTTACAATTTTAATCCGGCATCTATATTTATGGGAGATACTGGGGCACAGTTGCTTGGCTTTTTACTTGCAGCCATATCTATGGAGGGTGCAATAAAATCTGCTGCAGCTTTTTCTGTAGCTGTACCTATTTTAGCACTTGGAATACCAATATATGATACTTTATTTGCAATGATAAGAAGAAAAATAAATGGAAGACCTATTATGCAAGCAGATAGAGGCCATTTGCATCATAGACTTCTTGATATGGGGCTTACACAAAAACAGGTTGTTATGATAATGTATAGCATAAGTGCAGTGTTGGGGAGTATTTCTGTAATAGCCATGGAGATAAATGCACAAAGATCATACTTCCTTCTAATAATAGTTATGGTTATTTTGGTTCTTATGGCCTGGAAGGCTGGATTTTTTAAACATAGAGAGTAAAAAAGGAGGTTTTTAATATGAACAAAATTAAATGTGTTACTATATTTGGCACAAGACCAGAAGCAATAAAAATGGCTCCTTTAGTTAAGGAACTTGAGAAGAGAAAAGAAATAGATAATAAAATATGTGTTACTGCTCAACATAGGGAGATGCTTGATCAGGTTTTACAGCTTTTTAATATTGTTCCCGATTTTGATTTAAATATAATGAAAACTAAACAGACATTGACAGGTATAACTAATAGAGTACTTCAGGGACTTGAGGAAATATTTGAAGATGAAAAACCTGATTTAGTACTTGTTCATGGAGATACGACTACTACTTTTGCAGGAGCATTAGCTGCTTTCTATAAAAAAATAAAGGTTGGGCATGTAGAAGCAGGACTTAGAACTTACGATAAGTATTTCCCATTTCCAGAAGAAATGAATAGAAAGCTTACAGGTGCTATAGCTGACCTTCATTTTGCACCAACCACTGGATCAAAGTCCAATTTGTTAAAAGAAGGTGTGTCTGAAAATCAAATATTTGTAACTGGAAATACAGTAATTGATGCTATGAGGTTTACAGTAGAGAAGGATTATAAATTTAGTAATGATGAATTAAATACCATAGATTATGATAATAAAAAAGTTATAATGGTAACTGCTCATAGGCGAGAAAATTGGGGAAAGGGTATCGAGAATATTTGTAATGCATTAAAAAGGATTATAGATGAAAATAAAGATACAGAAATTGTTTATCTGGTACACTTGAATCCTGTAGTAAAGGATATGGTATATAAAATACTTGGAAATGTTTCTAGAGTTCATTTGTTGCCTCCACTAGATACTAAGGAAACACACAATTTAATGAATAAATGTTTTATGGTTATGACTGATTCTGGTGGACTTCAGGAGGAAGCACCCCATCTTGGAAAGCCTGTATTGGTGCTTAGAAATGTGACTGAAAGACCAGAGGCTGTAGAGGCAGGCACAGTAAGACTCGTGGGAACGGATGAAGAAAAAATAATAAAGTTAGCAAATGAGCTTATAAGAAATCCTAAGGAATATGATGTAATGAGTAAAGCTATAAATCCTTATGGAGATGGCAAGGCAGCTTATAGAATAACAGAAGCTATTTTACAATATTTTGATTTAGCAAAAGGTACATATAGTGAGTTTAAATCAAATTAAAAAGTTATAATTTTGAATTTTCATTCTTTTTAAAGGAGATTAGCATACATTTTATCATAATTATACAGACAATATAGTAATATATGATGTTAAAATATCAATATATGGTTAAAAAACTGTATATTTTTTCCCATTTTAATTATTTGTACTATAATATTACACTGAGTGTATTGTATATTTAAAAAATATTTGGTACAATTAGTTAGTTAAATAAATTCTAAATTATAAATTATCAGAAACCTTATTAAGGAAATACATAGATTTAGGGAGAAATAATAAAAAGGTGTAATATAAACTGGCTAAAGTTGAGTAATTAAGACTTTTAGGTTGTATCTTTTTATATATTTAAGGTATATAATCTTAGTTATATAGGGGGAACTTGATGAATAAACATATTCTAGACATGGTAAAGAAAGTATCTGTAATTAATCTATTATTTGGCATGATTTTGGCCTGTTTGGTACAGCTTTTTTTTAAAAGTTATGGATTATTTATATTATTAGGTGTTTCCATAGCAATATTTAATTTTTTTATAAATACCATTGTAGGTGCCATCATATCAGAAAGATTTAGGAATTCATCAGCATCTTTGTATATAATAAGTTTTATTATACGAGTTGTAATGGCAGCAGGAATAGGATATTGGGTATTTATATGCAGTAAATACAATGTAGTTGCTTATTTAATTGGCTATACATCCCATTTATTAGGGATATATATATATTCACTTATTGAAAATAATTAACAATAAATTTAGGAAAGGATGTGATGAAGTGGAGGCTTTTTCACCATTGTTTTTAATACATCTGGGAGCATTTCAAATTCCAATAACTTCCAGTGTCATTGTACAATGGGCCATTATTATAATTTTAGCTATATTGGCAAAATTTTTTACATCTAGTATGAAAAAAATACCGGATAAAAAACAAAGTGTTATTGAAATTATTGTTGAAGCAGTAAGAAATTTAGTTACTGAAAACATGGGAAAAGAGTATGTATCATTTATACCATATGTAGGAACGCTTGCCATATACATTTTAGTAATGAACATTGCTCCAGTGATGATAGGAGTAAGGGCACCAACGGAAGATCTAAGTGTTGCAGTTGGATTGGCATTAATAACTTTTGTATTAGTCCAATTTAATTCAATTAAAAAAAATGGTTTAGTGCGTTATTTTGGAGCATATACTAAGCCAGTAGTACCGCTATTGCCAATTAATATTATAGAAAGGCTAGTTCTTCCAGTTTCCCTAAGTCTACGACTTTTTGGTAATTTGACAGCAGGAGCTGTAATTATCGGTATGGTATATAAAGGATTAGGTAGTATGGCATGGTTTTCTCAATTGTTAATACCAATTCCTTTACACGCTTTCTTTGATTTATTTGATGGTTCAATCCAAATGATAGTATTTGTTATGTTAACAATAATGAATATAAAAGTTATAGCTGAAGACTAATAATAGTTACTTTTTAATACTTATTTAAGGAGGTTTTTTATTATGAATTTAGATGCACATTCATTTATATCAGGTATGGCAGCAATAGGTGCAGGTTTAGCTGCTATAGGATGTTTAGGAGGAGGTATTGGAGTTGGAAATGCTGCTGGTAAGGCAGTTGAAGGAGTATCAAGACAGCCAGAAGCAAGTGGTAAAATACTAAGTACATTCTTTGTAAGTGCAGCTTTATCAGAGGTAACAGCTATTTACTCTCTATTAATAGCTCTTATTTTAGTATTTAAAGTTTGATCTAATGTATACCTCACTAATTTACATATACATTTAGAGGGGAGGATTGGAATTTAATATGCAAATTGATTGGACTACAGTCGTTATAACAATAATAAATTTTATCATATTGTATTTCATTCTAAAGCATTTCTTTTTTAAACCTGTCAATAACACTATTACAAATAGGCAGCAAGAAATTGACAATAAAATAAGAACTGCTGATGAAAATGAAAAGAAGTCTAAACAATTAGTAACTCAACATCAAGAGTTGTTAAAGAATTCAAAACAAGAAGGAAAAGCTATTGTTGAAGACTATAAAAATAAAGCCGATAAAGTTTCCGAAAACATAGTAAATGATGCCCAGAAAGAAGCTCAACTAATATTAGATAGGGCAAAAGTTGAAGCTGAAAGAGAAAGAGAAAAAGCAAAAGACGATATAAAAAATCAAGTGGTAGATTTAGCACTTTTAGTATCATCAAAAGCTTTAGAGGGATCTATTAATGAGCAGCAGCATAGGAAACTTATTGAGGACTTTATAGCTAAGGTAGGTATTTAACTATGCATGAGTATTTAGATAGAAGATATGCCCTTGCACTCTATAAAATTGGAGAAGAAAAAGGAAAAGTTAAAGAATACCTAGAAGAATTAAGGCAGGTTGTAGCCGCTATAAAAGGTAATTCTAAATTTTTGGAAATCATGGAACATCCAGAAGTAAGTACATCAGAGAAGAAAAAAATGTTTACTGAAATCTTTAAAGATAAGGTGAATGAAGACATACTTTCATTCTTATTAGTTCTTATAGAGAAAGATAGAATTAATGAAATTGATGGAAAACTTAGGGAAATGGAAAATATATATCTTGAGAGTAATAATACTGTTAAGGCAAAAGTAAAAACAGTTATTGCTTTGAATGATGATGAGAGAAACACTTTAATTGAAAAGCTAGAAAAGAAATTTAATAAGAAAGTTTTGATTGAAGAAGAAATAGATCCTAGTATAATAGGTGGGGTTTATGTTGAGGTAAATAATGAAGTTATTGATGGTAGTATAAGGTCAAAACTTTCTGAAATGAAAAAAATAATGCTTAAGGGAGAACAGAGGTGAGCCTATGAACATAAAACCTGAAGAAATAACTTCAATTATAAAAGATGAAATACAGAAATATGAAAAGAAAATAGAAACAGTTGATTCAGGTACAATAATTCAAATCGGTGATGGTATTGCTAGAGTTTATGGCCTTAATCAATGTATGGCAAATGAACTCTTAGAGTTTCCAAATGATGTTTATGGTATGGCTTTAAACCTTGAACAGGATAATGTAGGTTGTGTTCTTTTGGGTTCCCAGAAGGGAATAAAAGAAGGAGATACAGTTAAAAGAACAGGTAGAGTTGTAGAAGTACCAGTAGGTGAAGCTATTGTTGGAAGAGTTGTAAATTCACTTGGACAGCCTATTGATGGGAAAGGTCCTATAAAGACATCAGAAACTAGGCCTGTAGATCTTGTAGCTCCAGGAGTTATAACAAGACAGTCAGTTAAAGAACCACTGCAAACCGGGTTAAAGGCTATAGATTCAATGATACCAATTGGAAAAGGACAAAGGGAATTAATAATAGGAGACAGGCAAACAGGTAAGACTGCTATTGCCATGGATACTATAATAAATCAAAAAGGAAAAGATGTAATATGCATATATGTAGCTATAGGTCAGAAGCAGTCTACTGTAGCTCATATAGTAAATGACTTAACAGAAGCAGGTGCTATGGACTATAGCATAATAGTATCTGCATCAGCATCTGAGTCAGCACCACTTCAGTATATTGCTCCTTATGCAGGATGTTCCATGGGTGAATATTTTATGAATAAGGGAAAAGATGTACTTATAGTGTATGATGATTTATCTAAGCATGCGGTTGCCTATAGAGAAATGTCATTATTACTCCGTAGACCACCAGGAAGAGAAGCATATCCTGGAGATGTATTCTATCTGCATTCAAGATTACTTGAAAGAGCAGCAAAGCTTTCTGATAAGTTAGGTGGAGGCTCACTTACAGCACTTCCTATAATAGAAACTATGGCAGGAGATGTTACTGCATATATACCAACAAATGTTATTTCTATAACAGATGGTCAGATATTCCTTGAATCAGAGCTTTTCTATGCGGGTCAAAGACCAGCTATAAATGCAGGTATATCCGTATCCAGAGTTGGTGGTAATGCACAAATTAAAGCAATGAAGCAGGTAGCAGGTACTCTTAGATTGGATTTAGCACAGTATAGAGAACTTGCATCATTTGCTCAATTTGGATCAGACCTTGATAAAGAATCTATGAAAAGGCTTGAAAAAGGTAAGAGATTAACAGAAATATTAAAACAACCTCAATACAAACCAATGCCTGTAGAAAATCAGGTAATGATACTGTTTGCAGCTGGTAGAGAGTATATAATGGATGTACCGGTTGAAAAAGTTGTAGAATTTGAAGGAGAATTCCTTGATTATATGAGTACTCATCATAAAGAAATAGGTGATGAAATAAAAAATAAAAAAATTATATCCGATGAATTAAGTGATAAACTTGGAAATGCTATAGAGGAATTCAAAAAAATATTTTTAGCAGAGGCATAGTTTCTTCTGCGGGAGGTGAAATATGGCAGGGGCAGGACTTGTTACAATAAAAAGAAGAATTAGATCAATAACCAGTACTCAAAAAATAACAAATGCCATGGGACTCATTGCCACCTCTAAACTTAGAAAAGTTAGAAAAAAGCTTGAGGCAAATAATAAATATTGTGAACTATTTAGTTCCCTTATGAATGAATTTGTTTTAGGAGCAGAGGGAAGAAACATTTATATACATGGTAATAAAAGCAATAAGAAACTCTACATAGCTTTAAATTCAGATACAGGATTATGCGGAGGCTTTAATGGCAGTGTAGTAAATGAAGCAGATGCTGCAATGTCAAAAAATAAAGAAAATTGCCTTTTGATATCTGTGGGACAAAAAGGAAGAACGTATTTTAAAAGGCTTAAGTATAGTACAGAAGCAGAATACGTGGATATTTCAGATGTTCCTACTATAAATGAAGCAGATACCATAGTATATAAGGCTCTAGACCTTTATAGAAGTGGCGAGGTTGGAGAAGTTAATATAGTATATACTAAGTTTATTTCAACAGTTAGACAAAAAGTAGTTGTTGAAAAATTACTTCCATTGGAAGCTGATAAAAAAGAAAAAACAAATTATCTTGTTAAATTTGAACCATCAATAGATGAAATGATGGATGAAGTAGTACTTTTACACTTAAAGCAAAAAGTACTTAACTGTATGATAAATTCAAAAGTAAGTGAACAGGCTTCCAGAATGACAGCAATGGATGGGGCAACTAAAAATGCAAATGATTTACTGGATAAATTGAATCTTAAATACAATAGAGAGAGACAATCTGCTATTACACAGGAAATAACTGAAATAGTTGGAGGAGCAGAAGCTCTTAAGTAAGGAGGGACATTGATGCCAAATATAGGCAAAGTTGTTCAGGTTATAGGACCTGTAGTAGATATAAAGTTTGATACAGAAAACCTTCCTAATATATATAATGCCATAGATATAAAATCAGGTGATAAAAAAATTATTACAGAAGTTGCACAACATTTGGGTGATGATGTAGTAAGAACTATATCCATGGAGAGTACGGATGGATTAATGAGAGGTATGGATGCAGAAGATACAGGATCTCCTATATCTGTACCTGTAGGTGAGCCAGTTTTAGGAAGACTTTTTAATATGCTAGGACAGCCAATTGATGAAAATGGAGAAGTAAAGGCAGAACAATACTATCCTATTCATAGACAGGCGCCAAGTTTTGAAGATCAATCTGTTAAGCCTGAAATGTTTGAAACTGGTATTAAAGTTATAGATCTTCTTGCACCATACCAAAGAGGCGGAAAGATAGGACTGTTTGGTGGAGCTGGTGTTGGTAAAACAGTTCTTATACAGGAACTTATAAACAATATAGCAAAAGAACACGGTGGATTATCAGTATTTACAGGTGTTGGAGAAAGAACAAGAGAAGGAAATGACCTATATTATGAAATGCAGGAATCAGGAGTTATAAAGAAGACTGCTTTGGTATTTGGTCAGATGAATGAGCCACCTGGAGCAAGAATGAGAGTTGCACTTACAGGACTTACTATGGCAGAATATTTTAGAGATAAAGGTCAGGATGTACTTTTATTTATAGATAATATATTCAGATTTACTCAGGCAGGATCCGAAGTTTCAGCGTTACTTGGTAGAATACCTAGTGCTGTTGGTTACCAGCCAACTCTTGCAACTGAAATGGGTGCTCTTCAAGAAAGAATAACATCCACAAAACAGGGGTCTATTACATCTGTTCAGGCAGTATATGTTCCAGCAGATGACTTGACTGACCCGGCACCATCTACGACATTTACGCATCTTGATGCAACTACAGTTCTTTCTAGATCTATATCAGAAATTGGTATATATCCTGCTGTTGATCCACTGGCATCCACTTCAAGAATATTGGATCCAAGGATTGTAGGAGAGGATCATTATAAAGTAGCATCAGATGTTAAACATATACTTGAAAGATACAGTGAACTTCAAGATATTATAGCAATACTTGGTGTAGATGAGCTTTCAGAAGATGATAGATTAGTAGTTATTAGAGCTAGAAGAATTCAAAGATTTTTATCACAACCATTTTCTGTTGCAGAACAATTTACAGGATATCAGGGTAAATATGTTCAAATAAAGGAAACTATAAGAGGTTTTAAAGAAATTCTTGAAGGTAAATATGATGATTTGCCAGAAACTGCTTTCTTATTTAAAGGAAGTATAGATGAAGTGGTTGAAGCAGCTAAAAATATGGGAAAAAATTAAAGTGATTTATTAAGCAAAATTGGTTTGAGAGAATTTTGTTTAATGTAAATTTTAAAGGAGATTAATATGTCAGAAGTTTTAAAATTAACTATCCTTACTCCCGATAGAGAATTCTATGAAGGAGAAGTAGTAGAAGTAATAACGGAAAGTATTCAAGGCGACATAGCAATTCTTCCAGACCATATGCCTTTAGTTACCACTTTAAAACCTGCAGATACCGAAATCGTTCAAAAAGATGGCAAAAAATTAAAGGCATTTACATCAACCGGAGTACTGGAAGTAATAAATAATGAGCTAAAAATTTTATGTGATTCTTGTGAATGGCCAGATGAAATAGACATAGATAGAGCAAAAGCTGCTAAAGATAGAGCTGAAAAAAGATTATCTAGTCAGAAAGACGGAGTCGATGTAAAAAGAGCAGAAATGGCATTGGCTAGGGCACTGGCGAGAATTAATCTGAAATAATGGAGCTTTTGATAATTTGCTGTATTTTAATTCAAGATAAAAAAGCACTACCTAAAATCATTAAAATAATGATTTTGGATAGTGCTTTTTTTATATCTAAAAATATTCACATTTTGTTATTTAAATTTATATACTAATATAGGTCCCTCCTATGGAATCTTTATTTTTTGAAATACTAATAGTCAGTTTTCTAATACAAAGAAAAAAGACTATCAAATAAAATTTAGCAGCTTAAACTAAGTAGGAATCTATTGAATATTAAAAGGAAAAGTTGTCCATAATTTTTAAAGAGAAATAGAAGGGGGTGAAAATGTCCTGCTTAATTTTGTGCAGAACTAAATATATATGAAAAAACTAAAGATGTTAAGCTGTTTATTGGTTCTTGTATTTTCTTTTCAATATTATGTTTGTGCTTCAGGAGATAATTTGGGTGTAAGATCTACCTTATTCCAAAAATCCGTTTCTAATGTAAAGGAAACAGATATGTTTAAAAACATATTAGAAAAGACTAACAGTACCCCAGTGGAGTGTGGAATTATGGCTACTTTTAATACTTCTAGTGGTAAGGAAAAGGTTGTAGATGAAATATTTAAGGTATTAATGAGATATAGTGAGTGTAACAAAAAAGTGTGGAGAAATAATAAAATTTATTGTATAGAATTTAATGGATATTATGCAGAGGGCTATGTAGAGGGTGTAGAAAATGAAAATTATAATATCATTACAGTTAACATTACAAGAAAATCCACTCAGTATAAATTACAGGATTTGAAAAGTATGGTAGATAGATCTCTAGGTGATAGAAAAGAAAAGTGTAAGTATTTTGAATATGTAAAGGCAAAAACTCAGAAACAAGACGTGAGTAGTGTGAATAGTGAAGTTAAAAACATTTTAAAATGCTATGGTACATCTGACATTAAAACTATAGCTTTAGAGGAAGGATACAGTTCTACTGCGTATACCCATAAGTATGAGCCAATACAAAGTGTCACAGGTTTAATAGATTTTAACTATGCTGTTGTAAAATATGATACGGGCACTTATATAATTATGGGAACTCCAGAAATAATGGTGACATATTAGGAATCATATAATATGGATGTTTTTGTTAAATGTAACTTATAAGGCGGTACAAAAATTAAGTAACATATTAGCAATTATAGAATGGAGGAACATTATGAGTAAAATAGTAGTTAAGGGAGGAAATAAACTGCATGGGGAAGTAAATATCAGTACTGCTAAAAATTCTGTATTGCCTATTATAGCAGCTTGTATTTTAAGTGAAGATAAATGTGTAATAGAAAAGGTACCAATGCTTGAAGATGTTTTTGTAATAAGTGACATATTGAGGAGCATATCTGCAGATATAAATATAGACAAAGATACAAATAAAGTCATAATAGATACATCTAATATAAAAGATTGCAATCCATGCAGCGAATTAGTAAAAAAAATGAGGGCATCATTTTTAATAATGGGTCCTATGATAGCTAGGTTTGGAAAGTTCAGATTATGTCTTCCAGGGGGATGTAATATTGGAACTAGACCTATAGATCTTCACTTGAAGGGCTTAAG
Organism: Clostridium ragsdalei P11; assembly: GCF_001675165.1. Lineage (GTDB taxonomy): Bacteria > Bacillota > Clostridia > Clostridiales > Clostridiaceae > Clostridium_B > Clostridium_B ragsdalei. The sequence goes on from NZ_LROS01000033.1 coordinate 112,431, forward strand.
TGCCTTGGGAGCAGAGGTGAATGTAGGTCATGGATATGTAGAAGCAAGTGCTAAGAAATTGATAGGGGATAAAATATATCTAGATTTTCCTTCAGTGGGGGCTACAGAAAATATAATGATGGCATCAGTAATGGCAGAAGGAGAAACTATAATAGAGAATGCAGCAGAAGAACCCGAAATAAGGGATCTGGCAAAATTTTTAAATAGCATGGGGGCAAATATTATTGGTGCAGGGTCAGGTACTATTAGAATATTAGGAGTAAAAAGTTTAAAGGGAAGTACTCATAGACCAATATTTGATAGGATAGAATCTGGTACTTTTATGGTGGCAGCTGCTATAACTAGAAGCAAGATTAAAATAAATGGTGCTAATGAAGAATACTTAAAACCTATAATCGCCAAGTTAACTGAAGTTGGAGTTCATATAAGCTCACAAGGAAGTAGCTTGATTGTAGATGGAAGAGATGAATTAAGACCAGTAGATATTAAAACTATGCCTTATCCTGGCTTTCCAACTGATATGCAGTCACAGATGACAGGACTTTTATGTACTGTTATGGGTACAAGTATAATAACAGAAACTATTTTTGAAAATAGATTTATGCACGTAGCAGAGATGAAAAGGATGGGAGCAAACATAAAGATAGATGGAAGAAGCGCAGTTATAGAAGGTGTAAAAAAACTTACTGGAGCAGAAGTTAAAGCAACGGACTTAAGAGCTGGTGCAAGCCTTATACTTTGTGGGTTAGTAGCAGAAGGTGAAACAGAAATTGCAGATATATACCATGTAGATAGAGGCTATGTAGATATTGAAAAAAAATTAAAAGCACTAGGAGCTGATATTGAGAGGGTAAATGAATAATACTCCTATTATATATATTATTAGACAAAGAGAAGATTAGAACAAAATTTTTTCTTTGTTTTTTTATTGGAATATTTTATAAGATGCGGCAATAAAAATATAATATTGTAGTTTAAAATATATATAAGGCATTTTCAAAGAAATGACTTGTTACTTTCTTTCAAACGCCTAACAGGAGAAAAATATGAAGGGTGATATATTAGACTTTTTAAAAAAATTTATTATTTTAGTGTTTATGGGTACATTATTTGTAATTGTACTCTCCTTATTTATGGTGGGAATGGGAAACCAAAAATATGATAACTTACCTCAATTCCTAATAAAGTCAAAAAATATAATACTAAAGAAACAGGATACCAAGTCAGAAAAAATAAAGGTGTACATAACTAAAGAAAATACAGTAAAAGAAATGGATTTAGAGCAATATGTAACAGGAGTAGTAGCTGCTGAAATGCCTGCCGAATTTTCAGAAGAAGCGCTTAAAGCACAGGCTGTGGCGTCTAGAACTTTTGCAGTTGCACATATGGAGGTGTATGGAGGCAAAAAATATAAGAGCAATACAGGTGCAGATGTATGTGATACAGTCAAGTGCCAGGTATTTGTTAATAAAGAAGATAGGATGAAAAACTGGCCTAAGAGTGAGGGGGATAAGTATTGGAGCAAAATTGTAGATGCAGTACAAGCTACTTCAGGACAGGTGCTGACTTACAAAAATAAATTGGTGATGGAGCCCTACTATTTTGCAGTAAGTGCAGGAAAAACTGAAAATTCAGAAGATGTATTTGGAGAAGCAGAGGGATATTTAAAGAGCGTAGAAAGTCCAGGAGAAGAAAGTGCACGAAAATATAAAACTTCAGTGAAAATGTCATACGTAGATTTTATAAATAAGGTAAACTCAAATTATGCTAATTCAGGGTTATCTTCAGAAAACTTACCCAACCAGATAGGTATAAAAAGTAAAAATGAAAGTGGTTCTGTAAAAGAAATTAAACTTGGTGATGTTACTATATCTGGTACGAAATTTAGAACTATTATGGGATTGAATTCGGCAAACTTTAGTATAGATTTTAAAGATGGTGTGTATATTCAATGCATTGGATATGGACATGGAGTTGGAATGAGCCAGTGGGGAGCTAATTATATGGGCAAAAATGGCCAAAACTACAAAAATATATTGTCTCATTATTATGAAGGAACTAGTCTAGAAAATGTAAACTTATTTAAAAAATAATAATTATATCAGCTAATTGTATGTTACTAGAATACATTAAATAAATATTAAGTAAAAAAGAGGAAAATTTCCTCTTTTTTTTGTAAAAAAATTTCATAAAATATGTATTTTTTTCTATTCTCTGGACAAACTACAAAAAGGAGGTGTTATTATGAACAAAAAATCTTTTAACAAAGCATTCAACTTTTTAAAAAAGGAGAGCTTTTATGTAATACTGTTTATATGTTTATGCATTGCAGTAACAGCGGCAGTAATAACAGCAAGAAATAATAAAAATCAAAGTGCACAGCTTCAAAAAAGTCAGGCTGTAGAGCAGAAAAAAATTAGGGAAACAGCAAAGGCAAATGAAAAGCCTTCTTCCAATTATAACAATGCTCTTCAAGTAAAAAAGGATAACAAGGTAAAATCCAATGTATCTAATAATGAAGCATCGAAGGGAGTATCTAACCCAGTAAGCACTTCCTTTCAAAAGCCAGTAGAGGGTAATATTGCAAGAGGTTATTCAGAAAATCCAGTATATTGGGATTCTACAGCAACTTATAGACCAAACTTAGGATATGATATACAAACTCCACTTGGCAAACCCGTGTTCGCAGCTATGGATGGAAAGGTAGAATCAGTAAATACAGCAACACAGGATGGAGTAGAAGTCATTATAGATCATCAAAATGGATTAAAAACAGTTTATTCTAACCTAGATCCAAGTGTGAAAGTTAGTACAGGTCAAACTATAAAAAAAGGAGCAGTTATTGGAGTAGTTGGCAAAAGCACATTGAGATCAGCTTATGAAAAATACGGAGATCACTTACACTTTGCTGTTTTGAAAGGAAAAGAATTTGTTGACCCAGGTAAATATATAAAATACTAATATTTGGCCATTTCTTAGAATTTTATGGAGAAATGGCCCATACACAATGAATTTTAAAATATTAACCAGCATATTTATAAATATATAGGAACAAATAATTAGCAGAGATTATTTAGTTTAATGATAAATACGAGTAAATACGTTTATGGATATATAATGTAAAGTTTCATCATCAATTGTTGATTGTAAAACGGTAGCTGTAAAAAGGAGTTGAATAAAATTGAAAGATTATATTGAAGAAAGGGTTTTGGAAGTTGCCAAATATATAATAGGATCTAAAGCCACAATAAGGAAAACGGCTAAGGTTTTTGGAGTAAGTAAAAGTACTATACACAAGGATATGACAGAAAGATTACCTAAAATAAATCCTCAAATTGCTCAGGAAGCTAAGAGTATATTAGATTATAATAAGGCAGAGAGACATATAAGAGGTGGTAAGGCTACTAAAATGAAATATAAAGCTATTGAAGGCTAAAAACATTCCTATTATAATTAGAATATGATATGATAATAAAGGTAAATAAATTTACCTTTTAGTTTGAAAAGCAAAGGAGATTAGGAGTGAAAAGGGAATGTTTTTTAGTATAGGAACTGATATGGGAATAGATCTAGGTACAGCAACCGTACTTGTTTATATTAAAGGCAGAGGGGTAATTTTAAAGGAACCTTCAGTTGTTGCCATAGATAAGATAAAAAATAGAGTACTAGCTGTAGGAGAAGAAGCATGGCAGATGATAGGTAGAACGCCTGGTAATATCGTTGCCATTCGTCCATTAAAAGATGGAGTTATATCTGATTATGATGTAACGGAAAAAATGTTGAAGTATTTTATAAGCAAGGCTTGTGGTAAAAATAGAATATCTTCACCAAGAATAGTTGTTTGCGTTCCATGTGAAGCTACTGAAGTTGAAAAAAGAGCTGTAATTGATGCGGCTAAAAATGCAGGTGCAAAAAAGGTGTTTTTAATTGAAGAACCACTAGCAGCAGCTATAGGAGCTGGTATTGATATAACTAAGGCAAGTGGAAATATGGTAATAGATATAGGTGGAGGCACAACTGATGTAGCAGTAATTTCACTTGGAGGAATAGTTGTAAGGTCTTCCATCAAAGTTGCAGGTGATAAGTTCGATGAAGCCATAATGAAATATGTAAGAAAAGAACATAAATTGATGATTGGGGAAAGAACTTCAGAAGATTTAAAAATAAAAATAGGATCTGCTTTTGATAGAGATGAAGAAGTAAGTATGGAAATAAGAGGTCGTGATTTAATTACAGGGCTTCCTAAAAATATAACGGTATCTTCTGCGGAAATGAGAATAGCACTAAAAGAAACTGTAAATTCTATAGCAGATACAACTCGTGCAGTACTGGAAAAAACGCCGCCAGAATTATCAGCTGATATAGCTGATAAAGGTATTTTTATGACTGGTGGAGGTGCACTTTTAAATGGATTGAGTAATTTAATACAAAAAGTAACTAATGTACCCGTTTATGTTGCAGAAGAACCAGTATCATGTGTAGCACTAGGTACAGGCAAAGTACTTGAATATTTAGACAAAATGGAAGTAGTTTTTAGTGGTGATGATATAACATTAATAGATTAAAACAAAGAACAAAATCTAACTTATTTAGTATTATGTATTTTTTAATAAGTTAGATTTTAATTTTCTTATAGATACTAAAATGTTGGATATAGTTAAATATCGGTAAAAATATTGTTGTAATATAGATAATATGAATGAATTAATGAATAAAGTATTACTTCAGCCATACTTAAAACTAAATTAAGACGTATATTACTGCTGGTATTATTAAATAAATCTTCATTGCTATTTGAATCAACTATCCCTATTATTGAGGAATTTCCTACATCTGGGAGAGATTTTCCTACACCTTTGCCAGGATGAACGGGAAAGTCTCTTACTTGAATATCGCCTATAGTTTCTAGATCACCTAAACAAGCATCTATTCCTATAATGTTTTTATGCGGGTGAAGTAAATTTATTTTATTCAGTTTGCTTTCAATGTTTAAAGCATGTATAGGATCTGAAATTGTACCGTAGACAGGTAGAGGAAAATGCTTACATTTTAAAAGTGTACCTACTAGGGGACCCAGGCAATCCCCTATATATCTATCGGTACCAATACATACAATTATGGTATCGTTATTAATGTAATTTTTCAAAAAATAGGCAAGTTTATAATATGCTAAGGGATCTTTATAATTACTTTTTGCTTTATTCAATATATTCACCTTCTTTTATGTATGTACTTGCGAAGAACACTATATATAATTTATATGATGACTTTATATAAATTATTAAAGCTAAATTAAGTGAATATGATTTTGAAAGAAATATAGAGAAATATGGAGAAAGAGATATGTAATATTAAAATTTAATCATATATTAAATTTGATAATAAGTGAATAAAACTGTATACTAATTTACGTTGAGTGCGTTCTTGTTTTAAGGAACGTAGGATAATAAAATAAGCTGGCATGGCTCAGCAGGTAGAGCAACTGACTTGTAATCAGTAGGTCGTGGGTTCGATTCCTACTGCCAGCACCAAACATGGAGGAATTCCCGAGTGGCCAAAGGGGGCAGACTGTAAATCTGTTGTCAGTGACTTCGATGGTTCGAATCCATCTTCCTCCACCATAAATATAAGGGCGCATAGCTCAGCTGGGAGAGCATCTGCCTTACAAGCAGAGGGTCATAGGTTCGAGCCCTATTGTGCCCACCATTTAGAATAATAATAGAATAAGCTGGCATGGCTCAGCAGGTAGAGCAACTGACTTGTAATCAGTAGGTCGTGGGTTCAATTCCTACTGCCAGCACCAAATGCGGAGGAATTCCCGAGTGGCCAAAGGGGGCAGACTGTAAATCTGTTGTCAGTGACTTCGATGGTTCGAATCCATCTTCCTCCACCATAAATATAAAGGCACTTTTAGGTGTTTTTTGTTTTATAAAAATTATATAATCTTAACAGATGAAAAAATTATATTATAGCTCTTATCAAGAGAGGCGGAGGGAACAAGGCCCTATGAAACCCGGCAACCAGTGAAAATCACCAAGGTGCCAATTCCTGCAGGATTCTGCAAGATAAGAGAGTAGTTAAGTTATTTAACCTCTTCTTATCGAAGAGGTTTTTTTAATTGACGTGCCACTTTAGGTATTTCAGTTTATATTGTGAATATAGGATTTGAATTAGCATTTAATGCAATAGAATTAATTCACTTTATTGTAAGAAAAGTATGTTTTTACATGGGAGGTATAGAAAATGAGAAAACTATTTACATCTGAATCAGTTACAGAAGGCCATCCAGATAAGATGTGTGATCAGATTTCAGATGCTATCTTAGATGCCATATTGGAACAAGATCCTTATGGAAGGGTAGCGTGTGAAACTGCAACTACTACAGGTATGGTTTTAGTTATGGGTGAGATATCAACTAATTGTTATATTGACATTTCAAAAATAGTTAGAAATACTGTAAGAGAAATAGGATATACTAGAGCTAAATATGGATTTGATTGTGATACTTGTTCAGTAATAAGTTCAATTGATGAACAATCATCGGATATAGCTATGGGGGTTGATAAAGCCTTAGAGGCCAAGGAAGGTGAAATGGAGGCCATAGAAGCTATAGGCGCTGGAGATCAGGGTATGATGTTCGGATTTGCTACAAATGAAACTCCAGAATACATGCCTATGCCAATAAGTCTTGCTCACAAACTTGCAAAGAGATTAGCGCAGGTTAGAAAAGATAAAGTTTTAGATTATCTAAGACCAGATGGAAAAACTCAAGTTACTATAGAATATGAAGACAATAAACCAGTTAGAGTTGATACCATAGTAGTATCTACTCAACATGATGAAATGGTAACTAGAAAACAAATTGAAACAGACATAATAAACAATGTAATAAGACCTGTTGTACCACGAGAGTTTTTAGATTATAAAACCAAGTATTTCATAAATCCAACAGGAAGATTTGTTGTTGGAGGTCCCCAGGGAGATTCTGGACTTACAGGAAGGAAGATAATAGTAGATACTTATGGTGGCTATGGAAGACATGGCGGGGGTGCTTTTTCTGGTAAAGATCCAACCAAGGTTGATAGATCTGCTGCTTATGCTGCAAGATGGGTAGCAAAAAATTTAGTAGCTGCAGGTATTGCAGATAAGTTGGAAATACAACTTGCTTATGCTATTGGTGTAGCAAAGCCTGTATCTATAACTGTAGATACTTTTGGTACAGGAAATATGCCGGAAGAAAAAATAGTAGATATAGTGAATAAGGTATTTGATTTGAGACCAGCTGCTATAATAAAAAATTTAAATCTTAGAAGACCTATATACAGGCAAGTTGCCGCTTATGGACATTTTGGAAGAACTGATATTAATGTACCTTGGGAAAGATTAGATAAGGTTGAAGAAATAAAAAAATATATGTAAATAATGAAAAGCTCTATATTGTAACATGATATAGAGCTTTTTTAGTATGTTGGATTAAGACAAAGTTTAATGTGGTATAATTATTTATAAATATATGATTTTGTTTGCAAATAGGGGTAGGAGAGATTCTATGCAAGAATTACAAGGAATTGTAGAAAGTATAATATTTCAAAATAAAGATAATGGGTATGTAGTTGCTAAAATAAGAGAAAATAAAGATGTAGTAACTATAGTAGGATGTATACCTAATATAATTGAAGGACAAAATTTGAAGGCTGTAGGGGAATGGGTTCTTCATCCTCAGTTTGGAAATCAATTTAAGGTTCAGGCTTCTGAAGAAATAATACCTAACACTACTATTGGCATAGAGAGATATTTGGCCTCTGGAATAATATCAGGAATAGGTCCAGTAACAGCAAAGAAAATAGTAGAGAAGTTTGGTGAAAATACCCTTCAAATATTGGATAATAACATAGGAAGATTAAAAGAAATAGAAGGTATAGGAGCAAAAAAAATAGCTTTAATAGAGGAATCTTATTCTAAACAAAATGAAGTGAGAAATATAATGATATTTTTGCAAACTTACGGAATAACTCCTAGCCAGTGTGTTAAAATACATAAAAAATTTGGAGCAGATTCTATAAGTATTGTGAAAGAAAATCCATACACCCTTACAGAAGAAATAAGTGGTATAGGTTTTAAAACGGCAGATAAGATAGCAAGAAGCCTTGGAATAGAAAATAATTCTCCATTTAGAATACAAAGTGGAATAAGATATTTGGTGAATAAGTTTTGCAGCTTGGGAAATACGTATATGCCTATAGATAACCTTATAAAAGAAGGTGTTGACATACTCCATATAACTCAAAAAGAACTGGAAGAAAACATATATGAAAGTTCTGTAAATGGAAAGATAAAATTGGAGAAGTGGGAAGATAAAGTATGTGTATTTTCTATGACCTACTATTATTGTGAATTGAGTGTAACTAGAAAAATATTGATGTTAGCTTTTACTAAATATAAGGATATAGATTTTAATATAGATAAAGAGATAGAAGATTTTGAGAAGGAAAATAATATGAACTTTGCTGTTTCTCAAAAAGAAGCTATTAGGGGAGCAGTTGAAAATGGAGTGGAGATAATAACAGGAGGTCCTGGAACAGGTAAAACTACAATAATTAATTGCATAATTAGATTATTTGAAAAATCAAAGCTTAAAGTTTTAATGGGTGCTCCTACGGGAAGGGCAGCAAAGAGAATGTCAGAATCTACAAAACGAGAATCAAAGACCATACATAGACTTCTTGAAATGGGAGTGGGAAGTGATGAAGAAGCTTTATTTTTTTCAAGAGGAGAGCAATCACCACTGCAATGCGATGTAGTTATTATAGATGAGGCTTCTATGATAGATATAGTGCTTATGAATAACTTATTGAAAGCTGTATCTATGGGAACTAGGTTAATAATAGTAGGGGACGCAGAGCAGCTTCCATCTGTAGGCCCTGGAAATGTGCTCAGAGACTTCATAGACAGTAAATGTATTAAAGTAGTTAGATTAAAAGAGATATTTAGGCAATCAAAAGAGAGTATGATTATAGTTAATGCGCATAAGATAAATTCTGGAGAGATGCCTATTTTAAACAAAAAGAATAAGGATTTTTATTTTATAAAATGTCAAGATCCTTCGGATATATTAGACACACTAGTAGGATTAATAGATAAAAGGTTACCAAGTTTTAATAGTAGTTGGAATAAAATAGAGGATATTCAAATACTATCTCCTATGAGAAAGGGAATTTTGGGAGTATCAAATTTAAATAAAAAACTTCAGCAAGTTCTAAATCCTAAAAGTCCCAATAAGAGAGAAAAAAAGTTTAGAGACATGACTTTTAGGGTAGGAGATAAAGTGATGCAGATTAAAAATAATTATACTTTAAAATGGGAAGATATTTCAGAAGAAAACAAGGAAAGTGGAATGGGTGTTTTTAATGGTGACTTTGGATATATAGAAGATATAGATGAAGAAAAAAATAGAGTGATAGTTGTGTTTGATGAAGAAAAAAGAGTTGTATATGATAGTATGTACTTAGATGAGTTGGATTTATCTTATGCAATAACCATACATAAAAGTCAAGGTAGTGAATTCCCGGTAATTATTATACCTATGTTTATGGGTCCGCCGCTGCTTATGAATAGAAATTTATTGTATACGGCTATAACTAGGGCAAAACAGATGGTAATACTTGTGGGGAGTTTAAAAGCCTTAAATTTTATGATAAATAATAATAAAAGCTTTGAAAGGTATTCGTTATTAAAATATAGAATAATGGATATAATGGAGAGTGAAACAAATGCTACTGTGGAATGAAGCATGTCTTATTAATGAGAGAAAAAAAATAAGTGAGAATATAGTAAAATGGAGCGGTACTAAAGATACTTTTTTAAATTGCATCTCGGTTCCTTATAATTCTACTGAAATTTTTCTGGAAGTTATTGAAAAATACATAAGACAAAATAAAAATATTGTTTATATTACTAATGAAAAAATGGGCAATGTGGATATAATAAAAGATATAAAAAAGTATACACATTTTACAGATTATGCTTATGTAAAAGGATGTAAAAGTAATTTAAATTGTAAATTGCAGATATGTAATTTTGAAAATGCAGCAAAATTGGAAAAAAAGTTTGAATTAATCATATATGATGATATAAGTAGTTTTTCATTATACAATAAGTACGAGATATGCAAATTAATTAGCAAATTAACTCATGAGGATAGTAAAGTCATAATATATTCTATAGAAAGTATAGTTGAAAATAGTAAAAAGATATTTTTGCCTGCTAAGAATGAAGGATTAATAATCGAACCGAGAAATATACTTACTAGACTAAATATGAATAAAGAAATGCCTTTTTTGGTATACGACTATTTAAAATGGTCAATAAGTATAGGTAAGAAGATAATAATATATGTACCAAGCGAATGTAAAATAGAAAAGGTAGCTTCATATATGCATAAATATTGTAGAAGTTTAGCACAGGATGTAGTATGTTTTGCTAATGGGGAAACGAATAAAAAATTGATCTATAAGTTTTTACAGGCCAAAAACTCAATATTAATAACTAACTGTTTTGAAGAAACTGTATTAAATGCAAAAAATTCAGAATTAATAGTATACTTTGCAGATGATATTAACTTTACTTATAAAGAATTTGTTTATTTGTGTGGAAGTGTTGGAAGAGGTGAAAAAAACTTAAAAGAGGAGGTTATACTGGTTTCTAATATAGAGACAGAAGAGATTGAGAAAGCAAAGAGTATAACTAGCAATTTTAATAGGGAAGCATGGAACATGGGATTACTAAAAATTTAAGATTTTTATTGGATTGTGTACTAGGGCTTATATATTGTGGAGATGAAAGATGTATACTGTGTAAAAAGGATATATATGATGATAGAACCATATGTAAAGATTGTGAAAGCAATATAAAAATTTGTAAAGACAGTTTTGAAATTGGATATGATGATAAAAAATTTCAATGCTATAGTAGTGCTTATTATTCTGGAGCGATGATGGAACTTATAATAAAATTAAAATACAAGAGTTCTTTTAAAGCTGGAGATGTTATAGCAAAGTGTATGAGAGATATTATAGCTAATAATCACATTGATTTTGATGTTTTTACATATGTGCCTATGACTAAGAAAGCATTGAAAAAGAGAGGATATAATCAGGCTGAATATTTGGCGAACAGTTTGGGGAGTTATACTAATAAGCCTGTTATATGCTGCTTACAAAAAATAAAGGAAACAAAGGATCAAATAGGATTGGACAAAACAGAGAGATGGAGTAATATGTCACAAAGCTTTCAGGTACGCAATAAAAAAAGTATAAAAAATAAAAAAATTTTGTTAATAGATGATGTTTTAACTACTGGTGCTACAGCCTTTGCATGCTGTGCAGAACTTTTGAAAAACGGAGCAAAAAAAATTAATGTATTGACTGGAGCAAAAAGTAGAGTATAATTTTATTAGTCAAGTTAGGTCTGTGGTTGAAAGTCGATGCTAGTCGCAGGCGAAACGATCCACGTAAGTTAGATAAAATATTTAATGAGCATGGTGCGGCTTAGAAGTAAGTCCTGCCGTAAAATACGAGAGGATTAGTAGTGAGAGGTTAATTCCCGGTAGCGAAAGTTCCAGCAGGCGAGTGTGGGGTCAAATACCAGGTCAGCTAACTTGCAAATGCACTAACTGTGCAATATAGCAGCCTTTTTTAAGGCTGCTATATTAATTTTAAAAGATTATTTATTATTAGTTTTTGCTATTAATAAAAAAGTAGTATAAATGTGTCATTAATAGCTATTGTAATTTATGATAAACAGTATTAAAATATAACTAACAAAACATAGATTAATCCTTTACATATGTTTAGGATTACAATAGGAAGGGGCTGGAAATATGAAAATAACTGTAAAAGGGAAAAATATCGTGGTAACTGATGCATTGAAAAATGCGGTGGAGAAGAAGCTATGTAAGCTAGAAAAATATTTCAACCCTGATGTAGTAGCACATGCTACATTAAGCGTACAAAAAACTAGACAAATAATTGAAGTCACTATTCCTTTTGGAGGAGTTATACTAAGAGGAGAAGAAGGAAACTCAGATATGTATGCTTCAATTGATTTAGTTGTGGATAAATTAGAGAGACAGATAAGAAAGCAAAAGACAAAGCTATTAAGAAGAAACAATTCAGAATCTTTAAGGTTCCAATGCATACCAGATGAGTCAGAAAAAGACAAACAAGAACAAAAAATAGTTAGAACTAAGAAATTTGCAATAAAACCAATGTCATCTGAAGAAGCAGTCCTTCAAATGGAACTTTTAGGTCATAGTTTCTTTGTATATCAGGACGCTGAAAATGGAGAAGTAAATGTAGTATATAAAAGACGGGATGGAAATTACGGATTAATAGAGCCTGAATTTTAAAAGTTAGATGCAATAAAGGGGGAGCATAAAGCTTCCTCTTTTTATGCTCTAAAAATAGGAAGCATATTATTAAACTAAAGTAAACTATTATTTAATAAGTTGAATACCCAATAATTAGATGATATAATTTATAAGGTGTATACTTTTGTAAACAAATTTAACATGGTGAGGATGAAAATAATGAAACTTTTTCAGAAAATATTCGGTTCATATAGTGAACGGGAAGTAAAAAGAGTTATCCCTATAGTAGATAAAATAGATAGTTTGGATTCAAAAATGCAGGGATTGACGAGTGGAGAACTTAGAGCAAAGACAGATGAATTTAAAGATAGACTTTCTAAGGGTGAATCTTTAGATGAAATATTACCTGAAGCTTTTGCTGTTGTTAGAGAGGTAGGATATAGAACCATAGGCTTAAAGCAATATAGAGAGCAGCTAATAGGTGGAGTAGTGCTCCATCAAGGAAGAATATCAGAGATGAAAACTGGTGAAGGTAAAACACTTGTTGCTACTGCACCAGCATATTTAAATGCACTTACAGGAAAAGGAGTTCATATAGTTACAGTAAATGACTACCTAGCAAAAAGGGATAGAGATACCATGGCACCTGTATATGAGGCACTAGGGCTTAAAGTAGGTGTAATACTACATGATTTGGATCAGTCCCAGAGACAGGAAGCATACAATTGTGATATAACTTATGGAACTAACAGTGAGTTCGGATTTGACTATTTAAGAGATAACATGGTTATTTACAAAGAAGAAAGAGTACAAAGAGGACTTAACTTTGTTATAGTAGATGAGGTTGACTCAATTTTAATTGATGAAGCAAGAACACCTCTTATTATTTCAGGCGAAGGAGAAAAGTCAACTGAATTTTACAATATTGCAGACAGTTTTGCAAAAACTTTACAAAAAGAGGATTATGAAGTAGACGAAAAGGCAAATTCGGTAATACTTACAGATACAGGTGTAAAAAAGGCTGAAAACTTCTTTCAATTGGCCAACTATGCGGATCCAGAGAATATGGAGATACAGCATTATGTAGTTCAATCTTTGAAAGCTAACTATATAATGAGAAGAGACAAAGATTACATGGTAAAAAATGGTGAAGTGCTCATTGTAGATGAATTTACAGGAAGAATGATGGAAGGCAGAAGATACAGCGATGGGTTACATCAAGCTATAGAAGCTAAGGAAAATGTAAAAGTAGAGAGAGAATCAAAGACACTTGCAACTATTACTTATCAGAATTATTTTAGAATGTTTAATAAATTATCAGGTATGACAGGTACTGCACTGACAGAGGAAAATGAATTTAGAGAAATATATGGACTTGATGTAATAGTAATACCTACCCATAAGCCTATAGCAAGAACAGATTACCCTGATGTAGTTTATAAAAGTGCAAAAGGAAAGTTTAAAGCTATAGCAGATGAAATATATGAAACCTATAAAAAAGGTCAGCCTGTACTTGTAGGTACAGTAAGTATAGAAAAATCTGAGTTACTTTCAGATATGTTAAAGAAAAGAGGAGTACCTCATCAAGTTTTAAATGCTAAGTTTCATGAAAAGGAAGCAGAAATAATTTCTCATGCAGGAGAAAAGGGAACAATTACTATAGCAACTAATATGGCAGGTCGTGGTACTGATATAAAGCTTGGAAAAGGTGTGGTTGCTCTTGGCGGACTTAAAATAATAGGAACTGAAAGACATGAATCAAGAAGAATTGATAACCAGCTTAGAGGACGTTCAGGGCGTCAAGGAGATCCTGGTACATCAAGATTTTACGTATCACTAGAAGATGATCTGATGAGAATATTTGGTTCAGATAGACTTCAGGGAATAGTTGAAAAATTAGGTCTCAAAGAAGATGAGGCCATAGAAAGTAGAATGGTTACAAATGCTATAGAAGGTGCACAGAAAAAAGTAGAAGGAAATAACTTTGATATAAGAAAAACTTTACTTCAATATGATGATGTAATAAATAAGCAGAGGGAAATTATATATAGACAGAGGTCTCAGGTACTTGAGGGAGAAGATCTTAGAGATTACATGATTGATATGATAAAAAGCTTAGTAACCTCTGTTGTAGATTCTCATATATCTGGTATAGAAGAAGATTTTGAAGATGAAGTAGAAAAGCTAATAAAATATATGGAAGAAGTTTATGTACAAAAAGATTCCGTAAAGAAAGAGGATATTATAAATCTTTCCAATGAGGAAATTAAGCAGAAATATATAGATATAGGCCAAAAAATTTATGAAGAAAAAGAAGAAGAGTGTACTCCAGAGCAGATGAGAGAAATTGAGAGAGTTATCTTACTTAGGGTTGTTGATACAAAGTGGATGGATCATATAGACGATATGGAGCACTTAAAGAGAGCTATTGGACTTAGAGCCTACAGACAGCAGGAACCAGCTCAAGCATATCAGTTTGAAGGCAGCGAAATGTTTGAGGAAATGATATATAATATTAAATTGGATACTGTTAAATATCTTCTTCATGTACAAATTGAAAAAGCACCTGAGAGAGAAAGGGTAGCTAAGAATGTAATTACTAATCAAGGTGAAGAAACTGCAATGAAGAAAAAACCTATAAAGAAAGAAAAAACTGTAGGAAGAAATGATCCTTGTCCTTGTGGCAGTGGTAAAAAGTATAAAAATTGTTGTGGAAGACTTGCAAATAACTAAGATGATATTGAGGTGGTCGTATGATAATTGATTTGGAAGAATCCCTATCAAAATTGAGCATATTAAAAAAAGCATTAAATAAAATAAAGGAGTCTCTTTGACCTAGGTAACTATAAGAATAGGATAGAAGAGCTGCAGATGAAAATGCAGGAGTCTAATTTCTGGAATAACTTGGAAAAGGCACAGGAAGTAACTTCTGAGGAAAAATTTTTAAATGAAAAGCTGGATATGTATAATAAGTTGGAGAGTAGAATAAATGATGCAGAAATTCTAGCTCATATTGCGGAAGAAGAGGAAGACATGTCTGGCTGCAAAGATATATTGTCTGAAGTGGAAGATATCGAAAATATAATTGATAAACTTAAAATAGAAATACTTTTATCAGGAGAATATGATAAAAACAATGCGATATTGAATTTACATGTAGGAGTAGGTGGCACAGATGCCCAGGACTGGACGGAGATGCTTTTGAGGATGTATACTAGATGGGCAGAAAAGTCTGGATATAAAGTTGAGACTTTAGATATTCTTCCTGCAGATGATGCTGGAATAAAAAGTGTATCATTAAGGATAATAGGGGAATTTGCTTATGGATATTTGAAAGCCGAAAAGGGTATCCATAGATTGGTTAGAATATCACCTTTCAATGCTAATGGGAAAAGACAGACTTCTTTTGCATCTGTAGAGGTTTTACCGGAACTTACCAAAAACCAAGATATAGACATAAGGCCAGAAGATTTAAGGGTAGATACCTATAGGTCTTCTGGTGCAGGTGGACAGCATGTAAACAAAACGGAATCTGCAGTTAGGATAACTCATATACCTACAGGTATAGTTGTACAGTGCCAGAATGAAAGAAGTCAGCATTATAATAGAGAAACCGCAATGCTCATGTTAAAGTCAAAACTTGTGGAACTTAAAGAAAGAGCACATAAGGAAAAGATAGAAGATCTTGCAGGAGAACTTAAGGACATGGGATGGGGAAGCCAGATAAGATCCTATGTATTTCATCCCTATACTCTTGTAAAAGATCATAGAACTGGAGTAGAGAATGGAAATGTGTCTTCAGTAATGGATGGAGAAATTGATAATTTTATATTAGCTTATTTAAGACAGCAGGCAAAGTAAATAAAGTGCTATCAGGCGTATAATCTGATAGCATTTATTTTGCATCTATTTTTAACTCGTAATTGAAAGAAGGATTTAGCATGAGTTTCAAAAGTACAGTGGGGGATGTTTTTTCATCCCTAAAACATAGAGATTTTAGATATTTTTTGTCAGGACAGCTTTTGTCACTAATGGGAACTATGATTCAAAATACAGCGCTCAGTTGGTATGTGTATAAGATAACTAATTCTCCTTTTCTTCTTGGACTTATATCAGTATTTCAATATGCACCAGTACTTTTGATTACGCTTATTGCAGGTGTTATAGCAGAAAGATATCCCAAAAGAAAAATTATTTTAATGACTCAGTTTTCTTATATGATACAGTCCTTTATATTGACTTTCGTTATTTATATTGGATATAGTAAGTATTGGATATTAGCTATATTAGCTGTTATTAATGGGATTATAACAAGTTTGGACATGCCTACAAGGCAGTCTTTCTTTATTGAACTTGTAGGAAAAAGGGATCTTCCAAATGCTATATCTTTAAATTCAACTGTTTTTAATATATCACGTATAGTTGGACCTGCATTTGCAGGAATAATAATGAATAAAGTAGGGGTATTTCAGTGTTTTCTTATCAATACAATTAGTTTTATACCTGTTATCTATGGTGTATTTCAAATAAAGGCTAAAGGTAACCCAACATTAAAATCTAAAAACTTCAATTTAATTCAGGACTTAAAAGGTGGAATTATGTATACTATAAATAAGAAAATACTCCTATCTGTAATGTTTATGATGGCTATAGTATGCACTTTTGCATTTAATAGCAATGTAATTATACCTGTATTTGCAAAGCAAGTCATGAATGGTGGAGCAAAGGAGTATAGTATTTTTTTAAGTCTTTCAGGTGCAGGATCATTTTTAGGAGCTATTTTTATGGCAGGAATAGGCAGAGGACTTAGAAGTAAGCATTTCCTCATTATAAATTCATTTATATTGGCTATTTTACAAATAGTAACTTTATTTACAAGTAGTTATTTATTAGTAGGGATGCTGTTTGTATGTATAGGATTCTTCGGGCTTACTTTTTTAAATAAAGCAAATGCTACACTGCAGTTTAATACAGAAGATGAATATAGGGGGAGGGTAATGAGTATATATGCCCTTTTAAATATTGGAAGCACTCCTTTTGGTAGTGCTTTCGTGGGTGCAGTTATGGAAAAATTCGGTGGTAAATTTGGATTCTTTAGCTGTGGATTAATCATGTTTCTATTTACGGTTATCACTGTATTTTTTGTTAAATTAAAGAACAGAAATTTTAAATATAATTAATTATATTACATATATTGGACAATATAGATATGGATGAATAGTAATTCAAATTTGTGCAAAATTTCTATAAGATGATAGAATATGCTTTTAAATTATGTTAATTTTGGTATAATTATAAGTAAAATAGTAAAGATAACTACAATTATTTTATGAAGGAGTAATAATATGAATGGCAAAGAGTATGTTCAGAAAGTTTTAAGTACTGTACAAAAAAGAAATTCAGGTGAAAAAGAGTTTCTTGATGCGGTAAAAGAAGTTTTAGCTTCTTTAGTACCGGTATTTGATAGAAGACCTGATTTTATTAAAGCAGGATTACTTGAAAGATTAACTGAACCAGAAAGAGCTATAAGTTTTAGAGTTCCATGGGTTGATGACAATGGAGAGGTTCAAGTAAACAGAGGTTTTAGAATTCAATTTAATTCGGCTATAGGACCGTATAAGGGTGGGTTAAGATTTCATCCATCTGTAAATCAAAGTATTGTAAAATTTTTAGGATTTGAGCAAATATTTAAGAATTCCTTAACAGGGTTACCTATAGGAGGAGCAAAAGGCGGTTCAGATTTTGATCCAAAAGGCAAATCTGATAACGAAGTTATGAGGTTTTGCCAAGCTTTTATGTCTGAGCTGTACAAATACATAGGTTCTAATAGAGATGTACCTGCAGGAGATATAGGTGTTGGTGGAAGAGAAATTGGATATCTATATGGCTATTATAATAAACTTAAAAGTGTAAGTGAACAGGGTACTTTGACAGGTAAGGGACTGACTTATGGAGGAAGCCTTGCCAGAACAGAAGCAACTGGATATGGATTAGTTTATTTTACTGAAGAAATGCTAAAAGATCATAATTTGAGTTTCAAAGATAAAAAAGTAGTAGTTTCAGGTTCGGGAAATGTGGCTATTTATGCTATTGAAAAAGCAACTGAACTTGGAGCTAAAGTTATTACTTGTTCTGATTCTAATGGATATATTTTAGATGAAAATGGAATTAATCTAGATGTAGTAAAAGAAATTAAAGAAGTTAGAAGGGGAAGAATAAAAGAATATCTAAAAAGTGTGCCTACTGCTAAGTATGTACCAGATTTTAGAGAAATTTGGAATGTTAAGTGTGACATAGCTCTTCCTTGTGCAACTCAAGGTGAAATAAATGAAAAATCGGCTAAAGCTCTTGTAGAAAATGGTATTATAGCTGTATCAGAAGGAGCAAATATGCCTTCAACTTTAGATGCAATAAATGTATTTTTAAGTAATAAGATTCTTTTTGGACCTGCTAAGGCAGCTAATGCAGGAGGAGTTGCATGTTCTGCCATTGAAATGTCTCAAAATAGTATAAGGTATTCATGGACATTTGAAGAAGTAAATAATAAGATTAAAAATATAATGATTAATATTTATAATAATTCTAAAAATGCAGCAAAAGAATATGGAAATGAAGGAAATATAGTTGTAGGAGCCAATATTGCTGGATTTTTAAAAGTTGCTGAGGCTATGATGGCTCAGGGTATAATTTAAGTTTACAGAGAAACTTTGAGATGTTTTACTAATTAATTAGTGTGTCAGTCATTTTAACATGTATATATGTTTTTAAATAGTTGACAATTCATAGTGGAAAATTGAAGGTTATGGAGGATTTTTTTAAGAAAAATCCTCCTTCAACTGTCTATTGTCAATTATCAACTTTTAAGCAGATTTATTTATAAAGTTGCTATTTCAACAGCTTCTTAGTTGAAATTATCTAGTTAAATATTTTGATAAGTTTAAGTAAAAAAGTTAAAATTGATGCAAATATAAACTAACCATTATAAGTATTCCACAAAATGATATGGCAAATAAGTACTTATAGTATAAAATAAAAGGATTATTATTGAAAGCATAGCTGTCAATTTCTTTTGAGACTACATTAAAGCACCTATCTATGGATTTTGTATTTATATATTGAGATTTATCCATAGGTGTGTGTATTTTTGATGTGTCTGCATCTGATAAAGTTAGAGCGTCTATGTTATAAACTCTAAAATATTGATGATCACTGGAATTTTCAAAAGCATATTTAAAGTTTATCTTGCTATTAGTACATAATTGTGCTATTTCTTTTACAAAAGGTGAATTTTTTGAATCCCATTTTCCTGACATTATGGAAAGTGGAACATTTTTATCACTGCCTAACATGTCAAAATTTATAACTTTTCCTCCTTTTAGGATATCTTTATATTGCTGTGCAAAATTTTTTGACCCTAGGCAGCCAAATTCTTCTGCATTAAAAGCTGCAATTACTATATTTCTCTCTGGTTTTCCAAGAGAATTTATATATTTTATAAGACCAAGTAAAAAAGAAGTACCAGAAGCATTGTCTAGGGCACCGCTATATACTGTGCCAGAAAGGTCAGAACCAAGGTGGTCAAAATGGGCAGATAGAACAAGGGGTGGTAGAGCAGGATTTTTACCTTTTATGTATCCTATTACGTTGTAAGCAGAAGTTAATTTATTATGAAAAGGTATGAAACAGCTTATTTCACAACCTGAATTTAAATAATTTTTTATTTCTTTGGCAGTTTGTTCTTTTATCATAATGTACATACTTCCCCGAGAATTTGAAATAAAGGAACTTCTAAAATCTAAGTTATCATTTTTGGGAGTATAAAATAAAAAATATTGGTTTGATGTCTGCACTTGAAAGCTGTTTTTGGGTAGTGAAATAATATTATCTTTTTTAAAAGATACACTGCTATTTTTAAAGTTTAGCATATCTTCTTTATAATCTGCAGCATACTTATACTGTTTTACTATAAAGCCATTTTTATCATTTACTATGAGATATGGGGCGGCATCTATTTTTTCGGGGTAAATTACATTAAAGGATTGTAGGTAATCCTTATTGTAAGGATTTAAATTTTCTGCTTTAAAATAATGTTTTATAAAATCTGCTGTTTCGTAATTTTCCAAAGTTCCAGTAAGCCTTCCTTTAAAATTATCTGAGGATAAATAGGAAATAGTATTTTTAACTTTTGAAGAATTTAATGGATGTACAAAATAATAATATTGAAAACTCAATGAACAAATAATACAAAATATAGTTAATAGCAGCATAAAGATAAATTTTTTCATTAATAATAACCTCTAAAATAATGTGTTTCTAAATATATATTAATTTGCCAAAGTGTATATAACTGTTGTAATATATTTTTAGCTGATTTATACTTTTTCAGTATGTTTAATCCTTCTTTTAGCTTAGAGATTTATGATAAATAAAATTAACCAGGAGGTAAAAATGGATAATATAATAGATACATTAGCTGAAGAGCTTAGTGTAAATAAAAAATATATAAATAGTGTAATTGAACTTTTAGATTCAGGTAATACAGTACCTTTTATAGCCAGATATAGAAAAGAGCTTACAGGGAGCATGAGTGATGTAACTTTAAGAAAACTGGCAGAAAGGCTTACATATCTTAGAAATCTTAAATCTAGAAAAGAAGACGTAATAAGGATAATAGAAGAGCAGGGAAAACTTACGGAAGAATTAAAGAATTCTATAGAGCACAGCAGCACTTTAACAGAAGTAGAAGACATATATAGACCATATAAACCAAAGAAGAGAACCAGAGCAACTATTGCACAGGAAAAGGGACTTAAGCCTATCTCAGAAGTCATTTTAGCTGGGAACTTTCAAGATGATATAGAAAAGTATGCAGAAAAATTTATAAATGAGGAAAAGGGCGTTGAGTCTTCAGAAGATGCACTATCAGGTGCAGTTGACATAATAAGTGAAGTTATTTCTGATGAAGCAAAGTATAGAAAATGGATAAGAAAATTTGTTTGGGAAAATGGAATAATTGAAACGAAGGGTGAGAGCAAAGAACCAACTCCTTATGAAATGTACTATGATTATAGAGAAGCAGTTAAGTTTATTCCACCTCATAGAATACTAGCTATAAATAGAGGGGAAAAGGAAAAAGTTTTATCTGTAAAGATAAGTTGTGATATGGAGAATATAGAAATTTACTTAAAAAATCAATCTCTTAAAGGAAATAATATAACAGATACTTATATAGAAAAAAGTGTAGAGGATTCGTTAAAGAGACTAATTTACCCGTCTATTGAAAGAGAAATAAGATCACAACTTACAGATATGGGAGAAGAAGGTGCTATAAAAATATTTAAAGCCAATTTGAAGGCACTTTTGATGCAATCACCTATAAAGGGAAAAAATGTACTTGGCTATGACCCTGGTTTTAGAAATGGATGTAAAATTGCAGTATTGGACGATACAGGTAAATTATTAGATACCGCAATAGTATATGCTACTGCACCTCAAAATGATGTGGAAGGATCTATAAAGAAACTAAAAGAGCTAGTATATAAATACGATGTAAATGTTGTATCCCTTGGAAACGGAACTGCTAGCAGGGAATCTGAAGAACTGATTGGAAAACTTATAAAAGAAGTTAAAGAAGAGAAAGGAAAAGACCTGTATTATGTAATTGTATCTGAAGCAGGAGCCTCAATTTATTCTGCATCAGAACTTGCAGCAAAGGAATACCCAGATATAAATGTATCTTTGAGGGGAGCTATATCTATAGGCAGGAGACTTCAAGATCCTTTAGCAGAGCTTGTTAAAATAGACCCTAAATCCATAGGGGTAGGACAGTACCAGCATGATGTTGCACCAAAGAAATTGGATGAATCTTTAAAGGGAATTGTAGAAGATTGTGTAAATAGTGTAGGTGTAGATCTAAATATAGCAACGCCTTCTCTTCTATCATATATATCTGGAATAAATACTGCTATAGCATCAAACATTGTAGCTTATAGAGAAGAAAATGGTAAATTTAAAAACAGAAAAGAGCTTTTAAAGGTTAAAAGATTGGGAGCCAAGGCTTTTGAACAGTGTGCAGGATTTCTAAGGGTAATGGAAAGCGGTGAGCCCCTTGACAATACTTCTGTTCATCCTGAATCTTATGATGCAGCAAAAGGGCTTTTGGAAACCATTGGATATAATATGGAAGATTTAAAAAATGGAGAACTTTCAGGTATAGATAATAGAGTTGATAAAATAGGCATAGATGTTCTTTCAAAAAAGCTTAATGTAGGTGAGCCAACTCTGAAAGATATAATAAAAGAGATAAAAAAGCCGGGAAGAGACCCAAGGGAAGAACTTCCCAAACCTATACTTAAGACTGGAATAATAGACATTAATCAATTAAAACCGGGAATGGTACTTACAGGTACAGTTAGAAATGTAGCAGATTTTGGAGCTTTTGTAGATATTGGAGTTCATCAGGATGGACTTGTTCATATAAGTCAGTTGTCAGATAAATTTGTGAAGCATCCACTTGATATAGTTCAGGTAGGAGATATAGTTCAGGTAACTGTACTTGAAGTAGATGAAAAGAGAAAGAGAATATCACTTAGTATGAAATCAAGTGATTCTTAGGTTCAGGTGGAGTTTGCTTATAAGGAATACCTTTTCTCCATCTGAACCTTATTAACAGTATGCTTAGTGTCTTTAGCACTTAGAATACGTTATCCTTTAGGGGAAGAGCTTATCCAGGCGCGTAGCAGTGCTTATACCTCACTTTGAAGAAAAGCAGATATCCCAAATCTTTGATTTGGTGATAGTTGCTTTCGCTGCGTGCGATGGGGGTGTTAGCAATGGTAGCGATCGGACAAAGAGAGGCTATAGGACTATTGGATCAGGTAATCATTGGATAAAAGTTATTTTAAGAATATGTTGAAATGTGCTGGTAAAAGTATTATAATAAATTTGAAAATTTAAAATATAATCTTCAGGGCGGGGTGTAATTCCCCACCGGCGGTATAGCCCGCGAGCCATAATTGGTATGATTCGGTGAGATTCCGAGGCCGACAGTAGAGTCTGGATGAAAGAAGGTAAAATGCAGCGTTTATTAGCCCTGATATTTTATCAGGGCTTTTTTACTTACCTTAGAAGGTTATACACAATATTTTAGGGGGATGTTAGATATGAGAGGCAATAAGTTAAACAGACTAGTAAAGATATCATTGTTAGGTGTAATTGGATTTTTACTTATGTTCATAGAAGTTGTAATTCCTGTGTTCCCATCGTTTTTGCAGATTGATATAAGTGACTTACCGGCTTTAATAGGTACTTTTGCACTTGGACCTGGAGCTGGAGTTGCCATAGAGCTTTTAAAGAATATACTTCATGGAATATTTGATGGGAAAACAGCATTTATAGGAGAGTTTGCAAATTTTGCAGTGGGTTCAGTTTTAGTGTTTACAGCAGGATATTTATATAACAGACATAAAACTAAAAAGACAGCAGCAATTAGTCTTGGGGCGGCAACTATTGCTATGTCAGTATCTGCTGCAGTGTTAAATTACTTTGTATTACTTCCACTTTATGAAAAAGTACTTAATTTCCCTATAAGCGCAATGGTAGCAGCAGCAGGAAAAGTAAATGGAAGTATAACAGATATAAATACCTTGATATTATTTGCTATTGTACCTTTTAATTTATTAAAAGGAGTATTACTTACAGCACTTACACTAGTTTTGTATAAGAGTGTATCACCGGTATTGAAACAAGAGCAGAGTAAAAGTAGAGGTTTGGCAGAACATAATAATTAAAAGAAAATCTGGGTTTATCCCAGATTTTTTTATTTTATCTTTATGAAAAAACATTTTTGTACGATAATTTATACATAACTTAAAAAGAGAATAAATTTATAAAGGGTGATGAATTTGCCAGGTATATGGAATATAAACAGTAGTTATAATGTAGATAACAAGCGTATATCTACTAAATTATCTTTTGAAGTAGGTGAAAGATTTTCTGCTAGGATTTTAGATCTAAAAAAGTCTACAGGAGAAATACTTTTAAAACTTTTAGATGGATGGCAATTTTCTGCAGAGATAGAAAACCCAGTAGATTTTTTGCCAAATAAGCTTGTAAGATTAGAAGTACAAGGGTTCGAAAATGGAAAGCTTAAATTAAAAATTGTGAACTCACAAGATGGAGAACAAAGCGGAGGCAAAGATTCTATAGATAGTTTTATTAGAGAGTCCGGTGATCTTAATTTAAGCAGTGATGACTACCAGCTTGTAAAAAGCATGCTTAAGCACGGAATACCACTTACCAAAAGCAATATTTCTAATATAAAAACTACCCTGGATTTTATAGACAAAATAAAAAATGATCCTAATGAAGAGAATGAGTTTATAGATAAATATTTAGATAGTAGAGGCATATCCCCTGAAAGCACAGAAGGTAAATTTACCACCAGTACATTAAAAAATTTTTTTACTCAACTAAAACAGATAAGTGGTGATGATTTGCTTACTTTCCTGGAAAACAATATGGAACTAAGTGAAGATAATATAAAAAGTTTTAACAATGTATTCAAAAAAGACGGCACAATATATAATGAAATAAAGTTCTTGGGAGAAACTCTATCTGGACAGAATTCCACTAATGTACAAACCCCAAACCAAGTTGAAGGTACAAAAGACAATCTAAAAGTTATTTCTGAAAAAGCCCAAGCTGAAGTATATAGAAGTGAAGATAGTGACAGTAAAGCAATAAATATACCGACTAAGGAGAATACTGCTTCTACACAGAATGAAAAAGGCACTGTTAGTAGAACAGGTATAGAAAAGGCTGGTTTAGAAAATAAAACTGTTTTAAATAGTGAGGGATTGGATGTAAGTAAGTTAAATGAGATTTTAAATAAAATCAAAAATTCAGTAGGTGAAGAAAAAACTCAATCCCTAAATATAAAACAACCATCTAACGTAAAAGAGGATATTTCCTCTAAAGGCATGGAGAAGCAGACAAGTATAGATAAAGATATTTCTCCTAAAAATATAGAACAAAAAACAGGTACAGATAAAGGCATTTCTTCCAAGGGTATAGAGAATTCGGAACAAAAAGATATTTCAAATACGGCTTTAAAGTTTTTTGAAAAGGAAGGTAGTAAGGTTGAAAGTCCTCATCATAATAATTTTACAAAGCAAAATGGTATGGATGACATTGTAAGCCAGATAAAAGAACAGATAAACATAAAGACCAGTGAGATGAAGGATATTATAAGAACAGTTTTAGATCAAAAAGGAGATGCCAAAAATCAACTTAGTGGAAATATTGCACAAGTGCTTAACAATAACATGAATGATTTTAAGGTATTTAATACTGTCTCTAATTCATACTATTATATGGATGTCCCTATAAATTTAAATCAACAAGATTATCAATGTAAACTGATGATTAAGGATGAGAGGAAAAAAGGGAAAAAAATAGATTCTACTAATGTAAAAATAGTAACTTCTGTAAGTACTGAAAATATGGGTACAGTAGATGCATATTTAAGCGTTAAAAATCGTAACATGGATATAGATATCAAATGTAATAAGGAATGGCTTAATTTATTCAAGAAAACTGAAAAAAGGGTACTGGAGAGCTTATCTGATATAGGTTATAATGTATATGTTAGATTTGATGAAAAGAAAGAAGAGATGAACATATCAACTTGTAGAGAGTTTTTTCAGGATAGTGATATAGGTGTTATAAATACAAAGGCATAACTTTAGGCATTTTTTTCAAATACCTTACTGGTTATTATGAACTCATTACTGAACTCTTATTGAAGGGGAATATTATGGATAAGAAAAAGAAAGCAGCAGCTTTAAAATATGAATATAATTATGAAGCACCTATAGTTACTGCAGCAGGCATAGGTCAAATAGCTGATAATATATTGAATAAGGCAAAAGAGAGCGGCGTTCCTATAGTTTATGATAAAGAGCTTGCCAATCTTTTGAGTAATGTGGACATAGGGGATAATGTGCCTTTTGAGTTATACGATGCGGTAGCTAAAGTAATAGCTTATGTGATAGATATAGATAAAAATATAAGTAGAAGGTGATTATTTGGCTTTATTTGCAATATCAGATTTGCATTTGGACTTAACTGGTAGTAAGCCTATGGATATTTTTGGATATAACTGGGCTAACCATGATGAAAAAATAAAAAAAAATTGGAATAGCAAAATAACTAGTGAAGACAAGGTATTGATATCAGGAGATATATCTTGGTCCATGAACATGGAAGGAGGAGCTTGTGATTTAGAGTGGGTGCACCAACTTCCAGGAACAAAATTGATGATAAAGGGAAATCATGACTATTGGTGGAATAGTATTACTAAACTAAATAATATGTATGAAGACATGGGTTTTATACAGAATAATTTTTTTACCTATAAGGATTATGGAATATGCGGTACAAGAGGCTGGAATTGTCCAGAAAGTGATAATTTTTCTGTTCATGATGAAAAAATATACAAAAGAGAACTTTTGAGAATGAAAAATTCTTTAAATTGTGCAGAAGAGGCAGGATATAAAAAATTTATAGTAATGATACATTATCCACCTATAAGTGAAAAGTTCATGTCCTCGGGATTTACAGATATGTTTGAGGAATATGGTGTAGAGAAGGTTATATATGGACATCTTCATGGAGAATCTTTGTCCAAGGCTGTAACGGGAAAATTAAATGGAGTAGAGTATATACTAGCTTCTGCAGATTATGTAAAATTTAATCCTATAAGAATAATATAGAGTAAACTTAAAAATAAGTTTACTCTAAAAATATATGGACAGGTTATTTGTGAAATTTAGAAAAAAGTCCATGTTTTTTATTATCCCCTGAATCATCTATAGCATTGTTATCTTCAGTTTTAGCTATTACATTCTTTATAAGATCTTTCTGATCTCTAGCTAAATTTTTGATTTTTTGTGATGCTATAGTAGAAGTTGTTACCTCACTGAACCAGATTATGGAGTCTTCTTCTCTACCTGTACGTCTCATAAGTTCTCCTATAAGATACATTGTAGTAAACTTGTCCATACCGTATATAGGAGAAGGCTCATTGTAGTATGCACTTTGAAGATTTTCTAATGCCTGGTTTAGAAATTCCATTTCTTTTTTTTCATCTTCCTTAAGTCTGTACATCCAGGCGATTTTTAAAGAATTCATTGCTTTTTTACTAGATCTAGCATTTATAATGTAATAATTTAAAAGAGATAATTTGTACCTTGTTATAGCTAAATCTATATCATATACCTCAGGATAATTCTTACTTTTCCACTTAGGAGAGATTTTTTGCCTAATTATGTTCGCATCATAATCACTCAGGTGTTCAAAGTCACTTTTCATAGCCGAATAACCACATTCATCACATACCCATACGTCATAAAAATAGGGATTTATAATAGAATATCTTATAAAAAAGTCAGAATCTTTTTTTAGTATTCTATAAGAAGATTTCTTAATAGCTCTTGCATTAAAATTATTATCACAAACAGGACATACTACTTTTTTATTGTAAAGTAGTAGTTTTTGCCTTTCTTCTTCACTTAAGCCATCATCTTCATTTAAACTTTTTAGACCCAAAGAGTTTTTTTTAGACATATCTGTAGCCACCTTCATTATGAATAATATATTATTTCTATTGATTATTAAGTTATAATATTATTATATCAAAAAAATTATTAAAATTATACTATTAAGTGTATAGGAAACATATATACTATATTGAATAATTTAAATTTTTGATATAATAATAATGTACTTATATAATTCGTTGGGGGTGATTTATGTGGCAATAGGGGAATGGAAAACATTTTTAATACCATATAGTCAGGCTGTTGAAGAGTTAAAAGTGAAATTTAAAAGTATAAGAAAAGAATATAGAAAAAAAAATGAATACTCACCAATAGAATTTGTTACTGGAAGAGTAAAGGAGATATCTAGTATATTAGAGAAAGCCAATAAATTCAATATACCTCTTGACAGAATAGGTTATGAGATGGAAGATATAGCTGGTATTAGAGTTATGTGTCAGTTTGTAGATGATATAGAAAAAGTAGTTGAGATAATAAGAAATAGGAAAGATATGAGTATAATGTATGAAAAAGATTATGTATCTAATGTGAAGGAAAGTGGGTATAGGAGCTACCATGTAATAATTAAATACCCTGTTAATATGGCAGAGGGTGAGAAAGAAATACTAGCTGAGTTTCAGATAAGGACTCTTGCCATGAATTTTTGGGCTACTATAGAGCATTCCTTAAATTACAAATATAAGCAGGATATACCTGGTGGAATAAAATTAAAACTTAAGAGTGCAGCAGATGCAGCTTTCCAGCTTGATCAACAGATGCTTGAGATCAAGGATGAAATAAAAGATGCTCAAAAGTTATTTGAAGTAAAGTCAAGCTTGGTTTCTGATATAATGAACAATATACTTACTATGTCTTCTATGGGAAAGTTAACTGAATCAACTAGATATCAAATTCAATTAAATAATTTAATTGAAGAGGGAGAAGTGTCTGAACTTGTAAGCTTACTCCGCTCTACAGAAAAGTTACTTCAAATGTATAAATAGCTGTCATGCTATAATTCAGTTGCAGGTTTTAGCTAAAACTAGCAACTGAAGTTAGTAATGACAGCTATTTACATATTGTTATTTTGCTACTATATTTACAAGCCTGCCTTTTACCACTATGACTTTCTTTATATCTTTACCTTTTAAAAGGGATTTGATATGTTCATTAGAAAGAGATAACTCTTTTATCTGGTCTTCTTTCAAGTTTGTGGATACATTTATTTTAGCCTTGATTTTACCATTTATCTGAATGGCTATTTCTGCCTCATCTCTTATAAGTGCATCGGGTTCAAAATCAGGCCACTTTTCATTAAATATGGAATAGCTTTTTCCTAAGGATTCCCATTGATCTTCTGCAAAGTGAGGTGCAAAAGGTGCTATGATTTTTACAAAATCAATTACAGTATCTTTTAGCAGCGATATATTTTTATCTTTTTGCTGAATGTACTTGGAAAGTGCATTTGTAAATTCCATAATTCTAGCTATAGATGTATTAAATTGAAATTTATTAGCATCCTCTGATACAGACTTGATTGAAAAGTTTCTTGTATAGTTAAGTTCTTTTTCGGCAGTATCCATAGAAGCTTTTCCGGTATCTCCACTTTCTATAATTTCTTTTACGGAAGAGATAGTTCTTTCAATTCTATCTACAAATTTACTTATGGATTTAATTCCATCATCGTTCCAAGCTCCACCTTCGCTGTAGTCAAATCCAAACATCAAATACATCCTAAATACGTCAGAACCGTATTCTTGTATACAGTCATCTGGAGCTATGGTATTTCCCTTTGATTTACTCATTTTTTGGCCATCAGGACCAAGTATTATACCTTGATGTCTAAGAGATAGGAAAGGTTCGTCAAAGTCTAAGAATCCCATATCCCTAAGAGCTTTAGTAATAAATCGTGCATACAGAAGATGCATGCAAGCATGTTCAGGGCCGCCCACGTACATGTCTACTGGAAGCATTTTATCTATTTTAGCTTTATCAAAAGGTTTTTCACTGTTTTTGTTATCAACATATCTTAAGTAATACCAGGAAGAACATACAAATGTGTCTAAAGTATCGGCTTCTCTTTTTGCTGGACCTCCGCAGCAAGGGCATGTAGTATTCATGAATTCTTCTGATTTTAAAAGAGGAGACTTACCATCAGGAGAAAATTCTACATTATAAGGGAGTTCAACTGGCAGTTGATCTTCTGGTACAGGAACTATTCCACATTTTTCGCAATATACTATAGGAATAGGGGTTCCCCAATATCTCTGTCTTGAAATTAACCAGTCTCTTAGTCTGTAATTTACTTTCCCAGATCCTAATCCCACACTTTCAAGTTTTTTAGTTACAGCTTCTTTGCCTTCTTTTGTAGTTAGACCATTGAATTCACCGCTATTTATCATCTTGCCATGTTCTACATAAGGTAAGGAATCTCCACCTTCTATAACTCTTTCAATAGGTAACTTATATTTTGTTGCAAATGCAAAGTCTCTTTCATCGTGGGCAGGAACTGCCATTACGGCACCAGTACCATAAGTATTTAGTACATAATCTCCTATCCATATAGGAACTTTCCTACCATTTATAGGATTTATAGCATAAGAACCACTGAATACACCAGTTTTTTCTCTTGTAATTGATTGTCTTTCGATTTCACTTTGTTTCTTAGCTGATTCTTTATATTTTTCTACTTCATCTTTGTATTCTTCTTTGGTTAATTTATCAACTAAGGTATTTTCAGGTGATAAAACTACATAAGTAACACCAAATAAGGTATCAACTCTTGTGGTAAATACACTGAACTCAATATCGGAAGCTGCTACTTTAAAAGTTACATTTGTACCGGTGGATTTACCTATCCAATGTCTTTGCATAGCTTTTGTTTTTTCTGGCCAATCTAGCTTATCTAGGCACTGAAGAAGTTCTTCTGAATAATCTGTAATTTTGAAGAACCATTGAGTTAAATCCTTTTTAGTTGCCTCGGTACCACATCTTTCACAAAATCCATCTTGTACCTGTTCATTTGCAAGTACTGTTTTACAACTAGGGCACCAGTTTACAGGGGCATTTTTTCTATAAGCTAAACCATGTTTATATAATTGCAAAAATAACCACTGATTCCATTTATAATATTCAGGACGACAGGTAATTACTTCGTTTTCCCAGTTGAACATTGCACCCATAGACTTAAGTTGTTTTTCCATAGTAGCTATATTTTTTTCTGTGGAATCACTTGGGTGTATTCCAGTTTTAATAGCATAGTTTTCTGCAGGAAGACCAAAAGAATCAAAACCCATTGGTTGGAACACATTATATCCCTGCATTTTCTTAAGCCTTGCCCAGGAGTCTACAGGAGCATAGTTAAACCAATGTCCTGCATGAAGTTTACTACCTGAAGGGTAGGAGAACATCTCCAGTACATATAATTTTTTATCTAAATTGTTATCGTCAAATTTATAAAGTGATGTTTCTTCCCATTTTGCTTGCCATTTTTTATCAGTTTCGATACTGTACATAATATCTTCTCCTTTATTTGTAATTTAATATAGCCTTTACGCTTTTGTAAGCTAAAGAAGTCTAGTAGAATTGTGGTGTTTATTTGTTGCTAGAATATAAAAAAATCCCTCATCTCTTAAAATCAAGAGACGAAAGATTTAACTTCCGCGGTACCACTCTAATTAAACCCATAAACTGGTTTCACTCAAAAAATAACGGTTTAAACCGTATCTGATTTTCTTCAGATAAGCTCTTAAGGTGAGTTCATATTCTGTTCACGCTGTTTTTCACCTAACAACAGCTCTCTTTAGTGATATAAATACTACTGTTCCTTTTTCAAAGCTAAATATTAGTTTATTTCTCATTTTATAATATTAAACAGTTTTCTGTCAAGAATTTATTTCTAAATTTTATTTTAAAAAAGAACTCCTAAAATAAAGAGTTCTCTCTTGGCTGCCCATGCTGGATTCGAACCAACACATACCTGTTCCAGAGACAGGTGCCTTACCGTTTGGCGAATGGGCATTATTATGTAAGCCTCAACAATAAACATTATATCACCATAAATTCATATGTCAATAGTTTATTATTAAATACAATATTATTTTACTATTTTTAAAATATATCTGTTAACATAATTTATAAATAAGGTTAATAAGTAGTCATATATTAGAAATGCTATTTGTGCACCTAATACAATCAAATAAGGATTTATTTTTATCTTTAAAAGACCAGGGAAAAACAGGCTGTAAAGTAAAAATAGCACTAACAAACATATATTAAAAAAAGCAAGCTTTATTATAATTTCAAGAGGTAATTTCCTGAGTTTTTCAACAAAATATTTTATTAATCCATAGAGACCAAAAAATACTATGTAGGAAAGCACTGTAATTTTAAACCCACATATTAAAAGAGAGAGTAAGGAAGTAGCTGCATAAATAGTAATAGCGTTTTTGGGACTTGTAACGAGCACCGATAATGGTATGATAAAAGAAGCCAAAGCCAGAAGAGAAGCCTTATTTATTGGCACTATACCACTTAAGTATATTAAGATGACTCCTAAGGTAGTTAAAAAACCTCCTTTAGTTATATTGGAGGTTTTATTTTGAGTTCTTGTCATTTACACCCACCTCTTTTTAAATTGATAATTTTAGCAATTTCCACCTCCACATAAGCAGTCCAAACAATATAATGTAGCACAGATGTTACATATATCAGGGTCTTTTCTCCTGTTGTCATAATAAGGCTGTCTATAGGAATTATTCATGCCTCTTAACTTGTTTAATGCATCTTGATATTTAAAATTATTTGGATCAAGACTGCAGGCGGTGCTTAAATTAGTGCTAGCCTGGTTATACCAGCCTTTTCTAGTATTTAAAATTCCCATGAGGTAGTGCCACTCTGCATCTCTTGTATTTATTCCCATGAGTTTTGATTCTGCACTGCTTAAATTCCCATTATAAATATCATTTTCTACAGACTGATATGTGCTAGAATTGCTGCCAGTATAGGTATCACTGCTTCCACTACTATATGTATTTGTCCCTTCATTTTTCATCAAATAGTCATAGGCTTCATTTATGTCTCTCATTTTATCCTCGGCTAAATCCTTAAGTGGATTGTTACCATACTGATCAGGATGATATTTCTTAGCTAAGGTTCTATAAGCCTTTTTTATTTCATCTTTTGAAGCATTTTCATTTATTTCAAGTACTTCATATGGATTTTTCATCTTTGTAAACACCCCTTTTAAAAACTTTATCCATCTTATCTAAAAGTCCATATTGTAATATATTATGTAGTAATTCTTCATTCTTTTTTATAGGAAGTTTTTCGAAAGTATTCATGCACTGTGCAGCACAAGTACCTAAAATGAAATCAATTCTAGTTTCTATTTCTTTAGAAAATCTTTCATAGTTTAAATTTTCCACGTTAAAACATTTGTTTATAACATTAAATTTTCCCTTTGACATATCATCATGTAAATCATCTAAGGCATCTATAATATATATCCATTTCCCAAGGTTATATCCAAAGAAATACAGTTCCTCTTTAATTTTTTCATACTTAAAAGAACTTAATATAAGTCCAGTAAGATGTGCAAAAGGATGAGCTATCATATCTATGGATTTATTATTAGTTTTCTTTTCAAGTTCATAAAGCTTGCTTAAGTTGTCTTTTATATGTATAAAAACCTTTTTATGATTTTCATCTGCTTTGTTAAAATATGTTTTGAGACAAACCGATAATACCTTGCTTTTAAAAGAATGGTCATCGACTACATCATCTAAAAGTTTGAAATAACTTAGGTATATATTGCAAAAAGCTGCATACTTCAAAGAATCATTATCTTTTAAAATAATCTTTTTTTGCAAGGGATGAAGGATACATCTTTTTTTTACATAAGTTTGTTCACCAGTTTCTAAAGAGTCCAAAAGCAGTGCAAGAAAAGTCATGTCATAATTTAGAGATACTCTGGGAACATTTCCAATGTTACATTTTATAGACCTGCATAATCCGCAATAATAAGCTTTGAATTTTTCATAATCCTTTATTTTAAGCTCCATTTTATATGGAGTTACATAACCAAACATAGAGGCTCCTATTTCCCGTTTAATATTTCATATATAGTTTTAGAGGTAGTATCTTTTATGGAGTACCCCAGCAATTCTACCAATTCATTCAACTCTTCATCACTTTTAGTTTCTATTTCTATATAGGGGAAAGGACAGAAGGATGTGTCATTTATGTCTATTTCAACTAAGCTGTTTTTATATTTGTAACTTTCCCGATACTTTTTTATAGATTGGAGTAAGTTTAGTCCAAGTGATTTAAATATTTTTTTGCCTGCTTCTGCGTCAAGTATTTCAGTTTCATTCTCTTCCATTACTTTATATTTTTCCTGACTTAAAAGCTTTTTAGTAGTCATATAAAAATGAGTCGAATTGTGAAGTAGATCTTCTACAATTCTTATTCTGGCATAACCTTTATTTTTTATAAGACGTCCATCTTCAAAGTCGTATATACAATTTGTTTGATTCTCCATTTTGACTTTTATAGCCTTCATCTGTTTTAGCTTTAGCCTTATATGGTCAGAATCTATTTTTATTATTCTTGTTTCACATTCTTCCAAAGAATTCACTCCCTACGAAAAAACTATTGTTATTTTGAATTATACCATAAAAGTTAATATATAAAGGTTAAATTAATAAAAATTTAATAAGAGGCCCCCTTAAACCTAATAAGGAAGCCTCTTATTTTTTATTTTAAGGAATTTGCAGAACCAAGTACATTATCTATTTTGGATTCTACTACTTTTTGTATTGCATCTCTTCCTGCACCTAAGTATTTTCTTGGATCGAAAACTTCTGGTTTATCTCCAAAAGTTTTTCTCACAGCAGCAGTCATAGCTAATCTCAAGTCAGTATCCATGTTTATTTTGCATACAGCCATTGAAGAAGCTTTTCTAAGCATATCTATTGGTATTCCTTTAGCACCAGCTAAATTTCCTCCATACTTATTGCAAGTTGCTACTGCTTCTTGATCTACAGCTGAAGCACCATGAAGTACTATAGGGAAATTTGGAAGTTTTTCCTGAACTTTTTCAAGTATGTCAAATCTTAATTTAGGTTTGAAGTTTGGTGGAAATTTGAATGCGCCATGGGAAGTACCTATAGCTATTGCTAAGGAATCTATACCTGTTCTGTTTACAAAGTCTTCTGCTTGATCTGGATCGGTATATATATGTTCTGCAGCAGATACATCATCTTCTACTCCAGCAAGTACACCAAGTTCTGCTTCCACTACTACTCCGTGGTCATGAGCATATTTTACAACTTCCTGGGTTTTTGCTACATTTTCTTCATAATCAAAATGAGAACCATCAAACATTACTGAAGTAAAACCATTTTCCACACACAGCTTTACAGTTTCAAAATCAGGACCATGATCTAAGTGAAGTGCAAGGTCAATACCTGTTTCTTCTATTGCAGCGTCTACCATGGCTTTTAAATATTTAGGACCTGCATACTTTATTGCACCTGCTGAACATTGCAAAATAACAGCAGAGTTTTTAGCCTTTGCTCCATTAACTACACCTTGAATTATCTCCATATTATTAATATTAAAAGCGCCTATTGAATATTTTCCTTCATAAGCTTTTTTGAACATGTTTTTAGTAGTAACTAATGCCATTATTATTCCACCTTCCAATATAATATTTTATAGCTATAATATAGGGCTTCTAAGTGAAAGCTAGATGTATACACATGAATATATTATAAGCAATTCAGTTTATTCTTATGTTTTATTAATATAAGAATAAGATATTTTTACATATAAATCTATAAGTTTAAGTTATGAACCCTATATAAAGTTTTTAAAGTTATGGACAAACTTATTTTCCGAACATTTTTACAATATTCGCTAGCTAAGCCTAAAGGTACTAAACGTACAATTACAGTATATCAGAAGTAAATCGTTTTTACCATAAATACAATATCGAATATATGGAATTTAAATAGAAAATTGCATTTAAAATAGATTTTGAATGTTTAGTTGCTCCATTTTCAGTATATGGTGCAGCAAATTTTTTATTACATTTACAGAGGCTAGGGATTCTTCTCCATTTCTATATGTTATATGCTGCATTAGTTTCCATAACTCACTGTTTATATTGTCTATTTCATTATGATTTGAAAAAATTGATACCTTTGGTGAATATTTTTCCCACTGAACCATGAAATTCTCATAATTTTTACGGGCTTCATTCCAGGAATTTGATTCAATGGATTTTTGTATTTTTATGTTCGAACTTTCTAATTTACTACATATTGTATTTAAATATTGTATTGAAAATAGTATAGATAACATCATCAATATGAATATGGTAAAAGATGTTATAGAACTTTTCATTTAATCACATCCTGTGTATTTTTTTCTTTTAGTTGGTAATAAAATTTCCCTTTTGAATCCAGTAAAGCTATTAATATGTTTTTTGTGGAAACTATGCTGTTTTTCTTCATCATTTGTTTGAGCCAAGCTTCATCCTTTTTTGCTATAATTAGGTTTTTAAAGTTTATTTTACCATCCATTATGAGTGTTATGGGTAGCACATCTTGAGAAGGTTTTATTTTTAAATCTGTTTTAGTTACAGGGGTAAGTTCGGTTTTAGGTATAACAGAAAGTTGGCCACTGGTTTCAAGTATGGCATATTCTACATCGGATAAATTATAATATCCCTGCATTCTCAGTTCTTCCATTAAATCATTTATATTAAATTTTTCATCCTTTAATTTTTTTAAGTCCAGCTTTCCCTTATCAATTAATATGGTTGGTTTTCCACTAAAAAACAATCTTATTTTTTCACTCTTAAGCTGGAGTAGTGCTAAAAGAGTTTGTAAAGTCAAAAGAGTTATTATTGGAATTATACCGTGAATTATAGAAATTCTGGTATCTTGCATTGGAAGAGAAGCCAATTCGGATATCATTATTGCTACAGCTAATTCAAAAGGTTCCATTTCACCTATCTGTTTTTTTCCCATAAGCCTCATGGATATTACAACTAGTAAATATAAGACAATAGTTCTAAAAAGTACTATGAACATAAAATACCACCCTTCAAGTCGCAAATTATATATTGAAAATATATATCTATTTATATATTTACATTAATACAAAAAAATATAAGTAAAAACGAGAACATTTTAGAATAAATATGAAGTATAATGATAGTAGCACTTAATTTAGTAGGATATTTAGGTCAAAGGGGATGAATTATATGGGGAAGGTAAGTACTAAATTGATGTACAAAGATATTTGTGAAATACAAGAGAAAGACAGAAAAGATGTATTAAATCTTAAGATTGGTCAGAAAGATATATTGGTTAAAAAGGGAACCAGTTTGTATAAAATATTTGAGGACAATTATCCTGTACAAGATATACCTGTGGTACTTGCAAAAGTCAATGAAGAATATTTTGAACTTACTAATTCATTAGAGAAATCTGGAACTTTTAAGATAGTAGATATAAGGGACAAGTTAGGAAACAAAACCTATGCAAGAACACTTCAATTTGTTCTTATTAAATCTGTATATGATTTATTTAATGGGGCAAAAGTTACTATAGAGCATTCTTTAAGTAAAGGTATATTTGGGGAAATTCATAAAGATACCCCCCTTTGTGAAGAAGATATAAAAAAGATAAAAAAGAAAATGGAAGAGATAATAAAACAGGATATACCTATAAAAAAAATAGGGATGACTAAAGAACATGCAATAGAAATTTTTAGAAACTATGGCATGGAAGATAAAGTAAGACTTTTAAACTATGTAAATACAGATGAAGTAAAATTATATGAATTAGATGGTAGATACGACTATTTTTATGGCTCTATGGCATTTTCTACGGGAGTATTGAAGGTGTTTGATTTAATGTATTATGAGCCAGGATTTATACTAAGGCATCCTGTGGAATCTGATCCTTATAATTTGCCTAAATTTGTAGAATATAAAAAATTAAGTAAGATATTTTATGAAACTGAAAAATGGGGAAATATACTTGAAGTAGGAGATGTAGGATCTCTAAATCATAAGGTTGAAAATAAAGAAATTGCATACATGATAAGGATAGCTGAGGCACTTCATGAAAAGAAAATTGCCTATATATCTGATATGATAAGCGAAAGAAAAAATGTAAAAGTTGTGTTGATTGCAGGACCAAGTTCTTCTGGAAAAACTACTTTTTCAAAAAGACTTTCAATACAATTAAGAGTCAATGGAATTATACCGGTTCCAATTTCATTGGATGATTACTTTGTAGATAGGGACCATACTCCAAAAGATGAAAATGGAAATTATGATTTTGAATCTATATATGCCCTTGATTTAAAACTTTTTAATGATGATTTGGAAGCACTTATGAGGGGAGAAGAAATTGAAGTACCTACATTTGATTTTAAAACAGGATGTAGAAAATGGGTTGGCAACAAGTTGAAGCTGCCGGAAAAAGGTGTAATTGTAATTGAAGGAATACATGGATTGAATGAACTTCTTACTTCTGCCATTCCAAAAGAGAATAAATTTAAAATATATATAAGTGCTCTTACTCAACTAAATTTGGATAATCATAATAGAATAGCTACTACTGATGTGAGAATTATAAGGAGAATAGTTAGAGATTCTCTTTTTAGAGGCTATAGTGCGGAAGATACTCTAAAGATGTGGCCTTCTATAAAAAATGGAGAAGAAAAAAATATATTTGTATTTCAGGAAAATGCAGATGTTATGTTTAATTCTACGTTAGTGTACGAGCTATGCGTGCTAAAGGATTATGCACTTAAAGAATTGGATGGTATAAATAGTTCTAGTCCTGTATATTATGAAGCATTGAGACTTAAAAGTTTCCTCCATTTCTTTAAATCAGTGGATGTTAAGTTTGTTCCGGATAATTCCATTTTGAGAGAATTTATGGGGGGAAGTTGTTTCTATAGTTGATAATTGTTGTGGCATAAATAACTTTACTTTATGGGGTGAAAAAATGGATGAATCAGAACTCAGAAATCTGTTAGAAAATATTAAAGACAACAAAATAGGGGTGGAAGAAGGAATTGAAAAACTGAAGGATCTTCCATTTAAAGATTTAGGATATGCTATGGTAGACAACCATAGAGAAATAAGAGTTGGCTACCCTGAAGTAATATATTGTGAAGGTAAAACTGTAGATCAGGTAAAGGGAATTGTTGAGTTTATGCTTACCAAGGATAATAATATATTGGGGACTAGGGCTAGCAAAGAAATGTATAAAGCTGTAAAAGAAATTTGCCCTTATGCAAAGTATAATGAATCAGGGAGAACTATAACTATAGTAAAAAACTCTAAAGATAAGACAGAATCATATATAGCTATAGTTACAGCAGGAACATCAGATATACCTGTAGCAGAAGAGGCTTTTGAAACTGCTAATATTTTTGGAAATAAAGTAGAAAAGATTTTTGATGTAGGTGTAGCCGGAATACACAGGATGTTTAATAAATTAGATATTATAAGAAAAGCTAAAGTAGTCATAGTAATTGCAGGTATGGAAGGTGCACTTGCTAGTGTCATAGGAGGTCTTGTTGATAAACCTGTTATTGCAGTACCTACAAGTGTAGGATATGGAGCAAGTTTTGGAGGAGTAGCTGCTCTTCTTTCAATGCTTAACAGTTGTGCCAGCGGAGTAAGTGTAGTAAATATTGATAATGGATTTGGGGCAGGATACATTGCTAGTATTATAAACAAGCTTTAGGATTGTTTTATTATATTTTGTGGAGGTAAGTTAAAAGAGCCTTGTTATACTAATAAACTAGTGTAACAGGCCCTTTTTAGTTAATTATTTATTTCAAATACCTTATCTAATCGTGTCATATTAAAAATTTTCATAACATCTGCATTTCTAACTGAATAAAGTTTAAAACTCCCATTCATGTTCTTGCACTTTTTATAAATTGAGACTAAAACTCCAAGTCCAGTACTATCAATAAAGGTACACTTACTAAAATCCAATGAAAAATTTTTTTCACCTTTATCTATTAAAGAATTAAGTTTTTGTCTAAGATCATCTGCTTCGTCAACAGCAAAGTTTTCTGGTATTTCAATATTTAGATCCTTCATTTTAAATCACCTCAAATTGTAAATTTTTCTACAAGATTGTTTAAGGATACGGCTAATGCGCTAGATTCCTCAGCACTAGCTGCCACATTTTCAATTGCTGAGTTTTGTTCTTCGGCAGATGCGGCAACTTCTTCACTGCTAGCTGCAGTGTTTTCAGTAATAGTAGCAACTGTATTAATAAGATTTACTATTTTATCAGAAGTAGCAACTTCATCTTTTGTAACATCTACTATTTCATTTACGTTGCTTGATATTTGATTTACGGCGTCTATGATACTTACAAAAGATTTATCGGCATCTTTTGCTATTACTACACCAGATTCAACTGCATCTTTGCTGGAATTCATGTTTTTTACAGCTTTGGTTATTTCATTTACCATCTCGCTTACCAATGAAGATATTTCATTTGCTCCAGTGTTAGTTTCTTCTGAAAGTTTACGAACTTCTTCTGCCACCACGGTAAAGCCCTTCCCGTGTTCTCCTGCTCTTGCTGCTTCAATAGCTGCGTTTAGCGCTAGTAAGTTAGTTTGAGATGAAATACTGTTTATGGTATCAATAATTCCACTTACTTTTTTGGAAAGCTCTTGCAGGACTTTTAAAGTAGTTTCTGTTGCAGTTGATGATTTACGGATATTTTCAATAGCATCAACTGTATTTTCAATTTTATTTCTTCCTTCTTCCGCAGTGTCCATGGTATGTTTGGAATTCTTTTTAGCTGTGAGTGCCCTATTTTGAGATATTTGAACCAAGCTTGACAGTTGAACCAAAACTTCTGATACTTCTACAATAGAGTTATTTTGAGTTTCAGCATCTTGTGCAACTTTTTCTATAGTGCCAGTCATTTGTTCTGTTGTAGAACTTATTTCTTCATTAGAAGAGGCTAGTTCTTCTGAAGAAGCAGCCAAATTTTCTGATGCATCTCTGACATTATGTATTGTATTATCCTGATGTTCAATCATCTTATTAAAGTATTCACCTAATGTCTGTAATTCGTCTTTTGTATTTATTTTAGACCTTACAGTTAAGTTACCATCACCAGCTTTGGTCATTAAACTTTCTAATTCCTTAATTGGATTTATTATATCTCTTATAGAAAATCTATAGGCTAAAAATATTGTAATAAGTAAAGCTAATATAGCTATTATAATTGTAAAGTTTCTAATACTTGAAGCAGGAGACATATATGTACCATAGTCAGCTTCTACCGCTATAATCCAATTATTATTGGAAACAAATTTTCCAAACTTACGTGATCCGTTATAGCTATAGTATCCTTCGGAAGTTCCACTTGATTTAGCTTCATTTATTAAAGATTTTAATTGGTTGTTAGTGCTATTTAAAATATTCTCTTTAAATACTTTATCTGTTTTAGGATGGGAGATAATAAGTCCATCTTTATTAATCATATATGCATATCCAAAGTTACCTAATTTGACGTTAGATACTCCTTTAAA
Organism: Clostridium ragsdalei P11; assembly: GCF_001675165.1. GTDB lineage: Bacteria > Bacillota > Clostridia > Clostridiales > Clostridiaceae > Clostridium_B > Clostridium_B ragsdalei. The sequence continues at coordinate 153,996 of NZ_LROS01000033.1, forward strand.
AGGTATTATTCCGATTAATGTACCTACAATCTTATTGTCAATTTTTAAAGGATAGGCAATTCCTATTACAGGTTTGCCTGTAATTTTTGATATTAAAACAGTTTTTTTATTAGTGTTTTTAGAGCCTTCTAAGGCGTCTTTGACGTAGTCTCTGTCACTATAGTCGGCGTTATAATTTTCACTTGAGTCACTAATAATTCCTTTAGCTGATGTATTTGTGATAACTAAACGTTCTATTATACTACTGTTTTCTTTTTGTATTTTTTGTAGATAATTATAGACTTCATTATTGTAAGTGGTATCGCCTGAGGCAATTTTTGCCATTCTCTCATCAGAACTTAAAATTTTAATATACTTGTCTACCGAATCTATTTTTTCATCTATAGACTGCACTGTTTGATTTGAAGTACTTTCTAATTGGTTTTTAACTGTATTTTGTAATAAACTAGAAGTCCTAATATAAGAGAAACTTCCTAAAATAATAAGAGGAACAGTTATAAATACAAAGAACATTAAACCTAATTTATTTTTTAAACTTTTTTTCATTAAAATACCTCCGAACTATCATACTCTCGTTTAATGGCTAAAACTCCCATCTTCAATAAAATGGGAGATAAATAGATTTTGTATTTGTATAAGTTTTTTCAAACAATTATAATGATGAATGTTATTGTTATTTCCTAGCTAGCCAAGGATTTTTCTATAATTAGGGTATTTTGTTTTAATTCAATGTGATCTGAAAGATTCTTAATGAGAAATAATCCTCTTCCTTCATCTTCTAGTATGTTTTCATTATCTAATTGTTTGTTAATTATTGTATCTTTAAATCCAGTACCACAATCCTTAATTTCAAATTGAACATTTGAATCATCATATACATATTTTAAATAAATAGGTTTGTCCATGTTCATATTGTTACCATGCTTAAAGGCATTAGTTAAAGCTTCTGTAAGTATTAGCTTAATATCAAAATTGTACTTTGAAGCATTTAACTCAGCAGTGATTTTATCGATAATTTGTTTGTACTTGGACAAACCATATAAAATAAATTCATTACTTTTCATATATATCCTCCAAAATCATTTTATTTCCAAAGCGATTATTGTACTGTCATCTTTTAATGCTCCGGTTTCATTGATTATGTCATTTAATTTAGCTTTCAAGTAAGTTATAAATTCAGTTAATGTGTGTGATTTAAGATAATTTTTTCTAATTTCATTATCATTAAATATGAAGTCTAACCCATCCGTAGGAAAATAAAATCTATCACCTTCTTTAAAGGAAATCACATTTTCATCAAATACTGCATCTTGAAACATACCTAGAAAAGGACCTTTAACTATGAATTCTTGTGGATTGCAGTTGCTTTTTTGAAACATAAACTGGCTTATCCCAGCACCTGCTACTCTTGCTTCATTTTTCTTAAAATCTAAACTAAAACAGCAAGCAGCGATGCAGTGGTTGTCACTTAAATAGTCAGCAATTTTTTTATTTAAAATTTTAACTATTTCAAGTGGATCACAGCTTGTTAAAATTGCTTCACGAAATAAAACAAAAAATGCTAGTACGTTAAGGGCTGCTGTAATTCCTTTGCCACTAACATCTCCAATTATTCCAAGAATTAAATCTTCGTTTACCTTGTATAACCTAAAAAAGTCTCCACTTACTGTTTTAGCAGGCATGTACAGACTTTCTAATTGAAGTTTTTCAGGTATAGGAGATACATCTTCAATGTATTTTCTTTGAAGCTTAGATGCTTCATTTAGTCTCCTTTTCATATCAGAAATATTTCTAATTATTGCTTGAATCGCAGGGCTGCCTTTATACATTAAATAACTTGCTGATATTTCTACATCTATTAGGGTATTACCATAGCGTACAATTTTATAGTCAGATATGGATTTAGATTTTTTACCTTCTAATATCTGTTTCATCCGCTTGTGAGCAGTTTTTATAAATTCCTTTGATATATATTTATAAATATTTTCTCCAATTATCTTATCATAGTCTGTACCAACTAAATTACAGGCTTTGTGATTTGCCAGTACAATTTTATTATCTACTGTTATAATGATTGCTTCTGGTGAAAGATTAATAATTTTGCGGTACCTTTCTTCACTTTCTCTAATTGTATTTGCCAATATTTTTTTCTTGGTAATATCTTTTTGCTGTTCTACAATAAATGCTACTTTTCCCAAATTGTCCATCACAGGATTATAAGTGCAATCCATAAATTTGTTATACTCTGGAAAATACCTTTCTATTCTTATTAGCTTTTTAGTTCTAAGGGCTTCTTCTAAACCGCAGTTTTTGCAGTTTTCTTTCATGTTTAAAATTTCAAAACACTTTTTACCTTTAACTTCATCTTTAGTTTTTTTATAAAACTTACATCCAGCTTCATTAAAAAATAGGATTCTACCATTGGAGTCAAAAACCTTTATAATATCAGTAATACCTTTTAAGACTCCTTCTAAAATCCATAAGTTATAATTTTCTTTATGTGCTTTACGTTTAGTAAAGCATTTTAAACTATCTAGGTAAAGTGTTCCTTTGTGATAAAGTTCACTTTCTCCTGATTTATAGTTCAAAGTATACCACCTCTGTACACACTAAATAATAAAAATAATTTTTGAAGATTATGGGACTGAATACTACCAACATAAATGATATACTCTAATGATACAATAATTATATGTTTTTTTAAAGCTATATTGTATTTAATTTCACTAATAAGAATTAAATAAATATGTTTACATTAAATTCAATACCATTAAATTATATATAAGAGTAAAATTAATGCACTAATTATAAATTTTTATAATTAGTGCATTAATTTTATTAAATAATAATATAGATAATATAGTAATACTATAGGTTTTCTAAGTGGAAGCTAGATTTATATATAACTTAACTTTTGTAAGTTAAGAATTAATAATGAAAAATTAATAGTAAAGGATGATTTTTAGCTGTTGCAAAAAATCTTTAAATTTATATGAATCAGCAATGTTTCGCTTTAGCGAAACGAGTGGTGAAAAGCTTAATCAAAGATTTTTTGTAGTGTAACGGAGAAAAGTCCGCATTAACTATTAATTCTTCATTCTTAACTATTAATTAAAAAATTTTTCTCCACCATGTTGCGAAAATCTTAAATTTGAGGCAGGGTGATAAATATTGTCCCATAGAAAAATAATTGAAGATTATTATTGTGATGTAAATAATTTAGCAGAGCTATTATCCAAATTAACTAATTCCTACAGACTGCTAATAGGTGGAGCTGGAGAATTAAATTCCATAGCAGGAGTGCATAAAGGTGAAGTTAAAGATTCTTTAAAGAGAGTATATAAGCTTGGAAATGTAATTGATAAAGTTGTGGATACATTAAAGGATTCTACTGAAGTATACTCAGAATACTGTAAACTTACTACTGAAGTTATAAAAGAAAAAATGCAAATTAAATATGTGGAAACAGAAATAGATGAAGAATTGTTTCTAAATAATTTAGATGATATGGATGAGGATGATGATACAAAAGGAGATTAAGTAAAATACATTTTTACTTAATCTCTTTTATAAAATGTGGTTATTTACTAAAATTAAAACTTCTTAAACCTATATTTACAAATCATAAGGTAAGAAAGTATTATGACAAGTAAAATGGTAAATTCTGCAGGAACAGGATGTCTAAATGTAATCAGACAATATAAAGCCATAAACATACCTGCAAAAGTTATTGGAATACCAAAAAATTGTCCATCAAAATCAGTAATGTTAAATCTTGCAAGTCTATATGCTCCGCATATTGGTAATAACAATACTAACATATAACCTAATAATCCAAAAGTAGAAAAGTTATAGATATTAAATGTAAGAACTGATGGGGCAACTCCAAAAGAAACTAAATCTGCAAGGGAATCCAGTTGTTTACCTAATTCACTGGACACTTTTAAAAATCTAGCAACTCTTCCATCATATCTATCAGCTAAACATGCAAGTAGTATAAATATACCGGCCCATAAATAATTTTCCTGAAAAGACATCATTAGAGACATTACACCACAACTAAGATTAGCAAACGTAAACGCATTAGGCACTGAACTTCTAGCTATTTTAGCCACTGTGACCACTCCTTAAAAATAACAAAATTAAATTATATTCCCTTAACTTATTAAAAAGTATATAATTGCATAAGATAATTATACCTCATTTTATGAAAATAGTTAAGTACATAGTCTGTGTCTTTTCTATGACAAACTTGTAAATTTTTTGTTAAAAACATACAAGAAACTTCAATTCACAACTAAAATCATTTTGGAAAAGTCTTTAATGTAATAAATAGGTCATACATTTTCTATTGAATATTTATCAAAAGTATGTAAATATTACATGTATAAGTTATAATACTAAAAACTATATACAGAATTTACCTTTTATTTTATTATATATTTAGTAATTTAATTTGTCTTTTAAAATTAAAAAAAAGGATAGTTGTTAATTTATGAGAAATAGTAAAGAAAGTATTTTTAAGTGTTTGATAGTATCTTTTTTGATTTTTACTATTATATTTATTTTATACAAATATAAAGGAAATTTATATAGGATAAGTATGGATAGCATTAGAAGTTATATACAGAGTTACGGAAAGTTTTCAGATATTATTTTTATTTTAATTTATACTATAAGACCTGTAGTACTTATACTGCCAGCATCTCTTATGTCAATAATTGCGGGGAGCATATTTAATTCATATATGGCTCTTTTGCTCAGTATGATCGGATGCTTTGGATCAGCTACACTAGCTTTCTTTTTATCCAGATTTTTAGGCCGATCTTTTGTAAATAAGATTCTTAAAGGAAAGGCTTTAACGTTAAATGACAATATAGAAAAGTATGGATTTAGGATTATGACTGCAATGAGATTAAGTTTTGTATTCCCCTATGATCCACTTAGTTATGCTGCAGGACTTACAAAAATTAAATATAGAGATTTTATTTTTGGAACTTTAATAGGAATTTTACCTGAAATGATAACCTATTCCTTAATAGGAGGAAATTTGACAAGGCCGTTTTCATTTAAATTTATATTGCCCATAATAGTTTTATTTATTATATCATCCATTTCTATATATATGCATAAAAAAAAGTCTAAAGATACCAATAATTTATAAGTAACATAATCTTTAGATTAGGACATAATAAATATGAAATTCAATTTAAGGCATTTGAAAGAAAATAACAAGTCAAATATGTTAGCATACTAACTAGTTATTTCTTTGAAAATGCCTAAAGGGGTGTTTGAAATGAAAGTTAAAGATATAATGACTAAATCTGTAATAAGTTTAAATGATGACGATACTGTGGAAAAAGCAGCACAAATTATGCAGCAAAATAATATAGGAGCTGTTCCAGTTTGTAAAAATGGAAAAGTTATAGGAATTGTGACAGATAGGGATATAGCTATAAGATCAGCATCCCAGAGTGGAGGCGCTGAATCCAAATTTGTAAGAGATATTATGTCGGCAAATCCTGTAACTGGATCACCTGATATGAATTTAGAAGATGCATCTAGAGTAATGAGTGACAAGCAAATAAGAAGGTTACCTATTGTTGAAAATAAAAATGTAGTTGGAATGGTATCTTTGGGAGATCTAGCAGTAAATCCTAAATCAAACACTCAGGCAGGAGATGCCTTGAGTAGTATATCGGAAAATAACTACTCAGCATTCTAGAATTTAATAATTTGTAAATAAATCCACAAGATTTACAAGTAATCTTGTGGATTTATTACTTTAGGTGATATAATATCAGGTGATATATTTAAATAAAGAATCAAGGTTTGTAATTTATATAATTAGAGGAGTTTAATATGAATAAAGTGAAATTTATTTATAATCCATATTCAGGAGAAAATACAATAATATCGAATATAGATAAAGTTATTATGATACATCAAAAATATGGTTATGAAATAGTTCCTTTTAGAATAAGTTTTGAATTTGACATAAAAAAGGCATTTGAAGATATAGATGAAACTTACAAATACATACTAATAGCTGGAGGGGATGGAACAGTAGACAATGTTGTAAATTGTATGAAAAGGTTAAATATAGATATGCCTATAGCCATACTTCCAGTAGGAACTGCCAATGATTTTGCTAAATTTATAGGAATGCCGCAAAACATTAAAAAGGCCTGCCAACAGATAGTAAACAGTGTTCCTAAAAAATTAGATTTAGGAAAGGTAAACGACAAATATTTCATAAATGTTGCTAGTACGGGACTATTTACGGATGTATCTCAAAAAACAGATGTAAATTTGAAAAATACTATGGGAAAGTTAGCCTATTATGTTAAAGGGTTAGAATAACTTCCAAATTTAAGAAAACTTAAGGTGAAAGTCAAGTCTGAGAACGCAATTTTTGATGGTGACATGTATCTTATGCTCATATTTAATGGACAGATGGCAGGAAACTTTAAGTTTGCATATAAAGCTGAAATTCAAGATGGACTTTTAGATGTAATTATAATAAAAGCAGGAATGATAAAGGATATTATAGCACTATTTATAAAAATGTTAAGAGGAGATCACTTGGAAGATACTTCTGGACTTATATACTTTAAATCAAATAAAATAGAAGTGTATTGTGATGAAGATATAGTCACTGACATAGATGGTGAAAGGGGACCGGATTTCCCACTTGTTATAGAGTGTATTAAAGGCGGAATGGAAGTTTTAGGATTAAAAGATGAGATAAAATTATAAATTTATTTAAAAATAGTAATATAAGATAGGCGATATTAATAAATATAATTAGAATACTATTAATAAAGAAGGAGAATATATGGCATTCTACGTTTATGTTTTTTTATTACTTATCATGTTTATAATGCTCTTTAGAGGAGCTATTTTAATTAGATTTTTATCGGATAAAATAAAAGTTGTAGCTTTTATTATTATAGGGGCTATGTTGTTAAGGTACATTTCTATTTTTATCATGTACTTTTCCAGTAGTATGAAATATTTATATTTGCTGAAAGTTCCCTTTTTCTTGAACTTACTATCAGTTCCAATTATAGTTTTTACAGTGCTCTATATTTTTGTAAGAAAAGATAATGTTAAGTTTTATTACATATTTATAATAACTGCAGTACTTTGTGCTGCATATGCTATGATGATGTATAAGTGTGAAGCTGTACTGCAAAACTTAGAGGAATACAAGTTTATTTTAGGATATACTCTCGTTTTATCAAATCAATATATATACTGGGGGTACTTGGTATTTAATACTTTAGTAATATTTTTTGTTTTGGGATTTGTTAAAAAAACTAATGCCAACAAACTTGGTATATACATGGTATTGTTGGCAGCTTGCATAACTATATCAGAGCTCATAGCATGGCTTATGGGTATTAGAGTTTTAGCAGAAAATATACTTGGAGATGTAGGCTGGATTGTTGTTTTCATATATGCTTTGAATAAAGTGAAAAAAACATCTGATAGCCTTAATTATAAAGCTCCTAGTAAAGTATCTAGGTAAAAAATAACTTATGCTCCGAACATTTTTACAACATTCAGTACGTTAAATATTTTGATAAGTCTAAGCAAAAAATCCTAAAAATCTAAGAACTTTTGAAAACTCGTACCTCAAACAATTCAAAAGTTCTAAGATTTTTTTAAGAATTTTTTACTAAGACTTATATGCAAAATATTTAAAAGTGCTTCATTATTGTAAAAATGTTTCTGCGCATAAGTTATTTTTTAAGCTAGAAATTTTATATGTAATTATTCTAATAGAAGTTTCATCTTATACATAACATATAATAACAAAATTGAAGGCATATTAAAAAACTTTTCCATAAGTCTTAGCGAGGTATTTTAGAAAATCTTAGAAGCTTAGATATGTTTGAGGTACGAGTTTAGCTAAGGTCTTTAGATTTTCAAAATACCGAGCTTTAGACTTAGTAAAAGTTTTTTACGTGGTGAAATTTGTTATTATATAGCTTGGTATAAGTTTAACTTCTAATCGAAAAATTTTATGAAATTTCTTACTTAGAGCTCTTATGGATGCTTTTATGATGGCGTCTTCTTGGAGGATTTTTCGGTATTAAGCAGTGGGGGCTAGATCCAATTAGATCTTCACGACCACATTTTATTAAAGCCTCTTTTACTAAATTGTAATTTTTCGGGACAGAAAATTGTAAAAGTGCTCTTTGCTCATTTTTTTCTTTTTGTGATTTAGGTACATATACTTTCTCACCACTTAAAGGATTAATGCCTGTATAGTACATAGTTGTAGATAAACTACCAGGTGTAGGATAAAAGTCCTGAACTTGTTCAGGGGTATAACCCATGCTTTTTATATACTCAGCTAGTTCTATAGCTGCATTTAAATCACTCCCTGGGTGACTGGACATGAGGTAAGGAACTAGATATTGTTTCTTATTTATTTTTTTATTTATTTCAAAATATTTTTTCACAAATTTATTGTATACGTCCATCTTAGGTTTTCCCATTTGATTTAGAACCCTCTCGCTTATATGTTCGGGAGCTACTTTTAATTGTCCACTTATGTGGTATTTACATAAGTCTTCAAAAAAATCTGTATTTTTATCATTTATTAGATAGTCATATCTTATTCCTGAACGTATGAATACCTTTTTTATACCAGGAATTTTTCTTATTTTTCTCAATAGATTTAAGTATTCACTATGATCTATAATTAAGTTTTTGCAGGGAGAAGGGAAGAGACATTGCCTGTTTTTACACACTCCCGCCTTTTCTTGTATTTTGCATGCCTTATGCCTAAAATTTGCAGTAGGACCTCCTACATCATGTATGTATCCTTTAAAATCATCTAAAGTAGTTAATAATTTAGCTTCATCAATTATAGATTTTTCACTCCTATTTTGGACAGTTCTACCCTGATGAAAAGTAAGAGCGCAAAAAGAGCAGCCGCCATAACAACCCCTGTGGCTTGTAATTGAGAAACTTACTTCTTTTATAGCAGGTATTCCACCAAGTTTTTCATATATAGGGTGGTATGTTCTCATGTAGGGTAAATCATATACTATATCCATTTCCTCTTCTGTTAATGGAAACTGTGGTGGATTTTGGACAACATAATGATCTCCATGTTTTTGTATTAAGGTTTTCCCCCTTAATGCGTCTTGTTCGTAATATTCTAGTTTATAGCTTTCAGCATAAGCACCTTTTTCTTGTGTTACTTTTTCAAAAGAAGGTACTTCCACATAGTCTTTTATGAATGCTTTATCTTTGCAAGGGTATACTGTACCTCTTACATCTGTAATTTTGTGGATATCCATTCCGTATTTTAATAGGTTTGCCACTTGTACTATGGTTTTTTCTCCCATACCATATATGAGTAGATCTGCCTTTGAATCTAAAAGAATACTTCTTCTTACATTATCACTCCAGTAATCATAGTGGGCAAATCTCCTTAAGCTGGCTTCTATTCCACCAATTACTATTGGAACATCCTTATAGGCTTCTCTTGCCCTATTACAGTATACTATTACAGCTCTGTCGGGTCTGTAACCAGATTTACCTCCTGGGGAGTAAAGATCTTCATGCCTTTTTTTCTTTGATGCGGTATAATGATTTACCATAGAATCCATATTCCCAGAGTTTATTAAAAAAGCTAATTTAGGTTTTCCAAGCTTCATAAAATCATTTGCATTTTTCCAGTTAGGCTGAGCTATTATTCCTACTTTAAAACCTTCATTTTCTAACACCCTTGATATTATAGCTGAGCCGAAAGAAGGATGATCTACGTAAGCATCTCCTGTTATAAGGACAAAATCCAACTGACTTATATTTCTTGCTTTCATGTCATCTTTACATATAGATAAAAAACTAGTATTTAAATTCAATTTACATTCTCCGTTCTTATGTTTCAGATTAGTTTCACTTATTTTTAGTATAACATATTATATTATGAGATAAATATTTAGGAATATGTAGATTTTGAATGGTGATAAGGAGAAGAAGACACACACTAAATAAATAATATAAATATGCAAAGATAAATTATGATATTTTACATTAAAATGAGCAAAATGAAATTAAAGTATCATAACAGGTAAATATAAATAAATTTAATATTTACTAGTTGCATTATAGTGAATTTGTAATATAATTATAGTATAAAAGTAAATGTTTATGTTTAATTATGTTAGGTGAGGCTCCTATATAGACATATGCTGCTGCCCCGAAACATCGAGAGATGCCAATGGGTGAACAGGTATTACCGTAGTAAGGTTTTACTTAATGCAGCTGGATGAAAATCTAAAGCTATATAGTGCTAAAACTCGTACGATTAAAAAAGTTTTAGTTTAAGAGCCCTGTGGGCTTTTTTTAGTTGTTTGCATATATTTGAATTTTTAATTTAGGTGGTGTGTTAAATGGAAAACGGACCTTATGGAGGTCGGTGCATCTTAGAAGAAAATTTAATAGAAGAAGTGCAGGGAAGTATTAGATCTAATTGGTGATGGCAATGCTATTGATAACTTTTAAAACGTTCATGTAGATTCTATAAATATTTCTCTGCATATAAGGAGGAATATTTATGAAAAAGTTATCTAGTTTCTTATTGAGTAAAGTTCTTTATAAAAAGGTTTATAATGAATTTGACGAATATGTAGGGAAACTTTGGGATGTTTATGTATCTTCTGATCATGGAATGCCAAGAGCCATAGGATATAAGATAAAAAAGGGCAAAGAAATACTTAATTGTGAGTGTAGGAACATAAACTTTTATGACGATAACGATAAGGTTATAATTAAAGGAGAAGGTATAAGGGAAATAATACTTCAAAGTTATTCCTATCTTTTATCAAAACATCTTTTAGATAGACAGATAGTGGATATAAATGGGAAAAAACTTGTAAGAGTTAATGACCTCAGAATTGCAGAAATGGCAGGAGAGTATAGAGTTGTAGCAGTAGATACAGGAGTTCTTGCTTTAGGAAGAAGGCTTGGTATAGAAAAAATCATAAAAAAGTTCTATGATTTATTTAACAAAAAGCCTGAAGATAGCCTTATAATTTGGGATAATGTAGAATCACTAGAAATGATAAATAACAATTTAAAACTTTCCGTACCATATAAAAAATTGTCTAAGCTCCACCCTGCTGATTTAGCAGATATATTAGAAGATATGGATGTAAACTACAGAAAGAAAGTTTTTGAAAGTTTAGATGAGGATCTAGCAGCGGATACATTAGAGGAAATAGATCCAGAAGTACAGCTAGATATTCTGGAAAATTTGAGTCAGTCTAAAAGGGACGAGGTGTTATACAATATGCCCAATGATGAAATAGCAGACATTTTAGATGAAGTAGATAAAGATACTGCAGAAAAAATACTTATAAATATGGAAAAAAATGATGCGGATGAAGTAAGATCACTTATGGAATATAAGGAAGAAACTGTAGGAAGTATAATGAATAAGGATTTTATCTGTTTTAATATAAATATAACCGTTAAAGATACTATTGAGTTTTTAAAAGAAATTAATCCGGAAGATGAGGTATCACATTATATATATATTATCAATGATCAAAAGCAGCTTGAAGGTGTGGTGTCCTTGAAAGACTTGATATTGTCAGATTTTGAAGATACATTAAAGGCGATAATGATGAAGGATGTAGTAAGTATAAATCATAAGGAAAATATAGATGAAGCCATAGAGATGTGTTCAAAATATAATCTTATTTCATTACCTGTAATAGATGATGAAGAAAAGCTATGTGGCATAGTTATAATGAATGACTTAGTAGAAGACATATTAATACCAAATTGGAGAAAAAGGCTAAGAAAAGTAGGGTAAGAAATGCTATCAATTCCACTTATTTAAAGTGAAATTGATAGCATTTTTTTATGTATTTTTTACTTCGTTTGTGTACAGACTACATTTAGGAGAATCAACATTAAAAGGAGATGGTCATATGGGTAAGAAAATTATGGGATTTAAAAGAGAATTAGTATTAATACTTGCTATAGTGTTTACATATGCATCAACTTCTCTATTCTTGCTCCCCTATAATAATGCAGTAAAAGCTGTGGCATACTACTATGGCTCAAGAGGAAATATGGTAATACAAATACAGCAAAAACTTAGAAGCTGGGGGTATTACAATGGTAGTGTAGATGGAGTATACGGGTATCAAACTTACACTGCAGTAAAGTATTTCCAATCAAAAAATGGATTAAAGTCTGATGGTATAGTTGGAGATGCAACTTTAGCAGCCCTTGCAATAAATACTGGAAGCAATACTGGTGGAAATAGCCAAAACGTAACATTAATAGCTAGATTGATAAATGGAGAGGCTAGAGGAGAACCTTATGAAGGACAGGTAGCCGTAGGAGCTGTAATACTAAATAGAACTAGGGATCCTAGGTTCCCATCTACTGTAGCAGGAGTTATATATCAACCAGGAGCTTTTACTGCTGTGGTGGATGGACAAATACATGCAAATATGAAACAGAGCTCTATAAATGCAGCAAGAGATGCTTTAAATGGATGGGATCCTTCAGGAGGAGCAATATACTATTTTAATCCCTCTACAGCAACAAGTTCATGGATATGGTCGAGACCTCTTATTAAAATTATAGGGAAACATAGATTTTGCAGATAGTTTAAAAATAGATAGTCAAAATAGATAAGCTTTCGACAGGATCATTTAATAAAAATTGTTAGTAAATAGGATAAAAATATATATGCTTCTAAGATAAGTGAGCAATAGATTTTTATTGTCATATATAAGGGATAATTTCTAAGAAAAGCTAATCAGGAAGTGACACATTTTTTTCCCTGTGTGTGCTAATATATTTTTAAGACAATAATGAGCTATGTTATGGGGGGAGAGAATTTATGATAATAGAGAATTTTATTAGTAATGAGAAAGTAAAACAAATTGAGTATGTATACTTTTATAGGTTACTTAAAGGGAAAATAGCTATTTCATATTCCCATAAGGATGTTGAAGAGGTGCAGGCTTATGGAATTGAAGTTGAGAGACAGGATATATTAGATGGAAAATTGATAAATGTGCAAAGAGATAGTATTCAAAATATAAGTCCTGAAAAGTATAAAGTACATAATTTACTGAAATTACTATATGACAATAAAGTTTCACCGCTCCACTTGGTTGATGTAATAGGTGATTATGTAGACGACTACATTATGGACTTTGACAACCAAAAAAATTATGCAGCATATTAATTTAATAGAAAAGAGGAGAAATCCTCTTTTTTTTATATAAAAAATTGATATATCTATTATACCTATATTAAAAAATTAATATAATATAGGTATAATAGGTATATAATTAAAGGTATTAAAATTGGAGGTGTTATATTTTGATATTTGGGGTTGGAGTTGATATAGTTGAAATCAGGAGAATAGAACAGGCTGTTAGTAAACATTCAAATTTTATAGATAGAATTTTTAGCAAAAATGAAGTAGAATATCTTAAAAACAAAAATTTAAGACCTGAATTTATAGCAGGAAGGTTTGCTGCTAAGGAAGCTATAGTAAAGGCACTAGGAACTGGATTTAGTGGTTTTGATTTTAGAGATATAGAAGTAGATAGAACTGCTTTAGGTAAACCAATTGTAGTATTAAAGGGAAAGGCAAAGTTAATAGCTAATAAATGTGGAAATTATAAGATTCATCTCAGTATATCTCATGGAGTGGATAATGCTATAGCCTATGCCGTAATGGAGGTAGATGAAGTTGAAGATAGCGACTGTAAAAACAGCTAGAGCTGTAGATGGGTACAGTATAAATGAATTAAAAATACCAGGGATTGTACTTATGGAAAATGCAGCACTAAAGGTAGTGAAAAACATAGATCTAAAAAAATGTGATTCTTTTTGTGTAATTTGTACAAAGGGAAATAATGGTGGAGATGGCTTTGCGGTAGCAAGACATCTTTATAATTTAAACAAAAAGGTTCATGTATTTTTAGTTGGAAAAGAAAGCGGAATGAGTGAAGATTGCAGCATAAATTACAATATTTTAAAAAATTTAAGAATTAATTTGAATGTAGTAGATTCAGAAGAAAGCCTTGTACAACTTAAAGAGTGTATAAAGGAAAGTGATGTTACTATAGATGCTCTGTTTGGAACAGGAATTTCTAGAAATATACTGGGAATACAAGATTCTGTAATAGATCTTATTAATAAGTATGGCAGCTATGTTATTTCTATAGATATTCCCTCAGGGCTTAATGGTGATACTGGAAATGTTATGGGCAACTGTGTGAGAGCTAATAAAACTATTACTTTTCAGCTATATAAAATGGGATTTTTAAAATATGGAAGTGATAGATTTACAGGTGAAGTGATAGTAGAGGACATAGGAATTCCAAATTTAGCTGTTGAAAGATTTTCTGGATCTGAATTTATAATGGATCAAGATTTTATAAAAGGAAAACTAAAAATTAGAGATAAGTTTAGTCATAAAGGAGATTATGGAAGAGTACTTGTTATAGCTGGATCTAGAGGATTTACAGGAGCAGCTTATATATGTACTCAGGGAGCAATAAGAAGTGGCGCAGGGCTTGTTACTTTAGGATGTTATAAAGATATACAACCTATACTTAGTGAAAAGCTTGTTGAAGGTATGACTATAGATTTGGAAGAAAATCTAAAATTAGAAAAGACTATAGAAAAAAGCGATGCTATTGCTATAGGACCAGGTATGGGAGCTAATGATAGTACTTTAAACTTGGTGAAAAAGGTTATTACTACTTTCAGAAAAACGGTAGTAATAGATGCAGATGGGATCAATGTTTTAAGTGGAAATCTTAACATTTTAAAAGAAAAAAAATGTGATGTGATTTTAACCCCTCATTTGGGAGAAATGTCTAGAATTACCAGTTTAGGAATTGAATATATATGCGAAAATAGAATTAAAGTAGCCAAAGACTTTGCGAAGGAGTATAATGTAATTGTACTTTTAAAAGGATATAACACGGTTATTACAGATGGAAACTTAGTTGCCATAAATTCTACAGGAAATTCAGCTATGGCTTCAGGTGGTATGGGAGATTGTCTAACGGGAATTATAGCTTCTTTTTCTGCACAAAAACAAGGCCCTTTTGAAGCAGCTTCTATTGCTGCATTTATACATGGGTATGTGGGAGAAGAATTATCCAAAGATATGTATTCTGTAAATGCCAGTCATGTTTTGCATCAATTGCCTTTTTCAATAAAAAAATTAACAGAATAGTCTTATTTTCATATAATTATTTCATAAAAAAGTAATATAGAAAAACATAATAGAATAGATTAGTAGTAAAAAGTTGTGAAAACTGGAGGAACGAAGTGAGAAAAAGACTACTGATATTAGGAATTATGTTTTTTATTTTAAGTGTAATTTTTTCATCTTGTGGTAAAGACCCTCAAAATACAGAGAAAATAATTTATTATTTAAAGAATTTGAACAGCTACAACTGCAATGTAAATATTTTAATAAAAAATGACAAACAGCAGATAAATTACAATGGAAAGCAATTTTATGACAGTAGATATGGAGAGAGGTTTGATTTAGACAACAATAGAATAATTATTTATAAAGAAAGCAAGATACATGTTAAAGATATTAAGCGAGGAAATTCCTATAATATAGATAAAAATTTTCAAAGTTTATTTAAGTTTAGTTTTATAAAAGAATATATCTCTCTCCTTTATACGAATGAAAAGATTGAAAATTCATTTAAAAAGGTGGGAAATGAAGAATATCAAGTTATAAATTTAGACATACCTGGCAATAATAAAAATATGTATAAAGCCCAGTTGTATGTAAATATAAAAAATAATGTTCCTGCATACGTCATAATATACGATTCTAAATATAAAAAACGGATAGAAATTAAATATACCGATTTTAAAGCCAATGTGGAATTAAAAGAGGATATGTTTAAGATAAATTAGTTTTAGTATAAGAACATGTAAGTAATATTTTTAATCAATAAGGTATTTTAGGGGGTGATATATTTATAGTTAAGCATTATAGGCATATATAGTAAAAATTAATTTAAAGTGATGTTGTATATAATAGGTATCTTCAATCAGACGATGTGGACAAGAGCTAAAAAAAGTTGATTGAAGTCTAATACAAAAGATAGTAAAGTAGTTAAAATTACAGAAGATAACAAGTTCATATATATTTTTTTAACTGTCATATGTACTCTACTTTTTAAGTTAAGATAATTGCTATATGCAGCAGTTATATCTTAATTGTAAATAAATTTTAATAAATAAAATCATAGAATTAAATTAATTACATATTTAGAAAGGGATACTTGCATATGGCTTTTGACAAACTGCGTTTTCAATAATTATTATATAAGTAATTATGTATATGAAAAAACTGAAACATTTCTTAAAACATATTTTCCAATCTGATATATAGACATATACACACCAGAAAATTATGAATATAAGCTTAGAAATTGGTATAGGATAATAATAAGATTAATGAATGAAAATTTTATTCATAAAGTTGATTTGCATTACAAATGATTACCATTACAAATGATTACCATGAGATTAACATAAAATTAGTAATTGGGTGTAAAAAGTATATTATACAATATGCAAGTAACTACAATGAATTATTACATATATATTTAATTAATATCTGAAATTGTTACATATAAAATTATAATAGACTTAAATAGAAACATGGCAAAAGTTATATTAAATCAATATAGATATGAAAAGCCCTATGTAAAAAATACAAGTAGAAAAATGTTGAAATTAAAGATAATTTCTTTGACACACTTGTGGATTTGGTAATATAATTACGTTGTATATATCTTTCGCTTAGGGTAATAGGAGGTATTAATTTGTATATGTCAAATTCTAAAAGATTGGTGGTAAACCTCTCAGAAACACTATACAATGAATTTAACAAAGCACTTAAAGAAGATTGCAAAAAAAGAAGTGAATTTATTAGGGAAGTTATCATATTATATATTAATGAGAAAAAAAGGTTAAATAGAATATCAGAAATGGAAAAAGGATATAGGGAAATGGCGCAGCTTAATCTTGAATTCGCAGAAATGGGCTTTGCAAGTGACATAAAGGAATTAAAAGAATATGAAGCGAAGCTTTCGGAGAGTGATTTGTCAGATGACAACAGTAGTGAAAAGAGGAGATATATTTTATGCTGATTTGAGCCCTGTAGTTGGGTCTGAACAAGGAGGGGTAAGGCCGGTTATTATCCTACAAAATGATGTAGGTAATAAGTACAGTCCCACTGTAATTGTTGCGGCTATTACTTCTCAGATAAATAAAGCAAAACTACCTACTCATGTTGAAATTTCTTCAGAAGCCTATGGGCTAAATAAAGATTCGGTAGTGCTGCTTGAACAAATAAGAACTTTAGATAAAAGAAGATTAAAGGAAAAAATTGGTCATATGACAGATGTAGATATGAAAAAGGTAGATGGTGCACTTCTAGTGAGTGTAGGACTACAGTAAGTATTCCAATTTCATCTAATATTTTATGAATTTTATAGTTAATATTGTGAACTATAGGCCCCTGCATCTTAAATGTAGGGGTGAAATTTTATGACCAGGATTATATATAAAAATAAAATTTTGTGTTAAAATAATAAGTATAGTTTTTGCTTATATAGCTTAGGAGGTTAAGGGTGTGAAAAAAGACATAGAAGAACTTAAGAAGATTGCTGTAACTATAAGAAAAGACATAATAAAAATGTTAACCGAATCTAGTTCAGGTCATCCAGGTGGTTCATTATCTGCAGTGGAGGTTTTAACCACTTTATATTTTTATGAAATGAATATTAATCCAGAGCAACCTAGAGATTTAAATAGGGATAGATTTGTATTATCAAAAGGACACGCAGCACCAGCATTATATAGTACCCTTGCAAGAAAAGGATATTTTAATGTAGAGGAATTAAAGTCACTTAGAAAGATTGGATCAATGCTTCAAGGACATCCTAATATGAATGAAGTACCAGGAATAGATATGTCTACAGGCTCTTTAGGTCAGGGGATATCTGCAGCTGTAGGAATGGCATTAGCTGGGAAAATAGATAAAAAGGATTACAGAGTTTATACTTTACTAGGTGATGGAGAACTTGAAGAAGGTGAAGTTTGGGAAGCAACTATGGCTGCAGGACATTATAAACTAGATAATCTTACAGCTTTTGTAGATGCTAATGGACTTCAAATAGATGGACCTTGCGAAGAAGTAATGTCAGCATACCCAATTGGGGATAAGTTTAAGGCATTTAAGTGGAATGTTATAGAAGTAAATGGACATAGTTTTGAAGAACTAATAGATGCTATTGAAAAAGCAAAAACAGTTAAAAACAAACCAACTATGATAGTATGTAAGACTATTAAAGGTAAGGGAGTTTCTTTCATGGAAAATGAAGTTGGCTGGCATGGTTCAGCACCAAATATAGAACAATGTGAGAAAGCATTAGCTGAACTTGGAGGTGAGGAGTAATGTCAAATAAAATAGCAACTAGAGAAGCTTACGGAAAAGCATTAGTGGAATTGGGAGCTGAAAATAAAAAAGTAGTAGTCCTTGATGCGGATCTTTCAAAATCTACTAAAACTGCTAAGTTTAAAGATGCATATCCAGATAGATTTATGGATATGGGAATAGCAGAAGGTAATATGATGGCAGTAGCAGCAGGCTTGTCTACTTGCGATAAGATACCTTTTGTAAGCACTTTTGCCATGTTTGCAACGGGAAGGGCATTTGAGCAGGTAAGAAATTCTATATGCTATCCTAAATTAAATGTTAAAATATGCGCTACTCATGCTGGTATTACAGTAGGGGAAGATGGAGCATCTCATCAGTCTGTAGAAGATATATCGCTTATGAGAAGTATACCTAATATGACAGTTATATGTCCAAGTGATGCGGTAGAAGCAGAAGCTGCGGTTAAAGCTGTAGCTGAAATGGATGGACCTTGTTATGTAAGACTTGGTAGGTCAGGAGTATCTGTTATAAATGACAATGCAGATTATAAATTTGAAATAGGAAAAGCAGTACAGCTTAGAGAAGGAAAAGATGCAGTTATTATTGCAACTGGTATAATGGTTGATGCAGCACTGGAAGCATATAATAATCTAGCAGAAGAAGGCATTAAAGTATCGGTCTTAAACATACATACAATAAAACCTATAGACAAGGAAGCAGTAATAAATGCAGCAAGACAAACTGGTGCGGTTATAACTGCAGAAGAACACAGTGTTATTGGGGGACTTGGATCAGCTGTATGTGAAGTTTTAAGTGAAAATTTACCTACTCCAGTGGTAAGGGTAGGCATAAAAGATATTTTTGGTCAAAGTGGAAAACCGGCAGAACTTTTAAAAGCCTATAAACTTACAGCAGATGATATAGTGAAAGCTGTTAAAAAAGGTATAGCTTTAAAATAGTAATTTAGTAGAAGACGATGTTATGATTTCGTATAACATCGTCTTTTTTAATCAATGAATCTTACTTAGTGGGAGCTTGTTTCTCCCACTAAGTTTAGATGAATTATCTAGGGGCGTAGCTACTGTTAGCTCCCACTTTGATAGAAGTGGGAGTGTTACAGTAGGTAGCCATCAGATAAAAGTAAACTTTAAGCCTTAGTTTGTTAATAATAATTTCATATATTTAATTTTTAGTTTCATCCTTCCGTATGATATAATGAATTTTGTAATGTAGCAAGCTGAAAAACTTGTTAAATATAAGGAGAGATTTAAATGATACAGTTCAAAAACGTAAGCAAGGTTTACAATAATAACATATTCGCACTGTCAAATATAAATCTGAAAATTGAAAAAGGGGAATTTGTTTTTTTAGTTGGACCTAGTGGAGCGGGAAAAACTACTTTTGTAAAGGCACTTTTGAAAGAAGTTCAACCTACATCAGGAGACATTATAGTTAACAATCTCAATATTACAAAATTAAAAAGAAGTAAGATACCTTTATATAGAAGGAAATTAGGAGTAGTTTTTCAAGACTTTAGACTGATACCTACTTTAAATGTGTATGAAAATGTAGCATTTGCAATGAGGGTTATTGAAGCTCATCCAAAAGAAATAAGAAAAAAAGTACCTGTTGTACTTTCTTTAGTTGGACTG
This sequence comes from Clostridium ragsdalei P11, assembly GCF_001675165.1. GTDB lineage: Bacteria > Bacillota > Clostridia > Clostridiales > Clostridiaceae > Clostridium_B > Clostridium_B ragsdalei. Next base: position 174,141 of record NZ_LROS01000033.1, read on the forward strand.
GCAAATAAATACAAGTCATTTCCACATGAGCTTTCTGGAGGAGAACAGCAGAGAATTTCACTGGCAAGAGCTATAGTAAATAACCCATCCATATTAATAGCTGATGAACCTACAGGAAATTTGGACCCAGATACTTCTATGGACATAATGGAAACAATAAAGGATATAAATGAGGCTGGAACAACAGTACTAATGGCAACTCATGCAAGCGATATAGTTGATTCTATGAGAAAAAGAGTTATAGCACTGGAAAAGGGTATTATAGTAAGAGATGAGCAAAGGGGTGCATACGGATATGAGGATTAGTACTATAAGTTTTTCTATTAAGGATGCATTTAGAAATTTAAATAGAAATAAAACTATAAGTATAGCATCTGCGGCTACGGTAGCAGCTACGCTTTTTATTTTCGGTATATACCTACTTGCTATGATGAATATCAAACAAGGTATATTGGAAGTGCAATCTAAAGTAGAGGTAAAGATATATCTTCAGGATAATATAACTAGAATTCAGAAGAGAAATATCGAGGATAAAATAAATACTACAGATGGAGTAGTGGATGTAAGTTACGAAACAAAATCTCAGGCACTAGATAAGTTTAGAAATCAGTTGGGAAAGGAAAATAAATCTTTAGTAGAGGGACTTGAGAAGGACAATCCAATTCCAAGTGCATACATAGTGAAGGTTTCAGATCCCCAAGTTGTGTCCCAGGTAGTTAAAAATGTACAGGGAATGCCCGGAATATATAGTGTACAAGATGCCAGAGAAATTGTGGATAAAATTATAGCTATAACTAGAACTATAAAATGGGTAGGAACTATTATATTTATAATATTAATAGGAGTTTCACTATTTTTAATAGGAAATACAATAAAGATAACTGTTTATTCTAGAAGAAAAGAAATAGGAATAATGAAATACATTGGAGCTACAGACTGGTTTATAAGATGGCCTTTTATTATAGAAGGTATTATAATAGGTATTGCAGGGGGAATAGTATCAGATATAATACTTTATTATCTATATAAAATATTATATGTTAAAGCAGCGTCCACTCTTGTGATAATGCAGTTAATTAGTCCTACTTATGTAATCACTAGTATTTTGGGAATATTTATTCTGGTGGGTATTATTATAGGCGCTGCAGGAAGTGCATTATCTATTAGAAAATTCTTAGAAGTTTAAATTAGTATAGGATAGTTAATTAAATTTTAGAGTTATATAGGGCATGCAGAAATTTTATTTTTGCATGCCAATTTTATAATAGTTTTACAAATTTATTTTTTTTAGTGTTATAATTATTTAAGATTTACATAAATACTATAATAGTGAATGTTTCAAAAAATGAGGTGAGCAAATTGAATAGCAAGAGAAAATGGATAGGATGGACTATAGCAATTGTACTTATAACAAATATCCTTACAATGTTTGGAACTACAAGTTTTATAACAAGCGCTCAGGGAAATACTGTAGGAAATTTTGGAAAATTATTTGAAATTAGAAGTCAATTATATAAATATTATGATGGACCTATAAACGATTCAACTTTAGTTGAAGGTGCCATTAAGGGAATGACTTCATCGCTGAATGATCCTTATACTGTATTTATGAATAAAAAAGAATTTGAAGAGTTTAATGTTCAAACTCAGGGAAATTATAGTGGTGTTGGAATTCAGGTTGCAGCAAAAGACAGTAATATTGTTGTAATGGATGTATTTGATAATTCTCCTTCAAAAAAGGCGGGAATAATAAAAAATGATATAATTGAGAAAGTAAATGGTACTAGTGTTAGTGGAAAAGATCTAGATAAAGCTGTATCTTTAATGAAAGGTCAGGAGAATACAGAAGTTACACTGACATTATATAGAGAGAGCAAAGGAAATTTTGATGTAAAAGTTAAAAGACAGAAAATAGACATTGCTACTGTAAAAGGTGAAATGCTGCAGGATAATGTAGGATATATTCAAGTAAGTATGTTTGACGAAAATACTGCAAAAAACTTTAAAGATCAGTTGAACAAATTGAAGAGTCAGGGTATGAAATCATTGATTATAGATTTAAGAGATAATCCAGGTGGACTTTTAGATCAATGTGTTGATATGGTGTCTAATTTTGTACCTAGTGGTAAAGTTATAGTTTCTACAGTTGATAAATACAACAATAAAAAAGAGTATAAATCAAAAGGTGGGGATTTTACTAATTTACCTTTGACAGTATTGACTAATGGAAATAGTGCCAGCGCATCGGAAATATTTTCAGGAGCCATTAGAGATTATAAAATTGGAACTTTAGTTGGAGAAAAAACCTATGGAAAAGGAGTAGTTCAAACTATACTTGATACAGGAAGCGGCACTGCACTCAAAGTTACTATATCAAAATATTATACTCCAAATGGGGAAAACATACACAAGAAGGGGATAAAACCTAATGTAGAAGTGATATATCCTGAAGAACTTAAGAAAGCTGCTTATGATAGGAACAAAGATCCTCAATTTAGCAAAGCACTTGAAATAGCAAAAAGCAAAATAAAATAGATTTAAATTTTGACGAACTAGGAAAGCATTTAGGCATTTGAAGTTTTAAGTTAGACAGATTGGTTCTGTCTAACTTAATTTATGGAGAGGGGAACTAATTTTAATGATATTATTGTATACATTGAAGTCCATAGCTTTTGCATTGACAGAACCGTATTTAATAATTATTTTAGCTGTTCTTGCACTTGTGTTATACAGAAAAAATAAGCAGATAACTGTAATGCAAAAGATGATAATTGGAGAAAGAATTAACTCTCCTTTTGAACTTACAATATCACAAATCGTAATAGGAATTTTTGCAGGGGTTGTCATTACTACTATTATGTCCTATTTAGGAATAGTTTTTGATGAAAGTTCCTCTGTAGATTTAGTATTTTTAGCATCTATAATATTTATGTTTTTTAATCCAAGGTTCATATGTTTTTCTTACTCTGGTGCAGTACTTGGATTTTTAAGCCTTACGATGGCTATATTATCTTCAAAGTTTAACCTTCCAAATTTGAATTTCTTAAAGATAGATGTAGTTGCCCTTATGAGTATGGTAGCTATAATACATTTTGTAGAGGGAATTTTAATTATATTGGACGGAAAGACAGGATCTATTCCGGTGTTTACAAGTAAAGGTGGTAGAATAATAGGTGGATTTGCCCTGCGAAGATACTGGATAGTTCCAGTGGCTATATTTTTTATGATTCATGATAAATCCGCAATAGCAAGTTCGTGGCAGGTGTCTCTTCCTGGATGGTGGCCTATAGTAAAAACTTCTATACCGTTTAATATTTTGAAGAATGCAGTTCTTACATTAATGCCATTTTATGCTGTAGTGGGATACAATAGTGTGACTTTTACTAAAAGCGTAAAGGAAAAGAGTCGAATATCTGGTGTTATTGTAATGCTATACGGTATTATTTTATTTGGGGTAGCACAATTGGCAGTTTTAAATATTGTATTGAAATTCTTTGTAGTTATATTTGCACCTTTAGCTCATGAAGGAATTATTATCCTGCAGAGGTATTTGGAAAATAAAGGGGCACCTAAATATATAAGCAGCAGTGAAGGGATTATGGTACTTGCTGTGGCACCTAATTCACCTGCAAGTGAAATGGGAATAAAAACTGGAGATTTGTTGGTGGAAGTGAATGGTGAAAAAATTGAAAGTGAAGATAGAATAACTGAAATAGTAAAGGAATATTCAAATTTTATTTGGTTTAAAGTAAAAAATGTATCTGGAGCTTTAGAACAGGTTAGCTATAACAAGATGAACAAAGATAAGAGGCTTGGAATAGTTTTTGTACCCAGAAAAGTGCCTAAGGACAGTATGGTTGTAAAGTTTGATAAAAGCCGATTTTCTCAAATGCTAAATGATATGAAAAATAAGGATAAAGATAAGGATAAGGATGATTAAAAAATGGGAGTTTTTAAAATACATTCTAAATTTAAACCTACTGGAGATCAACCCCAAGCTATAGATAGTATAGCGGATGGTGTTTTAAAAGGAAATAAATTTCAAACATTACTTGGAGTAACTGGATCCGGTAAGACTTTTACTATGGCTAACATAATAGAAAAAGTACAGAAACCTACACTAGTGCTTGCACATAATAAAACTTTGGCAGCACAGTTATGTTCAGAATTCAGAGATTTCTTTCCAAATAATTCTGTAGAATATTTTGTATCATATTATGATTATTATCAACCAGAGGCATATATACCTCAAACAGATACTTACATAGAAAAAGATGCATCTATAAATGATGAAATTGATAAATTAAGACATTCTGCTACTTCTGCACTCCTGGAAAGAAAAGATGTAGTTGTAGTGGCATCAGTATCTTGCATTTATGGACTTGGAAATCCTGAAGAATATAAAAAATTAACTTTGTCTCTAAGGCCGGGAATGATAAAAAATAGAGATGAAGTCCTAAAAAAATTAGTAGAAATACAGTATGAAAGAAATGATATAAATTTTGTAAGAGGGACCTTTAGGGTAAAAGGGGATATAGTGGATATATTTCCAGCGGCATCTACAGATCATGCTATAAGGGTAGAGTTTTTTGGAGATGAAATTGATAAGATAAGGGAGTTTGATGTGCTCACAGGAGATACCATTGGACTTAGAAAACATGCAAATATATTTCCAGCATCTCATTTTGCCACTTCAAGAGAAAAAATGGAATTAGCTATAGAAAAGATAGAAGAAGAATTAGAACACAGACTTAAAGAACTTACATCTCAGGATAAATTGCTTGAAGCACAGAGATTAAAACAGAGAACTAATTTTGACATAGAAATGATGAGGGAAGTAGGATATTGCAGTGGAATTGAAAATTATTCTAGAATAATGGATGGAAGAGCTAAGGGAAGCCCTCCACAAACCCTTATTGATTATTTTCCAGATGATTTTTTGCTTTTTATAGACGAAAGTCATGTTACTCTTCCTCAGGTAAAAGCCATGTATGCGGGAGATAGATCTAGGAAAGATACATTAGTGGAATATGGTTTTAGACTTCCTTCTGCCTACGATAACAGACCTTTAAAATTTCAAGAATTTGAAAAAAAGATAAATCAGGTTGTATTTGTAAGTGCTACACCGTCAGACTATGAGTTAGAACATTCCGAAAATGTGGCAGAACAAATATTAAGACCTACAGGACTTTTAGATCCTGAAATCATAGTGAAACCAATTAAGGGACAAATAGATGATTTGTATAATAGCATACAAAAAACTATATCAAGAGGATATAGGATACTTGTTACTACGCTTACTAAAAAGATGGCAGAAGATTTAACAGATTATTTTAAAGACATGAATATCAAGGCAAGATATCTTCATTCCAGTATAGCTACTATAGATAGGATGAAGATAATAAGGGATTTGAGAAAAGGAGAATTTGATGTCTTAGTGGGAATTAATCTTCTAAGAGAGGGACTTGATATACCTGAAGTTGCATTAGTTGCAATCTTAGATGCAGATAAGGAAGGATTTTTAAGGTCAGAAAAATCTCTCATTCAAACTATAGGAAGGGCTGCAAGAAACTCTGAAAGCAAAGTTATAATGTATGCCGATGTTATTACAAAATCTATGGATAAAGCTATAAGTGAAACTGGAAGAAGAAGGAAAATACAAATTGAGTATAATAAGAAGAATGGCATAGTTCCAAAAACAATTAATAAGGCAATTAGAGAAGTTATAGAGTCAACTATGGTTTTAGAAGAAAAAGAAGAATATAATAGTTTAGAAGAGGCAGTAAAGGCAGACAATGAAAAAATAGATGAACTCATTGAAGCTCATGAAAGACAAATGAAAAAGGCAGCAAAAGAACTTAGATTTGAGGAAGCTGCTAAACTCAGGGATGAAATACTTAAGTTAAAGAAACAAAAAAACAAATAATATGGATAAGAGAATTAGATAACTAAGGAGTTAAGTTTATGAAAGATAGCATAGTAATAAAAGGTGCTAAAGTTCACAATTTAAAAAATATAAGTTTGACTATACCGAGAGATAAGCTAATAGTTTTTACTGGGCTTTCAGGTTCGGGAAAATCTTCATTAGCATTTGATACCCTTTATGCAGAAGGTCAGAGAAGATACGTTGAATCATTATCTGCATATGCAAGGCAATTCTTGGGTCAGATGGATAAGCCAGATGTGGAATACATTGAAGGCTTATCACCTGCTATATCTATAGATCAGAAAACTACAAGTAGAAATCCACGTTCTACAGTAGGAACAGTTACAGAAATATATGATTATTTGAGGCTATTATATGCACGTATAGGGGTGCCCCATTGTCCAAAGTGCGGCAAGGAAATAACCCAGCAGACAGTGGATCAAATGGTGGATAAAATTATGGAAATGCCTGAGAGAACGAAGATACAGATACTTTCACCTGTAATAAAGGGAAAAAAAGGAGAACACATAAAGGTACTGGAAAGTATAGTGAAAAATGGGTTTGTAAGAGCTAGAATTGATGGAGAAATAGTAGATCTTCAAGATGAAGAGATAAAATTAGAAAAAAATAAAAAGCATACTATTGAAATAGTAGTAGATAGGTTGGTAATTAAAAGTGAAATAAGAAGCAGACTTGCAGATTCTATAGAAACCTCCTTAAAATTATCCGATGGGATACTTATTGTAAATGTATTAGGTGGGGAGGACATACTTTTCAGTGAAAAATTTGCATGTCCGGAATGTGGTATAAGTATAGGAGAGATTACCCCTAGAACTTTTTCTTTTAACTCACCTTTTGGAAAATGTGATACTTGTGATGGCCTTGGTACCTTGCTTGAGATAGATGAGAATTTAGTAATACCTGATAGAAAAAAGAGTATATTGGAAGGTGCTGTTACAGCATGGGGAGAAGCAAGTTTAAAGGAAGGCTCCTGGACTTTTAGTATATTGAAGGCCCTTTCAAGTACGTTTAAATTTAAATTGGATACACCTATAGAAAAATTAGATTCTAAAGTAGTAGACATGTTACTTTATGGTTTAAGAGGCGGGAAAATAAGAGTAAAGTATAGAAAAGAAAACAGAATGATGGAATTTAATCATTCTTATGAAGGAATAGTTAATACTTTAAAGAGAAGGTATATGGAGACAAATTCCGACTATATAAAAAAAGAAATAGAAAATTATATGAGTGATAATCCATGTCCAAAATGTAAGGGCGCCAGATTAAAACCTGAGGTATTAGCAATTACAGTGGGAGAAAAAAACATATTTGAGCTGTGTAATATGTCTATAAAAGATGAATTGAAATTTTTTAAGGAGATACAGCTTTCGGAAAAAGATAAGATTATAAGTGATCAAGTATTGAAAGAAATAAGTGGTAGGTTGCAATTTTTAATAGATGTAGGATTGGATTATTTGACATTGTCCAGAACTGCAGGAACGTTATCCGGAGGAGAGTCCCAAAGAATAAGACTTGCAACCCAAATAGGTTCAAGTTTGGTTGGAGTACTTTATATATTAGATGAACCAAGTATAGGACTTCACCAAAGAGATAACGATAGGCTTATATCTACTTTAAAACATTTAAGAGACATTGGAAATACATTGATAGTAGTAGAACATGATGAGGATACAATGAAACAGTCGGATTTTATAGTAGATATAGGACCAGGAGCAGGAGAACATGGTGGAGAGGTAGTTGCTGCAGGACCTATTTCAGATATTATAAAATGTGATAGATCCATAACAGGGCAGTATTTGAGCGGAAAGAAAAAGATAGAAATACCTGAACATAGAAGAGAATGCAATGGAAAATATATAAAAGTAATAGGTGCTGCAGAAAATAATTTAAAAAATATAGACGTTTCCTTTCCCTTAGGGATATTTACTTGTGTTACCGGTGTATCTGGATCTGGGAAAAGCACTTTGGTAAATGAAATATTATACAAAGCACTACATAAGGAATTAAACAATTCAAAAGATAGGCCGGGACATTATAAAAATATTTTGGGAACAGAAAATGTAGATAAAATTATAAATATAGATCAAAGCCCTATAGGAAGGACTCCAAGATCCAATCCTGCAACTTATACAGGAGTATTTGATATAATAAGGGAAGTGTTTGCAAGTACTTCTGAATCCAAGGTGAGAGGATATAAACCTGGACGATTCAGCTTTAATGTAAAAGGAGGAAGATGCGAGGCTTGCAGCGGAGATGGAATAATAAAAATAGAAATGCAATTTTTATCAGACGTATACGTACCTTGTGAAGTCTGTAAGGGCAAAAGATACAATAGAGAAACTCTACAAGTAAAGTATAAAAATAGAAATATTGATGATGTACTAAATATGACTGTAGAAGAAGCATTAAAATTCTTTGAAAATATACCAAGAATAAAAAATAAGCTGCAAACTCTTATGGATGTAGGGCTAGGATATATCAGATTAGGTCAACCTTCCACACAATTGTCTGGTGGAGAGGCACAGAGAATAAAGCTTGCCCATGAATTATCTAAAAGAAGTACGGGAAAGACAATGTATATACTTGATGAACCTACTACAGGACTTCACATAGATGATGTAAATAAACTTATAAATATACTTCAGAGAATTGTAGATGTAGGTAATACAATTGTGGTTATAGAACATAACTTAGATGTTATAAAGTGTGCGGATTATATCATTGATCTTGGACCTGAAGGTGGAGAAAAGGGAGGAAACATTCTCTGCATGGGTACTCCAGAACAAATATCTGAAAATAAGAGTTCTTACACAGGACAATACTTAAAAAAGATGTTATAATTTACATAAAGACTAGCATAAGCACACCTATAATGCTAGTCTTTCAATGTATTAAGGGAGGATATTTAAATGGATCTTAGTAAATTGAGTATAGTTTTTAAAATTGTTATCATAGGTATAGTATATATTATAATATTTTGGGCACTGAGAATAATGTACAAGGATGTTAAAAATGGAAGCAAGAGAGGTAGAAATGTCAATAGGAAATCCTTTGGACTTGAAGTAGTTAATCCAGGTGAAAATGCAAATCTTAGAAGAGGTGCTGTAATTCCAGTGCGAAGGGAGATAACCATAGGAAGAAAAAGCGATAATCAACTTATGCTAGAGGATCCATATACCTCGGGACATCATGCAAGAATTTATATAAAGAATGGGAAAGAGTGTATATTAGAGGACATGGGAAGTACTAATGGGACTCTTTTAAATGGTAAAAAATTAAGAGGCAAGCATTATTTGGCTTCTGGTGATGAAATTAAAATTGGAAATACATCCTTTAAAGTTATAGGGTGATTAAATATAAGCAGTTTTTAAAAACTATCATAAATAAGTGGGTGGTGGAATATTGGATACTACTAGAGATGAAAAAAAGTTATTAAGATATACATATTTGTTATGTTTTGTGTGCTTCTTTAATTTAGCAATTATAAAGCAGCCTTTTGATAAAGGTGCTATGATAATGGCACTGGTAACTTGTCTTCTTATAGGATATTCTTACTTTGTAATAAGAAAATTTTTCTCCGACGGAGATAAATATATATTTATTTTTTCTAGTATATTGTCAGTTATAGGTATGGTAATGATATATAGAATAGATACTGCAGCCTCTATTAAACAAATAATTTGGTTTGCAGTTGGAGTTACTGGATTCATACTCATTGTTGTGTTAATGCCGGATACTAGTGGATTCAGCAAGTATAAATATATATATTTGGTAGTTACATTAATATTTATGGCAATGGGTACTTTTTCAGGTACTGAAATTAATGGTTCAAAAAACTGGGTTAGCTTGGGTGGAATTCAGTTTCAGCCATCGGAATTTGGAAAACTATTTTTGGTAGCCTACCTGGCGGCGGAATTAAAGGATTATAAAAATTTTAAAAATTTAATAATACCTTGTGCAGTAGTAATGCTATCCTTAGTGTTTATGGTAATTCAAAGGGATCTTGGATCTGCTCTTATATTTTTTGGAATATCTGTAACCATGTTATATATAGCCACTTCTAAATTTAGGTATGTAGCTATATGTTTTCTACTTTCAGCTGCAGGGTCAGTAGTAAGCTATAGGTTGTTTAATCATGTTAGAACAAGGGTTATGATATGGAAAAATCCTTGGCCTTATGCTAATAATCAGAGTTATCAAATTGTCCAATCTATGTTTTCTATAGCATCTGGGGGACTTACTGGAACGGGGCTTGGACTAGGACATCCGGAATATGTGCCTATTAATACTACAGATTTTATATTTGCGGTGTTGTGTGAAGAACTTGGAATACTTATAGGATTTGCCATAATAATATTGTACTTTTTGTTGTTTTATAGATGTATGAGAGCTGCTGTGTATGGAAATGATAAATTCTCAAGACTTTTGGCAGTAGGTTATAGTGCAATGATTGCATCTCAGGTTTTAGTTATAGTTGGTGGTGTTATGAATGCTATTCCACTTACAGGTATAACATTACCTCTTGTAAGTAGGGGAGGAAGTTCTATGCTAATAACGTTTTTTTCGCTGGGTATAATTCAGAAGATATCAGAAGAGGGTAGGTAGCATTATGAATAACATATTGAACAATATAAAGAAAGTGATGATGGTATTCTTAATATGTTTTATAGCACTTATTTCTTATATGACCTATTTTGAAATGATAGTGGGACCTAAGATAGTGGATAGTCCTTATAATAGAAGGTTATGGATAAAGAGAAATGAGGTGCTTAGAGGAACCATATATGATAGAAATGGTAATGCACTTACTAAGAGCGATCCTATAAATTCTGAAACTCAGAAAAGAGAATACACAGGAGGTGCAATGTTTGCCCATGCACTTGGTTATGTGGATCAAAAATATGGGATTACAGGACTTGAGAAGAAATATGATGAACAGTTAATGTCCAGTAATATTCAAGATAGTATAAAAAGCCTTATCCAGAATAAGGGAAAATCTCAAAAGAAAGTGGGAAATAGTTTAAAAACAACTTTGGATTTGGAAACTCAAAAAATGGCTTATGACCTGCTTGATGGAAATAAAGGTGCAGTTGTGGCGATAAACCCTAAGACTGGTGAAGTAATAGCACTTGTGTCAAGACCATCTTTTGATCCTAATGACCTTGCAAATACGTGGCAGCAGTTAAATCAGGATAAAACTAAACCTCTTTTAAATAGAGCTACGGCAGGACTTTACCCACCTGGATCTACTTTTAAAACTGTAACTGCTGTAAGTGGATTAGAAAATATATCAGGAATTCAAAATAGATATTTTCAGGATAATGGTGAACTTCCTTTAGGTGGAGGATATTCTCTGCACAATTTTGAAGGAGAGGTTCTTGGAAGTATTAATTTTAAACAAGCGTATACTCATTCTAGTAATGCTTATTTTGGATCACTTGGAATTGAGCTCGGGAATGACAGGTTAAAACAAACTGCTGAAAAGTTCTTCTTTAACAAGGAAATACCTACAGATGGAATACCTGTAGAACCTAGTAAATTTCCAATGTTAAAATCCTATGAAAAGGGAAGTATAGCTCAGAGTGCCATAGGGCAGAGCAGCGATTTGGCAAGTCCACTTCAAATGGCGGTAGTTACAAGCACTATAGCCAATGGTGGTGTCATGATGAAGCCTCATTTGGTAAGCGATGTGCTTACAAGTACAGGTGAAGAAGTAAAGAACATACAAGCAGAACAAGTAGGCCAAATAATTTCTTCAAATACAGCAAATACTATGAAAGACCTTATGAAATCTGTTGTAGAATCTGGAACAGGAACTAATGCTTCTGTGGAAGGTGTAGAAGTAGCAGGAAAAACGGGAACAGCAGATAATCAATCAGAAGGACCGGGTTCAGCACCTCATTCCTGGTTTATAGGTTTTGCACCTTATGATGATCCACAGATAGCTGTGGCGGTAATTGTAGAAAATGGAGGACAGGGAGGAAAGTTAGCGGCTTCTATAGCTTCGCAAGTTATAAGAACAGCATTACGAAAATAATTGAAATTTTAAAATTCCCCGGGAAATTTTGTTGTAAAAAGTAAGTTTGTTGTAAATTTAATGTTATAATATAGGCAATAAGCGGATTATCGAATTATATGCAAAAACATTTAACATTATGACAGGATAAAAAGGAGAAAATATGAAGGGGAAAACTCATGCAGAAGTGGGAATAGTTACTTTTTTGTCCGTTTACAACGTACTTCCGGGGAAATTTAATTATATTGGCCTTTTAATAGTGGCGTTTTCATCAATACTTCCAGATGTGGATCACCCTAAAAGTATAATAAACAAATATATACTTCCATTTAGAAATAAGACAAGTAAGATTATGGTGTATAGCTCTTTAGGAATAGGACTACTTTGGTACGATTATCTTTATACTAAGGCACCTATTATTAAAGCTATTGGTATATCATTTATAATAATAGCTGTATCTTCTCATAGAAATGGATTGACTCACAGCTTGATGGGGATGATATTGTTTTCTTTTATTATAGGATATTTAGGAAACATGTATAATGTACACTATTTGGTGTACTATTTTATGATAGGATATGGAATGCATCTGCTTTGTGATATGGTTACGAATAGAGGGGTGCCCCTTTTTTACCCTTTTAAGAATAAAAAATTTAAACTGCCGTTAACTTATAATACTAATTCTAAAATTGGTTGTGTAATAGAGGATTTTTTAATGATATTTGGACTTTTATTTACAATATACAAGCTTCCAATCATATTTTGTAAGTAGTTTTAGGAGTGGATGTAGTGTTTGATTTTGAATATCAATTAAAGGTATTACCAGATAAACCAGGAGTATATTTAATGAAAAACTCTTTAGGTGAGGTAATATACGTTGGAAAGGCAAAGATTTTAAAAAATAGAGTTAGGCAGTACTTTCAAAATTCTAAGAATCATTCTGAAAAGGTAAAGGCTATGGTGAAACATATTGCTGAGTTTGAATATATAGTTACAGATTCAGAAATGGAAGCTCTTATTTTAGAATGTAATTTAATTAAAAAATATAGACCTAGGTATAATATCCTTTTAAAGGATGATAAAGGATATCCCCTTATAAAAATAACAGTAAATGAGGATTTTCCGAGAATAATATCCGCTAGAAATATGGTAAAGGATGGCTGTAGATACTTTGGACCTTATATTAGTCCTTCTGCTGTATATGAAACTATGGAAATTATAAAAAAGATATTTCCAATTAGAACTTGCAGACTGTCAATAAAAGAAGGAGAAGTGAAGGGAAGGCCTTGTTTAAACTACTATATAGGATTGTGTAAGGCTCCTTGCACTGGATATATTACTAAAGAGGAATACGGAAAAATCGTAAGTGGAGTTATGGATTTCTTATCGGGAAAAAATAGAGACATAAGTAAAAAACTTAAAGAAGATATGGAAATTGCCTCGAAAAAACTCGAATTTGAAAAAGCTGCAGAGCTGAGAGATAAAATTCTAGCAGTGCAAAAGATAATTGAAAAACAGAAGATAACCACTGGAGGATTTGAAGATGAAGATTTTATAAATATGTATTCAGATAATGTGGACAGCTGTGTTCAAGTATTTTTTTCTAGATCCGGGAAAATAATAGGAAGAGAGCATTTTATTTTAGAAAATACTCAGGATTTGCCTAAGGGTGAAATAGTGTCAAATTTTATAGAGGAATTTTATGGGGGAACTGCATATATAGCAAAAACAATATATGTGCCGGAAGTTGACGAAATTGAGCTTCTCCAGAATTGGCTTAGTATGAAAAAAGATGCCCGGGTATATATTAAAATACCTCAAAAAGGAGAAAAAAGGGCTACTTTAAATATGGTGGAGGAAAATGCCAGGACAACTTTAAAAAATTTTAAATTAAAATTAATTCAAGATAAAAAGATGTACAATACTTCTCTTGAAGAACTTACAGAAGCGTTAGATATGGAAGATATACCCCACAGAATAGAAGCATATGACATATCTAATATTCAGGGTGTGGACTCAGTAGGTACTATGGTAGTGTTTGAAAATGGAAGAGCTAAAAATAGCGATTATAGAAGATTCAAAATAAATTCTGTAAAAGGAGCTAACGATTACGATAGTATGAGGGAAATACTGACTAGAAGGTTTAAGCATGGCTTTGATGAAATAGAAAGAATAAAGAAAAAAAATTTGAAGTTTAGTGCAGGAAAGTTTTGTGCCTTTCCAGATTTAATTCTTATGGATGGTGGAAAGGGTCAGGTAAATGCGGCCTTAGAGGTGTTAAGAAAATTTAACATAGACATACCTGTGTGTGGAATGGTAAAAGATGATAGACATAGGACTAGGGGGCTTATATATAAAAATGAAGAAGTTTTGATATCTCCACATTCCAATGTAATTAAACTCATTGCTAGAATACAGGATGAAGTTCATAGGTTTGCAATAACCTATCATAGGAGTTTGAGAAACAAAAGAGTACTCCATTCTGTATTAGAAGACATACCTAATGTAGGTAACAAGAGAAGAAAAGAATTGTTAAAAAAATTTGAGAGTATAGAGAATATAAAAAAGGCTACCATGAATGAACTTATGGATACGCCTTCAATAGATAGACGTACGGCGGAAAGTATAATTTCATACTTTAAAAAAAATGGAAATTAAATCCTATATTTTTTTACTTTATTTTGGAAAAAAATTTAGTTTGATAGATAAAAGAAAATATGATACAATTTGTAATTGCATTGTATATTATAATTACATAGTGTAACGCTTAATTTTAATTTTCAAGGAGAATATTTATAATGAATAAGTTTAAAGATTTTGCTACAAATTTAGAGAAAATATTAGATAAAGAAGACATAAAAATAGACGAACCTATGAAGGAACATACTTCTTTTAGAGTAGGAGGTCCTGTAGATATATTAGTTACTCCTAAAAAATTTCAGGAAGTAGTAGATGTTATAACGTTATGTAAAGAACATAATATACCTTATTATATAATGGGAAATGGTTCTAATTTACTTGTTAAAGATGGCGGAATAAGAGGCATAATGATTAAACTTATAAAACTAAATGAAGTTAAAGTTGAGGACAATAAGATTATTACAGGAAGCGGCGTATCGCTAAAGGATATTTCAACTACTGCCCTTAATAACAAATTATCAGGCTTTGAATTTGCCTGTGGTATACCTGGAAGCGTAGGTGGGGCAGTTACAATGAATGCAGGTGCTTATAATGGTGAAATTTCACATGTTGTAGAAAGTGCAAAAGTTATAGATAATGATGGAAAAATCAAAGTATTAGATAGAAAACAATTAGAGTTAGAATATAGAAGCAGTTCCATTTTAAAATACAAATATACTGTCTTAGAAGTAACCTTTAATTTGGAGCATGGGGATTATGAGAAGATAAAAAACCGTGTAGAAGATTTAAATAGAAGGAGAAATGAAAAACAACCTCTAGAATATCCATCTGCAGGAAGTACCTTTAAAAGGCCAGAAGGTTATTTTGCTGCAAAACTTATAGAAGACAGTGGATTAAAAGGGAAGAGTGTAGGTGACGCCCAAGTATCTGAGAAGCATTCAGGATTTATAATAAATAAAGGGAGTGCAACAGCAAAAGATATTTTAGATTTAATAGCTATTGTGCAGAATAAAGTTAAAGAAAAATTTAATGTAGATTTGTATACTGAAGTTAGAGTTATAGGGGAAGAGTAGAGAGTGGAGAATTGGTGCTGTGTATTGCACTGATTCCCCTTTTTAGGTTATATTTATTGTTGTAGTTTGTTGTGATATAATTAGAAAAAGTAAAAATATTTTTAAATGGAGGGATGTGACTATGAGATTTGTTATAGTGACAGGATTATCTGGAGCGGGAAAAACTCAGGCTATAAGAAGTTTAGAAGATTTAGGGTACTTTTGTGTAGATAATCTTCCTCCTACACTAATACCGAAATTTGCGGAAGCATGCTATAAAACTGATGGGAAAATAGATAAAATAGCCTTGGTAATAGATATAAGAGGAGGTCAATTTTTTAATGATATATTTGAAAGCTTGAATTATCTAAAGAAACAGGGTTATAAATATGAAATATTGTTTTTAGATGCTTCAGAGGAAGTACTTATTAAAAGATTCAAAGAATCCAGGAGAAAACATCCCCTAGCACCTGATGGAAGAATTCTAAATGGTATAATTATGGAAAGAAACAAACTTAGAGAATTGAAAGACAGGGCAGACAACATAATAGATACATCTAACTTAGTAACTAGGGAACTTAGAGAAGAGATAACTAAGATATATTCAGAAGAAGGACAGATGGAAACAGAGCTTATGATTACCGTACTCTCTTTTGGATTTAAATATGGCATACCTGTTGATTCAGATCTAGTATTTGATGTGAGATTTTTACCAAATCCTTTCTATATACCTGAGTTAAAAGAATATTCAGGCAAGGATACCTCTGTAATGAAATATATAATGAGTTTTAAGGAAACAAATGAATTTATAAATAAACTGGAAAACATGTTAGAATTTTTGATTCCAAATTACCTAAAAGAAGGAAAGAGACAACTGATTATCTCTATAGGATGCACCGGGGGAAGGCATCGTTCTGTATTTATTGCAAATGCCATTTATAACAGACTAAAAAACAATGGACATAAGGTTAATATTGATCATAGAGATATAGAAGAAGATGTTAATAAAGGTGGTAAAAAATTATGAAGATTGTAGATTGGCTTAGACCTGGCATAAAAGTTAAAAGGTGGGTTATGCTTGGAGCCATGGGAGTACTCTTTATAATATTTGGAGTAATAGAATTTGTAAATAGAAGATTTTACAGCCTTTACTATATATCATTTTATGTATTTTTAATCATATCTGGGATATTTGTAGTGTATATTTCCATAACTCAAGGTATGAGGTCTATAATAGCACTTATAAATAAAGGATATTTAAGTGTGTCGTTAGATTCCAGGAAGTTGGAAAATTTAATATATGAAAAACGTCTTTTGGTAAAAGGTCCTAAAATCGTTGCCATTGGAGGAGGAACTGGCCTTTCCACTATGCTAAGAGGCCTTAAATACTATACGTCTAATATAACTGCTATAGTAACTGTAGCAGATGATGGAGGAGGTTCCGGAGATTTAAGGGAGGATCTTGGAATGCTCCCACCAGGAGATATAAGAAACTGTATAATGGCACTTGCTGATACTGAACCACTTATGGAAGATTTACTCCAGTATAGGTTCAAGGATGGAAGATTGAAAAATCAGAGCTTTGGAAATTTATTTTTGGCAGCTATGGATGGAATATCTGGAAATTTTGAAGAAGCTGTCCATAAAATGAGTTCTGTACTTGCGGTAACAGGTAGAGTAATGCCTGTTACCCTTGACAATTTAACTTTAAAGGCCAGATTAAAAGATGGATCTATTGTAGAGGGAGAATCAAATATTCCCCAAGAAGCAATAGAAAGAAATAGTCCAATAGATAAAGTTTTTATAGAACCTAGAGGTGCCAGGGCATTAAAAGAAGCTGTAGAAGCCATAAAAGAAGCTGATGCGGTAATACTTGGACCGGGTAGCTTGTATACTAGTGTAATACCAAATCTTTTAGTTGGTGATATAGCTAGTGCACTGCAAAATACAAATGCTGTAAAACTTTATGTTTCAAATATAATGACCCAACCGGGAGAAACGGATGGATTTTCTGTAGAAGACCATATTAAGGCTATATTTAACCATGTCGGTGCTCCTGTAATAGATTATGTAATTATAAATGTAGGTAAAATAAATACGGAGCTAGAAGGGAAATATAAAGAAGAAGAATCTCATTTAGTTAAAATAAATGAAGATTTAGTAGATTCTATGGGGGTAAAAGTAATTGAAGGGGATTTTATAAGTATTAAGAATGGACTTATAAGGCATAATTCTGAAAAATTAGCTTCCATACTTATAGAAACTATTATGGATAAAAAGCTGTTATTTGATAGAAAGAAGATAATAGAGTATTTCTATTTATCAGAAAGATTAAAGGAAAATAGGAGATAAGTGGGAGATATATATGTCATTTTCATTGAAGGTAAAAAATGAAGTTTGTAGGTATTCGGATATAGATGAGGAAGAAGCTATAGCAGAATTGTCTGCCATAATGAAGGTTAGTGGAACTTTAATGCTTGGAGGGAATAGGCAGTTTAGCTTTAAGATAATTACTGAAAATGCTGCAATTGCCAGATTCATATTTAAGATATTGAAGGATATTTTTCATATACATACTAGAATACTGGTTAAAAGGAGTAATTCTTTAAAAAAAAATAATGTGTACGTAATAATGATAACGGAAGATACAGATGTAAGATCCATACTTAAAAAAGTAGGACTTTTAAAGGAAGAAGAGGATGTTTTTTCATTGGATTATAGTATAACAAAAAGTATTAGTGAAAATGAAAAACTAAAAAAGGCCTATATAAGGGGAGCTTTTTTAGGTGGTGGGAGCATAAGTAATCCGGAAAAGACATATCACCTTGAATTTGTAACCCATGACAATGATTATGCATTGGATTTGAGTAAACTTATAAATGGATATGGATTAAGTTCTAAAGTAATACAGAGAAAGAGCAGTTTTATAGTGTATATTAAAGAAGGAGAGCAGATAGTGGATCTTTTGAATATAATAGGAGCACACTCTTCTCTTTTGGAATTAGAGAACATAAGGATAATGAAGGAAATGAGGAATAACGTAAATAGGTTGGTTAATTGTGAGACTGCAAATTTGAGTAAAACTGTTAATGCAGCAGTAAGACAAATGGAGAGTATAAAGCTTATACAAAAAGAAATAGGGTTAAGTAGGCTTCCTGAAAATTTAAGAGATATTGCAGAGCTTCGGTTAAATTATCCAGATGAATCTTTAAAGGAATTAGGTGAAATGTTGAATCCTAAAGTAGGTAAATCTGGAGTAAATCACAGACTTAGGAGAATTGAGAAAATAGCAGATGAACTGAGAAAAGAAAGGTAGGCACAGATTATATGTCAAAGCATGAGGATATAATCAAGTACATACTTTCACTAGAAACTGGTACTAAAATTTCAGTGAGAAGTATAGCAAGTGAGTTAGGGGTTAGTGATGGAACGGCATATAGGGCTATAAAAGATTCAGATAGCCTTGGAATAGTCACTACAATTCCAAGAGTGGGAACTGTGAGAATTGAAAAAGTTGAAAAGAAAAATATGGAGTCTCTAACTTATGGTGAAGTAATAAATATAGTAGATGGAAGTTTGCTTGGGGGAAAAAATGGAGTACACAAAGTACTACATCGATTTATAATAGGAGCTATGACCATAGAGGCCATGAAACAGTATATAAAAAAAGATTGTTTAGTCATAATAGGAAACAGAGAAGAAGCCCAAAGACTTGCCCTTCTAAACGATGCAGGAGTTCTTATAACTGGTGGCTTTGGATGCAGCAATCAGATAAAGAACCTGGCTAACGAAAAGTGTCTTCCTATAATATCTACTAGCTATGATACTTTTACTGTAGCTAGTATGATAAATAAAGCTATTTCAGAAAATTTAATAAAAAAGGAAATAGTACTTGTAGAAGATATAATGCAAATTAACCCGTCTTATCTTAACGTTAAAGATACGGTACTTAAATGGAAGCAAATGATGAAAGAATTTAAACATGACAGATATCCTGTAGTAGATGATGAAAATAAACTAGTAGGAATTGTTGCACCAAAGGATTTACCAAGTCATGGTTCTGATGATGAAGTTATAGGCAAGGTGATGTCTAAGGAACCAATTACAGTAACACCTAAAACTACAGTAGCTTATGCAGCTCATATAATGGGGTGGGATGGTATAGAATTATTTCCTGTAGTAAAAGGCAAAAAACTAATAGGAGTTATAACGAGGAAAGATGTGATAAAGGCACTTCAGTACATGGCAAGGCAGCCTCAACTAGCAGAAACTCTTGAAGATTCCATACTAAAGAAATTTGAATTTCAGGTTAAGGATGGCAAAAATTGTTTTACAGGAAGAATAACTGCAGAAATGCTAGATTCTATGGGAACAGGTTCCTGGGGTACCTTAAATATGCTTTTGTCCACTATGGCAATTGTAATCTTGAGACAGAAAAACAATGCAAATATACTTGTAGATAATATAAATACATATTTCATGAAGCCTGTGCAAATTGATAATGAAATTACAATATATGTAGATGTAATAGGTAAAGGTATAAATTATTGCAAAGTAGAAGTTAGTATGCTTAATGATAAAAAGGATATAGTTGGCAAAAGCATTTTATCTGCAAAAATGATAAGAAGGTAATGTTTAATGGACAAAGGAAAACATAAATGGGTAAGCTTACACCAACATACAGAATATTCCCTCCTGGATTCTTCAGCTAAAATTCCAGAACTTATAGCTAGGGCAAAAGAACTTGGAATGGATAGTATGGCAATAACAGACCATGGCGTTATGTATGGATGTGTGGAATTTTATAAAGAAGCAAGGGCACAGGGAATCAAGCCTATAATAGGCTGCGAAATATATGTATCTCAGGGAGATATGACTATAAAGCAAAATAATGGTAAAAATGAAAACTACCATCTGGTACTTTTGGTGAAAAATGAAGAAGGATATCATAATTTAATGAAAATAGTATCCACAGCTTCTATAAAAGGATTTTACTATAAACCAAGGGTAGACCATAATTATTTGAAAAATCACAGTGAAGGGTTAATAGCATTAAGTGCTTGTATGAGTGGTGAAGTTCAATCCAATATATTAAAAGGAAATATAGATAAAGCTGAAGAGACAGCGTTGTTTTATAAAAATACTTTTAAAGATGGTTTTTATTTGGAAATTCAATATCATGGAATAGCAGATCAGCTCAAGATAAATGAACAGTTGATTTCTATGTCTAAAAAATTAAACATACCTCTGGTTGCTACAAATGATGTACATTATATAAAAAAGGAAGATTATAGGACTCATGATATTTTACTTTGTATACAAACTGGCAAAACTGTAGATGAAGAAGATAGAATGAAATATCCTTCGGATGAATTTTATTTAAAATCTCCAGATGAAATGTATGACATGTTTTCCAATGTTCCGGAGTCTCTAGAGAATACTATTAAAATAGCAGATCAGTGTAATTTTGACTATGATTTCCATAAATCAAAGCTTCCTAAATTCCCCCTACCGGAACACACAGATCCTTATGAGTACATGAAGGATTTATGCTATAAGGGGCTTTGCAAAAGATATAGGGATGTAACGGATGAATTGAAAGATAGACTGGAATATGAGCTAGGTATAATAAAGAAAATGGGGTATGTTGACTATTTCCTTATAGTATGGGATTTTATACGGTTTGCGAGAAAAAATGGGATAATGACAGGTCCAGGACGTGGAAGTGGGGCAGGTTCTATAGTTGCCTACACTCTTGGAATAACTAAGATAGATCCTATAAAATATAATCTTATATTTGAACGTTTTTTAAATCCCGAAAGAGTTTCCATGCCGGATATTGACAGTGATTTTTGTTATGAAAGGCGTGGAGAAGTAATAGATTATGTGGTAGAAAAGTATGGAAAAGACAGTGTATCTCAAATTATAACTTTTGGTACTATGGCAGCCAGAGGGTGCATAAGAGATGTAGGTAGGGTAATGAATTATACCTATGGAGAAGTTGATAGAATAGCTAAGATGATTCCTACAGTTCCAAATATAACTATAGATAAAGCTCTTGATATGAATCCTGAGTTTAAAGAAGCTTATGATAGTGAGGAAAGAACTAAGGAACTTATAGATGTGGCTAAGGCTTTGGAAGGATTACCGAGGCATACTTCTACCCATGCAGCAGGAGTTGTTATAGCTTCAGAACCTCTTGTAACCTATGTACCACTTCAAAGAAATGAAGATAATATAGTTACCCAGTTTACCATGAATACCTTGGAAGAACTTGGCCTTCTCAAAATGGATTTTTTAGGCTTGCGTACTCTAACTGTATTGAGGGATACAATCGCTATGGTTAAGCAAGATAAAGGAGAAAATATTGATTTAGATGCTATAGATTATGACGATAAAGTTGTTTACAATATGATAGGTGAAGGAAAGACTGTGGGAGTATTCCAACTTGAATCTCCTGGAATGACTACATTTATGAAAGAATTAAATCCAGATTCCCTGGAGGATATAATAGCAGGGATCAGTCTTTATAGGCCAGGACCTATGGCGGAAATACCTAAGTATATTAAAAATAAAAATAACCCTGAGGAAATACAATATACAACCCCACAGCTTGAACACATTCTTTCTGTTACTTATGGGTGTATGGTATACCAGGAACAAGTAATGCAAATTGTAAGGGATTTAGCAGGGTATTCTATGGGAAGAAGCGATCTGGTAAGACGTGCTATGTCAAAAAAGAAGCACCATGTTATGGAAGAAGAACGGCATAATTTTGTATATGGAATTGTAGATGAAAATGAAGAAATTCAGGTACCAGGCTGTGTGCGCAATGGTATATCTGAAAAAATAGCCAATGATATATTTGATTCTATGATGGATTTTGCATCCTATGCATTTAATAAGTCCCATGCTGCAGCCTACGCTGTAGTGGCATTCCAAACTGCCTATTTGATGTACTATTATCCTACTGAGTATACAGCAGCTATGTTAAATAGTGTAAAAGGAGACAGTGAAAAAGTAGCCTATTATATAAGGTTTGCCAAAAGTATTGGAATAGAAATAATGCCTCCAAGTATTAATGAAAGCTGCACAAAGTTTACAGTAGAAGATGGAAATATAAGATTTGGGTTATCTGCTATAAAAAATGTAGGTGAAAATGTAATAGATAGCATAGTTAGATCAAGATCAAAACATGGTAAGTTTAAAGACCTGGTGGATTTCTGTAATAGCATAGACTTAAATTCCATAAACAAGAGGGTAGTAGAGAGCTTAATTAAAGCAGGTGCTTTTGATTGTTTTGGAGTGCTGAGGTCTCAACTTATAGCAGTACATGAAAAAGTAATCGACAGCGTTACAAATTCTAGAAAAAAGAATATAGAGGGACAGGTGAGCCTATTCTCTCAGATAGAAGAAAGCAGTGTAAGAATAAAATATCCTTCTATAGAAGAATTTAAGAAAATGGATATGCTAGCTATGGAAAAAGAAATGACTGGATTATACCTTTCAGGACACCCATTAGAGGAATATGCAAGGACACTAGAATTACAAACAGATACTAAAATATCTGACATAGTAAGCGGGGAGACTCTAGAAGAGAATCTTATAGAAGAAGCTAAAGTAAAAGATGGAGATAGAGTTATAGTTGGTGGGATACTCTCCGAAGTATCTAAAAAGATTACTAAAAATAATGATATGATGGCTTTTGCAAAGTTAGAAGATCTCTATGGAATTATGGAGATAATAGTATTTCCCAAAGTGTTTCAGAGATTCAAGAGCTTAATTGAAGATGATTATATGATTATAGTGAAAGGAAGAGTAAGTGTAAGGGAAGATGAACAGCCTAAACTTCTTTGTGAAGTTATAGAGCCTCTGGTGAGAATAGATACAGAAAAACTTTATATTTTGATTGAAGATCAAGATATTTTAAAAGAGGCTTTAGAGAGAATTAGATCCGTATTTGTAAACTTTAAAGGAAATATTCCTGTATATTTGTGTACAAAAAAAGAAAGAAAAAAGTTTAGGTTGGATAGGGAATTATGGATAAAATCTGATTTGGAACTTATGTCTTTTTTAAGAAAAAGCTTTGGAGATAATAATGTAAAAATTATATAGATAAGAAGTATATTTTTGTGATAAAACAACCAAAATACTAGAAGAAAGAGATTCTTATAATATTTTGGTTGTTAGAATTTTATTTGAATAAAGTTCATAATGTGGTGAAAAGTACATAATTGTATGTTATAATTATGATTGTAATTGTAGTAAATTAAGTTGGTTTTAACTAAAGCGGGACATAAATAGTCCCTGCGGTCATAGGGGGTGTGCGTATGAAAACAATAGCTGTATTAACAAGTGGAGGAGATGCTCCTGGAATGAATGCTGCTATAAGGGCAGTAGTGAGAACAGCTCTAGATAAAAACTTAAACGTAATGGGAATTAAAAGAGGATATAGTGGATTAATGAATGGCGAAATAGTACCCATGCAGAGAAGTAGTGTTGCAGACATTATACAAAGGGGAGGAACTATATTAAAAACTGCTAGATCTAAGGAATTTAAAACAGAAGAAGGAAGAAAAAGAGCAGTAAATATATTAAAAACATTTAGGATAGATGGATTAGTAGTTATAGGTGGAGATGGATCCTTTAGAGGGGCTAATGAATTATCTAAATTAGGAATAGCTACCATAGGATTACCTGGAACTATAGATAATGATTTGGCATATACAGATTTTACTATAGGATTTGATACAGCAGTAAATACCGTTTTAGATGCTATAAATAAGTTAAGAGATACTTCTACTTCCCACGAAAGAGTAAGTATTGTAGAGGTTATGGGAAGAAATTGTGGAGATATAGCTCTTTATTCGGGACTTGCAGGTGGAGCTGAAAATATAATTTTACCTGAAAAAGGATATGATGAACAAGAATTGTGTAGAGGTATATTAGAAGCAAAGATGAAAGGGAAAATGCATAATTTAATATTACTTGCAGAAGGTATTGGTGGAGCTGAAGCTTTAGCTGAGAAGGTTGAGAATATTACTGGTATAGAAACTCGAGCTACAAAACTTGGACATATTCAAAGAGGAGGAAGTCCTACTTGTTCAGATAGAATTTTGGCTTCAAGATTTGGATATAGGGCTGTTGAATTGTTAGAGCAAGGAAAGTCTTCTAGAGTTGTTGGAACTAGGAATGGTAAAGTTATTGATTTGGATATAGATGAGGCATTAAGCCAGCCAAGAAGGTTTGATGAAAAGCTGTATGAAATAGCCTATGCATTAGCCTAGATAATATTTTAAACCAATTTTGTGTTAAGGAGTGTGTTACTATGCAAAAAACTAAGATGATTTTTACTATTGGACCTGCAAGTGGTTCAGAAGAGGTTTTGTCAGAGCTTATTGAAGCTGGAATGAACGTATCAAGACATAATTTTTCTCACGGAGATCATGAAGAACATGAGAAGAGAATAAATATGGTAAAAAAACTTAGAGAAAAATACAATAAGCCAATAGCAATAATGCTTGATACAAAGGGACCTGAGATAAGAACAGGTGATTTTAAGGAAGATAAGGCAGAATTGAAAGAAGGACAGCAGTTCGCTGTTTATTGTGGAGAAGATATTTTAGGCGATGAGACTAAATGCTCTATAACTTATGCTGAATTGAGCAATGATGTAAAAAAGGGCGACAGTATACTTATCGATGATGGTCTAGTTGGACTTGAAGTTGAAAGTGTTGAAGCAAATAAAATAAATTGTACAGTTAAAAATAGCGGGGCAGTTGGCAATCATAAGGGTGTAAATGTACCTGGAGTTTCTATATCTATCCCTGCTATAACTGAAAAAGATAAAGATGATTTGAAATTTGGATGTTATATGGAAGTAGATATGGTAGCTGCATCCTTTATAAGAAAAGCAGCTGATGTTATGGCTATAAGAAAAGTACTTGAAGCAAATGGAGGACAAGATATACAGATATTTTCTAAAATAGAGAGTCAAGAAGGCGTTGACAACATAGATGAAATAGTAAAATTTTCTGATGGGATAATGGTAGCAAGGGGAGATATGGGAGTAGAAATTCCTATAGAAAAAGTACCAATGATTCAGAAATTTATAATAGAAAAATGTAATAAGGCAGGAAAACCTGTTATAACTGCTACGCAGATGCTTGATTCTATGATAAGAAATCCTAGACCTACAAGAGCAGAAGCTTCTGATATAGCTAATGCTATATTTGATGGTACAGATGCTATAATGCTAAGTGGAGAATCTGCTAATGGAAAATATCCTGTGGAAGCTGCTAAAACTATGGCAAGGATAGCCAAGAGAGCAGAGGAGCAAATTAACTATGACTCTTTGCTTGAGAAAAAGAGAGAAGCACATATACAGAATGTACCAAATGCTATAAGCCTTGCTGCATGTACTACGGCTTCGGAACTAAAAGCTTCTGCTATAATAACAGCTACTCAAAGCGGCAATACTGCTAGAATGGTTTCAAAATACAGACCAGGATGTCATGTTATAGCTGTAACTCCAAGTGGTAAAGTAGCCAGGGGACTTGCTTTAAATTGGGGCGTATTTCCAATACTTGCCAAAAAAGTAGAGTCTACAGATGAAATGATAGAAAATTCTGTTGAAATAGCTTTGAGAAGTGGATATGTAAAAAAAGGAGACCTGGTAATCATAGCAGCAGGTATACCTGTAAGTTATTCAGGAACTACCAATATGCTTAAAGTTCATATAGTAGGAGATATACTAGCTCAG
Organism: Clostridium ragsdalei P11; assembly: GCF_001675165.1. Taxonomy (GTDB): domain Bacteria; phylum Bacillota; class Clostridia; order Clostridiales; family Clostridiaceae; genus Clostridium_B; species Clostridium_B ragsdalei. The sequence continues at coordinate 200,558 of NZ_LROS01000033.1, forward strand.
GGAAGAGGCTCAGGGATTAGACCGGGTTATGGAACTGCAAAGATAGTAAGTAGTCCGAAAGAAGCAGATGAAGTAGTTGAAAAGGACGATATTTTAGTAGTTAAAGATTTGGATAAAGGATATATTAATATTTTGGATAGAGTTGCAGGAATCATATCAGAAAAAGGTGGCTTAACTTCTCACCTTGCTATTGAATGTCTTACAAGAGAAATACCTATTATTTGCAATGCAGGAGGTGCTACTGAAATATTAAAGACAGGCACATTTATTACTATGGACGTCATAAGAGGAATAGTATATAATGGCAGAGTAAATATAATGTAGTTATATTTTTGCATATATAAAATATTTATTGAAATTTAACATGACTTTAATGTATAATATAACAATATGTGGCTAAAATTATATAACAGAGAAAGTAAGACAACTGATTCTATTTTTTGCACCTTTGCGGGTGCAATTTTTTTTGTACAAAGTGCTTTTTTAATTGTATACTGTACTTATGGAAATTTTGAATGACAAATTGGATTAGTTTTAGATTTTGTTTAAGTAGGTGAATATATGAGTGAAAAAATAGAAAAAAATAAAGAATATATAATTGAAATAGATGGCATGGGATACCAGGGAGAGGGAGTTGGAAAGGTAGACGGGTTTACAATTTTTATACAGGGAGCTATTCAGGGAGAGAAGGTAAAGGTAAAAGTCATAAAGGTAAATAAAAATTTTGCTTTTGGAAAATTAGTAGAGGTACTTGAACCATCTCATTATAGAGCAAATCCACTTTGCAGTATATATAAAAGATGTGGTGGATGCCAACTTCAGCATATGTCCTATGAAGGTCAGCTTGACTTCAAAAAAAAGAGAGTAAAAGACTGCTTAGAGAGAATAGGAAAATTTGCAGTAGAGGAACAGGATAAAATATTTAGAGATAATGTTTTAGAGAAAAGCAGCGAAGATACTTCAGTAAAATTATATAACACTATAGGTATGACAAATCCCTATAGATATAGAAATAAAGTACAATTGCCAGTAGGTAGATGTAATAAAAAGATAAATATAGGATTTTATGCAAAATCAAGTCATGAAATAATAGATATGGAAAGCTGTCTTATTCAGAACGAAACTTCAGATAAAATAGTGAAGCTCATGAGAGATTGGATTGAAAAGTATAATGTAGAGCCTTATGATGAAAAAACAGGCAGAGGTACTATAAAACATATAATAACTAGAAAAGGATTTGCTACAGGTGAAGTTATGCTGGTAATTGTAACTTTTACTGAAAACTTGCCTCATAAAAAGGAAATTGTAGAACTTATGTGTAAGAATGTACCTGGAATAAAGAGTATAGTACATAATATAAATAATAATAAAACGAATGTGATATTAGGTAAAAAATGTGTAAACCTGTGGGGACAGGATACTATAAGGGATACTATAGGTAATTTTAAATTCAATATATCCCCTCTTTCATTTTTTCAGGTAAATCCTATTCAAACGGAAGTGCTTTACAATAAAGCATTGGAATATGCAGGCTTAAGCGGGAATGAAGTTGTATTTGATGCTTATTGTGGTACAGGAACTATATCTTTGTTTTTATCTCAAAAGGCAAAAAAGGTATATGGTGTGGAGATAATCGATGAAGCCATAAAAAATGCCAGAATAAATGCTGAAGAGAATGGGGTAAATAATGTAGAGTTTATAACGGGAAAGTCTGAAGTGGTGATACCAGAACTTATAAGCAAAGGAATAAAGGCTGATGTGGTAGTGGTTGATCCCCCAAGAAAGGGATGTGATACTGGGCTCCTCAAGGCAATTGCAGGCATGGCACCAAGGACTGTGGTTTATGTGTCCTGTGATCCTGCAACCCTTGCAAGGGATTTAGCAGTCTTGAGGGAACTTGGATATATGACTAAGGAAGTTCAGCCTGTGGATATGTTTGCACAGACAGCTCACGTGGAGTGTGTAGTTAAGCTAATCAAGGTAAATCAATAGATTTGCGTAAATTAAATATGAAAATTTGGCTGTTTGCCACCCATTTGCCACCGCGTTTATTTTCTGGGTGGCAAATTATTTTATATTAGAAATAACAGATTCTAATATGCCCTTTCCCAAAAATAGATAGTTTGCAGAACATCTATTTAGATTTAATTAAACGCCACAATGTAGTTCGACTGATTTTGAGACTTTCAGCAGCCTTGGTTTGATTTCCGTTACACATCTCAATTACCTTTAGTGCAATATTTTTGTCAATTTCACTAAGAGGACGAGATAGGTCTAATAGCTTTGCAGAATATTTAGAATTGAAAGAAGTTGAAAAAATAGTTTTCTCTTTACTTAAGACTTCTTTTACCTCATCAGAAGAAATATATTGACCTTTAGTTATTATAGTGAGATTTTGAATAACCCGAGTAAATTGCGTATAGTTATAAGGCCATGAAAATTCGCAAAGCATCTGTATTGCATCTGGCGTGATTCCTAAAATTTGTTTTCCAGTAGATATATTTAATTTGTTAAGATATAGTTTTACAATTGAATCTATGCGCGCTGGATCATCTCTTAATGCTGGTAAAGTGATTATAAAACAATGCAGGTGATTTATAAATGCCATCATATTTGAATCAAGTGTTCCGCTAGAAGAACTTATACATGAAAGTAAAACTCTATTTCTTTTACAAATTTCCATATCTGTCATGGCAATTAAAAGCTCTTTTTGTCGCTGATGACTTAAAGCATTTACATTTTTTATAAAGATAGTGTTACCAGAATCACATAAAGGTGAATTATGATTATTTAAAATGTAATCCCATATTTTATCACTTAATAAAGTACAATCAACTTCTATAAATGGTTGCTTAACTGAAGGACTGTTTAAATAGATAGCCTTAGCAATTTGCTTTTTTCCTGTACCGTCTTCACCAGAAATCATAACAGGATAAAAATTTTGATTTACTTGGTCAATGGTGCTGTTAAGTTTATCGATTGAATCAACTATACTATAAGCACTATTGAAATAATCTGCTTCTACTTCTTTACTGCTACTGTAATTGATACCGCATTTGTTGCCAGATAGTGGAGGCTTACTAACAGAAAAATAGAAAGCTATATATTCAAATTCGTCAGAGAGAATTCTCTGTCCTTGAATAGAATAAAGCAAGTTATTTTGACGATGTAAGAAATGACGTTTTCCAGTTGGAAGAACTTCATCTATTTTTTTATGAAGTGTATCTAAAATATCCGTATCATTATCTGAAAGTGTAGAATAAAATAATTTCCCATCATTTGTAAAAACTACTGTTTTGGCATCTCTTCCATGGATAAGTTGTCTTAAAAAGTGATTTTCAGATCTCATATTAGTATAGTTATTACAATAAAAGACAGAAGTATCAAATGCAGCACGAATACTTTCAATTCCCGATGTAATTAAAAATGCATTCATACCAAATTTTCTGGCAGTTGTATAGGTAATCATATCACAAAGAATAGCATGGTAACCAGTATCTTTTAAATTCTGTAGAATTGAAATATCTTCATCTGTAGAATTTATAGTAAATATGTCAATTTCATATGGCAATAATTCCATTAAAGATAAAAGATTTTTTGTAATATTTGGGAAACCAACTACTGCAACTTTTTTTGTATCAGCATCTGATAATTTTAGAGTACGTAAAATATCATAAATAGATGTGTTAATTTCAATTACAGGCAGTGAAACTGACTGTTGAAGTAATTTAGCAGTACCGCCTCGTGATATAATAACGTCGTAGTTTCCGTGAAAATTATTTTGAGCAATTTCCACTCCTTTTTTTAAATCTCCAACTGTAATTGTCAAATCTATATTGGGATAATCTTTTGAGATCTTAATTAGTAAAGGCTCCATACTGGAATATGGTGCAATGGCTAAAATTCTTATTTTAGATGACATTTTATATCTCTCCTTATAATTATATGTTCAAATATGAAATACTTATGTAACAATATTATAATATTTCATCAATAAATACAATATATTATAATATTGTTTCAAAATTAAACGAAAAATGTGGACGTTTTCATTTAATGGAATTATAAGTTCTGATATTATAAGGGCATAAAGAACACGGCATAATGTCCATGAAATCTTTATTAAATATTTTATTTTTATTAATAGAAATCATTACATTAATTGGAGGAGGCCTTACATTACATGGTTAAACTATTGATAATAGCAGATGATTTTACAGGAGCACTAGATACAGGTGTGCAGTTCACACTTAGTGGTGCTGTAACATATGTGATAGTTGATTCTCAAATCAATTACACTAAAATAGAGTCAAATGTGGAAGTATTAGTAATTGATGCAGAGACTCGCCATCTTGATAAGGCAGAAGCGTATCAAAAAGTATTTTCAATTGTAAAACAAGCAACTGAAATCGGGATTTCATATATTTATAAAAAAACTGATTCTGCTTTGCGTGGAAATATTGGTGCAGAACTTACGGCGGCAATGCTGGCAAGTAAATCAAAACACATTCATTTTATTCCTGCATTTCCGAAAATGGGTCGCACTACTGTAAATGGTGTACATTATATAAATGGAATTCCAGTTGCTCAAAGCATTTTTGGTCAGGACCCTTTTGAGCCGGTTTGTTACTCAGATGTAAAGGAAATTATTAATTCTCAGTCTGAGCTTCCAGTTCACATTATGAGCGCAGATATTTCAGAATCATGTGAATCAACAGAAGGAATCATAGTGTATGATTCGAGTTGTGATCAGGATATCAAAAATATTGCTGAAAAGCTTAATAAAAAGGATGAAATGCATCTAATAGCTGGTTGTGCAGGATTAGCGTCTATATTATCACAGATTCTTCAGCTTGGAAGTGAGAGACCGCGAATACCTGAAATAAAACCCAATATGCTTGTAGCATGTGGCAGTGTTAATCCAGTTTCAGTTGCTCAATGCAATGATGCAAAGTGTAAGGGAATACCATATTTTAGACTTACTCCAGAGCAAAAGCTGAACACTGATTGGGCAGAAAACTGTGATGCAGATGAATTTATTCAGAATTTGTATGATTCTAGTGAAAATAATCATATGGTCATTCTTGATACAAACGATATGGAAGGCACTGAGAGCACAACTGCTTATGCACAGAAAAAAGGAATTTCAACTGAACAGATGCGTACACATATTATATCTAGCATGGGCAAGATTTTGAAGCGGTTAATTGACAAAGGATGTGATAGTACCATTTTCATTATGGGGGGAGATTCACTCATTGGATTTGCACGTGAGACTGGTATTAAAGGTATATTTCCTGTATGTGAAATGGATTGTGGAGTTGTGCTGTCACAGCTTAATTATAATGGAAAGATGCTAAATGTAATTTCAAAATCTGGTGGATTTGGTAAAGAAACTATATTTAGCGATTTATCAAAAATGCTTTTAAGATTAAATGAGGGGAAGGAAGTTATAAAATGTTAGAAAAATATAATCTAAAAATGCCACATGTTGTATATAGTGGTGAAAATTCATTAGAAAATATAAAAACAATTATTTTAGAAAATAAAGTAAATAAGTTAGCTGTTTTTACAGACAAAGGAATTGAAAGTGCAGGTTTATTAGATTATCCTATGAACTTTGTGAATGCAACAGGAGTTGAAGTAACTATACTTGATGATCTACCACCTGAACCTACATATAGTCAAGCACAAAAGCTTGTAGATGAATTTAAGGCAAGTAAAGCTGATTTTATTATGGCAGTAGGCGGAGGCAGTGTTATGGATACTGCAAAGCTTGCTAGCATACTTGCAACAGATGATTATGGAGTTCATGAATTATTAGATGAACCTAAATTAGCTAAAAAGTGTATAAAGACTTTGATGATACCCACAACAGCTGGAACTGGAGCTGAAGCTACACCTAATGCAATCGTGGCAGTTCCTGAGAAAGAATTAAAGATAGGTATAGTAAATGAAGAAATCATTGCAGATTATGTTATTTTAGATGCAATTATGATTAAAAAGTTACCTAGAAAAATTGCAGCTGCTACTGGTGTAGATGCATTAGCTCATGCTATTGAGTGCTTTACTGGAAACAAGGCAAATCCTTTCAGTGATATTTTTGCTCTAGAAGCTTTGGATATGATTCTTAATAATATTGTTAAGGCCTGTGATGATGCTGAAGCAATGAGTGCTAAAAATAAAATGCAAATTGCAAGTTTTTACGCAGGAGTTGCAATAACAGCTTCAGGAACAACAGCTGTACATGCTTTAAGTTATCCACTTGGTGGTAAATATCATATTGCTCATGGCGTATCTAATGCGATTCTTTTGGTACCTGTAATGAGATTTAATGAACCAGTGTGTCGCGCAAAATTTGCTGAAGCATATGACAGATGTGTTCATGGAGAAAAAAATTGCACTACTGTGGAAGAAAAAAGTGAATTTATGATTAAACAGTTTGAAAAAATTGTAAAGCATTTGGATATTCCAACGAGTCTATCTACTTTTGATGTACCAGCATCTGATTTGGATCTTTTAGTTGATGCAGGAATGCAGGTTACACGTTTACTAGATAATAATATGCGTAAAGTTACTTCAGAAGATGCCCGTGCATTATATAAACAAATTCTATAATAAAGGGAGTTTTAAAAATGAAACAAGCTGAAATTAAAGGAATTATATCAGCAATGATTACACCAATGAATGAGGATGAATCTATAAATGCTGCTGCACTTAGAGAACAAGTAAATCGCCAAATTGAAAGTGGGGTACATGCTATATTCTGTTTTGGTACTAATGGAGAAGGTTATATTTTAAATAAAGAAGAAAAGAAGTTAGTTCTTAAAACTGTAATTGAAGAAACTAATGGACGTGTTCCAGTATATGCAGGTACAGGATGTGTTTCAACTAAAGAAACAATTGAGCAATCAAAAATGGCAATGGATTTAGGAGCTGATGTATTAAGCATAATTACACCTAGCTTCGCGGTAGCCAGTCAAAATGAATTATATGATCATTATAAAACTGTAGCCCAAGCAGTAGATATGCCAATCATATTATATAATATTCCAGCGCGTACTGGTAATGCTTTAACTCCAGCAACAGTTGGTAAATTAAGTGAGATTCCTAACATTGTTGGTGTAAAAGATTCTTCGGGTAATTTTACAAATATTCTTGGATATATTTCTGCAACTGAAAAAAATAACTTCAGTGTTTTATCTGGAAATGACCAATTAATTCTTTGGGCTTTAAAGGCAGGTGGTGTGGGAGGTATTGCTGGATGTGCTAATGTATATCCTCACACTATGGCATCAATTTATAATTGCTATATGGAAGGTGATTGGAAAAAGGCTAAAGAATATCAAGATAGCATAGCTAGTTTCCGTGCTTGCTTCAAATATGGAAATCCAAATACAGTTGTTAAAACATCAGTATCATTATTAGGATACAATGTTGGTAAATGTCGTGCTCCTTTTAATCAATTACCAGAAGAAGGTATTGAAGCTTTAAAGAAAGTGTTAAAGGAAAACGCAGATAAAGGAATGAAATAATTTTAGAGAAAGGAGGAAAAGAGATGCTTAAAAAACCTGTAATTGGTATTACGATGGGAGATGCAGCAGGAGTTGGTCCTGAAATCATTGTAAAGGCATTAAAGCACAGTGATATATACGATATTTGTTCACCTGTAGTTATAGGAGATCCAAAGTTTTTAAAAAAAGCAATAGAAGTTACTAAATTAGATATTAGCTTAAACTTGATAGATGATATAAAAGATGCAAAGTTTTTGTATGGCCAAATTGATTGCTTTAATATTGATATAATTCCGGAGGATTTACCTATTGGAAAGGTATCTCCGGTATCTGGAGATGCGGCATTTCAATTTGTGAAGAGAGCTATTGAACTTGCAAAAGAAAAGAAAATACAAGCTATTTGTACAGCTCCTTTAAATAAGGAAGCTATGCAAAAGGGAGGACATAAGTTTGCCGGACATACAGAAATTTTGGCCAAGTTAACTGATACAAAAGATTATTCAATGATGTTATCTTCACCAAAACTTAAGGTAATTCATCTTACAACACATGTGGGACTTGTAAAAGCAGTTGAAATGATAAATCCAGATAGAACTTATAAGGTTATTAAGTTAGCCAATGAGGTACTTTCTAGAGCAGGGTACAAGAAACCTAGAATTGCAGTTTCTGGTATAAATCCACATGCTGGTGAAAATGGGATTTTTGGAAATGGAGAGGAAGAGGAAAAGTTGATTCCAGGAATAAAAAGAGCTCAAGAAGATGGTATAGAAGTAACTGGACCTTATCCACCGGATACAGTATTTTTTCGTGCTGTAAATGGCGACTTTGATATTGTAGTTGCATGCTATCATGATCAAGGACATATTCCTATAAAAGTTCTTGGAATGTCTGATGGAATAAATGTAACAGTTGGGTTAAACGGAGGAGTTATACGTACATCTGTTGACCACGGAACTGCTTTTGACATAGCTGGAAAAAATATTGCTGATGAAAAAAGTATGTTAGCTGCAATTAAATCAGCAGTTGAATTAGTACCTAAAAATTAAGTGTTAAAAAGTAAATTATCAAGTCAGTATGATTAAAATATTTAAATTCATACTGATTTGATTAAAATATAAGAGGGGTGTGTAACAAATGAAAACATTTTCATCGGGGGAAACCCTAATTATTGTATCCATTATATTAGCATATATTATTTTTACAGCATGGTTAAGTGTTAAACTTCGTAGTAAAGATAATAGCCAATTTATGACGGCAGGTAAAAGTATGCCTACCTTTATTGTAGGAGTTTTACTTATGTCAGAATATATAGGTGCCAAGTCTACAGTTGGAACTGCACAATCTGCGTTTCAAAATGGTATGGCGGCTTCCTGGTCAGTACTTGCAGCTTCCATTGGATTTATATTTTATGGATTATTTTTTGTTAAGAAATTATATGATACCGGAGAATTCACTATTTCAGGAGCTATCGAAAAGAAGTATGGAAAATCAACAAAATTAATTGTTTCTGTAATAATGATATATGCATTATTCTTAGTAAATGTAGGTAACTACATAAGTGGAGCAAGTGCATTAGTTACTGTATTAAAAGTTAATCTTCCTGTTGCAATGATTATAATAGGGATTGTAAGTACAATATATTTTTCATTTGGTGGAATGAAAGGTGTTGCCTATGTTACCGTATTACACAGTGCTGTAAAATATGTTGGAGTTATGATTATTGTAGCTACAGCACTAGTTTTGACACATGGTGTTGCACCTATAACACATAGTTTACCGCATTTTTACTTTACTGGTACAGGTAAAATAGGAATTACTACTGTAATAGGTTGGATTATTGCAACTGGTGGTTCTATATTTTCAACTCAATTTGTTGTTCAAGCTATTTCATCAACTAAAAATGCTAAATCTGCTCAAAAATCAACTATGATAGCTGCAGCATTTTGTATACCACTTGCACTTGCTATTGCTTTTGCTGGTGTATCTGCAAGGTATCTTTTCCCTCATATGAAGAGCTTATACGCATTGCCAATATTTATTCAATCAATGAGTCCTGTTTTGGCAGGAATTGTTGCTACTTCACTTGTTGCGTCGGTATTTGTAAGCGTTAGCACAGTTGCTTTGGGAATTGTATCCTTAATTGTAAGCGATTTTTATGTTCCACATTGTAAACCTACGCCTGAAAAACAACTTAAAATGACACGTATAATTTCAGTAATTATTGGATTTGCACCTTTAATATTTGCATTTTATGTACCACAAATTTTAAGTTTGTCATTCTTTACTAGAGCTTTGCGTTTATCTATTGGTATAGTTGCAGTTATTGCTTTTTATTGTCCGTTCTTTAACAGCAGTAGAGGAGCTAATTTGGGACTTATAGGTGCAGCAATTGCTACTACAATATGGTATTTATTGAACAATCCTTTTGGAATTGATAATATTTATGTTTCTATTGTAGTACCTATTATAGTTATGGTTATTGAAAGATTGCTTCATTGGAACAAAAAACCTGAATCAAAGGTGGCATAAATTATAGATCTTAGAAAATATTGAAGTTATGTATTGTCAAGAGAGGTGTTAAGAATAATGTTGTTACAAGGAAAAGTTGCTATTATTACAGGTGCAAGTAGAGGTATTGGCAGGGCAATTGCTTTAACTTTAGCTCAAAATGGTGCTTCATTAATGATTAATGCTAATAGAGAAGATTTGTTAAAAAGGGTAGTACAAGAAGTAGAAGGATTTGGACAGAAGTGTTTAATAACAAAAGGAGATATATCTAATATTAATACTTCTAAAAAAATCGTTTCCAATACTATCGACAAATTTGGAAAAATAGATATTCTTGTAAATAATGCAGGGATAAATATGCGCATACCAACGTTAGAGCTTAAGTCTGAAGATTGGCAAAGCGTAATTAATACTAACTTGAATGGTACATTTTATTCATGCAGTTCGGTTTTGCCATATATGATACAACAAAAATATGGTAAAATCATAAATATATCGTCTACTACAGCTAAAACGCCACATCGTAATGCATCACCTTCGTATGGAGCATCAAAGGCAGGCATAAATTATCTTACACAGCACCTTGCTTTAGAAATGGCAAAGTACAATATTTGTGTTAATGCAGTTTGCCCTGGTCCTATAGAAACAGATATGTCCGATCAATGGTCTCCTAAATATCGTGAGCAGGTACTGTCGAGGATACCTTTAGGGAGGCTTGGAAAGCCTTATGATGTGGCAAATACAGTTTTATTTTTAGTTTCTAGCATGGCTGATTTTATAACTGGAGAGTCTATAAATATAAATGGTGGAACTTATATGAACTAGAGAATGGAGTGATTATTAATAATATGGAAAAGCAAAATATTGACACTAAACAAGGAGAAATATATCAAGTTTGTGATGACTCAGAGAGATTAGAAGCATATCTGCCATCATTTTCTCCACAAAATCATGCATCAAATATTATGCCGTTAGATAATGGAGATTTATTATGCACATGGTTTTCTGGAACACAGGAAGGTATGTCAGATATTTCTATATATATGTCTAGATTGAAAAAAGGAGAAAATAAATGGTCATCTCCAGTAAAGTTATCCGATGATCCTACTAAATCAGAACAAAATCCTATTTTGTTTCCAGCTCCTAATAGACAGTTATGGTTACTATATACTTCGCAGAATTCTGGCAATCAGGATACAGCTGAGGTTAAATATCGAGTATCATTGGATAATGGAGTTACATGGGGACTTATAAAAACATTATTTGATACACCAGGAACTTTTATACGTCAGCCTATTGTAGTACTGGATAACTCAGATTGGCTTGTTCCTGTATTTCATTGTAATACACCTAAAGGTAAGAAGTGGACAGGAGATTACGATTATAGTGCAGTTAAAATTTCATCGGATGAAGGCAAAACGTGGAAGGAATATGAAGTACCAAATAGTCTTGGATGTGTTCACATGAATGTAGAAAAGTTGTCTGATGGAACTTTAGTAGCACTTTATAGAAGCAGATGGGCAGATAATATTTATATAAGTCATTCTAAAGATAATGGAGTTACTTGGGAAAGCCCAGTACCTACAAAGTTGCCTAATAATAACTCATCTATACAATTTACTAAATTGAATAATGGACATTTAGCACTTGTATTTAATAATATGAATGCAGATAAATGCACCCAGCGTAGGGCTTCACTATATGATGAAATTGAGAAAGATGTTCAAAATGATGTTCAAGAAAAAGTTCAAGATGGAAGAAAGACGGCATTTTGGGGAGCACCAAGAGCACCTCTTACAATTGCAATATCAGAAGATGAAGGAAAAACATGGCCATATATGAGAAATATAGAAGTGGGCGATGGATTCTGTATGACCAATAATTCTAAAGAAAAATTAAATAGGGAGTATTCATACCCTTCTATAAAACAAACACCAGATGATAGAATTCATGTTACATTTACGTATTTTAGACAAAACATTAAGTATGTATGTATTTCTGAGGGTTGGATTAAAAGAGGCGATGACAAATGATTATTGGAGAAGTAAAGAATGTAAAAAGGTATTTTGATAAAGATGAAGGAATAAATAAGGCATTTGAATTTTTAAAAGATATTGATTTAGATAATCTAGAAATTGGAAAGCATTTAATAGATGGGGACAAGGTGTTTGCACTTGTTCAGTCTTATGATACTAGAGCGGAAAGTGAATGTAAATTTGAATCACATAAACGTTATATTGACATTCAAGTAATTTTAGATGGTATTGAAAAAATAGAATGGTCACCTATTGATAAATTAAACTTGGTTGAAGATGATTTTTCTAAAAACGATAAGGCTTTTTATAAGGAAAATTCGACAAGCAGTGAATTGATTCTTCACAGTGGTAATTTCGTAGTATTTTATCCTGAAGATGGACATAGGGCATGTATTCAAGTTAATACTCCATCTCATGTAAAAAAAGTTGTTTTAAAAGTTGAATTAAATAATTGATTTATCTCATGATTTAAATAAGAGAGGCTGTTACGTTAATTAGCGTAACAGCTTTAGCTGTCAAGAAAACCACCGGTAATGCCCAACATCATAAACTTAAGGAAATTTGATTAATTAGATATAGAAGTTGTAATTGAATGAAGTATGGGTTGACAGAATTAGTTCATCAGATCCACGCTCAAAGCTGGTTAGTAGTCTGTAAGGCCTCGGAATTATGATCTGAGTCCTTAATTTTGGTTGGAGAAATATTGGGTTTAAGATTTTGCCTATGTCATCAAATATTATAGCTGTACGATAAGGTAAAATTCCTATATAGAAATTTGGAATTATAAGGAACATAATATAATTAAAATAAATATCATTTGAAATTCAAAGGAAGTGAGTAATTACGGAAAAAAGTGTTTTTACCAGATATGAAATGAACTTTGTTATAAGTTTAGGGATTGCAATGGCTTTAAGACAGCTTGCTATGGTTATGATACTTCCATTTATGTCTGTGTATGGTAATACATTATTATATAATACTCCAGCACTTGTAGGTATAGCCATTGGAATATATGGTTTAATTCAAGGAATTATGCAGATGCCTTTTGGTAGTTTAAGCGATAAAATTGGAAGAAAAAATGTCATAACAATTGGTTCATTATTTTTGGCAGCAGGATTAGCTTTGGCGGCAATAGCTGATAATATTTATTTACTTATACTAGCAAGAGCATTACAAGGGGTAGGTGCAGTAGCTGCTGTTTGTTTTTCGTGGATTGGTGACAATATTGCAGATGAAAAAAGAAATCAAGCCATGAGTATTGTTGGTATCTTTAGTGGGTCTGCAGGAGTAGTTGGGTTTGTTGGAGGACCTTTTTTGTATAACATACTTTCAGTTCCTAAATTATTTGCATATTGTTCAATTCTAGTGTTTTTATCATGGATTTATATAGTGATATTTCTTAAAAAAGATGATGTTAAGAAAACAAAAGAGAAAGGAAAAAAAGTTGATTATATAGGATTATTTAAAAATAAGTTATTTACAAAACTAGCTATTTCAGGCTTCATTGCAAGCTATACAATGGTAAGCATATTTTATATCGTTCCTCAATTATTAGAGAAAAGTATTGGTGCATCTTCAATGTGGAAAGTATTTTTACCAGCAACTTTAACAGGTATTATCATCATGATTGTTTCTTCAAAATTGGCAGACAGAGGAAAGTTATCGATGATAGCATTTTTTTCATTTACAGGTATATTGGTTGGAGGAGGAAGTCTCTTCTTTAACAATTTTTATATTATACTTTTGGGAACTACTTTTTTCATGGCAGGATATATGAATCTTAGCGCAATACTCCCGGGAAGTGTAACGAAACTTTCTACAAAGGAAATTAGAGGAACTATTACTGGTATCTACAATACAGTACAATTTATTGGATCATTTGCGGGTGGAACCTTGACAGGCATATTATGGGGAATAAATAGTCATTTTCCAGCAGTGTTTATTATTATAGTTAGTATACTAGGATGTATTCTTGTTAGAAAATTGGAAACTATAGACAAACATACATCTACTGATGAAATAAAAGTACATGAGTAGTGTAGGATATAATTAAATTATTGTAGAGAATATAGAAAGGTATAAATCACATTTTAGCAATTTATGCATAAAAATGGTCATTAGTAGACAAAAAAGTGGTATAGTTATATTAATAAGGTAATTAGTTTAAAAACTTATTAATATTTATGTGAGAGGTAAGGAATGAAACAAAAATTAAATAATTCAATAAAAGTAAAAATTTTAGTTATACCTATGATTGTAATGTTTGTAATTATAGCAGTTATAGCATCGGTATCAATAGCCGCATCAAGAAATAAAATATTATCTCAAATGAAATCTGATGGAATTAATATGGGCAATCAAGTTTCTAAGGATATGGGAAAAAATAATATGGCAGTGGATACCTTGAATGAATCTATTGATGAAAGAATAAGGACACTTGCAGGATTTGTAATTGCAAATAAAAGTAATTTAAATAATGATTATTTAAAAGCTTTAGCAAAGCAATTTAATGTAGATGAAATAAATGTTGCGGATGCATCTGGAAAAGTAACATATTCGAATTTAGAAAGTAGTTTCTTAACACCATTTACCAGCAAGGATGCATCATATGCTGTGCTTAAGGGTGAAAAGCAAGAATTAATGGAGAATATAAGAAAAAGTACTGATAGTAATGACTATTATAAATATGGGGCTGTAAAAGATCCAATTGGTGGTATGGTTCAAGTAGGAATTATTGCAAATAAGGTTCAAAAATTAACTGATTCACTAAAGACTCAAGTTTTAATAGACGACATGGTTAAAGATAAATCTATAAAGTATGCTTTATATGTGAATAAAGATTTAAAAGTTGAAGCAGATAGTGATAAGAATGAAATAGGGACAACATTAAAAGATAGTGCAACTAAAACTGCTATAGAAAAAAGAGCAACTTATTGTTCTCAATATAGATATAAAAATATTAATGTGTACGATATAATGGTTCCTGTATATAAAAATGGAGAATTTATTGGTTCTGTTGATATAGGTATGTCAATGGAAAATGTAGGCACAGCTATCCGTAATACTATAGTTATCATAGTATTAGTATCTATTGTAATGTTTCTTCTATTTGCACTAATACTTATTAAAATGTCAAGAGGAATAGTTATTCCTTTAAATGATTTAGTTAATGTTTCAAAAAGAATAGCTGACGGGGAATTAAACAATGATATAAATGTAAATGGTAAAGATGAAATAGGCTTACTGGCAAGTTCGTTTAGAGATATGGTAGGAAATTTAAAAAATACTATTTCTACGATAAAAAGTGGAACGTTAAATGTGAATACAATGTCATCTGAATTAAATTCGAATTCTGATGATGTGAAAAATGCTGCGAGTGAAGTTGCAAAAGCTATACAGGATGTAGCTAAAGGGGCTACTGAACAGTCAAATGATCTCATGAATATTTCTGATATAGTATCTAATTTTGAAAAAGAGCTTGATGATATGAGTGAAAGACTTTCAAAAGTTAATAAAAGTTCAAGCTTTACGGAAGCCAAAGCTAAAGATGGTAATGATAAAATAAATATTTTGCTTAAATCAATAAATGAAGTTAATAGTTTATTTGAGGTAGTGATAAATAAAATAGAAAGTTTAAGTTATAGTGTTTCTAAAGTAGGAGAAATAACTGGAGTAATAGATGATATTTCAGAGCAAACTAATTTATTGGCACTTAATGCTGCAATAGAAGCATCAAGAGCTGGTGAAGCAGGAAAAGGTTTCTCAGTAGTCGCTGAAGAAGTTAGAGATTTAGCTGAACAGTCAAAGGATTCAACTGAAAAAATAAACGAGCTTATAAGGAATATAACAGGAGAAACAAAAAATGTAATTGAAACTTCAAACAATGTTAAAGTTGCTTTTGTAAACCAATCTGATATTGCAAAAAATACTATGAAATCTTTTGAAGATATGTTATCAGCAATTAAAGATATAAGTACTTTAATTAATCATACTTATAGTTCTGTTGGAACTATTATGAAATCAAAAGATACTATTTCAAGTAAGGTGGAATCACTTACAGCTGTGTCAGAAGAGACTTCTGCATCATCAGAAGAAATATCAGCATCATCAGAAGAACTATATGCATCATCTGAGAATGTAGCTAGTTTTGTACAGAATCTCAATAAAGTTGCAGCGGAACTTGATGAAAGTGTAAGTAAATTTAAATTATAAAAATGAAAATTATAATTGTTAGACATATATAAACCAATGAACCGCCTGTAGGTGGCTTAAATAGATGCTTACAGGCGGTTGTGTTTTTTGAATAGTATAGCTCCATTAGCAAAACAAATTGTTAATTGATTTATCATGTGTTATATTATTTTCTGTAGGTATTTTGTTATCATTTTTACTCATTTAAAGATAATATTTACATCATACTATAATAAGGGAGAAACAAAATGAAAATTAGAATTAAATTACTATTCATGTTATGTGCTTTAGGGACAAGTCTATTAACTACTTCAACTAGTGTATTTGCAAAAAATAATGTTAATAGGTTAGCAGGACAAGACAGATATGGGACAAGTAATGCAATAGTTTCACAAGGATGGACACAATCAAGTTGTGCAATTTTAGTAAATAGTCAGAACTTTCCTGATGCAATAACTGCTTCACCTTTAGCTAAAAAATTTAATGCACCTATTCTTTTAACTGATACTAGCAGTTTAACTAATTCTACTAAAGAAAAATTACAAGGCTTAGGTGTTAAAAATGTGTTTATTATTGGTGGTGTAGGAGTTGTAAGCCCACAGGTAGAAAATACACTTAAAAGTATGGATATTAGTGTAAAACGAATATGCGGACAAGATAGGTATGAAACTTCTGTTAATGTAGCAAAAGAACTAGGTACTTCTAAAGGGGTATTTATTGTAAATGGAGAGCATTACGAAGATGCACTCTCAGCAGCTCCAATTGCAGCTAAATTACAATATCCTATAATGTTAGTAGATCAAAATTATGTGTCTGATATGGTTAAAAACTATATAAATAATCAAGTAAAAACTAATAATACAGAAATAAATGTTATAGGTGGACAGGATGTATTATCTAATAATGTGGTAAGTTCATTAAATCCTACTAAAACCTATAATCAATC
This sequence comes from Clostridium ragsdalei P11, assembly GCF_001675165.1. GTDB lineage: Bacteria > Bacillota > Clostridia > Clostridiales > Clostridiaceae > Clostridium_B > Clostridium_B ragsdalei. Next base: position 217,753 of record NZ_LROS01000033.1, read on the forward strand.
AACTAAATATGATAGAAATTTAGCTTTAATAAATAATTATAAGGGGCAATTAGATTTAAGTACAGTTTACTTGGCTTCTGATAAAGGTTTTGCAGATGCTCTTTCGGGTTCAGTATTAGCAGGTAAGAATGGAAATCCTATTATACTAGTTGGCGATAGTAATCAAAGCAGTGTAAACAGTTACATTACTAATAACAATGTAAGTAACGTAACTATACTAGGAGGAATTGGAGTATTAAGTAATGATGTTGTTGCAGGAATTACAGGTAACAGTAATGTAAACAGTAATAACAGTGATAATAATACTGCTGTTGCTGCAGATAAAGTTCACCAAGAATTACAAGTATATAATAATTTATTAAATGATACAGATTGGCAGAGAAATAATGGAATTATATTTTCTGGTGATGGTAAAAGTACTATAGACAATCATTGGATTATAGATATAGATCAGGATGGAGTATATGAAATGTTAGTACATCATGGGAGTTGTGAGGCAAACTTAACAATGTCTGTAATTACATATAATAATGGAAACATTAAAATAGAACATTTACCAAGTGATCATAACTATAGTGCAGACTATAGTAAATCTGAAAAGGTACTATTTACTCATGGTGGTAGAGGCGGCTCTAATTATATTACAGGATATAAGTTAGAGAATGGACATTGTGAGAAAGTATTTACAGCTTTTAGTAATGAAGCTAGATATGGTGATTCGGAACAGGCTAAGGCTGCTTATAGAATAAATGAACAAAATGTTTCTAAAAAAGATTATGAGGAAGCTTTCAAAAGGTTCGGTAGTATAGATCATCTAGAGTAATTTTAAAACAAGCCATAACGAACTTTAAAAAATTAGAAGCATTAGTGAGCTAAACTCCTAGTGCTTTTAGTTTTTTATGAGAATATGACAATGTATCTGGTTTTGTACAGAAGCTCAATAAAGTTGTAGAGGAACTTGATGAAAGTGTAAGTAAGTTTAAATTATAAAATTATAATACACCATTATGAAACAAACAACTTTTATTAAAATAAACGTGATAAGTATGTATATCCACACCTATGAGTGGAAAAATAAATATGAGGTGATAACATATGAAAAACATTGGTGTGGAAAAAGGGTTGTCTAGAATGGCAGATTATCTAAATTCTCAAGGATATTCAGTGCAAATTTTAGGAGAAGATCTTGAGAATAATGTTTCAAAGTGCAAAAATTTAGATGCAATTGTTACAGCAGGATATAATACAGATATGATGGGTTTTAGTGATACTTCTACAAAAGTTCCTGTTATTAATGCTGACGGTTTAACACAAGAAGAAGTAAAGAATATGATTCAGCAGAAAACTACTAGATGATAATATCAGCATTTCTGTTTGCAGAATGTAGGATATGAGGAACTAACATAGAAATATAATAGGATTAAGGAGTTGAAATACCTTAGTCCTATTTTTTATGTGTGGAGGGGCATTGTATGGTAGTCTATGGTTCAATTATAAATACAGTTTGCCACCTTTAAAATTTCTATATATCTAATTATATACTCTGTTAAGAGAAGTATACTTTAAGTATATTTTTAATGTATACTTAAATCAATTCCATTTGTAAAATTTAGTAAATAAGTATTAAAATAAGTTAAAAAGGATGGTAACAAATGATACTGAACTTATAATTTTTCAGTGATAAACTAATAGTAAATCAATTCTAAGGAGGAAAGAATATGGATATAGTAAGTTTAAAAAGGCAGCATAGCGAAGTAATGGATTTGGCTAATTATATATTGAATAATATTAAAAAGTGTACTGTAGATGAAAACATACATGAAATTGTTCAAAATATAAATACTATTACTGGCAAACTTAAGATACATTTATTAAATGAAGATAAATACTTGTATCCTTATCTTTTAAACAGTCCAGATAAAGCATTGAATACGTTTGGTAAAAAGTATAGTGAAGAAATGAAGAAAGTTACTGAAGCATATGAAAATTATAAATCAAAATATAATACATCTAATAAGATCAGGAATAATATTGAAGGGTTTAAACAAGATACAATACAAATTTTTAAGGTCTTATCAGATAGAATAGATAGAGAAGAAAAGGAGTTATACCCATTACTATAGACATCAAGTTTTATATAGTATTAAAGAAGATGATATGGTTGTATATAGAGAAAAGTGGAATATTAAAAGCTTAGTTAAATTTAGTTTGTAAAAATATAGCTAAGCTTTTTTAAAGTATATCTTTAAGCACTAGTTATCTAAAAGGACCAACAGCATGCTAAGTCCTGTGCTTTTAATATAAGCAATGACTTCATCTACAATTAAAATAAGAGATGTCTATATGCTGGAAGGTTTACTAATATTGTAATTTGAAAAAGTTCCCCAGTTTTCTATTTTATTAAACTCGGAAATAGTTGACATAAAGTAAACTATTATTGGAGAATTATCTAATTCAGGATGTGCACTAAAAAATTCTTTATCTCCATATCTAATAGCTTCTAAGGCAAGAGGTAATTCACGTCTAAATATATAATTTCGCATAGTTATAACCCTTGGGCTGAATGCCCCACCTACATATAGATGTATATAAAAAGAGTAGCTCTTACTTTTTTTAATCCATTTACCAAGAACTTCATCTCTCGTAGGATTAATTTTATCATAGGCATAGCTTAGCCCAATAGTCAAAAAAAGCTCGGCAGTTGTATCAGAATGGGTAAGTGTGTAGTGTCTGGGTACAATAGGCTCCGTAGTAGTAACTCCTTTTCTAAATTCCACTGAAAGTTTTTTAGGATTCAATATACTCATATAATTCCTTCTTAATATAATGATTCTTATAAGGTAGTATATGATAGTTATAAATGTTATGTTAGTCATTTGGATTTTATTAGGTATTGTTGTAATATATAGTATATAGGGGAATGAAAGGGGAGATAATATATGGCTTTTTTTAAAAATATGCGAGTAAGGATAAAATTAATTTTATGTTTCCTTATTATATCTATATTAATTGTTATTGTTGGAATTATAGGTATAAATTCATTGAGAATTGCGGATACAAATTCTCAGGAAATGTACAGCAATAGACTTCAGAGTGTGTACATGCTTACAGATATGAAACAAAATTTGACACAGGCTGAGTCTGATATATTACAGTTGGTGTATGTAAAGGATAATTCTAAAAAGGATGATCTAGAAAAAGATATTCAACAAAATAAAGCTGAAAGTGATAAGTATATTTCTAGTTATGAAAAGTTATCCATGAATGATGAAGAAAAGCAAATATGGCCTACATTTAAAAGTCAACTTAATCAATATAGAATGTTAAGAGAAAACGTTGTAAAATCTGTAGATACGGCAAATAATGATAAGATAGTAAGGCAGTATGAAGAATTAATAGGTTATAAAACGGAAATGTTTAGCAACCTTGAAAAACTTATAAGTATAAATAATGATATTGCTAAGGCATCTAATGTAGATAACCATTTATTATATATAAATTCAAATAGATCTATGATAATATTAATGATAATAGGCTTACTAATTGCAATAGGTCTTGGGTTATTTATATCAAGGGATATAAATAATCCACTAATGGAAACATTAGATTTTGCAGAAAATTTATCAAAATTTGATTTAACCCATGAGTATCAAGTTGATAGAAAAGATGAATTTGGTAAAACCAGTGAAGCACTTATAAAAGCCCAGAAGAATATCAAAGAACTTATAAAGGTAATAATAGATAATTCACAGGATATGAGTTCATCTAGTGAAGAACTTTCTTCTACATCAGAAGAATTGTCATCCAAAGTTCAAGAAATAGACAATGCAGTAACAAATATAACATCTGAAATTGAAGATGCAAGTGCATCATCAGAACAAATATCTGCATCTATACAAGAAGTAGATTCAAGCATCAATGAGTTATCTGGAAAAGCAATAGAGGGAAGCAATAATGCAAACAATGCAAAAGAGAAGTCAACCAAAGGTAAAGAAGATGGAAAAGAAATTATGGATCAGGTACAAAATTTGTACAAAGAGAAGAGAAACAATATGCTGCAGGCAATTGAAGATGGAAAGGTTGTTAAGAATATAAGGGTTATGGCAGATACTATTTCAGGTATTGCAGAACAGACAAATTTGCTTGCACTAAATGCATCTATAGAGGCAGCTAGGGCAGGAGAACAGGGAAAAGGCTTTGAGGTAGTTGCACAGGAGGTAGGAAAACTTGCAGAAGAATCCCAAAATGCTGTAGCAAGTATACAGGATACTATTTTAAAGGTTCAGGATGCATCTAAAAAGTTATCTGAAAATGGTAGTGATTTGTTAAGATTCATAAATGAAGAGATATATGGAAAAATTGATCAACTTAGAGGCATAATAGATTACTATAGTGAGGATTCAGATTTTGTAAGTAAGATGTCGGAAGAAATAGCATCTATGTCGGAAGAACTTACTGCTACAGTTGGTCAAGTAAGCGATGCAATTCAAAATGTGGCGTCAACTTCACAGAAATCGAGTGAAAATGCACAAAATATAAAAATTGGTGTTAGTGAAACAACTAAGGCAATAGATCAGGTAGCTTTGACTGCACAAAGTCAGGCTGAATTTTCACAAAAACTCAGCGAAATGGTACAAAAATTTAAGATTTAGAAGAGTTCATATCTAAAGTTTTTTTACGATAAATATGATATAATGGTGTTGTTTAGAAATTTTGCCATAAAGGTTCATCAATATTAAAGTTTAGGAGATAAGTGAGTTGAAAAGAAATAAGATATTTGTTAGTGGTTATGCAAAACTTCCAGGTGGAATAACTGCAACTGAAGTTTATACTGAAATTGCAATGACAGCTGTTTTAGATAGGGTTACAGGGGAAATATATGAAATAGAGTGTACACTTGTAACGAATACAGCAAGAGAATATATAAAAAAATTGCTGGCTGGTAGAAACATAAATGATATAGATGATATGGTAAAAGATATTGCTGATAATTATTTCGGAATCGCTAAAAAAGCTATAATAGCATCGTTGACAAACTGTTATGAAAGATATATACTTATTACCAAAAGCGGTAATGAAGACAAATAAATATAAATTTAATGAAATTGCCATTTTGTTATGGTGTAAAGTTATCCCTTTGCATAAAAGTGACAGGAACACGGCATTAATATATTTTAAAGTATATTAATGCTGTTTTTTGATGTTGTTTTTTAATTGAAAGTATATAAGTTGAATAAAAGGAGGTATAAGTAAAATTAAAAAAGGTTTTTTAATTAGTATATTTAAATAATATTTCATGAAAGGATGTTTGTAATTGTGGGTTACGTATTTATTATTTTAGCTGCTGTAATTTTTAGTACGATGGAAATCGTAGGCAAATTAGCTGTGGGTTTAAATCCATTGCAATTAAATTTTCTTAGATTTTTAATAGGAGGATTAATTTTATTTCCACCAACTATTAAAGCTATGAGAAATAAAAAAATGAAGTTTAAAAAGGATGATTTATATTATTTTCTAGGTACAGGATTTTTATGTGTTGTACTCAGTATGTCCCTGTTTCAATTGGCAATTACATTTACAAAGGCATCTACGGTTGCCATAATTTTTAGTACAAACCCTGTATTTACAGTAATGTTTGCATATTTGTTTTTAAAAGAAGATTTAAATAGAGGTACTATTATATCAATTATACTTAGTCTGGTTGGTATAGTGTGCATACTAAATCCTTTTGGTACAGTTAGTGATGTAAAAGGTATAGTATTATCTATTTTAGCAGCGGTTACTTTTTCACTTTATAGTGTAGTTGGAAAGCTGAGATCTGAAAAGTATGGAAGTATTACTTTAAACTGTGTTAGTTTTTTAGTTGGAGATGTTATTATGCTTTTAATTATATTATTATCAAATCTTCCAGTAGTTAGCAGCATAATAAATCCTAAGGGTGGTTTAAGTTTTATGTCTCATATACCAATTATTTATGGAATAAGTGCTGCTAATATAATTCCAGTAATATTTTTAGGAATTGTAGTAACAGGATTGGGATATATGTTTTATTTTATGGCTATGGATGAGACTTCAGCAACCACAGCATCTATAGTTTTCTTTATTAAACCGGCGCTTGCACCTATTTTTGCATTAATTGCTTTAAGTGAAAAAATACCTATGAATACTGTCATAGGTATATGCTTCATATTAATTGGATCCTATTTTTCTTTTACAGCTAAGAGTAGGGCTAGGGTTGGAGAAGTAGAAAGTTAAATAAGAATTCAATAAATTTAAGCAGAATTTTGTTGAATAAGGTATATATATGTGTTAATATTATTAACAATGTAAAGGAAACTATGATATATATGCCGTAATTTGGGTATCAGACATATACGGAGTTAATGATACAACCGACCTTACATCTATAATCTATAGGTGTGAGGTTTTGTTTTTACAATTTAATAATTTCCATATTTGTAAGCAATAGTTGTATTTAAATAATATAATATTAATTTACATTATTTATTAAGATGGAAATTTAGTAATATATTTAAATTTTACGCTATTTAGGACAAGTTATTTAATATCTTACGAGGGGGAAATAATATGAGATGGTTTAATGATTTAAAAATTAAACAAAAACAGGTTATAGGTTTTTTTACAGTAATTTTATTTGTTGTAATAGTAGGAACAATAGGCACACTAAATATGTATAGAATAAATAAAGGTTCAAGTAGTATGTACAGTGTTAACTTGCAAAATGTTAAAAATCTTGATAAGGTTGATGCCGATATAATGCATCATCGTCTAGAATTAATGAATCTTGTAGAAAGCAGGGATAAGAATAAAGTTGAGGATACTGTGCAGACCATAACCATTTATCAAAATGAAGATAATAGTCTGCTTAATAAATATAAAAGCTCTAGTTTGACTTTACAGGAAAAGAATTTACTATCTAAGTTAGAAAGTCAGCTAACTGACTGGAGGAGCATATGTGATAAGATTGTAGAGCTTATGCGTCAGGGAAAATATGATGAAGCAGCAAATTTAAATAAAGAAGCTATTACCTATAGAAGTAAATTGACCGCTACTATCGAGCAGTTAAGTGAAAGTGCAGTAAAGGAAGCTGATAATAAGAACATTGAAAATACAGCTACGTATAATAAGTCATTGTATATGATAATGATAATTACTCTAATTGGAATAGTTGCGGCTTTCTTTTTAGGAAATAAGATTGCTTCATCAATTTCAAAAGAAGCAAATAATATTTTGAAATTTACAGATGCTATAAGTCAGGGAGATTTAAGTAAATCTATTCAGGCATTGAGTAAAGATGAAATGGGAACTATAGCTAGAGAATTAGGTAAGGCCAATAAAAATATTAGAAATTTGATAACTGAGATAACGCAAAGTACTGAGAATATAAGTGCTTCTAGTGAAGAGTTATCTGCTACTACGGAGGAAATCTCTTCTATGATGACGTCTGTAAATGAGTCTACTTCACAAATAGCAGATGGATCTGAAGATTTAAGTAGGATTACAGAAGAGATAAGTGCCTCTTGTGAAAAAATGGAACAAAATACACATAAACTTACCCAAAAGGCAAATGAAGCTACAAAATCTTCAACAGAAATAAAAAAACGTGCTGTGGACATAAAGGAAAAGGCAGCTCAAAGTATAGAAGAAGGTACTGATATATATAATAAAAGAAGAGATGATATTATAAAGGCTATTGAAAAGGGCAAAGTGGTTTCAGAAGTTAAAATTATGGCAGCTTCTATTGGTGATATAGCAGAGCAGACAAACCTTCTAGCATTAAATGCAGCTATTGAAGCTGCAAGTGCAGGTGAGCATGGCAAGGGATTTGCAGTAGTTGCAGATGAAGTTAGAAAACTGGCAGAAGAATCATCAGAAGCAGTTGAAAATATAAATAAAATGGTACTTGCGGTGGAAGATGCTTTTAATAATTTGTCTGACAGCGGCAAAGAAATTTTAAATTATATGTCAAATAGTGTTAAACCAAATTATCAAATTCTAATGGATACAGGACTGCAGTACGAAAAGGATGCAGAATTTATGAATCAGATGTCAGAGGAAATTGCTGTAGCTTCAAAACAGATGAGTGAGATAGTATCTGAGGTAAATGGTGGTATCCAAAGTGCAGCAGCTACTGCCCAGGAGTCTGCGGCTGGGTCTGAGGAAATTTCCAGTAGTGTGAATGAGGTTACTAAGGCTATTTCAGATATATCTGGTTCCTCCCAAAGTCAGGCAGAGCTTGCAGAAAAACTTACAGATATAGTAAGTCAATTTAAAATATAAAAATAAGTCATAAAAATAGATTCATGAAAGTAAAATATTCATGAATCTGTTTTTTAACTTATCTTAAATGCACCTACCATTTCTTGAAGGTTGTCAGATGAATATTCTAAAGTATCACTTATTTCTTTTAGCCTTGTTGTTTTGCTCAGTATTTCTTCAAGTAAATTTAGGGATTCTTCACTGCTGTTAGTACCTTTAACAGTTCTTCTATTTATTTCATCTGCAGCTTGATTTATATTTACAACCATGTTGTCTACATCTTCGCTTTCTTTATTAGTTATTTGGAATATATTGTCCATTTTTTTGTTTATATCTTCTATGTTTCCTATAATGTATTTGAAGGTACCTATACTATCATTTACACTGCTTGTAGAACCTTCAACTTTAGAGCCAATTTCATTAATTTCATGGAAAGTATTTTTAATTTCATTTTGAATATTGACAACTAAGGTACCTATGGATTTTGTTGCGTCCTCTGTTTCAACAGCCAATTTTGATATTTCTTCAGCTACTACTCCAAATCCCTTTCCTGCTTCACCAGCTCTTGCTGCTTCTATAGTGGCATTCAATGCTAGAAGTTGAGTCTGATTACTGATGCTGGTTATTGTAGTAACTGCGTTGGTTATAGCATTTGAATGATCTCGAAGTACTGTTATTCTAGTGAGGGTTTTTTTCATAGCTTTTTCTAGATCATTTATAGAGTTAAGTATACTGTTAAAATAATCATTGGCTTTTACTGCACGATCACTAGTATTTACAATCTTGTCTGTAACCTCGTTTATAAGGGTATCCATTTCCTGTATTGATGTAGACATATTATTAAAGTGCTCTTTAGTACCTTGAAACACATTATTTTGCTTTTTAGAAACATCCACTAGACCATTAACGGTTTTAGCTACTGTATTCATATTATCCGTTACTACATTAGTTAAATTGGAAACTACTTCAACAGAGTCTTTTGATGTTTTGGAAGAAATACCAACTCTCTTTATCATAGACATTTGATTATTTATAAATTTGTTGAACCATCTTGAAAGCTCACCTATTTCATCGTAAGAAAGTTTGTCTACTCTTTTTGTTAAATCTCCTTTACCTTCAGCTATCATATGAAGTATATCTACAGTTCTGTTTAACGGTTTTACCACTAATTTTTGTGATACTGCATAACTTACTAACGTAAGTATGCACCATGCTAGTATGGAGGATATGATTCCAGCACCAGGTTTTAAAGAACAAATTATACTATTTGTAGCTATAACCAAAGCTGAAGCAATTGATATTATAATAGGTATTTTTACATTTATACTTTTAAAGTTATATATTTCAGATATGTCCCCTTCACACATCATACCCCAAGTTTCATTGCTGTAAGGAGGAGTTATAAGGGTACCTTTACCACCTACAAGTATATGTCTGTAGTCAGGATAGCCTGGCCAGGTGTCTAGGTTTTCACCATTTTTAATGGTATTTTTAACTCCTTGGTGTAGATCTCCTGTTTCGGGATCTGTAAATCTTATTTCAAATTCTGTATGTTTTTTAATTTTAACAATACTTCCCTTAGAAGTCCTTACGCCATCTTTAAGATTTTCTCCTTTAGTAAAAGTATTATCTTCAAATCTACTTCTGGATATAGCAGTTCCAGGTAATATATCTCTGTTTGTTTTTACCATAAATAAATAATTATCACCGGAATCCTTGTATATATGAGTATCTTCATCCTGGATTACATTACTCATATCGTCATTGAGTATTCGTCCTAAAAGTATTCTTTTGTTACCGGAACAATTTGAATAAGGTGTAGAAAAAAGTAAAGTTACTTCATCTGCAAATTTCTTTTTGGATAAATCTATGTCTAAAGTAAACGCATCCTCATAAGGACCATACATGAGTTTTTCATTTTTTATGCCGCTTTTATAATTAGGAAAAGTACTCATATCAATACCTATATGTTTTTTACAAGTAGAACTTAATATTTTTCCACTTTCATCTAATATGAATAGCTCACAAAAATCATCATATTGATTTAATTTTTTATCCAGTTCCTGTAGTAAGTTACTGTCATCTTCATCAAAGTTTTTTATAATATTTTCTGTATTCTCAAGCTGCATCCATTTATCCCTAAACCAATTGTCTAACGCTTTTTTTCTTCCTTTTGATATACCTTCAAATACCTGTCTAGATTGATTTTTGATTTTTTTATTTAATGAATACATTAATTTTAATTTTATCATAAGCTGCCCCCTTTTGCTAAATAATAAATTATTCTACATAATTAAATAAAATCCTTTAATTTAGGTAAAAAAATTTAATAATTACTATAAATGGAATTCTACAAATTTTTCTTCTTTGTGAGAAAAACTTATTTTTAAAAAAATGGGAGTTATAATTGTAGTTAGTATCACAACTATAAGTGTTGGAAGAAATATATCCTCTGATATAATATGATTTTGAAGTCCAATATTGGCAGTTATTATAGCTACTTCTCCTCTTGAAATCATACCTATTCCTATTTGAATAGATTCACTTTTGCTCATTTTTAGTGCTTTTGCAGCACCGCCACATCCTACTATTTTACCAATTACGGCAATAATAAACATAACTAAAGTTATGAGTAGTACATTAAAATTTATACCTTTCAAATTGGCTTCTAAACCTACACTTGCAAAAAATATAGGTGAGAGGAAACCTGTCGAAATTGAATTTATACTCCTTACAAGGTAAGTTTTATGTGAAATTGAAGAGAGTACTAATCCACATATATAAGCTCCTGTTATAGCAGCTATTCCAAGAGATTCTGCAATAAAAGCTACAAACAATGCAGCAGATAATGAAAATGTAAGAAGTTCACGTCCTGGTTTCACTTTACTTGTAAATTTGTTTATATACTTTGGCAAATAAATTATTCCTAAAACAGAAAAAATGCAAAAACTAAATATTTTCATAAAAAGTAATAGAAATGAAGATGAAGTTTGGGAACCAGAAGTTTTAGCTATAGCTAGTACTATTGATATTAGAATAAGTCCTATTACATCATCCATTACTGCAGCGCCTAATATATTTATGCCTGATCGTGTATTTAGTTTACCAAGTTCTTTTAATGTTTCAACTGAAATACTTACGCTGGTAGCACTTAAAATTACTCCAACAAATACATTTTCTAGAAAATTTTTAAAAAATGCATAGGCTCCTATTGTACCTAAAATAAGAGGTAATACAACACCAAAAGTTGCAATTATTAATGAAGATAAGCCTGCTTTTTTAAATTCTTCAACATTAGTTTCAAGTCCTGCTAGAAACATAAGCATAATTACGCCTATATCTGAAAGCAGTTTTATATTTTCATCGTATTGAACTAAATTTAATACAATAGGGCCTAGGATTACACCCGCAATCAATGCACCTAATACTTCAGGCATTTTTAACTTTTTACTTATAATTCCTCCTGTTTTTGTAAATATTAGGATTGCTGTAATATATAGCAGAGTTTTTTCCATGAATATTCCCCCTGATATAATTGAAATAAATAGTTAAAATTATTAAATTATCAATATATACCATATGTTAGCATTAATATTCTAATTAATCAATAATAAAATTGTAAATATGCAAAAATATAAATTGGAATTTGCCATCCTGTTGTTTTATGCAAGCTAAAATAATAATATTAGCATTCTAATTAGCAAATAGTTAATCATTTAATAAAAAAACTAGTTGATTTTTAATAAAAATGTGGTATTATTTATATTAAATTACCAATATTACAAATTAATGATATAACAGGGGGTTGGCTATATGAAAAAAATGACAATAATTATTAGGCAGGGAAAACAGGAACTTCTCAAACAATTATTACATGATTCAGGGGTAAAAGGCATGACTATCTCAAATGTAGTTGGCTGCGGTAATCAAAAAGGATGTACTGAATTTTATAGAGGAACTCAACTTAGAACGACACTTATTCACAAAGTAAAAGTAGATGTGGTGGTTAGTGATGATGTAGTGGAAGAAATTATAGATAAAATTTGTAAGGCTATATCTACTAATACAGTTGGCGATGGTAAGATATTTATTTCACCTATAGAAAATGCAGTGAGAATTAGAACAGGAGAAAAAGGGGAAAAAGCACTATAGGGGTGGATACTATGGGTAAAAAATTTTTAATACTAATTCTTATGTTACTTGATGGTTTAATAATAATTTCAGGGGCTCTTTTTACTGCATACAGTGCTTATTTCAATGTAAAAGTAAAAGTTTTAAACTTAAATGTTTCTGGTATAATTTTTGGTTTATTAATTTTATATTTTGGTATACGTTATATTCCAAAACTTTTTAAACTAAAAAAACAGATAGAAAAGCCGAACATGAAATTTTCTTGGTCAAATTTTCAGATATTAAAGAGGGGGAGATCTAAATGAAAAAGATAAGAAAATGTTCTATAGCTGCGATATTTTTGGTTGTATTTATTAATGCTTTTTCAATAGTTGCTTTTGCGGATAACTCTACACCTAAAGCGGATCCTTCGGGTGCATCAATAGGAAATTCTTATGATATAACTGCAAAACAACAGGGTAAACCTACAAAGCAAGAGGTCTTAGATCAAATTGGAAAAAATAAAATAGGAATAAACTTCGTATGGGTTATATTGACGGGATGTTTGATATTTTTCTTTCAAGCTGGTTTTGCCATGGTTGAAACAGGGTTTTGTCGGGCGAAAAATGCCATGCATACTATGACTATGAATTATATGGTATTTTTGGTCGGTGCTATAGGATATTTCATTTCAGGATTTGCACTTCAATTTGGAGGTGTAGGTAGCTGGGCTTCACTAGGAGCTGGAACTTCAACACTTAGTCATGAAGTAACTGTTGGAGGATGGGGGTTATTTGGTACCCATGGATTCTTTTTAAACAGTGGAGGAACTTATGATGCAGGGGTTTATGCACTATTTTTCTTTCAGATGGTGTTTATGGATACAACCTGTACGGTACCTACGGGGGCAATGGCAGAAAGAGTTAAATATTCAGCGATTGTAATAAATTCTTTCTTTGTATCCTTACTATATTACCCTATATTTGGAAATTGGATGTGGGGTGGAGGATGGCTTTCACAGCTTGGAGTAAAAGCAGGACTTGGTCATGGTGCATTGGATTTTGCAGGTTCCTCCGTTGTACATGCAATGGGTGGAGTAATGGCCTTAGCTGGTGCAATAGTAATAGGTCCTAGAATAGGAAAATTTAGAAAAGATGGAACTGCAGTAGCATTTCCAGGACATGATATTCCTATGGCTATAGTTGGTACAATCATACTTTTCTTTGGTTGGTTTGTGTTTAATGCAGGCAGTACTACAAATGGTGATGATTTAAGACTTGCTGTAGTTGCAACAAATACAATGATAGCCGGAGCTATAGGTGGACTTGCAGGAATGTTCTATATGTGGATTAAATATGGGAAACCTGATCCGGGAATGACTTGTAATGGAGCTTTGGCAGGGTTGGTTGCTATTACTGCTCCTTGTGCATTTGTAAATGCGATTTCTTCATTTATAATAGGACTTATAGCGGGAATTATAGTTTGCATATCTGTAAAAGTTGTTGAAGACAAATTTAAGATTGATGACCCTGTTGGGGCTGTGTCCGTACATGGAGTTAATGGAATGTGGGGAATTTTATCTTTAGGATTATTTGCAGATGGAACTTATGGTGATGGACTAAATGGTGTAGCTGGAACAGTAAGGGGATTATTTTATGGTGGCGGATTTTCACAACTTGCAGCGCAATGTGTAGATATACTTACGCTTATTGTATGGGGGTTTGGAATGTCATTCTTATTTTTTAAGATATTAAACAAGGTTATGGATGGTGGAATTAGAGTTAGTGAGGAAGTAGAAATTAAAGGGTTAGATATTCCTGAAATGGGCATGCTTGCATATCCTGATTTTACTTTAACTTCAGATAACTCAGAAATTCAGGAATCTATTCAAGAATACTTTGATAATAAACAACTTCAAAAAACTAATAAATAAGATATATTTCAAAATATATCTTGAGTTATGAAATCTACGATTTAAATTTTATTCATATATTGTGATGTGTTTTAAATAAAAGACGCTTAACTATTTTGTGTATATAAATAGCTAAGAGCCTTTTTGTTTTTAAATAAATAGATTTCACTGAAGACTTTTTTACTATTTGAACTTATCTCTTGCAAACTACAAATATTTGTTTAGTAATATATTCATATTATTGAGTATTGTAAAAATATATTTTAATTATTATATGATTAAATTTGTTATATATCAGCATAGAGTTGGGCAAAATACCCGTATGCGCTAAAAAGTGTTTTATATATATTTTAATATTTTAAATTGGAGGGTTATTTGTGATTATTATTTTAGTAATATAATATTCAAATAAGTTTTATCATTGAATTCAAATATTCAATTAGTAATAAAAACACATTAAAAAAAATAATTTTATAAAATATGAATAATACTATTGATAATTTGTCGAAAAATTAGTATTATATATATAAGTTTTTCAAAATTTATAAATTTATAATTATTTTTTTAAGGAGGTATTTTTATGTACGGAGTAAATGGAGCAGATACAGTTTTCGTACTTATAAGCGCGGCACTAGTAATGATAATGACTCCAGCACTGGCCTTATTTTATGCAGGAATGGTTAGAGGAAAAAACACTTTAAACAGCACTCTTCATAGTTTTTCAGCTTTAGCAGTTATATCTATTCAATGGATACTTATAGGATACACATTGTGTTTTGGCACAGACATTGGAGGAATCATAGGTGGTTTTAATTTTGCAGGTTTAAAAGGAGTTGGATTTGCACCAAATGCAGATTACGCAGCTACTATTCCACAGCAAGTATATATGTTGTTTCAGCTTATGTTTGCTATAATAACTCCAGCACTTATATCAGGATCTATTGCAGAAAGAATGAAATTTATGCCTTGGGTAGCATTTGTTTTACTTTGGACAACTTTAGTTTATGATCCTATTGCTCACTGGGTATGGGGAACAGGTGGATGGCTTAAAAATCTCGGAGCTTTGGATTTTGCAGGTGGTAATGTAGTTCATATTAGTTCAGGTATTTCTGGACTTGTAGCAGCACTTATGCTTGGTAAAAGGAAGAATGTAGGCAAACCTAGTAACCTGCCGATGACATGCTTAGGAGCTGCCATACTTTGGTTTGGTTGGTATGGGTTTAATGCTGGAAGTGCACTTGCTATAAATGATGTAGCAGTAAATGCTTTTATAACTACAAATACTTCCGCAGCAGCTTCAGCAATAAGTTGGAGTATTTGTGAACTTCTCTATAGGAAGAAAGTTACTTCTCTTGGAGTTGCCAGTGGAATAGTTGCAGGTCTTGTAGCTATAACTCCAGGCGCAGGTTTTGTAAGTCCTTTAGCTTCAATACTTATTGGATTAATAGGAGGAGCTATTTGTTACACTACTGTTACTTTTGCAAAAGCTAAATTTGGATATGATGATGCACTTGATGCTTTTGGATGTCATGGTGTAGGAGGAATCTGGGGAGGGATTGCTACAGGAATATTTGCATGGAAAGCAATAAACTCTGCCGGTTCGAGTGGACTTATACATGGAAATCCTAAATTGGTTTTAATTCAACTTACAGCTGTTCTGGCAAGTGTTGTATATTCTGCAATAGTTACATTTATAATAATTAAAGTAATTAAAGCTGTAAGTGGAATAAGAGTAACTGATAAAGATGAACAGATTGGACTTGATGTTACAGAACATGGTGAAGAAGCTTATGGAGGAATGAATATTTAACAATTGACTATTTTATTGTAAGAAAGGGAACTCTAGTTTAAAATAAGAATTGAATTAGAGAGTTAATTTTAATAAAACATCATAAGTTATATTATGAAAGTAAATATATTTTTAAAGGAGGTAAAATAATGGGAGACAAACTTACTAAGGTTGATATTATTACTTCTGGCGGAAGATTTGAAGAGCTGAAACAAGCATTAGGAGATATAGGCATTTCAGGTATGACTGTTACAAATGTTTTAGGGTGTGGAATGCAAAAAGGCCATAAAGAATATTATCGTGGGTTAACTATGGATATTAATTTATTGCCTAAAGTTAAAGTAGAAATAATAGTTTGTGAGGTACCTGTAGAAAAAGTTGTTGAAACTGCTAAAAAAGTTCTTCACACTGGAGAAATGGGCGATGGAAAAATATTTGTATACAATGTAGAAAATGTTATACGAATAAGTACTGGTGACGAAGGCAAAGCTGCTCTGCAATATAACAAAGATGATAAAAGGTAATGATAAACAGAGTTCTTGGCATCAGGTGGAGTTTTGACTCCACCTGATGCTTATTAACAGGATTCTTAGTGCTTCAGCACTTAGAATGCGTTATCCTTTAGGGGAAATCGTTATCCAGAGATGTAGCTGCTCTTTACTCCAACTTGGAGAAAAGCAGATATCCCAAATCTTCGATTTGGTGATAGTCGCCTTCACAGAGTGCGTGGGAGTATTAGAGCAGGTAGTCATCGGACAAACTAAGTAGAGATATAGTGGAGTTTAGGAATATATTAGAGCTTAATTAAGATATTGGTGTTATTAGTGTTATTTGACTTTATTTATATTTGATAGTAAAATGAATATAATTTAATAATAGTTGGAAGCAATGAAAAATTTCCGCTATTTGGGCACTTGGAAATTTTAAAGCTAGTAGTGCACCCGGCCAACAATTAATAATGTTTATTAATTGTTGGCTTTATTTTTATTTTAAGGTTACTGGGGGGAATAAAAGTTATTATGTTAAAGATTCTAATTGTTGATGATTCTAACTTTTCTCAAAAGATAATATCTAATTTATTAAAAAGTTTTTTGGATAATGCTGAGTTCTTTTTTGCAAGTGATGGAAGAGAAGGCTTTAGCAAATACAAAGAAATTAAACCGGATTATGTATTTGTAGATTTGTTGATGCCAAATGTAAATGGTAAAGAGTTGATAAAATTAATAAAAGAATATGATGCTAGTTGTAAAATAATTGTTATTTCTGCAGATGTACAAAAAAACGTAAGAGAAGATATGGAATCATATAACATAATGTACTTTATAAATAAACCGTTTAATCAGGAAAAAGCAAAGTTCATATGTGATAAAATGAGGAATGATAAAAATGAATAGTAATGCCTTAAGATATGATATATTAAGGGAATTATTTAATATTAGTATTGGCAAGGCTGCAAGTATTCTTTCGGAAATAACAAATAAAAAGATTTTGTTAGATGTTCCTAATATAGAAATATTAAATTCTCAAGATGAAAAATTTAAAATAAATGGATATTTACCTGATAAAATAGATGGAACATTAATGGTATCTTCTATTTCTTTTGAAAAAAAATTAAAAGGAAAAGCAAATTTAATCTTTCCGGCTAAAAAAATGAGAACTTTTATAAATCTTTGCTTAAACGAGGAACAAGAAAATAGTGAATATTATGATATGAATTTTACAGACATAGATTTTGATACTGTTAAAGAAATAGGAAATATAATTTTAAATTGTATCTTAGGTGAAGTTGGGAACTATTTAAATATCAACTTAACATATACTTTACCGGAAGTAAAAGTATTTAATGTAATAGATTTTAGCAAAGACATTAAAAATGAAAGTTATATGTATACCTTGGTTTTATACATAACTTTTCTCATAGATGATGTGGAAATAGAGGGTGCTGTAATAATTGATTTAACATTAAAATCCTTAAATGAATTGATGAAAAAAATTGATAAAGTAAGGGATGAACTTTATGAATAGAATTTTATTTGATGCTCTGGATAATGTTAATGAAGGAGTAGTAATTTTAAATGAGCAATTTAAAATTTTATTTTGGAACAGTTATATGGAACATATAACTGGAATTGGAACAAAGTATATTATAGGTAAAAGTATTTATAAAGCACTACCAAGTTTTAATAGAAATTATTTTAATGAATCTATAAAGTCTTTAATGAATAATGAATATAGACTGTTTTTTTCAGCCACCATGCATAAGGATCTAGTTAATGATAATGGAAAATTTAATTTAAAGATAAGCAAGTTAGAAGAAGGCAAATCGAGGTTCCTATTTTTGGAGTTTATTAACGTTACCAATGAATTTGAGAGAGTTAATCAATTAAAATTATATATCAATAAATTATTTCTTTTAAATAAAGAACTAAAGGATAAAGAAAAAGTTATTAGAAATTTGGCTTATTATGATAAATTAACAGGGTTGGGAAACAGGGTGTTATTTTATGAAATTGCAGAGAAAATACTTGACAGTTGCCGTAGAAATAACAATATGTTAGGGCTAATGTTCATAGATGTAGACAATTTTAAAAGTATTAATGATACCTATGGACATACGACTGGTGACAACGTTCTCGCCAAGGTGGCAGATATATTGAAGAAAGCTACGAGAAAAAATGATGTAATTGCTAGATTTGGTGGAGATGAATTTTTAGTATTGCTGCCAGATATAAAAAATTTTAATAATTATAAAATAATACATTCTAGGATTATAAATACTAAAAAGAGAATTATAAATTTAGGTGGTAATAAAATAAATATATCTCTTAGTACTGGAGTTAGTTTTTATCCTCAGGATGGCAAAAGTATTGATGAACTTATAATAAAGGCTGATAAGGCAATGTATATTGCAAAAAACGTAGATGGAAATGATAACTGTTTTTGCAGTAAATATATTGTGTAAGATTAGTATTTAAGTTAGAAATTAATAGTTAAGAATGAAGAATTAATAGTTAATGTGGATTTTTTTCCGTTACACTACAAAAAATCTTTGATTAAGCTTTTCACCACTCGTTTTGCTAAAGCGAAACATTGCTGATTTATATAAATTTAAAGATTTTTTGTGACAGCTAAAAATCATCTTTCACTATTAATTTTTCATTATTAATTCTTAATTTGCTAAGCTTTGCTTCGCAAGTTTTTTATATTAAGTCAAAATTTTATATGTGGGAAAGTTGAGTTTCTATATAAATTAAAACTACATTTGATATAATAACTATAGGACTTAAAAGTGGAGGATAAAAATGGATTATACTTTAATTGCAACATCAACTTTTGGACTTGAGTCCATAGTGGCTAAAGAACTTAAAAACTTAGGATATGATGATTTAAAATTGGAAAATGGTAAAGTTACTTTTCCTGGAGATGAGATGGATATAGTTACCTGTAACTTGTGGCTTAGAACTGCAGACAGGGTACTTATAAAAATGTCAGAATTTAAAGCTGAAAGTTTTGAAGAACTTTTTCAAGGAACACTTGCTGTAGATTGGGGAAGCATAATGCCTGAAAATGCGTTTATGCATGTAACTGGGAAATCTATAAAATCGAAACTACATAGCGTGCCGGATTGCCAGTCAATAGTTAAAAAAGCTGTTATTGAATCTATGAAAAAAAAGTATAACAGAGAGAAATTTAGTGAAGATGGAGTAGAATATAAAATAGAAGTAGCAATATTAAAGGATATAGTAACTTTAACTGTGGATACTTCCGGCGAAGGACTTCACAAGAGGGGATATAGGAAAAACTCAGGTGGAGCACCTATGAAAGAAACTTTAGCAGCAGCTTTAGTTCTCTTGAGCAAATGGGAGCCTTCTAGAGTACTCGTAGATCCTATGTGTGGTTCTGGAACTATTGCCATTGAAGCTGCTATGATAGGAAAAAATATAGCACCAGGTTTAAATAGGAACTTTGTGTCGGAAAAATGGGGTATAATTCCTCATGATTTATGGGAGGATTTGAGAAAGCATGCTAGAAATTCTATAAATAATAAAGAGTTTAAAATTTTAGCTTCAGATATAGATGGCTGGGTAATTAAAACCGCAAAAGATAATGCTAAAAAAGCAGGAGTGGCAGAACAAATTGAATTTCAAAAAATTCCTGTGCAAAATTTCAGTTCAAAAAAGAAATATGGGTTTATAATAAGTAATCCACCCTATGGCGAAAGACTTGGAGATGTTAAAGAAGTGGAGAAACTTTATGAGGATATGGGCAGTGTATTTTCAAAACTTCAAAATTGGTCTTATTTTATAATAACCGCTCATGATGGATTTGAAAAACATTTTGGAAAAAAATCAGATAAGAATAGGAAACTATATAATGGCAAATTAAAATGTTATTATTATCAGTATTTTGGAGAGGAGCCAAAACATAATTAACTGCCTAACGTATATAAAATGACTTATATATCTTTTATTATGTATAAGTCATTTTTGCTTTATCCCATTTAGTAGTAAGTCACAATATTTTTCTGTGATTTCACTTATAGATTTTTCATGTTTTTTATATGCCGCATACCCTTTGGAAAATTCCACTTCTGGTATATTGAGTCTTTCCATAATGAAATCCCTGAGAAGTACCATATTTCTAAATATATAAAATATCATAATATTTTTATCTAAATCCCTACGTATCAATTTTTTATCCTGAAATATATCTATTATATCTATAAATTCTTTTCGATTTACTGGTAAGTATGACTTAAATTGTTTACTTTTACAGGCATGAAAAAGAAAGCTAGCATAGTTATAATACATAAAATCAAATTCCAATACATGTAGTACAAGTTTTTTTGACAACGTTAGGGCATCTAAATGCTCTTCTTCTGGTTTAAAGTTGGTTATATAAGATAACTGCTTGCTTAAAGTATAGTCAATAAGAAAGATATATAGGTCTGTTTTGTTACTAAAATATCTGTAGAAGCTTCCCTTAGCAACTTTTAAATTAGTTATAATTCTATTTAAAGAAGATGAATCAAAATCGTGATTTGCAAATTCATCGATGGATACTTTTATAATTTCTTCCTGCCGTTCTTTAGGTAAATTAAAAAAAGTTTTATTAGGCAAGGTTATCACCCCTAATTTTATAATTAATGCAATTTAAGTAATCGGCTTCCAATTGTGTAATCGTCTCAATAATAATTATAACATTTATAAAAAAGTTTTCTAGTATTGACAGTAAAAGTACGTAGGTGGTATAATTTATTGAATTGACCACACGGTCGCGACTTATCATTCTTATATTAGGAGGTGCATTATGCCAAACAAAGTTCTTAATGTTATAAGAGAAAAGGTACCTAATGATGTTTCAAGAAAAAAAGTACCTATTATTTGTTTAGTTGTTGTAGTTATTATTGCATTAACAGCGTATTTTACAGCTTTTTCAAAGAGTAAAGAAAAAGAGACTACTGCTAGAAGTTATCCGGTAAAAACTGCTGAAATTAAAAGCGGAAGTTTTCCTATGACACTCCAATATGAAGGATTAACAGGAGGCAGTGAAGTTAGAAAATTATCTTTTAAGAGCTCAGCTAAAATTTCAAAGATATATGTATCAAAAGGCCAGCATGTAAAAAAAGGTGAAAAGTTAGCAGACCTTGATAAAACTGATTTGAATTTTGCAGTACAAGCTGCTAAATCTCAAATGGATACAGCTTCGGCACAATATAGTAAAGCAGTAAACGGAGCACAGCAGGAAGATATAAATAAAGCTCAAATAGCTGTACAAAATGCACAGGATAACAATAATTATTATAAGGATTTATATGATAAATATATCAAATTAAATCAATCGGGAGCTATTTCAAATCAACAGTTAAATGATACAAAACTTCAGGTAGACAGTACTCAGAATGCATTAAACAGTGCCCAGCAAAGTCTACAGCAGCTTCAGAATGGATCTAGGCAAGAAGATAAACAAGCAGCCCTAGATCAGCTAAATACAGCAAAAGCTGACTATGACTCAAAACAAAGTTTACTTAATGATGCTACTATGACTGCAGATATGGACGGTTATGTTGTTGATGTGTTAGGTAAAGAAGGAGAAATGCAGCAGGCAGGTGGCCCTGTAATATTATTTAGAAGTGAAAATCAAGTTATTACAGTAGGTCTATCTCAAGATGATGTAAAGAAAGTAAAAGTTGGGACAAAGGCGCAAGTAAATATTGGAGACGATAAAGCACAAGGAGAAATTATAAATATAGTCCAAATGGCAGATAGTAAATCTGGAACATATAGTGCTGAAATCAAGCTGTCTACGGCTATAGATGCCAGTAAATATTATGTAGGTGAAACTTCAACAGTTTACATAGACATGGGTCAAACGAATTCTATATCCATTCCAATTAGTTCAGTTTTAAATGATGGGGAAGATTATGTTTATGTAGTTGAGAACGGACATGCTGTTAAGAAAAATATAACTTTAGGTGATACTGATGAGGATAAAGTTTCAGTAGATGGTCTAAAAGATGGAGATGAACTTATAGTTCAAGGAATGAAGAACTTAAAATCAGGATATAAAGTTACAGTTAAATAGAAGGAGAATATAATATGGGATTAATTAAAGCAGCTATAAAAAATAAAAAAATTGTATTATTTCTAGTGGCTATAATTATAGTTAGTGGCTTTTACTGTTATAGTGGAATCTCAAAACAGGAAACCCCAGATGTTGCATCTCCAGCAGCTATGATTACTACAGTTTATCCAGGTGCTTCACCTAGCGATATAGAAAAGTTGGTTACTAAAAAGGTTGAGCAGAAAGCTGAGGAAGTTGATGGATGTGACTATGTACAATCTTATTCGGAAAGCAATGCATCAATAGTTATACTCTATTTAAACAATGATGCTGATGAAGATAAATCTTGGAGAGATTTAAGAGATAAGATAAAGGATTTAAAATCTGACCTTCCAAGTGGATGTAATGATAGTG
>NZ_LROS01000034.1 GCF_001675165.1 Clostridium ragsdalei P11
ATGGGAATTAGTATCAGATATTAAAATTCTTTTTGACGAACTTAATTCTAATTTTGCTAAGATTCATTCATTAGCTTATGCTAGAAGTTTCCTAGTATAAGTTAAATTATCACTTAGAAACCCTATATAGATAGTGAACTTTAAAATTATCCTCTGAGAGATGTTTCTCCCATTAAATATTTATCAACATTCTTTGCCACTCTTCTACCATCATTTAGTGACCAAACTACAAGAGATTGCCCACGTCTCATATCTCCTGCTGCAAATACCCCTTCTTTTGCAGTCATATAATTCACATCCGTTACCACATTACCTCTAGCATCATATTCTACTCCAAGGCTGTCAAGCAGTCCTTCATGCTGAGGATGCAAAAATCCCATAGCTAAAAGTATCAAATCAACTGGTTGTTCAAATTCTGTACCTGGTACTTCTACCATTTGCCTTTTACCATTATTATCTTCCCACTTAACCTTTACACCTTTAAGTGATTTCAATACGCCTTTTTCTCCTACAAGCTTTTTGGTATTTATACACCATTCACGTATACATCCCTCTTCATGGGAAGTAGTAGTTTTCAAAGTTTTTGGGAAAACAGGCCACGGCATTGTTTTATCACGATTTTCAGGTGGCTTTGGCATAACCTCATATTGATAAACCTTTTTAGCTCCCTGCCTTATAGAAGTACCAATACAATCGGAACCTGTATCTCCTCCACCGATAACAACGACTACCTTTCCTTTGGCATTTATCTCTTCTTCCCTAATTTTCTTACCAGAAACTCTTTTATTTTGCTGCCTTAAGAAGTCTACTGCAAAATAAGTGCCTTTAAGTTCTCTTCCTTCCACCTTAAGGTCCCTTGGAATAGTAGAACCTCCTGTTAAAACAACAGCATCAAAATTATCTAAAAGCTCATTTACATCGTAATTTACTCCTACATTAGTGTTTGTTTTAAATACTATTCCTTCTTCTTTCATAATATTTACTCTTCTGTCCACTACATGTTTTTCAAGTTTAAAATCAGGAATACCATATCTTAAAAGTCCACCAACTTCATCTGCTCTTTCAAAAACAGTAACAGTATGACCTACGGAATTGAGCTCTGCAGCAGTTGAAAGTCCAGATGGTCCTGAACCTACTATAGCTACCCTTTTTCCAGTTCTAACTTTTGGTGGATTAGGTTTTATCCATCCTTCTTCAAAAGCCTTTTCGATTATATTAAGTTCTAGCTGCCTTACAGAAACAGGTTCTCTATTTACTCCAAGTGTACAAGAACCTTCACAGAGAGCAGGACATATTCTTCCTGTAAATTCAGGGAAAGTGTTAGTTAATGAAAGTCTTTCAAACGCCTTGTGCCATTCATTCTTATATACAAAATCATTCCAATCGGGAATTAGATTTTCAAGAGGACATCCCCAATTACAAAAAGGAGTTCCACAATTCATGCATCTTGCTGCCTGTACATTCAATTTATCCTTAGGAAGTTTATAGTATACTTCCTTATAATCTTTGATTCTTTCCTTTACCGGACGTTCTTTTGGATTTTCTCTTTGATATTCTTTAAAACCAGTTATTTTTCCCATAGTGATACCTCCTACATATTAGAAGCAGCAGCTGCTTCTAATTTGGTTTGTTCCAGTATAAGTTTATACGCAGTAGGTATTACCCTCTTAAACTTGGTCTTATATATATCCCATTTTTCAAGAATTTTTTTAGCTTTTACACTATCTGTATATTTATAGTGTTCCTGTATTAAACTATATACTGTATTTACATCATCCTCATCTGCCATTTGCGCAATTTCAACCATTTCCATGTTGCATTTTCTATCAAAAGAATCATCTTCATCAAGTACATAAGCTATACCGCCGCTCATACCAGCTGCAAAATTTCTTCCCGTTTGACCCATGATAACTACTCTTCCACCAGTCATATATTCACAGCAGTGGTCTCCTACACCTTCAACTACAGCTGTAGCTCCACTGTTTCTTACTGCAAATCTTTCTCCTACAGTACCATTTACAAATACCTTTCCTGATGTAGCTCCATATAAAATGGTATTACCTGCTATGATATTCTTTTCTGCAACAAAAGTTGCCTTCTCAGGAGTTTTAATAACTATTTTAGCACCAGAAAGACCTTTTCCAACATAATCATTGGCGTCTCCTTCAAGCACTAGAGTAAGTCCATTTATTCCAAAGGCTCCAAAACTCTGTCCTGCTGACCCCTTAAAATTTAACACTATAGTATCTTCTGGAAGTCCCTTGGCACCATATTTCTTTGCAATCGTTCCGCTTAGCATTGTTCCAACAGAACGATTTACATTTTTTATCTCCAAATTTGCAGTAACTTTTATCTTATCCTGTACTGCCTTTTGTGTCATTTGAATGAGTTTATAATCTATTGCCTTATCAAGTCCATGATTCTGTGGTATTACACAGTAGGATTTAATTCTCTTTGGCATATATGGTTTATAAAGTACAGCAGACAAATCTAAACCTTTAGCTTTCCAATGAGTAATAGCCTTTTTTGTCTCCAGCATATCTACTCTTCCAACCATTTCATTCATTGTTCTAAAGCCAAGTTTTGCCATATACTCTCTAACTTCCTGTGCAATAAAAGTAAGGAAATTTATTATATGCTCTGGTTTTCCTTTAAAATTCTTTCTTAATTCAGGATCTTGGGTAGCTATTCCCATATCACAAGTATTTAAATGGCATTTTCTAAGCATAGTACATCCCATTACTACAAGGGCAGTAGTTGCAAAACCAAATTCTTCAGCTCCAAGAAGTGCTGCAATTGCAACATCTCTACCTGTCTTTAACTGTCCATCTGTTTGAATTCTAACTCTGCTTCGCAGATCATTTAACAGTAGTACTTGTTGTGTCTCAGATAATCCAAGTTCCCAAGGTATTCCTGCATTTTTTACAGATGACATAGGTGATGCCCCTGTGCCTCCATCATGACCACTTATAAGTATTAAATCTGCATGAGCCTTTGCAACTCCAGCAGCAATTGTTCCTACTCCTACTTCAGACACAAGTTTTACACTTATAGCTGCACTAGGATTTACATTTTTTAAATCATATATTAATTGAGCTAAATCTTCTATTGAATATATATCATGGTGAGGTGGTGGTGAAATAAGGTCTATGCCTGGAGTTGAATACCTTATTTTGGCGATATACTTATTAACCTTCCTACCTGGAAGTTGTCCACCTTCTCCTGGTTTTGCACCTTGTGCTATCTTTATCTGGATTTCATCTGCATTTGCCAAATATTCTGTAGTTACACCAAAACGTGCTGATGCCACCTGTTTTATAGCACTTCTTCTGGAATCACCATTTGGATCTAGTACATATCTATCAGGATCCTCTCCACCTTCTCCAGTATTGCTCCTTCCACCTATTCTATTCATAGCTATAGCTATAGTTTCATGAGCTTCTTTGCTTATAGAACCAAAGGACATAGCTCCTGTACAGAATCTTTTAAGAATTTCACTTACTGGTTCAACTTCTTCTATAGGTATCTCATTTCCCTTTTTAAATTGAAACAAGCCTCTTATTGTACATAAATTTTTATCTTGTTCATTTATTACTTTAGCATACTGCTTATACATACCATAGTCATTAGTTCTTGCTGCAACCTGGAGTTTGTATATAGTTTCAGGATTAAAGAGATGAAACTCTCCTCCTTTTCTCCAAGAATAGTTACCACCTACATTGAGCTCAGAAATAGGTTTTCTTATTTTATTAAAGGCATTTTTATGTCTTGCAAGTACTTCCTTTGCAACTACATCAATACCTATACCACCTATTCTAGATGATGTACCCTCAAAATACTTATTTACAAATTCTGAATCAAGACCTATTGCTTCAAATATTTGTGCACCGTGATAACTTTGCAGCGTGGATATACCCATTTTTGAAAGTATTTTAAGTATTCCTTGATTTATAGCCTTAATATAATTTTTCTTTGCTTCTTCTGGTGTAACTCCAACTATATCATTTTCCTTTATCATTTCATCTATAGTTTGATAAACAAGATAAGGATTAACTGCAGAAGCACCATAACTTATTAAAAGTGCAAAATGCGTAGTTTCTCTTGCTTCTCCAGTTTCTACGATAATTGAAACTTTTGTACGTGTTTTTTCTCTAATTAGATGGTGCTGCACCGCTGAAACAGCAAGTAAACTTGGTATAGCAGCCTCGTAAGAATCCACATTTTTATCACTTAAAACTAGTATATTGTATCCTTCTTTTATTCTCTTTGAAGCTCTCTCACAAATTTTTTCAAGAGCTTCCTTAAAACCTTCTACTCCCGTATCACATTTAAATGTAATAGGAATAGTAGTAGTTTTAAAGTTTTTATCTCTCAAGCTCTTTATTTTTGATATTTCCTCATTAGTTAGTGTAGGACTTTTTATCTCTATAAAAGGATCGTTTGAGATTTCTCCATCTTTACCATTTAATATATTAGCCTGGGTAGAACCTATATAATTTGCAAGAGACATTACTAATCTTTCTCTTATAGAATCTATAGGTGGATTGGTTACCTGGGCAAAAAGTTGTTTGAAATACGCAAAAAGCAATTGATTTTTATTTGAAAGCACTGCAAGAGGAGTATCATTTCCCATAGACCCCACAGGCTCTTTACCATCCTTTGCCATAGGTCCTATTATCTTGCTCAAATCTTCAAGAGAGTAGCCAAACGCCTGTTGTTTTTCCTTTAATACTACAGGTGGTATTTCTTCTCTTGTCCTAACTGCCTTAAACATATCAAGAGTAAATTTTAATTTAGGAAGCATTTCTTCATAAGGCTTACTCTTGCATATATCTCTTTTTAATTCTTCATCATCTATTATTCTTCCCTGAGCAGTATCAACCAAGAACATTTTGCCAGGTTTTAGTTTTCCCTTTTCCTCTATATCCTCATCATTAAATTCTAGCACTCCTGTCTCTGATGCAAGTACTACAAGACCATTTTTTGTTATCATATATCTCAAAGGCCTTAATCCATTCCTGTCAAGAGTAGCACCAACTTGTACACCATCAGAAAATGCAACCGCAGCAGGTCCATCCCAAGGTTCTACAAGAGAACCGTGATACTCATAAAAAGCCCTTTTATATTCTTCCATATATTTGTTTCCTTCCCACGCTTCTGGTATAAGAAGCATAAGTGCATGTGGTAAGGATTTTCCATCTTCATATAATAATTCCAATACATTATCAAGAGATGCAGAATCACTTCCCCCTTCACTTATTATAGGGAAAAGTTTCTTAATGTCCTTTCCGAAAGCTTCAGATTTCAGTACACCTTCACGTGATCTCATCCAGTTTCGATTTCCTCTTATGGTATTTATCTCACCATTATGTCCAAGAAACCTAAAAGGTTGTGCCAAATCCCAAGTTGGGAAAGTATTTGTGCTGTACCTTTGATGTACTAGTGCAATGGCACTTTTAAAGTTTATATCATTTAAATCAATATAAAATTTCTTTATTTGATCTGCCAGTAATAATCCTTTATAAACTATAGTTTTACTTGAAAGACTACATACATAAAAAGATTTTGATGCACTTTCAAGAGTTTTTTTAACTTCATTTTCAACTTTTTTTCTGATTATATAAAGTTTTCTTTCAAAATCAGTTTGATTTTGTGCATTTTTGCCTATAAATATCTGTCTTATAATAGGTTCAGTACCCTTAGCTGTTTCACCAATACTTCTATTGTCTGTAGGTACATCTCTCCAGCCTAAAATTTTCTGTCCTTCTTCTTCTGCTGCCCTTTCAAGTATTCCCTCACACTGCAACCTTATTGCAGTTTCTTTTGGAAAAAATACCATACCTACAGCATATTCACCCGGTTCAGGTAATTCTATTCCTAAATTGTCACAATTTATTCTAAAAAATTCATCTGGAATTTGGACAAGTATACCTGCACCATCTCCTGTTTTAGTATCAGCTCCCACTGCTCCTCTGTGAGTTAAGTTAACTAAAATTTTAACACCTTTTTTTACAATATCATGGGTTTTTTCACCTTTTATACTGGCTATAAATCCTACCCCACAAGAATCCTTTTCATAAGCAGGATCATATAATCCTTGTTTTGAAGGGAATCCTAGATTATATTTCATGTTTTCAGCCCCCGTCTAAATTTTTTTGAACAAAAATGCATTTCTCTAACCCCTAGAAATGCATTTTGAAATTTTCTTAATTATTAGTTATTTAATTATCAAACTTGATATATTGCTGTAAAATACCAATTATGTTATAGGTCACTGGTATTTTAATAAGACTAATTTTATCATATTTTATTTCATGATGCAAGTTTTTTAAAAAAATATTTCAATTTTCTATTTATACTATTTTATTTTACTTTTCTCAATATAAAGCCTGGTATTAATTTTCGTGCTACACTAGGCAGCAATTCCATATCCCTTTTCCTTATGCCACCAATTAGTGCCATAGTAAAGACATATGTAATTATTCCTACTAAAACAGATACTATTGTAGAAATAGCATTTGGAATATACGCAATCTTTATAAATCCAAATATAAAATCCATGACAAACGAAGAAGCAAATACAACTATTCCCATCATTACAGAAGCAATTGCTGGTTTAACAGCATGTCTTATAAGACTAACTTTTGCATTTAAAGATTTTCTAATAATTATATGATTTAATATTATAGGTATAACAAATCCCACTATACTTCCTACTATTGCCCCTAATATATTTATATTAGGTATTGCAATAAGAACATAATTTATACATATTTTTACTACTATACCTATTACAGAATAAAAGGTAGCAGTAAACAGCTTTCCAACACTTTGCAAAATGGTAGTCTGTATTTGCATTATTGACATAAGTACAAGCACTATAGAACCACATTCCATAATATAATATGCTTTTCCAAACTTTAGAAGCTCGTATATATGGCCACTTAAAACAGAAAATCCAACTGCACAAGGTATTGCAATTAAGAAACAAAGTCTGAAGGAGTAGTTTATCTTATCTTTTACCCTTTTTCTATCCTTAACTGCAAAAGCTGCTGATATTGCTGGAAGTATTGCTGCAGAAAGCGAAGATATTATAGCAATAGGAACATTCAAAAGCTGCTGATATTTGTTTAAATATCCATAAAGTATAGTAGCATTGGTATCACTTATTCCTCCAACTATAAGCCTTGCTTTAGTATTGGCTAAATCTACTATACTCCCAGCATAGGTCATTCCAACACATAAAGTTATAGGTACTCCATATTTTATAATTTTTTTCACAAGCTGTGATGTGGTGAGTCTTGTCCTACTTACTTCCACATAATTTTGAGGAAGCCTTATTTTTTTATTTTTTTCATAACAGTATATCAAAAATGTAGCAGAAGCGAGGGCTCCAAAAGAAGTTCCAATAGGTCCTCCAGTACAACCTACTTCCACTCCATATCTCATTAAATACGCTGCAAAGGCAAGTGCGAATATGGTATTTACTATTTGTTCTATGACCTGTGACACTGCTGTAGGTGTCATGTTTGCCCTTCCTTGAAAATATCCCCTATAGGCAGAAGCAATTGAAGTGAAAAATATAGCTGGTGCCAGAGTTAGAAGCGATAAATAAGCCTTGTTATATTTTGTTATACTAGCTAAAGGTCCTGAAAATATAATTAGAAAAGATGCCATTACTATTCCCAAAATCACCAGAATAAATCTAGCTATTTTAAATCCCCTTACTGCATCTCTATAATTGCCTACCGCATTCAATTCAGATATAAGCTTTGATATAGCTACAGGTATACCTGCGTTCGTAAGTACGAAAACAAAGGCATATACCTGATAAGATGCGCCATACAATCCATAACCCTCTTCACCTATTATTTTCATCATAAGTGGTATATATATAACAGATAATATTTTTACGGCCATCCCTGCCATAGAAAGTATGGCAAAACCTTTAGTTGTTGACTGTTCTTTCATAATTTAAAACTCCCTATCAAAAACTATTAATATCCTAAAATATTAGAATTTATTAAATATATCCTTTTTTATCTTCTTTAATATAGGTGGAAGTCCCTCTGTTATGGTCTTGTTTTCCATATAATTAAGTTCTTCAGGACAGCTCCTAAAGTTTAACTTATATGCATATAAGTATTGATAATCCAAACCATATTTATTGTAGAAAAAACTATTTATATTTGAAACACCATATTTACTATCTCCTACTATTGCATTTCCTAAATATGCTAGGTGAGCCCTCAACTGATGACTTCTACCCGTAATTAGCTCAAGTTGTATCAGTGAATATATGCCGCAGGTGTTAACATTTTTTACTCTCATAGATATCTTTTTTGAATCTTTTTCCGGTGTATTGCTTACACTGGATTTGTTATTTGTTCTATCTTTTTTTATGTAACCTTCATAAACTCCATCTTTTATTTTTCCAATTACAAGAGCTATATAATACTTCTTTATACTTCTTTCCCTTATCATCTCATTCAATAACTTCAATGCTTCATAATTTTTTCCATAAATAACTATACCAGAAGTATTCCTGTCTAATCTATTACAAGGTGATGGAGTAAAAGTAACCTCTTCTTCTGGGTTAAATTCTCCCCTATCATACAAATGTGAAAGTACGTAATCAGTTAAAGTAGCATCCTTGGAATTTTTATCTGAATGCACCAAAACTCCAGGCCATTTTTCTACCAAAAGTATATTTTTGTCTTCATAAATTATCTTTAAGAAAGCATTGTCTATTCTTTCAAATTTAGATTTTGTTTCCTTAGAAGTTATGTATTCTGCATTTACTATATCTCCTTCCAAAAGGAAATATTTTTCTTTAGCTTTTTTTCCATTTACTTTAATATCACCTTTTCTTATAGCTCTGTATATACCACTAAGTGGCACATCCTGAAGCCATTTTCTTGAAAATTTATCTAATCTTTGACCAGCTTCGTTCTTTCCTATCTCCAATTTCATATCAATCTCTCCTAAGTCTTAAAATTAACAACTCTCTTATATATCTGCAATTAGTAATTTAAGAATTCTATATTGCAAAGTTTTTAAAAAGTTTAAAGTTCTTTACTATTTAGCAAATTGTATTATTTACTATCTTATATGGACAACACCTAATTATATACTACTATTATTAACTAAATCAATAAATAAAAATATTTTTTAGCTTAGGCATTTGAAGGAAAATACCTTACATCCTTATACTTGTTTTTCTACATAAAAAATATACTTAAAGTTCATACCCATTACAATAAAAACTCTAAGTACATTTAAATACTGTACTATCTTAAAAAATCATAAGCTGCCTTGCACTGTATGGCAACTCCGATAGGAAGACAATCTTCATCTATATCAAATAAATTTCCATGGGCAGGATGTATTATTTGTTTTTTTTCATTTCTACATCCTAAATAATAAAAGGCAGAAGGTCTTTCCATAGAAAAATAAGCAAAACTTTCTACGCCCATGCTTGGCTTCTCAAGTATCTTTACTTTATCTTTACCTATAACATCATATGCTGCATTTAAAATATCCTGTGCTGCACTATCGTCATTATAAAGACAAGGATAACTCTCCTGTATGTCTATTTCACATTTTCCCCTAAAAGAATTAACTACTCCATTTGTTATTTCACAAAGCCTTTTCTTTACATATTCCCTATGCTCTGTCTTCATAGTTCTTATGATACCTGATATTGTGACTTCATCTGGTATTATATTTTGGGCTGTACCTCCATGAATTGATCCTATAGTTATTACTCCTGCATCTGTAGGAGGAAGTTCCCTACTTACAATTTCCTGAAGTGCTATTACTACATGGCTTGCTATTACTACAGGGTCAATTCCCATATGAGGTCTTGCACCATGAGATCCAACTCCTTTAATTTTTATGTCAAAAGGATTAGAAGCTGCATTCACTACTCCAAGTTTAAGTCCTATATTCCCAACTTCTATATTTTCCTCTACATGAAGTCCTATTACTCTATCAACCTTTGGCTCTTCAAGTACTCCATCTTCTATCATTAACTTAGCTCCACCTGTGGTTTCTTCTGCAGGTTCAAAAAATAATTTTACATTTCCCCTTAATTCATCTTTTATAGAGTTTAGGATTTTAGCAGCTCCAAGAAGTATAGTTGTGTGCGCGTCATGGCCGCAGGCATGCATTTTTCCCTTAACCTCTGAAGAATAGTCACAAACTTTTTTATCTTCTAAAGGAAGTGCATCCATATCAGCTCTTATTCCTATAGTTTTAGTACCTTTTCCTCTTATTATTGCACATATTCCTGTGCGAGCCGTGTCCTTATATTCTATACCCCATTTGTCTAAAAATTGTTTTACTTTGCCAGAAGTTCTTTCTAAATCATATCCAAGTTCTGGATGCCTATGAAAATCCCTTCTTGTTTCAATCAATTCTTGTTTTATAGATTCTGCCATTTTCAAAAAGTTTCTCTGCATATTTGTTCCTCCAATATTAGTATCCATACTTATTCCCAACCTAATTCTATTATGTCTCCTTCAGATAACTTATCATAATAACCTGCATTATTTCCATTTAAATGCAAATACAGCTTTCCCTTAATTTTTGTTAGATCAAATTCTATATGATTAAATATGTCCACAAATATATAATCCTTTTTCCCCGTAAGTACTACAGTTTTTCCATTTGCAACTACAGTTATTTCATTTGTATCCTTACCTTTTTCATCCAAAGTAGATTTGCGTAATTCATCCTCTTTATCCTTGCTTATATTTTCTTCCTTTGGAGCCGCTTCCAAAGCCACTTCTTCTGTACTTAAATTTTCCTGTCTTTCTTCCTTAGAACTCTTTTCTTTTCCATCTTCTACTTTAGTTATTCTATAAATTCTGTCCCCTTCATTTATAATATATTTTTTATCTAATTTGTTTCCATCTAAATAATATGCAAATTCTTCTCCACTGTCAGTTGAAAAATATTTTTCATAGTCAGAAATGGTTTCCGGTAAGATTATATTTACATTATCCCCTTCATTTATGGTACTATCCAATTTTACTCTATTTTCATTTATATATGCTGCAGGTTCTAAATTTTCTATTAAATCATTTATAAAAAAGCTCACAGAATAGGACTTTTGTATGTAGTCTATCACTTTAGGCACAGCATTTTTCCCATTAATTGCATACTTTATTTCTATGTCGTCTCCTTCTTTAATTTCCTCATCCATGCTTTTTTCAATTCCATTCACAGTTATTTTGGTACTAGAAGCTAAAGTACCAAAAGCTACTCTTTTTATACCATTTACTGTAAACCTTATATTTTTACCGTTTTTCCCTATTAATGACTTAGGATTTATTCCTGCTTGCAGCATTACATCCATTACCGTATGTCCATGAGAATTAAAAAGACTTATTACATTTCCATTTAATATTACATCAATAAATCCATGTCCTAGTCTTCTTATTGAAATAAGTGCAATACCTAAAACAGTAACCCCTGTACTTCCAAGAGAATTGTCAAGACATACACAATCCGTAACCGCTTCTCTTCCCTTTATAGCAATTCTTTGGAGAGGCATGTTCAACTTTTTAGCTAAAAATTCCTTGAGTTCCGGAGTATGAGCTCCTCCACCCACAAGAAAAATTGCATTAGGCGGTTTATCTCCATTTAACTCAACTATTTTATTTCCAATTTCATCTGCTATCTTATTAACAACAGGATTTATGAGCTTTATAACTTCCTCAGAAGATATTTTATTTTCTATGCCTAAAACATCTGTATACTTTATAGTTTCATTTTCATTACACTGTTTTTTTATCTTTTCCGCAGTGTTAAAATCGACTAAATAATTTTGTGCTATAACTTCGGTAACTTCATCCCCTGCCTGAGATACCATGCCATAAGCACTTATAGTATCCTTACTGCTTATTGCTATATCCGAAGTTCCTGCTCCTACATCTACTAGCGCTAAATTTAAAAGCCTTAGATTTTGTGGGACTGCAGCTTCCATAGCTGCAATAGGCTCTAAAGTTAAGCTTACTACTTGAAGGCCTACTTTTTCCATAACAGAATACAGACTGTCCACTACAGACCTTGGAAGAAAGGTTGCTATAGCTTCTACCGATATATTTTCTCCTTTATGTGCCAATAGATTACTTATAAGATAACCATTTAGATAATAGCTTTTCACACTATACCCTACACAATACAATCTTCCCTTTGTATTTTTAGTTACCTGCTTTTCAGCCGACTTCACCGCAGTTAACTCAAGACTCCTTATGGTATCCCTATCTATTTCCTTATCATAATCAATGTTCATATGCTCTTTTACAGATACAGTTCTTAAAAATCTTCCTGCTGCTGCTATTGCTGTATTTTCCAATTTCATGTTTAAGTCTTCTTCTATTTTTTTCTTTATAGCATTTACTGCATTTGCCACAAGACCTACATCATGTATCTGCCCATCAATCATTGCTCTCTCTTCATGTTCCACGCAATGTTCTGATACTATATTAAATTTTTTATCCTTTACTATTCCAGCAGTACCTATTACGGTTCTTGTACCTATATCTAATGCAAATATTACATCCTGCGGATTAAAGTTAGTAATCTCCATAATATTTACCTCTTTTTCTGTAATCTAAAGGCCCATATTCCCAAAATATGAGCCTAATAAAATTATATAACAATACGACAAAACATTCAATTTATATTGGCAAAGTGATTTTTACTACAGTACCTATGTTTATTTCACTCCAAACATGAATCTTGCCATTATGCTTATCTATTATCCACTTTGAAATTGAAAGGCCTAGCCCTGTACCTCCACTACTTTTAGTTCTGGATTTATCAGCTCTATAAAATCTATCAAATATATGAGGCAAATCTTCCTTTGAAATTCCTGTACCATTATCTGCAATAGTTATTATAGCTTCATTTTCTCTTTTATAGGAATCAATTTTTATGCTTTCACCTTCCTCGGTATATTTGATACTGTTGTCTATGAAAATTCTTATAGCTTCCTTTATGAGTTTTTTGTCAGCATTGATGCTAAATTCATCATTATGTTCATTTTCTATTTTATGGACATCATCAATTAATTTTGTCTCCTTCACTATTTCATCTATCAGCTCATTCATCATGAAATTTTCTTCCTCAACTTTTTGAGTATTTTTATCTCCTCTTGCAAGAAATAAAAGTTTTTCAATCAAGTCCTTCATGCTTTTAGATTCACTTTTTATAGCATCAATAGATTCTTCAAGTACATCTTTATCATCTTTTCCCCAGCGGTCTAACATATTAGCATATCCTTGAATTACAGAAATAGGTGTTCTCAGTTCATGTGATGCATCAGAAACAAATTGATTCTGTTTCTCTATAGAACTTTGAATTCTGTCCATCATATCATTAAAAGTTTTTGCTAAGTCCTTAAGTTCATTTTTTGATCCCTTAATATCAAGTCTTTTATCCAGGGCATTGATGGATATCTTTTTCACTGTATCTGCCATAGTATACACGGGAGATAAAAACTTTTTACTGGCCTTTGAACCAATTATTATAATTATAATTAATCCTATAATGTTCCATACTGCTAAAATTCCTAAAAGAACTACTATATAATTATCCTTTCTACCATTTTGCATATAGTAATTAAAGCTTCCAATTATGCCTAAAGTAATGAAGGAAAAAATTATCACAAAGGTGAATACATAGGTTACTGTTATTTTAAAGCTAATGGAAAATCTAAGTTTGTTTTCTATACTTTCAACTGCCCTGCTTAAATATTTAGGTAAAATATTCAAAGCACGCTCTAATAGTAAGAACAAAATCTTTATGATTTTAACTATTATTCTAAATATAAGTTTAATCTTATTCATCCTTTAATTGATACCCCACTCCTCGAACGGTATAAATAAATTTGTGATTAAATTTATCATCTATCTTACTTCTCAAATAACGAATATAGACGTCTACTACATTAGTATCCCCTGTATAATCATATCCCCATACTTTTTCAAGAATATTTTCCCTTGAAAGTACTATATTTTTGTTTGCCATTAAATATTTTAATAGATCAAATTCTGTTTTTGTCAGTTCTACTACTTCATTATTATATGTAGTAAGATATTTACTCATATTAAGTTTCAATTTACCTATTTCTATAATACCAGATTTATCTAGTGTAACCCTTTTATGCTTAAATGTAACACGAATACGTGCAAGAAGTTCTTCTATGGCAAAGGGTTTTGTAATGTAATCATCTGCACCAATATCAAGTCCCATTACTTTGTCCATTATCTCATCTTTTGCAGTAAGCATGATGACAGGAACCTCAGAGTTCTGCCTTAACCTCCTTAGTACTTCCATTCCATTTAGGGAAGGAAGCATTACATCAAGTATTATAAGATCAAAATGTTCATTTAAAGCTCTTTCTAGTCCGTCTCTTCCATCTACAGCTTTATCTACAATATATCCTTCATGTTGAAGTTCCAGCTCAACAAACCTTGCAATTTTCACTTCATCTTCTACAATAAGAATTTTTTCACCGGCCATATTATCCTCCTGTACTTTTTTTAATTTTATTATACCTTTTTTATTACTCACAATCCTTATAATAAGCTAAATTCTAGACAAAAATAAAACCTGCTTTATGAAAAATCATAAGCAGGTTTTATTTTATGCATTCTTAATCTCTTCTGTTATTTTATCTTTGGCATTGTTCATAGCTTCAGTAACCTTATCTATTTTACTATTAATACTGCATTCTTCTCCACTTTCTTTATGAAATCTTATCTTACAACTTGTAATTAAAGCAATGACTACAACAGCTATTGCAACAGGAAATGCAAATATACAAAGTAAAACTGCTAGAGTAGAAGGCAAATTTAAAATTGTTTTATCATCTTTAGATATTACAAATTTTATCTTATTAGCCTTTAAAATAATATTTTTAATTTTTTTAATAAAAGGTGAGCCCTTTATGCTTTCATGCTCTGGCTTGATTTTATTCTGTTCCTCTAAATACAAAAGTGCTTCTACCAAATCACCGTTACATTTTTCAAGTGCCTCTTTGGCCTCCTTATAGCTTACATTTGCTCTTTTTCTTAATGAATCAATTTGTTCAATTGAAATTGTCATCTTAATTCCTCCCTATAACTATTTTTTAATAATGAATTTTCTCTATGTCTATATACTACTGAGGAATAATTAGAAGACAATTAGTTAAAGATTAGAATTTGATTAAAAATCTGTTTATGTAATTAAATTTGATCAATTAATTATATTCTCTATTTCTTTTATTACTTTTTCAAAATCATTATTAAAACTATTTTCTATAGTTATGTCAGCTTGATCTATAACTTCACTTGCTGACTTTTTCATTTGACTATCTTTGGAATTTTTTATCATAATAAAGACGCCTGGATTAACAACTTTTCGTAAGCTATTCGATTCACATACTATAAGA
This sequence comes from Clostridium ragsdalei P11, assembly GCF_001675165.1. Lineage (GTDB taxonomy): Bacteria > Bacillota > Clostridia > Clostridiales > Clostridiaceae > Clostridium_B > Clostridium_B ragsdalei. The sequence goes on from NZ_LROS01000034.1 coordinate 15,449, forward strand.
GCATTTTCAGGTATTTTAGTACTAAATGCCTGAAATCCTTCATATATGTTATTCTTCAATGCTTTTAACCAGTAAACATTCTCCGCTCCAGCAGCTAATAGTAAAGATGTATCCTTATTATTGTCTGAATTTAACTCTTCCGTTATCTCAAAGTTTCCTTTTAAGCTTGAACACACCCCACAACCTTCTCCTCCACGTATGCATTTTCCATTTTTCTCCTGAATAGTTGTTACTTTTAGTGCTACCACTGGTCTACTTAATTTATATTTATTTATTATTGAAACAGCAAGAGTAGTTTTTCCACTGTTTCTAGCAGTTGAACCAATTAAAATCATATTGGGGGCATTATATTTTTTAGTTTCCATTTTACTCCTCCTCTTCTCATGTACTTATTTACTCAATTTTCACACATATAAAAAATTACGATGTAACTTTTTTAGTTAATAGTTAGAAATTAATAGTTAATGTGGATTTTTTCCCGTTACACTACAAAAAATCTTTGATTAAGCTTTTCACTACTCGTTTCGGTAAAGCGAAACATTGCTGGTTAATATAAGTTTAAAGATTTTTTGCGATAGCTAAAAATCATCCTTCACTATTAATTCTTCATTATTAATTCTTAACTTGCAAAGCTTTGCTCCACAAAGTTTTCAAACTGCTAAAGTTGAGTTACTTATTAATAGTATAATCTTAATTATAATTTGTAACAAATTTAAATATTCCTCATACAATAACGTACCTAGATTTGATTTACACAAATCTAGGTACATTTCTCCAAAAACGATCTTATTTTTGTTTTTTCATAATTTTTAAAGCACTGGATCGACGCCTATTTTTAATAGTATGATTTATAACTTCGGGCTTAACTATGGTGAAAGCATCAACTGGACAAACTTCTACACAAGCTGGGCCTCCAGGCCTACCTGCACACAAATCACATTTATGTGCTGCCATATTCTCCTTATTTTGCTTTCCTTCTTTAGTACTCACACTTAAACCCTGTTTTTGCTTTCGGCCATTTTTACACTTTAGAACCATATCCATAGCACCAAATGGACAAGCAAGCATGCATGCCTTACATCCAATACACAATTCTGTTTTTACAACAATTTTATTCTTCTTATGAACAATTGCGCCTACTGGACATGCATTTGCACAAGGTGCATCATCACATTGCCTACACTGCACTGGCATAGTAGCCCTTTCTGCCCGTACTAGATTAATGCGAGGTGAAAAAGGTGCATCTATTGCTTGTGCAGTAAGCACACTAATATCTAAATGTGCAACTGCACAAGCAATTTCACAAGACTTACAACCAATGCATTTATTAGGATTTGCAACGACAAAGGTATTCAATGTACTTACCTCCTTGGTGTATACGTAGTATGAAGCAAATGATGAATATTATCTTCTACCAAGAATTCTTTATAAATTTTCTGTATCTCAGGATTATCATGTGATTTTCTATATTCCATATTTTCATCATGTACATACGTACTGCACGTACGATTAGTATAAGCATCAGTTTTTTCATCAGGTATCAATATCTTAGGTTGTCCCCCTCCACTAACACATCCAACTGGACAGGTCATCACTTCAATGAAATGGAAATCTGCTTTTCCAGCTTTAATTGCTTCCAAAACTGGTACAACATTTTTCAGACCAGCAACTACTGCTACTTTTAATGTCAGATCTCCTACTTTAACTTCTGAACTTCTTACTCCTTCGCCGCCTCTTATAAATTTGAGATTGACATCTGGAATCTCTTCTTTAGTAATCAATTTATATGCCGTACGCAGGGCAGCTTCCATAACACCTCCAGTAGCGCAAAAAATAGTACCTGCCCCAGAATAAGTCCCAAGTGGCTTGTCAAATTCATTTTCAGGTAAAGCATTAAAATCAATGCCAGCATCTTTGATTAATTGTCCAAGTTCCCGTGTGGTAATTACAGAATCTACATCCTGATATCCACTGTCTTTCATTTCAGGACGTTCACATTCAAATTTTTTGCAAATACAAGGCATAACTGAAACACTATAAATCTTGCCAGCATCTACACCATCAACCTGTGCACCATATGTTTTAAGCAGAGCACCTTCCATTTGTTGTGGAGATTTACAAGAAGACAGATGAGGAATAAGCTCCGGATAATCCTGCTCAATAAATTTTACCCAAGCAGGACAACATGAAGTGAACATGGGCAGCACTCCACCTTCAGTAACCCTTTTAATAAGTTCATTACCTTCCTCCATAATAGTGAGATCAGCAGCAAAATTAGTATCATAAATTCGATCAAAACCTAGCTCTCTTAGTGCAGCTGCCATTTTCCCTGGTGTTAAACTTCCAAGTGGCATACCAAATTCTTCAGCAATAGCTACACGTACTGCTGGTGCACATTGAACCATAGTAAAAAGTTTAGAATTTGCTAAGGCCTCTTTTACTTCTATGGCATGGCCTGTATAGTAGGATGCAAATAAGGGCTCTTTAACAGAGGGGAGCATATTACGCTCTTTTATCTTTTGCTCACGAGGAGTAATATCTTCATCAAATGCAGATGCATAAGCACTGCAAATTTGTACACACTGACCACACAAAACACAACGTTCAGTATTAATTTTTTGAGGTTGTCCTTTTTCACCTTCTATAGCATCTACAGGACAAACATCTGCACATCGCCTACATCCTGTACACAACTCTTTATCAATTTTGACAATACCTTCAGTCTTAACTGTCAAAACAATCGCCTCCTATCTTATTTCAAATTAAGCTTCTAGTCAAAAACACCTTTCACCAAATTCCAAAGATTATCAACTGCCTCTATGTTTCGTTTCTTTTTTACTTGTTTTGGTACAATAAGTTCCAATGCTTTCTCTGGACATGCCCTAACACAAGCTGGTCCATCAGGCTGATCAATACACAAATCACATTTATGTGCCACAACTACTTCCTTTTTTACTAAACCATTATCCGTTTCAGACATAAGCACATTCTGAGTAACTAGTTGACCATCTTTATACTTAGGTACAAGGTCCATTGCACCAAATGGGCAAGCCATTATGCAAGTTTTACATCCTACACAAGCTTCGGTATCAACCACAATCTTATTATCAACCTGGCTAATAGCCCTTACCGGACAAACATTGGCACATGGAGCATCTTCACACTGTCGACATTGAATAGGCACAGTTACTTCAGCCGTTTTAACAAGAAAAAGCCGCGGCATAATTGGAGTCTCTACTGTTCCCACTGTCTTCCCATCATTGTCAGAATGAGAAGCAGCACAGGCAAGTTCGCAAGCTTTACACCCAATACATTTATGGGCATCAGCTACTACAAAAGAGTTAAGTTTCATATTCAATTACCCCCTTATCAGTTATTTTAGCCTTTAAGATAATTCTAAGGCTTTTATTTTTCTAGCCCCATAAGGACTAAAATTTATATCATAGGACTTCCTCGTATACATCAATAAAAATAGGAAATGAGAAAATCTCTATGTACCAACATTAAAAAATTCTTGATTTTTAAGCTTCTTTGTATTTAGGCATTTTCAAAGAAATAACTAGCCAGTATGCTAGCCTATTTTTTATCATACTGCGTCGGTAGAACCCTTAGATAGGATTCACTATCTGCGGAACCTGCCTCTTTGTCTGATAAAAAATATTCGTCGCATCTTTGACTTGTTATTTTCTTTCAAATGCCTTACTCTTCTTACGGAAAATCTTACGCTTTTGGCATCCAAAATCTGAGAAATCTAATTTTTTTACTTTTACCGAACAAACCTTAAACTCAGGTGTTCCAGTAACAGGATCAGGTGCACTATTAGTCAAAATATTAGCTGGACTCTCAGTAAAATGAAAAGTAATAAATGTTAATCCCTCTGGTACCCTAGTTGTTACTTGTGCTTTTGTAATTAATGAGCCACGGCGTGTTGTTACACTAATTTCATCGCCATCCTCAATATTAAGACTTTTTGCATCTTCAGGGTTAATTTCCAAAAATCCTTCTGGATCCGCACCATTTAGTCCCCAACAACGTCTCGTCATAGTCCCTGTATGATATTGAGTAACGATACGTCCAGTAGTCAGCATTAGTGGATATTCTTTATCAGGAAGTTCAGCAGGCTCCCTATACTCAATTGGAGAAAACTTACCCAAACCACGGGAAAACTTACCAATATGCAAAATAGGTGTCCCAGGATGATTTTCATTTGGACATGGCCATGGAATGCCCCCATCCTCCAACCGTTTATAACTAATACCAGCATAACTTGGTGTTAAAGATCTCATTTCATCAAATATATCCTCAGGAGAACTATAATCTGCTGGATAATCCATTGCATTCATAATGTCCCGGAGTATTTGCCAATCTGGAAGACTATTACCTATTGGTTCTACAGCCTTACGAATACGCTGCACTGTACGATCAGTACTACTAAAAGTTCCATCTTTTTCAGCATAGGATACGCCCGGAAGAACAACATCAGCAACTTTAGCTGTTTCAGTTAAGAAAATATCTTGAACAACCAAAAAATCCAAATGCTTTAAACAATGTTCCACATGATTTATATCAGGGTCGCTGCGCATTGGATTTTCACCAAATACATACAGCATTTTGACCTCATCTTTTTCAATTGCATTCAAGATAGACGGAATATTAAGTCCAACTTTATCACTTAACTGAGCATTCCATGCTTTTTCGAATTTAGCTTTCACATCAGGATTAGTTACTGGTTGGTAACCAGTGTAGACATTAGGCAAAGCTCCCATATCACATGCTCCTTGCACGTTATTCTGACCACGCAGAGGGTTAACTCCTCCTTTAGGCTTGCCAATATTACCAGTAAGCATCATGATATTTGCTGTAGATAGTACATTATCAACACCGGTAGTATGCTGTGTAATACCCATAGTATAATACAAAGCAGCAGCATCAGCCTTAGCAATAATTCTTGCCGCTTCTATTATCTTGTCTGCTGGAACCTTAGTTATACTTGATGTATACTTTGGCGTGAATTTCATTACAACTTCTTTGAAAGCCTCAAAATTCTCAGTTCTTTTAGCAATAAATGCTTCATCAGCTAGTCCTTCTGTCAATATGACATATGACATTCCATTTAGAAGTGCTACATCTGTACCTGGTTTATGCCGCAGCCAAATATCAGCATGTAATGCCACATCGGTTTTGCGGGGATCAGCCACTACTAGCTTAGTACCGCGCTCTTTAGCTTTTAGCATTTTAATACCAATTATAGGATGACATTCTGTAGTGTTTGTACCAATTGCAAAAATAGCATCTTTAGGTCCCATTTCATCAAGTTCATGTATTGAGTTTGTCATTGCTCCACTGCCAAATGCTGTGCCTAGACCAGACACTGTAGGAGCATGTCACAAACGGGCACAATGATCAATGTTATTAGTACCAATCACTGCACGCATTAATTTTTGCATAAGATAATTTTCTTCATTAGTACATCGGGCTGAACTAAAAGCCGCAACACTGTCAGAACCATATTCTTTTACAGTTTTTTTGATTTTAGAAACAATAAAGCCAATTGCTTCCTCCCATGTAACCTCAACCAGCTTTCCTTCTTTTCTAATCAAAGGATTAGTTAGACGAT
>NZ_LROS01000035.1 GCF_001675165.1 Clostridium ragsdalei P11
ATACAGTGATTCTATTTCAAATGATTTTCTTCCCATAATTAAAACTCCTTTCTCCGTACATTTAGTATTTGGAGAAGAATTTTAATTATTCTGTATAAGTTAATATTTTAGTTAGAAACCCTATATAAGGATCATCTTAAAATTTATCAAAAAAGACCTATTTATTGGCTATTTGACTCAGGTAAGAATGATGGATTTAAGGCTTTAATTTACATGCATAGATATGATGTTGGTACTGTAGCAAGAGTTAGAACAGATTATCTACACTTGCTTCAAAGAAAATATGAGGCTGAAGTAAATAGATTAGATATGATTATGGAAAATGCCAATGCTTCAGCAAGAGAAAAAAATGAAGCAAGAAAGAAAAAGGAAAAGATACAAAAGCAGATACTTGAATGTATTCAATATGATCAAGTTATTGCCCATGTAGCAAACCAGAAGATAAGTATAGATCTTGATGATGGTGTTAAAGTAAATTATGCTAAATTTCAGGAGGTAGAAGTACCACAAGGGGAAGGTAAGAAGCCGTTAAGGGCTAATTTATTGGCAAAAATATAGATTACTAGTTAATAGTTCAGCAGACATGGTCTGCTGAACTTGTTTAAAAGGAAGTTGGTGAAATATGAATTTAAAAGAGATAAAAAATGTATTAACAGAAACATTTAATAAGGAACTTGACTGCGGAAAAAAGAGGCATATAGTTTTCTGGTATGATGAAGAAGGCGAATTTGCTGAAGATATAGATGAATTAAGCCCCGATAATGTAAGGGGTTTAAAGCTTACTGAAAATAATAGTTATGCAATAAAATATGAAATTGAAAAAGTTGATAAGGTATCACATTTTCTTATTTATGCTAATATGCAGAAACCATCACCAAGAGAAAATTATCTCTTAGATATTTTAAAATATAGTACTGAGTTTTCTACAGATAAAACTACTGCTATCATGAGAGAACTTGGGGTAAAGGATGACAGCTTAAAAGGTGTTTTTAAGAGGTATCTAAAATTCTTTAATAATAAAGAAAGATATGCAAGTTTTACGAAATATGAAATAGAAAATTATACAGAAGAAAAAATTGATATAGCAGTGCTTTCTGTATTGTGTAAATTAGATGTTTGTGACATTGAATCGGTGATAAAAGCATTGTTTGCAGAAGAATTAAAAGATAACAATAAATATTTAGAGGCTATAGAAAAGTTTGGTGATGTAAAAGCATTTTGGAGATTAGTTGAGAAATATTATGGATTTAATTTAGAGGACAGAAATTTAGAAAAGTTAATATTATTTTTTATGGTTACAAATTTGAGTTATACACTAGATGAAGCTATACCAAGGACTTGGGGAAAATATGTATCTTCTAAAAAATCAGATTGTATAGTATTCATGAGCCACTTTATGAGTCATTCTGTAGACTCAAAAATATACGATGCACTTTCAAATAAATTCGAAGATAAATTAAATATACAGCTGTATATAAAAGAATGGGATATTGATAACTACATAAAATGTGATGTATTTAAGGCTTTTGATAAGGCAATTATAAGTAAACTAGTAGAACAACTATTAGATGATATTGGCGAATATGATAAATATACTGAAATAATATCAGCGAGAAGAACAACGCACTTTTTCAATGATTTTGCACAGAAATATGAAGCTATAAATGCTGCTGTGGAATTGTTTAAAGTTAAAAAGAACATAGGTGAATTTATAAGACAATATAAAGTCCAAGAGTTTTTTGAAAAGTATACAAATGAGTATTATGTAATAGATAAGGCATATAGAAGATTTTATGCAGCCTTTGACAAATTGGAAGATAAGGAAGCATTGGTTGAATTAAGGGAGAAAGTAGAGAATACTTATGTAAATTGGTTTGTAGATGAATTATCAGTTAAATGGTCTAATGCCATTAGTGATGAATTACAAGATAATTGGAATATACCACTTATTACTCAACAAAAGGATTTCTACAATGCTTTTATAAAACAGCATGTGATTAAAGGTGAAAGAGTATTTGTAGTTGTATCAGATGCATTAAGATATGAGTCTGCAAAAGAGTTTAGTGATATATTAAATATTGAAAGAAAAGGTTTTACGGAGATATATGCTATGCAGGGGGTAATACCTTCTTATACCAAATTGGGTATGGCAAGTTTACTCCCTAACGATAAGATTCAAATAGATGATAAAACAGAAATAATAGTAGACGGTATTAATTCTGCTGGAACAGATAATAGAGAAAAAGTTTTATTAAAATACTCTGAGAACAGTGTTGCTATTCAATATAAAGATTTAATAGAAATGTCAAGAAGCGAATTTAGAAAAACTTTTAATGGAAAGAAATTAATATATATATATCATAATTCTATAGACGCAGTAGGGGATCATGCAGCAACAGAAAGAGAAGTATTTAATGCTGTGGATGAGACTTTTAAGGAGTTAAAAACTTTAATAAATGACTTGATTAATAACGTTAGTGCTTCAAATATATATATTACTTCAGATCACGGATTTATATATAAGCGCGGCTTAATAACTGAAAGTGATAAGACATCTAAAAATGTAGAGGATGCAGCAGTTGAAAAGCGAAGATTTATAATCAGTGATAAAAAACAAGACATGGAAGGGACAATTTGCTTTTCTATGGATTATATACTAGGAAAAGACAGCGGCAAGTATGTTACTGTTCCTAGAGGCTCAAATAGATTTAAGGTTCAAGGAGAAGGAGCAAACTTTGTTCATGGAGGAGCAACATTACAGGAAATTGTAGTTCCAGTTATAAAGTTTAAAAATGATCGAAGTAAGAATGGAAAATCAGATACAAAAAAAGTAGAAGTTAAACTTACTAATATCTCCAGAAAAATTACTAGTGTTATAACTTACTTAGAGTTTTTCCAAACTGAGAAGGTAGAGGATAAAAAGATACCAGTAAGATTAAAAATTTATTTTACTGATGAAGAAGGAAATAGGATTAGTAATGAAAATATAATTATTGCTGATAGTAAATCGACTAAACCTGAGGACAGAAGTTATAAAGAAAAGTTTACATTGAAAAGCATGCCATATGATAAGAAAAAGAAGTATTACTTAATAATGGAAGATGAGGAAGAAGCGGTAGAGAATATATATGAGAAGATACTATTTATTATTGATATTGCGATATCTGATGATTTTGGATTTTAAAATTTGAATAGGGGAAAAGGTATGGATGAATTAAGTAAAAAACTTAATACCTATTTTCAAGGTAGAGTTGTTAGAAAAGATTTAACTAAAAAAATAAAAGAAGGAGCAAATGTCCCAGTTTATGTATTAGAATATTTGCTTGGAATGTACTGTGCTACATATGATGAAGATAGCATAAATGATGGTGTAGAGAGAGTTAAAAAAATACTTGCAGATAACTTTGTAAGGCCGGATGAAGCAGAAAAAATAAAGTCAAAAATAAAAGAGTTAGGTAGATATACTGTAATTGATAAAGTAAGCGTAAAGCTAAACGAAAAGAAGGATGTTTACGAAGCAGAATTTTCTAACCTTGGTTTAAAAGGTGTAGTAATATCATCACATTATGTTAGAGAATTTGAAAAACTATTATCAGGTGGAATTTGGAATATAGTTAAAATATCTTATTTTTATGATGAAACTGCTAGAGATGTAAGCCCATTTAATATTGATAGTCTAACTCCCATTCAAATGCCTAATTTGGATATTGATGAAATAATGGAAGGCAGAAAGAATTTTACTAAAGAAGAGTGGATAGACATTTTAATAAGAAGTATAGGTATGGAGCCTACACAATTAGACTACAATGTAAAATGGCACATGCTAGAGAGAATGGTTCCACTTGTTGAAAATAATTATAATTTATGTGAACTTGGACCGCGTGGAACAGGTAAATCTCATATTTACAAGGAAATATCTCCAAATTCAATATTGATTTCTGGAGGACAAACTACAGTTGCCAATCTTTTTTATAACATGGCTTCAAGAAAAATTGGACTTGTTGGAATGTGGGATGCTGTTGCTTTTGATGAAGTTGCAGGAATTACATTTAAAGATAATGATGGAATACAGATAATGAAAGATTACATGGCTTCAGGATCTTTTGCTAGAGGAAGAGAGGAAAAGAATGCATCTGCTTCAATGATTTTTGTAGGTAATATAAATCAAAGTGTAGAAGTGCTTTTAAAAACATCTCACTTATTTGAACCATTTCCAGAGGCTATGGCAAATGATTCTGCTTTCTTTGATAGAATGCATTATTATTTACCAGGCTGGGAAGTTCCCAAGATGCGTCCGGAATTTTTAACGGATGAATATGGATATATAACTGATTATTTATCAGAATGGTGTAGAGAAATGAGAAAGCATTCATTTACTGATGCTTTTGATAAGTATTTTAAATTAGGAAATAATCTAAATCAAAGAGATGTAATAGCAGTAAGAAAAACAGTTTCAGGCTTGACTAAACTTATATATCCAAATGGAGAATATAATAAGGACGATATTGCTGAAATATTAAGATACGCTCTCGTAGGTAGACGGCGAGTAAAGGAACAGTTAAAAAAGATTGGCGGAATGGAGTTTTATGATGTTAATTTTTCTTATATAGATAATGAAACAATGGAAGAGGAATTTGTATCTGTTCCAGAACAAGGGGGAGGCAAGATTATTCCAGAAGGTATAGGTAAGGCAGGACATCTATATACAATTGGAAGAGGAAGATCTGGAATGATTGGAGCATATAAGATAGAAACGAAAGTTGTAAATGGTTCAGGCAAGTTTGAAAAAACTGGACTTGGCTCAGATAGAGAGGCAAAGGAAGCCATTGAAACAGCTTTTAGATTTTTTAAAGCAAATTCTAAGAATATTAGTGGCACAATAAGTACTGGAACAAAAGATTATTTGATGCATGTTCAGGATATTCATGGAGTTGGTCTTACAAGTGAACTGGCTTTAACAGCATTTATTGCCCTGTGTTCTGCTGCAATGAATAGACCGGCTCAAAGTCAGATAGTTGTTTTAGGATCTATGAGTATAGGTGGAACTATAAGTAAGGTGGAAGAACTAGCAAATGTGCTGCAGGTATGCTTTGATTCCGGTGCAAAGAAAATATTAATTCCGATGTCATCAGCAGTGGATATTGGAATTGTGCCGCCAGAGTTATTTGTTAAATTTCAAATATCATTTTATCAGACTCCAGAGGATGCAGTGTTTAAGGCATTAGGAGTGGAATAATTTCAAACTTGACTGTTAAAGATGCAGTCAGGTTTATTTTATACCCATTGGTATTAAATATAAATGTTTTAAACTTTGAAAATAGCATAATATATTTATTAAAATAGGATAAATTCATCCTATTTTGTGATATAATAATAAATATAAAATAAATATATGAGGTAGGAGGAATATTAATGTTAGTAAATACCCAAAAAATAATTTCAATGTCAGAAGCTAATCAAAATTTTTCTAAAGTAGCTAAACTTGTTGATGAAAGTAAATCTGTAGTAATAATGAAAAATAATAAACCTAAATATGTTCTTTTAGATTTTGATGAATTTAGCAAAGAAGCATCTTCAGAAGAAGAAAATTTAGATAAAATTGCTGATAAAATTTTAAAAGAAAATATGTATGCATTTAAGGAGTTAGCAGATAGATGAAGTATATTTCAGTTGAATATATATTAAAATTGCATGAAAAAATGATAAATACTACAGGAGGATCACATGGGATTAGGGATATAAATCTTTTAAAATCTGCAATAGAAAACTCAAAGGCAACATTTGATGGCCAAGATTTATATCCTGAAATTCAAGATAAATGTGCTAATATATGTTTTAACATAATAAATAATCATCCTTTTGTAGATTGCAATAAAAGAACAGGATTATATGTAATGTTAATACTTCTTGAATATAACAAAATAAAAATAAAATTTACTCAAGGAGAACTCATTGACATGGGATTAGATATAGCAAAAGGAGAACTTAAACAAGAAGGCATTGTACTATGGATAAAATCCCATGTGGTGTAATGGTAAGTTTTATGAAGCTATGGCCAAGCTTTAAATCTTCCCACACTCAGAATTAAAGCATGTCCACAGCAATTAATTTTAATGGGATGCTCCGCCCCAAAACCCAGGAAGCAATCCTTCGAAGTTCTATAATAGGCTCCTTTCAGTCGCATGGAAGCTTTGGACTAGCTATTATTTTTCACTACATTCAAAAAAATAGCTAGTCCAAAGGCAAATATAGTATTTTATTCAGTAAACCTCATCATAATAAAATAGATTCCGCTCTTGTAATAACATATGTAATACCAATTTTATAAATCATGAAAATATAATGTGATAAAAAGTAAATTCAAATTTATTAAAATCACTTAACTTAGATATAGTCCATAACTACATATAGTCATTAGTTATAAAAGTAAAATAAATTAAACTGTAATATAAGTATAAATATAAGTGGTATAGTGTATAGTTCATATCTCATATATTAGGGCACTTTAACTGCCACCCAAAAAAGGACAGGTTTCTATCTAGTATTTCTAAGCTTTTATAAGTTCCTCCTTTATCCGGATCTTCTAAAAGCAAAGAAATATACGATTTTAACTAGTCCTTTATTTGGGTACCCGGCATAGTGCAGAGGGGTGGACGTGCTCCCTGCAGAAACCTTATATGTACAAGCATTAAAAAGACATGTCCATATAAGGTTTTGCAGCAAGGCAAGTCCACCCTTTCATGGCATTTCTCTGGGGTCTTTCGCTTGTGCTACTTCGCTAAACAAAGGGAGATTTAACGAAAGTACAAGCTTGTAGCAGAGCCTTGGGTAAATTCTTTAGGGTCACAAGCTTGATACAGTCGTCAAATCTATTGTTTAGCGAAATAAACAAGCGTTCGGGGGAGCACTCACAGGTCTTTATATGTATGAAGTTTTAGATAGCTTTTTAAAATATTTCTAAACAATTTGTAGTATACAGGTGAAAGGGTGGACATGCTTCTAATACTCGGCCGAGATATGAGTATTATGTACAAATTGTTTATATGGCCGGCGTTACAAGGCAAGCCCACCCTATAATAAATAGTACTTTGTATTTATATAGGATAATGATTATTTTGTAAGTATAGGTAATAATATGGATTTATATGATATAATTAGGACATACCCTCTTGTTATATAAATGTGTAGTAGGTATAGTGGGTTATGTCTATAATTCCAAATTTACAAATAATTTATTATAGAAATAATGGGAAGTTTGATTATTAATATCAAGACTAAACTTAAATAATTGAAAAGAATGTTTATAATCAGAAGGCAAAAAATGTTTGTTCTAAAAAAGAAAAACTGTCCAATATATCACACTGTGAGATATAATAAGGAGATAAATTATGATGAACTTTTTTAAAAATCTAAAATGGAGAAGGTGCTACTGCATACTTTCTTTTTCTTTACTTATGTTTCTTTTCGATTACACAATCTATCATTTTTATACAAGATTAAAGATACAGCAGTATTGGGTAGTGATACCTGTATTACTGTATCTGATTTTAAATATTGTATGTAAATTTATAAGAAAAATACGCATTGTAGCAATATCCCTTGAAACTACAAGTCTGATATCACTGGCTATGCTTCTTTGCAGTATTAAAATAAAATATTTTAACATATGGATGGAGAATCAGTATGAGGTTGTTTCTTTTGGAATAATCATGATGTTTTTTATTAGTGTGATTTTAGCTCGTGTTATGGAAAAAGAAAAAAATGTGGAACCTCAAAATAATCTGTCTAATCAATTATTTAATCTGTTCTATTTAAATACTTCGAAGGCACATGAGATAGCGATGCTAATTGACAATAAGATTATGAAGACAATTGAAAGAGAACAGGTTTCGGAAGAACTTTTAAAGTATAGTACTTCATTATCTTTCGGTAAGAAGGATAATTTGTCTACAGAAATGGGATATTCTGTGGAGGATAGTTCGAAGAAGAGAGTTTATGAGAACTTTGATGTAAAAACAACCAAATCGATTATGTTTCGAAAAATATATGAGACTGCGCAAAGAAAGAAGGAGGAGAAAAAAGAATTACAGATCGGTGATCTGACTGTATTTGATAATATTGAATTGCAGCAAAGAAATATTGATGATACAGTTATGATTCTAAATGTTCTACAGGATAGTAAGATTAAAAATCAGGAAAATGATGATCTTGAAATAAATCTTAACAAGATGATGGATAAAATGTTGGATGATTTCACCATCGATTATGTGTTCTCATATAAATGGAATGCTGGAGAAGCAAAGGACTATCTGATTCAACTGCCTTACAAATCTACTGATAACTTTGAGAATGGCTATCAGCATAATGATTTGCAGTTGGGGAAACTAAGTTTGATTGGTATTTATCGTGGTGAAATTGACTTTTCAAAGAGAGACAGTATTTCTTCAAAATTTTTGGAAATGATGTCCGAATCTTATAATAAGGAAAAAGATAAGCATAAGGACATGGAAATAATGAAATTAAGCAATAATACCTCAAACTCAAACGATATTCAGTTCGAATTCCATCATCAGAAGTTAAGAGGGAAACTGCATCTCATAGATGTAATTGCAATTATACAGGAGTTGAATTTTGACAAGGGGGAGTAGCATGAGTCCAGTTTTATACGTTTATGAAAAGAATAAGCTGAAAAAGTTGCAGGAAAAGTTGAGTGGGTACCGATTTGCGAGTATTGCATATTTGCTCTATAAATGTGATTCATTAGCAGACATGGATAAATTAGTTACAGAAGATATCGATAATACAATTGTTGATATTACGAATATGATAAAAGACGGTAATTATTATAGAACTTTCACGGAAAGATATTTTTGGACATTAGTAGAAGAATATGAGAATGTTCATTTTTGTCTGAATGCAGAATTTCTTACATCTTTTCTGGAATTGTTCCCATATTTTTTTAATGAGAAGGATATTAATACTGAGTTTTGCAATGACATAATTGAAAGAGAATATCGAGAAGAAGAAGAGAAAGAATATGAAAAATGTTGTCCACTAAGTTTATATGTGTATAAGAATCATGGAACAGTACAAAAGTTGCACGAAGATGGTACTCTTATTCCGATTTCAAGTGTGATTGAAAATTATCAAGGCGTTTTGTTGCAATATAATATTGATAAAATTGCTTGTATTATAAAAGATGAAGAAATTGAATATGTTGATATTTCGTCTGCCATCAGAACTATAAAGTTGAGAAATGATCTTATATTTCCACTTGAAATACTTCTTTATCGTATTTCAGGAATAAAAGAAATTAAATATAGTTTGGAAAGCGGTCTGCTTCCTGCTATTGTTGAGTTTTTTCCATTTACATTCGCGAAAGAAGTTTATATGAATGATGATGTAGATGATACTAATGAAGCTAAAAAAGGATGGACTATCCCAGATGCAGAGGACATGAATATATTGGCAGACAGTATTAATCAGACACTTAAGGGGCATGATGTATTCAAAAGTGATTTCAAACATAATCTTTTGAAGTTTGCATTTCTGAACAAAATGGGAGAAAGAAAAATTCTCTCTATTTTATTATGCGGAGAATCTGGCATAGGAAAGACCGAGTTTGCTAAAATTGCTTCACAAAAAATGTTTTCTGGTGAGTCGTTGATTAAGATTAATTTTGGAAATTATTCAAATGAGGGTGTTTTAAATAGCTTGATTGGCTCGCCGTTAGGATATGTAGGCAGCGAAGAAGGCGGTGAACTTATAAATAAAATTGCCACATCAAAATCTAGAGTAATACTGATTGATGAGTTTGAAAAAGCGACACCTGCTGTGTATAATTTTTTTTATGAATTACTCGAGGATGGTATATTTACAGATAGGCATGGAATTGAACATAAATTGAATGGATATATTATTATTTTTACTTCCAATATGACACAGTTACAATATCAAAAACATATTCCCAATTCGCTGAAATCAAGATTTGATATGGTTTATTACTTTGTTTATCTGCCAGTGGAAGAAAAATTAACATTTATTCAGAACACTGCAAGCAACCTAATAGGAAAATTAAGAAATCAATTTGGGGCTGAATTATCATATGATATTATACAGCCGGATCTAGAAAAACTTGTCATGTATAATAATTTGAGGGATATCAAAAGAAAGATTGAAGATATTGTGTTTTGTGAATTTTTTAAATATTACAAATAAAAGATAGAGGTACAGAAAGAACATAGATTGCAGAGCGAATAAATTATAAATTAGCCTTATGATGAAAAAAGTAGGTGATAATAGAGAAATAATTAGAAGTCCCCAAATTTAAGATACTATAAATAAATGTTAAGTTATATTAAAAATATATCTAACAAAAGTTAAAATATTGGAGGAATATTAATGGATAAAAGCAAAATTGACTCATCAGTTGAAAATAAACCTAAATTAAGAATACATTTAGATTTTGGGGATAACTCCCTTTATGACTTAGGTTATTTATCAATTGATATTTATCAGCTTATTGTATTTAGTAGATTAATAGAAGATAATGATAGACATTCTTTAGAAAAATATTTTTATGGATCAAGAAGAAGTTTTATGTTAACAAGAAATAGTTCTATATTGAAAAAATATAGAAATAGTGCAAATGTTGAACATATGGAAGATGGAAGCATTGTAATAGATATTGCTCAAGTTGGATTAGTTGCTACAATTATAGTTCCTTTTGTAGCAATGTATGTGCAAGAGCAAATAAAAAAATATAGTGAAGAGGTAACTTTTGAAATAAATTCGCAGGATAAACAATTACAAAAGATAATTGAAGAAGTTGGACAAGGCTATTTTGGATTAGAAGATGAAGGCCTTAAGTGGTTACTTAATATGTTAGAAAATAGGGGATATAGTATTGAAGTAATAAATAAGGATGTTTATAGAATAAACAAAGTTATGACAAATTATCAAAGGCGAATTGTGAGAACAATAAAAAAATATATAAAATGATTAGTGTTAGATTACCTAGAAAATGTTTGAACTTTTACTATAGTTTAGCTGAACTTATCTATTATACTTACTTTAAGTTATATCTGAAGAATTTAAGAAATATATAGGTGGAAGTTTTAGATTATGAATAAGAAGGTGCACAAATATGGTAAAATTTATACCAACAGATATGAATAAATTTTCACTACCACGTGTTGTATCAAATGATAAAGACTATTATATTGAATTATTGGCATATTTGAAGAGATATATTAAGCATGTACAGGAAATACCTAATTTAGAAAAACAATGCTTGGATAAAACGAAAAAAAATATTAAACTATTAATAGAAAGCTTAAGATTATACAACAATGCTAGGATAGGAGAAGCGAAGGAGTGCATTAAAGAGATACTTAAAGACTATTGTAATGAGTCATATATAGTTGCTACAGTTGATAAAAATTATGCTTTTAGAGGTATGGCTCCAATTGATATTCAGTCCAAGAAATTTAATTATGATAAGGTTTATACTGATGAATACAGTAAGATGAATGAATATCCACTGTCTTTTTTTAAATCAAGAGTGAAAGTAGAATCTATAAATAAAAGAGATATGCTACATATACCATTTGATGAAAGAGGATTAATTAAAACACAGAGATTTAGTATTGCTGGTGTTCCATGTTTGTATGTAGCAACAACATCTTTCGGATGTTGGTTAGAAATGGGAATGCCGGAAGCAGATGTATTTCAAGTAGCATCGTATAAACTTCCTAATAATTTGAAAATACTAAATATGTGTATATCTCAACATACAATTAATGGAAGCACAGGCGGTGGATATGTAGAGGATTATGAGTTGCATCATGTTTGTAGTTTAATTGAGATGTTCCCATTAGTATGTGCAACATCATTTAAAGTACTGGAAGTGAATAGAAGTTTTAAATCAGAATATATTATTTCACAATTACTTATGCAAGTGGCTAATGAATTAGGAATTGATGGGATAGCATATTTATCAAAGAAAATGCAAGATAACTATGCATATCCACAATTGGTTAATCTAGCAATTCCAATGCCTTGCTACAAATTTCCACCATATGATGAGAATTCATTAGACATGTATTGGAAAGATGCAAAGAAAATTAAGCTAAGTAATGTGTTTAGGTATTCTAAGTTTTTGGAAACATGTTCACAAAATAATGTTAATTATGAACCAGAACGCTTAAGTTACATCAATAAAATTTATTGTAATGGTTATTCTGATCATATATTGTTGGCTGGCAAAGAAATAAAGTATACAGAAACAAAGTTTTCTAAATTTGATAACTTCTTGATAAATCAAGAGCATTATACGTTTAAGTAAGAAAAACTTATTTGGAAAATATAAACATGGGCAATAAACTAAGCATTACTTATATAACCTTCTACTAGTTATAATACCAGCTAAGCTAACAATAGGATGTTAAGTATATGAAAAATTATGTAATTAAAGATGATAAATATATTATGATTTATTTAGCGCAAAAAATGGAATGTATCCTTGGGAAAAAATTGAGGCCTTTTAGTTTATTATTATTTATATAATTGGACAGGTTATGTTTATAATGGGAAACTCATGAAATCTAACATTATGGCGAACAATAGAACTTTGTTGAATATATGAAAATAATATACTGAATAGTATTATTAATATTAGTAGCGAGGGAGGATTAAATATGTCTGTTGAAATATCTGGACCTAAAGGATATGACTTTCAGTATTTAAATTCACTATTATTTGCATTAGAATACTTGGATAAAGATGAAATAGAAATATACATAGAAAAGAAAAATGGAGAAGATGCCCAAATAATTTTCAACCAAGATGGAACAAAATATATAATTGACATTCAAGTGAAGAATAGAAGTGCAGAAGAAATAGATCTACAAAGTTTTGTCGAGTGGATAAGCCATTTTGAAAGCAAAAGCGTAAGTTGCAGTCTATTGAATAAATTGGATCAAGATAATAACAGATATGCTGTATTTATTTCTGATGCAAGAAGTAAAGATGATGTTAGTCTATTTGTTGATGAAGGAGTAATTCATACAGAATTGAGAGTTGGATTTAATAATGAATATTTAAATAAGATAAAGGGATGCATAAAGAATTGCTATTCTGATAGTAGCTCTATAAGTATAGCAAGAAAAACCTTTTTAGAAAGATTTATAGATGACATAACAAATAATAAATTACGAAATATATTGAAAAAAATAAAATTAAGAGAAAAGTATACGGAAGTTTACTCAACTGAAAAGATTAGATACTTATTAAATAAAAAATTTTACATACCTCAAGATGAAACTGATGATGTAATAATTAAGTTGTTAGATAGGATAAGGCACAGTAGAGGTACGGACCTTTCAATTACTATCGATTTAATGCATATAATCGATAAGTATAGTGGAAACATTATTTTAAATAGAAATGAAAATTATATTAAAAGGATAGAAAGAGAATCATGTGTAGAAATTTTAAGCACTAATAATGTTTTATTACTTACAGGTGTATCTTTTTGTGGAAAGAGTTACTTAGCAAGAGATATAGCCCAAGAATATCTTGAAAATGGTTATAAAGTTAAGCAAGTGGGCGAGCTCTATGGGGATGATGGAGGTATTTCATTTATTAGACATAGAAGTATTGAAGATAGATTGTTGATTTTAGAAGATCCTTTTGGACAGGTTGAAACTAAAAAAGATGCGATAAGTATTTTAAATGAAATAAGAAATTTAATACGAGAGTCTAAACCAAATAGAAAAATTATAATAACTTCAAGAAAAGATATTCTCCTTGATGCAACATCAAAAAAAGCTATTAATGAATGCTCGATTGATTCACATTGCTGGATTGATTTAACGTTATATAGTTCAGAAAAAATGATAGAACTATGGGGAAACTACTATGGGAATTCTATAGAATCAAAAGCACTATGTAATGATGTAATAAAATGGCTTCGAGAAACTGAGAAAACCTCATCTCTTCAACTAGGACATATAGCAAATATTTATAGTGCTAAGAAAGAATTGAGTGATTTGATATCACTAAGGCCTGTAGATATAATAAGTATTGCCAGTATAGATTCTAATGATTTGGCTGGAAGTATAGACAGAAGAGGAAGTGTGGCAAGTAAGATTTTTATTGCATTAGGATTAAGTTGTAATACATATAAAACTGTTACTTTAAATGATTTAGCTTTTATTTTAAGTGATTGTGAAGAAAAACCAGGAATATATAAAGATAGAAAAGAACACACCGAATTTACTTTAAATCAGGACTTAAAAGATAATGAAAATAAGAATTATCCTAAATATAATTGGGAGTATAAATTAGATAATGAGTACAAGAGCGAGCTTAAGTATTTTCAGCAGCATGGATATATACAAATTGATAATGTAAAAAGGATTATGTTTGTACATCCAATCTATCATTTTGCTACGCAGTTATTATTAAAAAAGCAATTTGTAGATGTGTTAGAACAGCAGGAAGTAATAGACTTAGTTCAAAATATATTAAGTTCACTTTCAATCAATGCTAATTTGTGTACTTTGACAATGATTGAAAACTTATATAAAGAAAATCCAGATAATGAGTTAAAACGACTTATATTAATTGGGTTGGACTCTATTTTTCCTTCTGTTAGAGACAAAGTTATAATGTTTTTTGACCGTAGGATTAATGATTTAAATGAATCAGAACAAAAAAGATTTGTTAATGCATTAGTATATGATCAGAGTATTAATAATGATGGTATTTGTTGGTATGATGGTATACCTTACTTTAATGTTTCGGAAAGAAAAGGGTTTTCTTATCGTGATTGGTTACAAGATAAAATAAGTAACTATGAAATTGATTCATTATTGAAGAAAACTATTGACGGGATTGACATATCATCTGAAGAAATGTGGAATTCATTAAACATTAAAAATAGTGGAGTTATACCACTTAATATTTTAGAGAAAGCGTTATCATATGATGAAAGTTTTATACGTGGAAAAGCAATTAGATTAATATTTGAAAATTATGCTTTTGAATTTGAAAAAGTTGATGAATATTTAAATAGTCATGAACACCCTGGGGTTATTTATAGTCTATTTAGAGGGGCACTTAGTTCATGGATAAAATATAGTAGTGAATCAAGATGTAAAATATTAGATTATTTTAAAAGTTCATTAAATATCATGTCTGTGGCTATAAAAACAAAAAAATTCTTAGAAAATTTTGAAGATGAGCATTCTGAAGAAAGCATAGATTGGAGTGAAGTCGAGGAGAAAGATAAAATTGAATTATGGAATGTATGGCACGAGGTTTTTGTCGTATTTCTCAATAAATTTCCTTCAAAATATGTTAGAATGAATGAGCCGCATATGGTAGGAGTTATAGAGCACTCTTTAGAGTATATTAAAGATGAAGAAAAAGTTATTGAACTTTCTATTGCATGGTTTAATTGGCTAGATAGATATTTACAGTATAATCTACCAAATGACTATGGAATGAGTGTAGCTCAGTATCTAATGGATGGAACTGGAAATAAGTTTAGTTACAGGGAAAATATTTTTGAAATGATGCTGTCAACTGAAAAAACAAGTTTTATTACATCTAACATTAAGGTTTTCATTGATTGTTGGAATGACCTATCTGATAAAGAAAAAAGGATAATATTTAACTTGTATAAATCAACCAGAAAGGATGTTAACTGGATAAAGGCTGTTTCCTTAAGCAGGAAGACTATTCCATATGAGATTCAAGTTGAAATATTAGGTGAAAGTATAGATAACAAGAGCGTATCTGATATAGTTGATATATTACTTGAGAAAGGTTTATTGGAACAATGTCTTAATATTCATTGTGGATATCCGCAGCCTTTGTGGTGGAATGGATATCATCATGACAACTGTAAATTGTGGGATGCTGTCATAGTAGAAGTTTTGAGGAGAAATGAATTAAACAGAGCATTTGATATTGCTTTACGAGAAGTAATTGATTTGTTGTACAATCATGACGATAGAAGGATTACTAATATTCAGGATGTATATGAACAAGATTTATTGAAGATTCCGAACAAAAGGAAATTAGTGTTTGAAAGATTGCTATATGATACGGTTGATCAAAATCAATGTAATAAAAGATTATGGGATTTATTGTTGCAATATAGTTCCCAAGAAGAAATAGAGTTATATTTTAATAAGATAGCTGAAGATATTGAGTTAGTTCAATATTGGCAAATTAATGATGGAGATTTATTTGCACTATTTGATAAGTCAATAATTTTTAAAAAAATTTATCCACGATTAGAAGTTGACAATTGTATAAAAAAACTTGGAGAGTATATTTTTATGGTATATGAAATGATAAATGATAGTAAGAATACTTTTGAAGCTTTTAAGGATAAAGAACTCAGGCCATCTATTCTAAAAATGAATGAGGAAGAAATATTAAAGAGAAATGATAAATTGGAAAAGCTTAAAGCCAGTTTTGTAGTAAGTATAACTAAGATATATAAGGATAACCCACCACGACTATTTTTAAGTAACAAATTTATGAGAAATATTATGAAGAAAATGGAGATCATTTCTCCTGAACTAGAAGACTTAATTGAGAAAAATCGCGTGAGACTAATAGAAATTACAAGAGATTTGAGGCAAAAATATGATGACCATTATGATTTAGTTGATTGGATTAATTAATGTATTAGATATCTATTATTAACAAAGAGAAAATCATATATCAAACATACCATATTAAAAAATAGGAGTATAATTAAAATTAACATTTTGAATTGTTATATACCCAAGCCGTCCTTATGCCTGCCCTGTAAATGGCATGTATAAGGTGGACTAGCCCTGGGCTTGTCAAAGGTGCCAACCGTGCGTGAAAAATCCAATTTAATTAAATAGTTTATGCGCAGCAGGATGACCCCAAATGAATACACCGGCAGTACAGTTAAAATAGGAACTTCTTATGATTTATTAAGGAAGCACTTTATTCGTAGGAAGCCTTCCTTTAATTTTTGTCTGGAGACTTAACTGTTATAAGGCTGACGAGGATTAAAAAAGTGCTGGTGCTCAAAGAAAGTATACAGCTATTTATTATTTAAAAATATATAGGGTAGAAAATATATAAAATAGCATTTATATAATAATAATTTTTTCTAGCAACAATAAAAAAGGGCAAAATAATATAGATTATCTGTGTAGTTTAAAAAATGATATAATAATATTTATCTTATAGATATGAGCTAATTTTATTTTGTAAAAAGTATAGAAGCTAGTTTTATAAAGTCGCAGAAGAGATATTTATTTAAAGTATTATGTGAAGGCATTTACATAATTTTTGATTTTGGACATGCCTTTGTTTTGAACGCTGCAGGGGAGAAACTGCAATTTAGAGAGTGTGTATTTCAGAGATTATTGAGGTATAAAATAAGTGAAAAAGAAAGTGCTTGTCCAAAGCTTCCATGCGAGGAAATACGAGTCTAGTATAAGACTGAGGAGCATTACTTCTTGGGTTTGGGGCGGAGCATCCCATTAAAATCAAAGCTACTGGCCAAGCTTTTTGTCTGAGTGCGGGAAGAGTTAAAGCTTGGCCAGTGCTACATATTTATTAAGTTTATTAAACTCATGAGACAATTTAACTCTTGGCACAGATTCCTAATTAATACTGTCTAACTCAATTGAAAATAACTTCATATTTATATCCTCCGTCATGTAATTTTAAGCATAAAAATACCGTAGAATTCATTTTTTCTCAATAATACGGTATTTTTCTAAGTATCTATTTCATAATCCTAATACTGTAAACAAGCCTTAGCAAAATTTTTGCCAAAATCACTTGCAAAAATAACCTGTTTAACAATGTCTATTTTTAATTTAAGCCGTGGGTTTACGTTTTTAAATTTCTCAAACTGTTTCATAACAAAGGGATGTTGCTTAAATAAATCATAATCGTATCCTACAATTGAAGTCTCTAAATGTGTAAGTATCCCCAATCTGCAAAGATTTTCAATACTTGAAGAAACTAAAAAAGGATCTTCTTCTCCTATCAAATCTGGAGCAAATATTGTTGGCATTGCATATGTATATGATTTATCATCAAATCCTATTGTTACACGTGCACATGGAATATTTTTCGAATCTTTTGCAGCATTTTTAAATACAATCGCATCTAACGGAGTCATAGATTTTATTATTTCTACATATGATGGATGGGCTAGCCTAACAGTATCAGCATTCATAGATGATGACAATAAATTAATATACATTTCTCGAATTTCTTTTGTATCAAATGTATACTTTAATGCCTCTATCGTTGGCCCAGCTATGTTTAATGGAGGCTCTATTAGTTTATCATCTGGTATATTATCTGTCTTGAGTTTTAAATCTTTCTCAAACTGTTCCAATTTATACCTAAATGTAAGATTAGCCTTTTTTACTGGATATAAAACAACATTATTAAATAACCCTACAATTGTTTGCAGAATCTCACCTCCTTCTTTTGTTACTGGTTTTAATCCATCATCATAAATTTCTTTTGAGCGTTCTTTTAAAACCTCAATTGCTGCATCTTTAATCGGATTTTCACTCATTTTTTATCCCCCTTAAGTTTATTACAGTATCTTAAAATATAAGTTTCCTTTTATTAAAAGTATATCATGTTTTTGTACACTATCTTTCACTTTAAAGATTTAATATTATATCAACACCATATTATTCAATTTTCAACGAATTCCCATATATTTAGACTTATAAAGTAATACATAAAAAATTCATTTTATGAACATAGTAAAAAGATTAAAGTCAATACCCTACGATCTTTTAAATTATTTGGTGGAAAATAAGATTTGGGGCTAAAATAGTATTGTTAATATCATTAACCTGTTTACTTCTTCCTGTATGGCTTGGAGAAATATTTTTTATAATAAACTTACTGGGAAGTACAGGGGATATATATATGTCACTATATCTCCTTAAATATGATAAGAATGCAAAAATTATAGATAAACCCTACGGTTTTGATGTGATAGTATAAAAAAGGTTGGCATCATTTTTATGATATCAACCTTCTTTATACTGGTATTAATTTATCCAAACAGCTTAGTCCATGTATTAACTCCAACGATACCATCAACTGCAAGCCCGCTGTCTCTCTGAAAACTCTTCACTGCCTCCAGGGTACCCCCTCCAAAGAATCCATCAGCACCACATCTTCCAACATTATAACCTCTGCTCATAAGCTTCTCCTGAACAGCCTTTACATTACTATCTTCCAAATTAGAATTCATCTTTATAAGATATCCAGAATAAATTAATTTACCACCGCTTCCTGCAGCTTCACCCCTTATTTTGTCCAGCGGGAAATTCTTTCCCGGGCAGTCAGTAGAATATAATTCTCTATGACCGTATACTTTACTTACTCCATATTTACTTAACATGGAACGGGTTAATTCTAATAATGCACTGTACTGTGTTTGACCCATAACCTCGACATTGAAATCACCCTCAGCACATATTCCTATAGATTTAGAATTATATTCTGGACAGTGGGCGCCTACAGCCTTTTCATTTCTTCCCGTATATATAGTACCGTCTTTCCTCACAAGATAGTGATAACCGCATCCGCACCATCCATTTTCAAGGTGCCACCTGTGGATATCCTCTATACTGCACACTTTTGCATATGCATGGTGGAGCACGACTGCCTGCGGGTTGTTTCCCCAGCTTAAACTGCTTCTGAAACTTAAATTAGAATTTATTATATTCAAAATGCCACCTCCTAAATTTAAAGGTCCTGCACATCTGCAGGACCTTTATGATCTATTTCATTTCAAATTCTTTTGAGTCTGTTGTTACAACCTTAGCATCCTTCTTGCCAACCAATGCACCGTTCTTAGTAACAAATATTTTCTTTGCAATTATAAGATCCATGAGAGATGCGACCTGTTCCTGGGTAACTGAAGGCTGTCCATTTGCATCTTCTTTTACGTTGTCCACACTCAAGGAAAAATATTTGCCTTCTTCCTCGGTAGTAAACCTCATATTAAGTCTGTTTGCCATTTAAACTCCTCCTTTCCTGATTTTTGCCCACTAACTAGGCATTAGTAATTACGGTGTTGTCCACTTTTTGAATCTCATTTACAGGATAAGTCAGTATGTCACCTACAGCTTTTACAACATCATATACATCCTGATCTGCTGCATCCATTGCAATCTTGCCCAGTGTAACTTTCTTAAGTATCTCTTTACCCTGTTTGTTAAGCCCTGTCTTTTCTACAATAGAAAGTGTACTTGAAAGCTTTGTTGACTTTGCTGCCATAGCAATTCGCCCCTTTCTTTAACTTTTACTTATATATATGCCTTTCGAAAAATTAGTGCAGAAAAAAAGAAATAGGCTTTTACCTATTTCTTCTC
>NZ_LROS01000036.1 GCF_001675165.1 Clostridium ragsdalei P11
TTATAGAGTCAGAGCTTTTTGGATATGAAGAAGGAGCTTTTACAGGTGCCAAAAAAGGTGGAAACCTTGGAAAATTTGAATTGGCAGATGGTGGAACTATGATGCTGGATGAAATTGGAGAAATGCCACTTGATATGCAGACAAAGCTTCTAAGAGTTGTACAGGAAGGCGTAATAACGAGAATAGGGAGTTCAAAGTCTATACCTGTAGATGTAAGAATTATAGCTGTCACAAACAGAGATTTAAAAAAAGAAGTGGAAGCTGGAAGATTTAGAAAAGACTTATATTACAGATTAAATGTTCTGCCTTTATATTTACCTCCACTTAGAGAAAGAAAAAAGGATATACCTATTCTTATTCAATATTTTGTTAAGAGTATAGCACAAAAATTAAATAAAAAAGAGCCAGCTATATTAAAAGAATACTTGAAGAAAATGATTAACTACAATTGGCCTGGAAACATAAGGGAATTAGAAAACTTGGTTGAGCTAATTGTAAATACAGGATCTATACCTGCAGATTATTTTACAGAAGAGAATTGTGATAATGAGGTACTTGTAGATATTAGTGATGATTGTTTAAAGTTAGATTATGTGGAAAAAGAACATGTAATTAAAGTATTGAAGAAATTTGAAGGAAATATAACCCATTCAGCAGCAGCACTGGGTATAAGAAGAAATACTTTGTACAGCAAAATAAAAAAATATGAAATAGAAATATAAATTTTTTATACAGAGAAGAAAGAGAGATGGGAACTTTTAAGAAAAAATATTTTTTATTTTGTAGTATATAAAAAATATCCTATAGAGTTTTTTATATACTCTATAAGATATTTTTTAAACATTTCTTCCAAAATTTAATCAAGGAATAGTAAATATTTCTTCATATAATATTATGTGAAGAATTACAGTATTTATGTATGAAAATTTAAGAGTGATGCTGTGAAAATGAAATACTTAAAGGTTATACAGATAGATATTAAATTTTATACAATATTTTGTTGTTTTATTCATTTTTAAACAATTGTTGACAATAAAAAAGTTATAATATTGTAATCAAGATATTATACATGAAATAATAGTTATAAAGTTCTGAGTAATAACTTAAAAAATAAGTTAACAGATTTCAAATGAATAGATTTATAAAAGGTTACACATTCTACTAAAAAGAAAGAACTTACTTTTGTTCTTTTTTATGCAAATTTTAAATAGGAGGTCTTTTTTATGAAGAAAAAACTTGCACTATTATTAAGTTTAATCTTTGTTTTTTTAGTGGGATGTACTACTAAACAACAAGAAGCTGCCAAACCAAAGGAAGCTAGAAGTATGGTACTAGCTACTACTACCAGTACACAGGATACGGGACTTTTAGATTATCTAGTTCCATTATTTAAAAAGGACACTGGAATAGATGTAAAGGTAGTAGCAAAAGGAACAGGAGAAGCTTTAAAGCTTGCACAAAATGGTGATGCTGATTGTCTTTTAGTACATGATAAATCAAAAGAAGAAGAATTCATAAAAAATGGTTATGGACTTAAAAGAAATGATGTAATGTATAATGATTTTATTATTGTAGGACCAACTGAAGATCCTGCTAAGATTAAAGAAAAGGCTTATAATAATCCAATTGATGCTTTGAAGATAATTAAGGATAGTAATGTTAAATTTATTTCAAGAGGAGATGAATCAGGTACTCACAGTAAGGAAAAAGGCTTATGGAAGTCTGCAGAAATTACACCTAGTGGAAGTTGGTACGTATCTGCAGGTAAGGGAATGGGTGCAGTATTACAAATGGCAGATGAAATGAAAGCCTATACTTTAACTGATAGGGGAACATATTTATCTATGAAAAACAAGTTAAAGCTTCAAATTGTTACAGAGAAAAGTCCTCAGTTATATAATCAATATGGAGTAATAAAATTAAATCCTGCAAAGAACCCTAAGCTTAAGGAAAAAGAAGCAGATGAATTTTACAATTGGATTTTGTCTGATAAAATTCAAAAAAATATAGGTGAATATGGAAAAGACAAATATGGTCAGGCACTTTTTATTCCAAATGCTAAAAAATAATTTATAATGGGAGACAAATTTAAAATGCTAATACTTATAAAAGACATACTTCCTGTTATAAGTATGTCCCTAATAGTATCCCTATCATCTACAGTTATGGCAGCAGCAGCAGGAATAACTATAGGGGTTTTAGCAGGACTAAAAGATTTCAAATTGAAAAAGGTTATGGTAAGGTTATTAGAGACCCTTATGAGTACTCCGCCAGTGCTCATGGGGCTTTTAGTATATTTATTACTTTCAAGAAAAGGTATTTTAGGCAGTCTGGAGCTTTTATTTACTCCAACAGCTATGATTATAGCACAGACACTATTGGTATTTCCTATAATAATTGGCCTTACAATTAGTTCAACACAAAAGCAAGGTAGGGAGATTAAAAAAAATTGTGAAGTGCTTGGTGCTTCAAGATTTAAAACTTTATTAACCATAATTATCGAAATGAAGGAACAGTTACTTACTATAGCTGCTACTGGCTTTGGAAGAGCTATTTCAGAAGTTGGAGCAGTAATGATGGTAGGAGGAAATATTAAAGATCATACAAGAGTAATGACCACATATATAGCATTAGAAACAGGAAAAGGAAATTTTGAAGGAGCTATCATCATAGGAGTAATACTACTTTCTATTTCTCTAATTATAAATGTCATTTTACACAAATTTCGGGGAAGTGAAATTGATGAATATTGAGGTTTTAAATATTATAAAACAATATGGAAATAGGGTAGTGCTAAATATAGATAAATTTAATTTTAAACAGGCAGGAATATATATAATTTTAGGTTTAAATGGAAGTGGAAAAAGCACATTTCTTGAGTGTATAGCAGGAGTAAATAGGGTTAATTCAGGAAGCATAAAATACGACGATGAAGGTTTTGAAGATGCAAAAGATAAAATTTCAATGTTACTTCAGAAACCATATATTTTCAATACTTCTGTTAAGGAAAATATAATAAAAGGACTTCTATTTAAAGAGAAAAGGTGGGAAGAGCTTTTACAAAAGTATAGTTTCTATATTAAAGATTTTGATATGGAAAAATTAATGGATAAGAATGCAAAAACTTTATCTGGTGGAGAAAAAGCAAAAACAGCTCTTTTAAGAGTAGCTATGCTGGAGACAAAGATAACTTTATTAGATGAACCAACTGCCAGCATGGACTTAGAAAGCACATTAGTTGCTGAAAAATTAATAAAAAGTATGTGTTTAAATGGCAGAATTGTAATAATGATTACCCATGATTTGTATCAGGCAAAGAGAATAGCTGACTATGTTCTGTATATGGATAAAGGTAAAATTATCGAATATGGAGATAAGGTTCAGTTTTTTACAAATCCTTCAAATGAAAAACTTAAAATGTGGTTAAATGCAGATTGCATAAAATAGGATTAAATACTAAAATCATCACTTCGATGGTGAAAGATAGGAGGCAATAAAGTATGGACTTTTATAAGGTGTCATCAGTTGAGGAGGTAAAAGACACAATTAATTCTAATTTTTCTATAAGTTTAGGGAAAGAATTAATAGACTTAAAAGAATGTAATGACAGAATATTATATGAGGATATTGTTTCACCGTTAAATGTTCCAGGTTTTAAAAGATCTATTGTGGATGGATATGCAGTAAAGTGTAAGGAAGTACAGGGAGCTAGTGAAAGTATGCCATCTATGCTTGATTTAAAGGGAGAAGTTATAATGGGCAAGATGCCTTCTAAATCATTGGAATTTCCAGGAGAATGTATGTACATACCAACTGGAGGAATGCTTCCTGAGGGTGCAGATAGTGTGGTAATGATTGAGTATACTGATAAAATGGATGATACTACTATACTTGTGAATAAGCCAGTTGCATTTGGTGAAAATGTGCTTAATGAAGATGAAGATGTGGAATTAGGGGAAACTGTGCTTAAAGCAGGAACAGTACTTAAACCCTATAGTATAAGCATGCTGTCCAGTTTGGGAATTATTAAGGTACCAGTAATTTGCAGACCAAAGGTGGGGATAATTTCTACTGGGGATGAAATTATATCACCAGAAGAATATCCAAAGCCTGGTCAAATCAGAGACATAAATTCATATCTTTTGTATTCTTCTGTCATTGAAGATGGTGGAGAAGCAATATTCTATGGAGTCATAAGAGATGATTATGAAAAATTATTTGAAACTGCAAAAAAAGCTAATGAAGAATGTGATGTAGTTCTCATATCTGGTGGAAGTTCAGTAGGAAAGAAGGATCAAACTGCGAAAATTATTGATGAACTTGGTAAGCCAGGTATACTTCTTCACGGAATATCAATAAAACCAGGTAAACCAACTATACTAGGAAAAGTTAAAAATAAACCTATATTTGGGTTGCCAGGACATCCTCTTTCCTGTGCAGTAGTTTATAGAATAATAGTTAGATATTTTTTACAGAGAATGATGAAATTTGAAGAAGTTGAATATCCTATTCCTTGTAAGTTTAGTACTAACTATCATAAAGCCAAAGGAAGGGAAGAATATCTTCCAGTTACAATTAAAAATATAGAAGGAGAATATATAGCTGTACCTGTTTTAACCAAGTCTGCTGCAATTAGTGGATTTACCAAGGCCTGGGGTTATGTAAAGATAGATAAAAATGTAGAGGGAATTTTTAAAGATCAACAGGTATATGTTTATAAATTTCAGAGGTGATATTATGGCACAGAAAGTATATTTATCAAATTATGAATTTAAAGAAGCATTAAATAAATATTTAAGTGAAATAAGTTCTGTATTTCTTAATAAAGAAGTAATAAACACAGAAGAAGGTTTAGGCAGAGTTATTGCACAGGCGGTTTATTCAAAAATTTCTTCCCCTTTTTATAATTGTTCTGCCATGGATGGTATTGCCCTTCATAGTTCTAAAACTATAGGAGCATCCGAAAAGCATCCTATTGTGCTAGAGGAAGGGAAGGATTATATAGTAGTAGATACAGGAGATCCAGTTCCAAAGGAATATGACTGTGTGATAATGGTAGAGGATATAGTTAACATAGCTGAAAATAGAATTCAAATATATAAAAGTGCAGCTCCCTGGCAGAATATACGTCCATTAGGTGAAGATATAGTGGAAAAGCAACTTATTGTTCCATCAGGTCATACTGTAAGACCTGTAGACATAGGAGCAATGCTGGCAGGAGGAGTGAATACAATTGAAGTTTACAAAAAACCTTTAGTAGGCATTATACCAACAGGTACTGAGATAGTGGAACCAGGCAGTGACCTTAAAGTTGGAGATATAATTGATTTTAATTCAAGGACTTTTAGTGCACAAGTAATTGAATATGGAGGAACACCAAAAAGGTATGGTATAGTAAAAGATAATTATGAAATTTTAAAGGAAACTTTAAAAAAAGCTGTTTCAGAGTGTGATATAGTTATAATCAATGCTGGTTCTTCTGCAGGAAGAGAAGATTTTACCAGTGATTTAATTGCTGATTTAGGAAAAGTTTATGTACATGGTATTGCTATAAAACCAGGAAAACCTACTATTATGGGACGAATTAATAATAAACCTGTTCTTGGTATACCTGGATATCCTGTTTCTGCTTATATCATAATGGAAAAAGTCCTTAAGAAAATAGTAGAAAATTATCAAGGATTGAAGACAAAAGAACCTCAAAAGGTAGATGCAATTTTATCCAGAAGAATTATGTCATCCTTAAAACATTTAGAATTTGTGAGAATGAAGCTTGGATATGTGGGAAATAAGATTATTGCAACACCACTATCAAGAGGAGCAGGTGCCACTATGTCACTTGTTAGAGCCGATGGAACATTAGAGGTTCCTCAAAATGTAGAAGGTATTGAAGCAGGAACAAAAGTTGAAATAAGTCTCATGAGGGATATGGAGGAAATTAAAAACACTATTGTGTGTATAGGCAGCCATGATCCTATTTTGGATGTATTGTCAGATATGCTTCATTTAAGCAGTAAACATTACTATTTATCTTCAGCTCATACAGGAAGTATGGGTGGAATAATGGCACTTAAAAATGAAGAAACACATATTGCTCCGATTCATTTATTGGATATGGAAACTGGAGAATATAATATTTCTTATATCAATAAGTATTTAAAAAATAAAGATATAGCATTGATAAAAGTAGTAAAAAGAATTCAAGGACTTATGGTTCAAAAGGGTAATCCTTTGTCACTTAAAAGTATTTCAGATATATCAGAAAAAAATGTGCGTTTTGTAAATAGACAAAGAGGAGCAGGTACAAGATTACTTTTAGATTACTATTTAAAAAAGCTTCATATTTCACCTGACCAAATTAATGGTTATGAAAGAGAAGAGTTTACACACCTTTCAGTGGCAGCTGCAGTAGCTAATGGAGATGTTGATTGTGGTCTTGGAGTATATTCCGCAGCAGATATGATGGGCCTTGATTTCATTCCAGTTTGCAATGAGGAATACGATTTTGCAGTGCCTGTACAGTATTTGGAGCTTGATATAATTAAAGAGCTGCTTAAGGTTATGAAAAGCAGTGAATTTTTAAAGAAGCTTGATGAACTTGGAGGCTATGATTACTCGGATATATGTAATATAATATACTAAACTTTCGCAGTTTAAAAATATTGCGAAGCAATATTTTTTAAAGAACAAAGAACAAAGTACAAATATCAAATAATTAATGATAATTTTCTTTCTAACGTCAGAAAATATTAATATTATAGATTTCCTGAGGCACGAAGGAAATCATCCTTATCTGTTATTTGTTCTTTAAACTTTGTACTTTTCAAATGCTTTGCTTAGTATATTAAGTTAAAGTTTTGTATGTGCGAAAGTTGAGTAATATATTTAAAAGATAAGTTGTATGAAGGGAGATACTTGGATGCCTAGCATTTTATCGATAAATATAGGTGAGAAGAAAGGAGTTGTTAAGAAGAATATTGAAAAGGGATATTTTGAAATAAATCATGGTATTGTAGGAGATATTCATGCAGGAAAATTAGATAGACAGGTGAGTTTACTGGGACAGGAAAGCATTGATAAGATAAAAAAATCAGGAATAGATGGCTTTTGTACAGTTAAATTTACTGAAAATCTTACTACCTTTGGTTTAGATTTATATAAGTTGTCTGTTGGTACAAAAGTGAAAATAGGTGAAGCTGTTTTAGAAATTACTGAAGTTGGAAAACAGTGTCATAAAGGATGTGAAAGAAGAAAATTAGCAGATGACTGTGTTATGACTAGAGAATGCGTATTTGCTAAAGTGCTAAGTTCTGGATGGATTAAAAGAGGAGATAAAATTGAAATAATATGAAAAGTGATAATGAAAAAGTATATAGAAAATCAGTAAAAAAGATATCTCAAAGTTGTGCTATATATACTTTTGATAAAATAATAGGAAAAAGTAAAAGTTTTGTAAGCGTAATAGAGTATGCAAAAAAAATATCTGATAGTACATCTACTGTATTGATAACTGGTGAGAGTGGTACAGGTAAAGAGATCTTTGCACAAGCTATACATAATTTAAGTAGTAGAAGAGATAAAATCTTTATTGCAGTAAATTGTGGCGCTATACCATCAAATCTTATCGAGTCAGAGTTGCTTGGCTATGAAGAAGGGGCTTTTACAGGAGCTAAAAAGGGTGGCAATGCTGGTAAATTTGAATTAGCTCATGGTGGAACTATTTTTTTAGATGAAATAGGTGAAATGTCCTTAGAGACACAAGTAAGACTTTTAAGGGTTATAGAAGAAGGCGTTGTAAGCAGAGTTGGAGGTTCTAAACAGATTCCTGTAGATGTCAGGATTATAGCAGCTACAAATAAAGACTTACAAGAGGAAGTAAAAAAGGGAAGATTTAGAAAGGATTTATTTTATAGACTTAATGTACTTCCTCTATGGCTTCCACCTTTAAGAGATAGAAAAGAAGATATCCCTATTTTGATAGATTACTATATGACTAAAGTAAGTAAGAAGCTAAACAAGAATAAGTTTAAAATTGATAGTACTGTAATGAATAAATTTTTGGAATATGATTGGCCTGGGAATATAAGGGAATTAGAAAATGTTGTTGAACTTATAGTAAATACAGAAAAGATTCCAGATTATATACTTAAACTACATAAAACTTCTGTAGTTGGAAACAATAAAGTTGCTGAAGGTTCTATGAATTTTGAAAGTATGAAGCTTGAAGATGTAGAAAAAAATCATATTATAAAGGTTCTTAAAAGCTTCAGTGGAAATATAAGTTTAGCGGCTAAGGCAATGGGAATTGGAAGAAATACCTTATATAGAAAGATGGAAAAGTATCACATAGAATGTTCCGAAACAGAACAATGATCTGGAATGGAACAAAATTGCACCAGAATGGAACAGTTTGCTTGGTGTAATACCCTCAAAACACAATATTTTATTATTGGCATGGTTTATGCTACATATAATAATTGTTTGAATAATCAATTTTTTAGGAGGGTTTTTATGTACGGATATAATGGTAAGGTATTAAGAATTAATCTAAGTAGTAAAACTTATATAGTGGAAGAATTGAAAATTGACAAAGCTAAAAAATTTATAGGTGCAAGAGGTTTAGGCGTAAAAACCTTATTTGACGAAGTAGATCCAAAGGTAGATCCATTATCACCTGATAACAAATTTATTATAGCAGCGGGACCACTTACAGGTGCGCCTGTTCCAACAAGCGGAAGATTCATGGTAGTTACTAAATCACCTTTAACAGGAACTATTGCTATTGCAAATTCAGGTGGAAAATGGGGAGCAGAATTCAAAGCAGCTGGATACGATATGATAATCGTTGAAGGTAAATCTGATAAAGAAGTTTATGTAAATATAGTAGATGATAAAGTAGAATTTAGGGATGCTTCTCATGTTTGGGGAAAACTAACAGAAGAAACTACAAAAATGCTTCAACAGGAAACAGATTCGAGAGCTAAGGTTTTATGCATAGGACCAGCTGGGGAAAAATTATCACTTATGGCAGCAGTTATGAATGATGTTGATAGAACAGCAGGACGTGGTGGTGTTGGAGCTGTTATGGGCTCAAAGAACTTAAAAGCTATTGTAGTTAAAGGAAGCGGAAAAGTAAAATTATTTGATGAGCAAAAAGTGAAAGAAGTAGCACTTGAGAAAACAAATATTTTAAGAAAAGATCCAGTAGCTGGTGGAGGACTTCCAACATACGGAACAGCTGTACTTGTTAATATTATAAATGAAAATGGCGTACATCCAGTAAAAAATTTCCAAAAATCTTATACAGATCAGGCAGATAAGATCAGTGGAGAAACTTTAACTAAAGATTGCTTAGTTAGAAAAAATCCTTGCTATAGGTGTCCAATTGCCTGTGGAAGATGGGTAAAACTTGATGATGGAACTGAATGTGGAGGACCAGAATATGAAACATTATGGTCATTTGGATCTGATTGTGATGTATACGATATAAATGCTGTAAATACAGCAAATATGTTGTGTAATGAATATGGATTAGATACCATTACAGCAGGATGTACTATTGCAGCAGCTATGGAACTTTATCAAAGAGGTTATATTAAGGATGAAGAAATAGCAGCAGATGGATTGTCACTTAATTGGGGAGATGCTAAGTCCATGGTTGAATGGGTAAAGAAAATGGGACTTAGAGAAGGATTTGGAGACAAGATGGCAGATGGTTCATACAGACTTTGTGACTCATACGGTGTACCTGAGTATTCAATGACTGTAAAAAAACAAGAAATCCCAGCATATGACCCAAGAGGAATACAGGGACATGGTATAACTTATGCTGTTAACAATAGGGGAGGGTGTCATATTAAGGGATATATGGTAAGCCCTGAAATACTTGGTTATCCAGAAAAACTTGATAGACTTGCAGTGGAAGGAAAAGCAGGATATGCTAGAGTATTCCATGATTTAACAGCTGTTATAGATTCACTTGGATTATGTATTTTTACAACATTTGGTCTTGGTGCACAGGATTATGTTGATTTGTATAATGCAGTAGTTGGTGGAGAATTACATGATGTAGACTCTTTAATGTTAGCTGGAGATAGAATATGGACTTTAGAAAAAATATTTAACTTAAAGGCAGGCATAGATAGTTCACAGGATACTCTTCCAAAGAGATTGCTTGAGGAACCAGTTCCAGAAGGACCATCAAAAGGAGAGATTCATAGATTAGATGTACTTCTTCCTGAATATTATTCAGTACGTGGATGGGATAAAAATGGTATACCTACAGAGGAAACGTTAAAGAAATTAGGATTAGATGAATATGTAGGTAAGTTTTAATTAAATTAATTAGAGATTAGACTTCATGTATTAAAAAAGACATCTTGTCTCTGTATATGAAGTCTATTTTCTTAGCCTAAGGAGGTGGAAACTTGAAAATAGAAGTTAGATTATTTGCTTATTTTAGAAAAGATAGAGATAAAAAATTGTTTTTAGAATTTGACGAGCCCGTAACACCTGCGGATATATTTAAAAAGATAAATATTAAGGAAGAAGAAGTAGCTATTTTACTTATAAATGGTAGGGATGGTAAAGCAAATACAGAACTTAATGACAATGATGTATTGTCATTGTTCCCACCAGTAGGAGGCGGTTAAATTTGGAACGTTATGTTAGAAATATGAAAACCCTGTCAAAAGAAGAAAATGATAGCTTAAAGAAATTTAAAGTTTGTGTTGTAGGCTGTGGAGGAATTGGTGGTTATGTCATTGAAATGCTTGGAAGAATAGGAATAGGAAATATTACTGCAGTAGATGGAGATGTATTTGAGGAATCTAATTTGAATAGGCAAATACTTTCAAGTACAGACACTATAGGTTTTAGCAAAGCACAGGAAGCAAAGGCTAGAATGGAAAAAGTAAATCCACTAATAGAGGTAAAAGCATTAGAAAAAATGCTTACGGAAGATAATGCTTGCAGTATTTTAAGTAATCACGATGTAGTAGTAGATGCTCTTGACAGCATACCAGCAAGATTATTACTTCAACGCAGCTGCAAAAAACTTAATATACCAATGGTTTATGGAGCCATAGCAGGATGGTATGCTCAAATTACTACTATACTTCCAGGGGATGATACCTTAAATAAGATTTATAATGTAGATAAGCAAACATCTAAAGGAATTGAAAAGGAAATGGGTAATCCATCGTTTATACCAGCTTTAGCAGCTTCAATTGAAGTAAGTGAAGTAATAAAGCTTCTTTTAGGTAGAGGAGAACTTTTAAGAAAAAAGATGGCCTTTATAGATCTTCTCTCAACTGAGTATGATATAATTCCCCTGTGATAAACAGGATTCTTGCTGATTTAGCACTTAGAAGGCGTTATCTTTTAGAAAAAATATATAAGTAAGTATAATATTACAGGACTTCAAGTTTTTGATCCTAACGCTAAGCCTATGGAGATAAAACCAATGAGTATGTCATGAAAATGATGTGCTTTCCGTGTTTGAGAAGAAGGCCATTGCAAATATCGAGAGAATAGGTATGTGCTTTTGGCATGTGCCTATTTTTTATATATCTGTATTGGCAAAAACTTGACAAAATTAATGACACCTAGGCAAAGGAAGGATGTTCGGTTATTGCAGGAAGGAGAGAACTGATATGAAATTAGAGGTTAAAAACGCTATTTGTGGTTATGGTACAAGCATTATAGTAAAAAATATATCTATGAATGTAAGCTCGGGAGAAATATTATGTTTGTTAGGACCTAATGGTGTAGGAAAAACAACTTTCTTTAAGACTATATTAGGATTCTTAAAGTTAAAGGGTGGGGAAATACTTTTGGATGGAGAGAATATACATAATTGGTCTAGAAAGAAATTAGCTAAAACTATTGGTTATGTACCTCAGGCACATACACCCCCTTTTCCATTTAAAGTTTTTGATGTGGTATTGATGGGGAGAACTGCTCACCTTTCAATGTTTTCTTCTCCTACAAAAGAAGATATGGACATTGCAGAAGAGGCCATAAATACTTTGAAAATATCCTATCTAAAGGACAAGGTATATACGGAAATAAGCGGTGGTGAAAGGCAAATGGTTTTAATTGCTAGGGCTCTTGCTCAGCAGCCCAAAATGTTAATAATGGATGAACCAACTTCTAATTTGGATTTTGGAAATCAGATTAGAGTACTAGAACAGATAAATAAGCTTTCTGAAAGAGGATTAGCAGTTGTTATGACTTCACATTTTCCCAATCATGCTTTTCTATGTTCCACAAAAGTGGCACTTATGGAAAAAAGCAATGTATTTACAGTAGGCAGCGTGAATGAGGTTGTAACAGAGGATATGCTTAAAAAAGCATATGGTATTAATGTAAAAATTATAACTACAGTTGATTCAAATGGACAGCAAATCAAAGCCTGCATACCTATGATTAACTAAAATATTTTACATTAAAGAGACATTTTCTATAAACAAAATAGGAGTAGGAGGCTGTTTCATGCAAACGTTAAGAGGAGAAAGTGTAAAAAAAAGCAATATAATATCTATAAAAATTATACTTATTATCCTGGCCCTTTTTACATTTTTGATTTCATTTACTATGGGAAGGTATTCAGTATCATTTAAAGATCTTTTTTATATATTTTATGCAAAAATATTTGGGTTACCTCAAATCTGGTCTGAAAATGTTGATACTGTATTATTTAAAATAAGATTACCAAGGATTATAGCTGCGTTATTAATTGGTTCTTCACTTTCAGTAGCTGGGACTACATATCAATGCCTATTTAAAAATCCTATGGTTTCTCCTGATATATTAGGTGCTTCAGCAGGTGCCGGTTTTGGTGCTGCAATGGGACTTTTATTATCTTTTAATATGGCAGGAGTACAATTTCTTGCTTTTGCCTTTGGCATGGGTGCAGTTCTTATTACTTATGCTGTTAGTAAGGTTATTGGACGTAGTAATAATACAACTTTAATATTGGTACTTACGGGTATAGTGGTATCATCCCTTTTTCAATCCCTTATTTCTTTAACAAAATATGTAGCTGATCCAGACAGTAAACTTCCAGCAATAACGTTCTGGCTTATGGGTGGTCTTTCTACCATAACCTTTAAAGAAATTCATATTCTTTTAATTACATTTATTATAGGAGTTGTTCCAATTTTATTATTGAGATGGAAGTTAAATGTTATTTCTTTTGGTGAAGAAGAAGCAAAATCACTAGGAATAAATACAGATAGAATGAGAATTATTTTAATATTTTGTTCTACTTTATTAACTGCTGCCTCTGTTTCTATGGCTGGAATAATTGGATGGGTAGGCTTGGTTATTCCTCATGTGACTAGGATGATTGTAGGTCCTAATTATAAAGATCTTTTACCAGGTTCTATATTAATTGGAGGCGCTTATCTTCTTTTAATTGATAACATCTCTCGTACCATATTTTCTATGGAAATACCACTAGGTATTTTAACGTCATTAATAGGCGCACCATTCTTTATAA
The DNA here is from genome assembly GCF_001675165.1 of Clostridium ragsdalei P11. Taxonomy (GTDB): domain Bacteria; phylum Bacillota; class Clostridia; order Clostridiales; family Clostridiaceae; genus Clostridium_B; species Clostridium_B ragsdalei. Next base: position 13,505 of record NZ_LROS01000036.1, read on the forward strand.
CTATTTTATTAAAAGGAAGGAGGCAGTAATATGAAGCTAAAAATTAGTGAACTTCTAATAAATTGGTATATTTAATAAAAATATTTTAAGTAATCTGGTAAAACAAAACTAATACCTAATTTATTATAATTTTTATTATGAAAGGATGTATAAAAATGAAAAAAATAACAACAATTATTCTATGTATTTTCTTAATGATGTTTTTTACTGCTTGCAATTCAAGTCAATCGACTCAATCATCAAACAAATCTTCTTCGACACAAGAAACTAGCTCAAAAACAAAAACTATTACAGATACTTCTGGTGCAAAAGTTCAAGTTCCTACAAAAATAAACAAGGTTGCTGATTCTTGGAAGGCACATAATGAAGTTTTATCAGTATTAGGCGATGGTGATAAAATTGTGGAAACAGTGCTTAGTGAAAAATCTATGCCTTGGTTATATAAAGTTAATCCAGCTATGAAAAAAGCAGTTACTACTTTTGGTGCAAATTTTAATACAGAGGATTTAATGAAAAATAAACCTGACATAGTATTTGTATCTTCTGGTGATGCAAATGCTAATAAAATTTCTAGTTTAGGAATTCCAGTAGTTCAATTAAATTTTACTACTTTTGACACAATGAAAAAATGTGTATCTTTAACTGGTGAAATTTTAGGTGGAGATGCTGCAAAGCGTGCAGATAAATATAACAAATATTTAGATGATAAGGTTAAAATGGTTAAAGATGTTACCTCAAAAATACCAGATAGTGAAAGACCTAAAGTTCTTCATGTAGAGTCGCTGTCTCCAATTGGTGTAGATGGAAGCAAAACTATTATTAATGAATGGATTGAAGCAGCTGGAGGAGTAAACGCTGCAAAGGATGTTACTGGAAATATGAAGGAAGTATCCTTAGAACAAGTAATTCAGTGGAATCCTGATATTATTATATTTGGGGCTAATGGTGCTAGTGGTAAAGTTAACTCTATAGATAAATTAATTAATGATCCAAATTGGCAGAAGATATCAGCAGTTAAAAATGGAAAAGTATATCAAAATCCTACTGGTGCATTTTTATGGGATCGTTACAGTTGTGAAGAAGCGCTTCAAGTTCAATGGGCTGCTAAAACAATTCATCCAGATAAATTTAAAGATTTAGACATAGCTGCTGAAACAAAAAATTTCTATAAAACATTTTTAAACTATAATCTTACTAATGAAGAGGTAGATAAAATATTGAAAGCACAATCTCCTGGAAAATAGTAATGAATAAGCAAGTAAGCTCTAAAGTATATGCTAATTGTGATCCATATTGGAACGTTTTAAAAAAACAGAAATAGTATTGTACGTTATTTGACCACTTTTTTAAAAATAAAATGATAATATTGTATTTTTTTTGAGCATTTTGGCAATATGGAGAACTGTATTGCTTATTATTTAAGCATTTTATTATAAAATAAAAAAACGTTATTAAATTATTTACTATGAATTCACTTGATAATCAACACATTGCATGTAATGTTGATTATTGAGTGTTTTTTTGTAACCATATTTGGCACAATTTATGCTCTATAACATTTCTGAAATAAATATATGTATATGAGGAGGAATTTCAATGTATGGTTATAATGGTAAAGTATTAAGAATTAATTTAAAAGAAAGAACTTGCAAATCAGAAAATTTAGATTTAGATAAAGCTAAAAAGTTTATAGGCTGTAGGGGACTAGGTGTTAAAACTTTATTTGATGAAATAGATCCTAAAATAGATGCATTATCACCAGAAAATAAATTTATAATTGTAACAGGTCCGTTAACTGGAGCTCCAGTTCCAACTAGTGGAAGGTTTATGGTAGTTACTAAAGCACCGCTTACAGGAACTATAGGAATTTCAAATTCGGGTGGAAAATGGGGAGTAGACTTGAAAAAAGCTGGCTGGGATATGATAATAGTAGAGGATAAGGCTGATTCACCAGTTTACATTGAAATAGTAGATGATAAAGTAGAAATTAAAGATGCGTCACAGCTTTGGGGAAAAGTTACATCAGAAACTACAAAAGAGTTAGAAAAGATAACTGAGAATAGATCAAAGGTATTATGTATAGGACCTGCTGGTGAAAGATTGTCCCTTATGGCAGCAGTTATGAATGATGTAGATAGAACTGCAGCAAGAGGCGGCGTTGGTGCAGTTATGGGATCTAAAAACTTAAAAGCTATTACAGTTAAAGGAACTGGAAAAATAGCTTTAGCTGATAAAGAAAAAGTAAAAAAAGTGTCCGTAGAAAAAATTACAACATTAAAAAATGATCCAGTAGCTGGTCAGGGAATGCCAACTTATGGTACAGCTATACTGGTTAATATAATAAATGAAAATGGAGTTCATCCTGTAAATAATTTTCAAGAATCTTATACGGATCAAGCAGATAAAATAAGTGGAGAGACTCTTACTGCTAACCAACTAGTAAGGAAAAATCCTTGTTACAGCTGTCCTATAGGTTGTGGAAGATGGGTTAGACTAAAAGATGGTACAGAGTGCGGAGGACCGGAGTATGAAACACTGTGGTGTTTTGGCTCTGACTGTGGTTCATATGATTTAGATGCTATAAATGAAGCTAATATGTTATGTAATGAATATGGTATTGATACTATTACCTGTGGTGCAACAATTGCTGCAGCTATGGAACTTTATCAAAGAGGATATGTAAAAGATGAAGAAATAGCCGGAGATAACCTATCTCTCAAGTGGGGAGATACGGAGTCTATGATTGGCTGGATAAAGAAAATGGTATATAGTGAAGGCTTTGGAGCAAAGATGACAAATGGTTCATATAGGCTTTGTGAAGGTTATGGAGTACCTGAGTATTCTATGACAGTTAAAAAACAAGAAATTCCAGCATATGATCCAAGGGGAATACAGGGACATGGTATTACCTATGCAGTTAATAATAGAGGAGGATGTCATATTAAGGGATATATGATTAATCCTGAAATATTAGGTTATCCGGAAAAACTTGATAGATTTGCATTAGATGGTAAAGCAGCCTATGCCAAAATGATGCATGATTTAACTGCTGTAATTGATTCTTTAGGATTGTGCATATTCACTACATTTGGGCTTGGAATACAGGATTATGTAGATATGTATAATGCAGTAGTAGGAGAATCTACTTGTGATTCAGATTCACTATTAGAGGCAGGAGATAGAGTATGGACTCTTGAAAAATTATTTAATCTTGCAGCTGGAATAGACAGCAGCCAGGATACTCTACCAAAGAGATTGTTAGAAGAACCTATTCCAGATGGTCCATCAAAGGGACACGTTCATAGGCTAGATGTTCTTCTGCCAGAATATTACTCAGTACGAGGATGGAGTAAAGAGGGTATACCTACAGAAGAAACATTAAAGAAATTAGGATTAGATGAATATATAGGTAAGTTCTAGTTTGATTTGGTAAACTAGAAAGTAGACTTCATGTGTTAAAGAAGATAGCTTCTCTCTATATATGAAGTCTGTTTTTAATAGAAAGATGTGAATTTGAGAATAGAAGTTACATTAGTTGCTTATATATTTGCAAAAGTGTTAAGTTATGCTTAGATAAGTTCGGGAGATGAAATTCGGTTGTTATGATAAACTTCAATAGTAATAAGCAAAGCTTTGAAGCATTTATTGAATCTATACCTGAAGGCATTATGATTTGTAACATTTATGGAGAAATTAAATTTGTAAATAGTGCCTTACTACAAATTACAGGATATAGTCAAGAGTGTATAATGGACATGAATATTCAAGATATGGTATGTAACTGGAACAATATAACAAGTAATATACATAATATAAGCATTCAACAGAATATAGAAACTAGCGTAAAGTCTGTTAAGAATATACTTAAATTAAATTTAAATATATATCCATTATACACAAAAAAAATGGATGACAGGATAATCATAGTTGTTTTTAAAGAAATAAAAAAGAAAAGAAAATTAGAAGAAAGGCGATTAGAAGGAAAGGCCATATATACTTTTGATAAAATAATAGGGAAAAATAAGAATTTCTTAAACATAATAGAGTATTCAAAAAAGATATCTAATAGTAAGTCTACTATATTAATAACAGGAGAAAGTGGTACAGGAAAGGAAATTTTTGCTCAGGCTATACACAATTATAGTGACAGAAAAGAAAATGTTTTTATGGCTGTTAACTGTGGTGCAATTCCGGAAAAACTTATAGAGTCTGAACTTTTTGGGTATGAGGAAGGTGCTTTTACAGGGGCTAAAAAAGGAGGAAATTTAGGAAAGTTTGAAATAGCAAATGGTGGAACTGTATTTTTAGATGAAATAGGGGAAATGCCTGTTGAGATGCAGGTAAAGTTATTAAGAGTTATAGAAGAGGGGTTAATTGTAAGAGTCGGAGGGTACAGTCAAATACCCGTAAATGTTAGGATAATTGCAGCTACAAATAAAAATTTAAAAGAAGAAGTTGAAAATAGAAATTTCAGAAGAGATTTATTTTATAGATTAAATGTTCTTCCTATCCCACTTCCCCCTTTAAGGGATAGAAAAGATGATATTTGTTTATTAGTTGATTACTATATGAATAGAATAAGTAAGAAGTTAAATAAAAGAAAAATAAAAATTACTAGTGATCAAATGGATAAGTTAGTACAATATGAATGGCCTGGGAATATAAGAGAACTAGAAAATGTTATTGAATTTTTTATAAATATTGAGCATATAGATGAAAATATTATTCAATCAGAAGGCTTATTTAAAGAAGATAATGTGAAAAATAGTCGTATATATTATGATGGAGATTTTATGTTTAATATGAACCTTGAAAATTTAGAAAAAACACATATAGAAAATGTAATAAGAAAGTTTAAAGGAAATTTTACTTTAGCTGCTAAGGCTATGGGTATAGGAAGGAACACTCTTTATAGAAAAATCAAGAAATATAATATTTACTGATATATATAGAAGTACCATTCCAAATAGATATTATCATATTTGCATAAACTCTTAAAGATATAGCAATAAGTATTATAGCAGGTAGCCATCAGATAAAAGTTAAAAGGCAATCTTTCAATGGAAGAAATAAATTTAAAACTGTTGTTGTGATTGGAGGAATTATAATGAATGTAGCTATTTGCAAATCTGGCAACGTAGTTATATCCAAGCCAAATATAAAACTTTCACATAGAAGATGTAAAAAGTTTAATATTGATTCACATCAGATATTTAGTAAAAAAATAATAGACGATATTGAATTGCAGAAAAGATTTGCAGCTAACAGAAATTTAATATTGACTGCAGCACCTTATATGGAGCAGCTAATTAATTTTGTAAAAGGATTTAATTTTTTTGTATTACTTACAGATGGAGAAGGATGTATATTAAATGCATTAGGTGATGAAAAAATACTCTCAGAAGCCTTTTCTTTAAAAATGATACCGGGAGCCTTTATGAATGAAGAAAATATTGGAACAAATGCTATGAGTGTAGTTATAAAAAGTAAAATGCCAGTTCAAATTTCTGGAGATGATCATTTTATTAATGCATATCATAAGTGGACATGTTCTGCGGCGC
>NZ_LROS01000037.1 GCF_001675165.1 Clostridium ragsdalei P11
GCGCCGCAGAACATGTCCACTTATGATATGCATTAATAAAATGATCATCTCCAGAAATTTGAACTGGCATTTTACTTTTTATAACTACACTCATAGCATTTGTTCCAATATTTTCTTCATTCATAAAGGCTCCCGGTATCATTTTTAAAGAAAAGGCTTCTGAGAGTATTTTTTCATCACCTAATGCATTTAATATACATCCTTCTCCATCTGTAAGTAATACAAAAAAATTAAATCCTTTTACAAAATTAATTAGCTGCTCCATATAAGGTGCTGCAGTCAATATTAAATTTCTGTTAGCTGCAAATCTTTTCTGCAATTCAATATCGTCTATTATTTTTTTACTAAATATCTGATGTGAATCAATATTAAACTTTTTACATCTTCTATGTGAAAGTTTTATATTTGGCTTGGATATAACTACGTTGCCAGATTTGCAAATAGCTACATTCATTATAATTCCTCCAATCACAACAACAGTTTTAAATTTATTTCTTCCATTGAAAGATTGCCTTTTAACTTTTATCTGATGGCTACCTGCTATAATACTTATTGCTATATCTTTAAGAGTTTATGCAAATATGATAATATCTATTTGGAATGGTACTTCTATATATATCAGTAAATATTATATTTCTTGATTTTTCTATAAAGAGTGTTCCTTCCTATACCCATAGCCTTAGCAGCTAAAGTAAAATTTCCTTTAAACTTTCTTATTACATTTTCTATATGTGTTTTTTCTAAATTTTCAAGGTTCATATTAAACATAAAATCTCCATCATAATATATACGACTATTTTTCACATTATCTTCTTTAAATAAGCCTTCTGATTGAATAATATTTTCATCTATATGCTCAATATTTATAAAAAATTCAATAACATTTTCTAGTTCTCTTATATTCCCAGGCCATTCATATTGTACTAACTTATCCATTTGATCACTAGTAATTTTTATTTTTCTTTTATTTAACTTCTTACTTATTCTATTCATATAGTAATCAACTAATAAACAAATATCATCTTTTCTATCCCTTAAAGGGGGAAGTGGGATAGGAAGAACATTTAATCTATAAAATAAATCTCTTCTGAAATTTCTATTTTCAACTTCTTCTTTTAAATTTTTATTTGTAGCTGCAATTATCCTAACATTTACGGGTATTTGACTGTACCCTCCGACTCTTACAATTAACCCCTCTTCTATAACTCTTAATAACTTTACCTGCATCTCAACAGGCATTTCCCCTATTTCATCTAAAAATACAGTTCCACCATTTGCTATTTCAAACTTTCCTAAATTTCCTCCTTTTTTAGCCCCTGTAAAAGCACCTTCCTCATACCCAAAAAGTTCAGACTCTATAAGTTTTTCCGGAATTGCACCACAGTTAACAGCCATAAAAACATTTTCTTTTCTGTCACTATAATTGTGTATAGCCTGAGCAAAAATTTCCTTTCCTGTACCACTTTCTCCTGTTATTAATATAGTAGACTTACTATTAGATATCTTTTTTGAATACTCTATTATGTTTAAGAAATTCTTATTTTTCCCTATTATTTTATCAAAAGTATATATGGCCTTTCCTTCTAATCGCCTTTCTTCTAATTTTCTTTTCTTTTTTATTTCTTTAAAAACAACTATGATTATCCTGTCATCCATTTTTTTTGTGTATAATGGATATATATTTAAATTTAATTTAAGTATATTCTTAACAGACTTTACGCTAGTTTCTATATTCTGTTGAATGCTTATATTATGTATATTACTTGTTATATTGTTCCAGTTACATACCATATCTTGAATATTCATGTCCATTATACACTCTTGACTATATCCTGTAATTTGTAGTAAGGCACTATTTACAAATTTAATTTCTCCATAAATGTTACAAATCATAATGCCTTCAGGTATAGATTCAATAAATGCTTCAAAGCTTTGCTTATTACTATTGAAGTTTATCATAACAACCGAATTTCATCTCCCGAACTTATCTAAGCATAACTTAACACTTTTGCAAATATATAAGCAACTAATGTAACTTCTATTCTCAAATTCACATCTTTCTATTAAAAACAGACTTCATATATAGAGAGAAGCTATCTTCTTTAACACATGAAGTCTACTTTCTAGTTTACCAAATCAAACTAGAACTTACCTATATATTCATCTAATCCTAATTTCTTTAATGTTTCTTCTGTAGGTATACCCTCTTTACTCCATCCTCGTACTGAGTAATATTCTGGCAGAAGAACATCTAGCCTATGAACGTGTCCCTTTGATGGACCATCTGGAATAGGTTCTTCTAACAATCTCTTTGGTAGAGTATCCTGGCTGCTGTCTATTCCAGCTGCAAGATTAAATAATTTTTCAAGAGTCCATACTCTATCTCCTGCCTCTAATAGTGAATCTGAATCACAAGTAGATTCTCCTACTACTGCATTATACATATCTACATAATCCTGTATTCCAAGCCCAAATGTAGTGAATATGCACAATCCTAAAGAATCAATTACAGCAGTTAAATCATGCATCATTTTGGCATAGGCTGCTTTACCATCTAATGCAAATCTATCAAGTTTTTCCGGATAACCTAATATTTCAGGATTAATCATATATCCCTTAATATGACATCCTCCTCTATTATTAACTGCATAGGTAATACCATGTCCCTGTATTCCCCTTGGATCATATGCTGGAATTTCTTGTTTTTTAACTGTCATAGAATACTCAGGTACTCCATAACCTTCACAAAGCCTATATGAACCATTTGTCATCTTTGCTCCAAAGCCTTCACTATATACCATTTTCTTTATCCAGCCAATCATAGACTCCGTATCTCCCCACTTGAGAGATAGGTTATCTCCGGCTATTTCTTCATCTTTTACATATCCTCTTTGATAAAGTTCCATAGCTGCAGCAATTGTTGCACCACAGGTAATAGTATCAATACCATATTCATTACATAACATATTAGCTTCATTTATAGCATCTAAATCATATGAACCACAGTCAGAGCCAAAACACCACAGTGTTTCATACTCCGGTCCTCCGCACTCTGTACCATCTTTTAGTCTAACCCATCTTCCACAACCTATAGGACAGCTGTAACAAGGATTTTTCCTTACTAGTTGGTTAGCAGTAAGAGTCTCTCCACTTATTTTATCTGCTTGATCCGTATAAGATTCTTGAAAATTATTTACAGGATGAACTCCATTTTCATTTATTATATTAACCAGTATAGCTGTACCATAAGTTGGCATTCCCTGACCAGCTACTGGATCATTTTTTAATGTTGTAATTTTTTCTACGGACACTTTTTTTACTTTTTCTTTATCAGCTAAAGCTATTTTTCCAGTTCCTTTAACTGTAATAGCTTTTAAGTTTTTAGATCCCATAACTGCACCAACGCCGCCTCTTGCTGCAGTTCTATCTACATCATTCATAACTGCTGCCATAAGGGACAATCTTTCACCAGCAGGTCCTATACATAATACCTTTGATCTATTCTCAGTTATCTTTTCTAACTCTTTTGTAGTTTCTGATGTAACTTTTCCCCAAAGCTGTGACGCATCTTTAATTTCTACTTTATCATCTACTATTTCAATGTAAACTGGTGAATCAGCCTTATCCTCTACTATTATCATATCCCAGCCAGCTTTTTTCAAGTCTACTCCCCATTTTCCACCCGAATTTGAAATTCCTATAGTTCCTGTAAGCGGTGCTTTAGTAACTACCATAAACCTTCCACTAGTTGGAACTGGAGCTCCAGTTAACGGACCTGTTACAATTATAAATTTATTTTCTGGTGATAATGCATCTATTTTAGGATCTATTTCATCAAATAAAGTTTTAACACCTAGTCCCCTACAGCCTATAAACTTTTTAGCTTTATCTAAATCTAAATTTTCTGATTTGCAAGTTCTTTCTTTTAAATTAATTCTTAATACTTTACCATTATAACCATACATTGAAATTCCTCCTCATATACATATATTTATTTCAGAAATGTTATAGAGCATAAATTGTGCCAAATATGGTTACAAAAAAACACTCAATAATCAACATTACATGCAATGTGTTGATTATCAAGTGAATTCATAGTAAATAATTTAATAACGTTTTTTTATTTTATAATAAAATGCTTAAATAATAAGCAATACAGTTCTCCATATTGCCAAAATGCTCAAAAAAAATACAATATTATCATTTTATTTTTAAAAAAGTGGTCAAATAACGTACAATACTATTTCTGTTTTTTTAAAACGTTCCAATATGGATCACAATTAGCATATACTTTAGAGCTTACTTGCTTATTCATTACTATTTTCCAGGAGATTGTGCTTTCAATATTTTATCTACCTCTTCATTAGTAAGATTATAGTTTAAAAATGTTTTATAGAAATTTTTTGTTTCAGCAGCTATGTCTAAATCTTTAAATTTATCTGGATGAATTGTTTTAGCAGCCCATTGAACTTGAAGCGCTTCTTCACAACTGTAACGATCCCATAAAAATGCACCAGTAGGATTTTGATATACTTTTCCATTTTTAACTGCTGATATCTTCTGCCAATTTGGATCATTAATTAATTTATCTATAGAGTTAACTTTACCACTAGCACCATTAGCCCCAAATATAATAATATCAGGATTCCACTGAATTACTTGTTCTAAGGATACTTCCTTCATATTTCCAGTAACATCCTTTGCAGCGTTTACTCCTCCAGCTGCTTCAATCCATTCATTAATAATAGTTTTGCTTCCATCTACACCAATTGGAGACAGCGACTCTACATGAAGAACTTTAGGTCTTTCACTATCTGGTATTTTTGAGGTAACATCTTTAACCATTTTAACCTTATCATCTAAATATTTGTTATATTTATCTGCACGCTTTGCAGCATCTCCACCTAAAATTTCACCAGTTAAAGATACACATTTTTTCATTGTGTCAAAAGTAGTAAAATTTAATTGAACTACTGGAATTCCTAAACTAGAAATTTTATTAGCATTTGCATCACCAGAAGATACAAATACTATGTCAGGTTTATTTTTCATTAAATCCTCTGTATTAAAATTTGCACCAAAAGTAGTAACTGCTTTTTTCATAGCTGGATTAACTTTATATAACCAAGGCATAGATTTTTCACTAAGCACTGTTTCCACAATTTTATCACCATCGCCTAATACTGATAAAACTTCATTATGTGCCTTCCAAGAATCAGCAACCTTGTTTATTTTTGTAGGAACTTGAACTTTTGCACCAGAAGTATCTGTAATAGTTTTTGTTTTTGAGCTAGTTTCTTGTGTCGAAGAAGATTTGTTTGATGATTGAGTCGATTGACTTGAATTGCAAGCAGTAAAAAACATCATTAAGAAAATACATAGAATAATTGTTGTTATTTTTTTCATTTTTATACATCCTTTCATAATAAAAATTATAATAAATTAGGTATTAGTTTTGTTTTACCAGATTACTTAAAATATTTTTATTAAATATACCAATTTATTAGAAGTTCACTAATTTTTAGCTTCATATTACTGCCTCCTTCCTTTTAATAAAATAGTTATAAAGAATGGTGCGCCTATTAATGACGTTAAAATACCTAGTGGTATTTCCATAGAAAATATGGTACGAGAGATGTTATCAATTAAAAGAAGATAAGCGCCTCCAATTAATATAGAACCTGGTAAAAGATCTTTATAATTAGGACCTACAATCATCCTAGTCACATGAGGAATAACCAAGCCTACCCATCCAATTATTCCAGCCATAGAAACAGAGGCAGCAGTTAATAAAGTAGAACAAAATATTAAAATAATTCTCATTCTATCTGTATTTATTCCTAGTGATTTTGCTTCTTCTTCACCAAAAGAAATAACATTTAACTTCCATCTCAATAATAAAATTGGAACAACTCCTATAATAAATGTAATTAAAAGAATATGAATTTCTTTAAAGGTTATGGTAGAAAGACCACCCATAAGCCAGAACGTTATTGCTGGAAGTTTACTGTCTGGATCAGCTACATATTTTGTTAAAGAAATAAGGGATTGAAAAAGGGATGATACCACTATACCCGTAAGTACCAATATTAAAGTTGTATTATTACTACGTCCAATAACCTTACTAACAGCATAAGTAATAAGAACTGCACCCATGCCAAAGGCAAAAGCAAGAAATTGTACTCCTGCCATATTAAAAGATAATAAAAGTCCCATTGCAGCACCAAAACCGGCACCTGCTGAAGCACCTAATATATCAGGAGAAACCATAGGATTTTTAAATAGGCATTGATATGTAGTCCCAGCTACTGAAAGTGAAGAACCAATTAATAACGCAGCTATAATCCTTGGTAATCTTATTTTAAATAATACAGTATCAACATTTTCAGACCAGATTTGAGGTAACCCAAATATTTTTGCATAAAATATATAAAAAAGATCTTTAAATGATACTGAATACCTTCCCATAGTAAATGAAATCAAAAATGTAAAAAGGGCCAGGATAATAAGTATAATTTTTATAGATATTATATTGCTTTTTTTTACACTTTCTCCTCTTAACGTTTGCATGAAACAGCCTCCTACTCCTATTTTGTTTATAGAAAATGTCTCTTTAATGTAAAATATTTTAGTTAATCATAGGTATGCAGGCTTTGATTTGCTGTCCATTTGAATCAACTGTAGTTATAATTTTTACATTAATACCATATGCTTTTTTAAGCATATCCTCTGTTACAACCTCATTCACGCTGCCTACTGTAAATACATTGCTTTTTTCCATAAGTGCCACTTTTGTGGAACATAGAAAAGCATGATTGGGAAAATGTGAAGTCATAACAACTGCTAATCCTCTTTCAGAAAGCTTATTTATCTGTTCTAGTACTCTAATCTGATTTCCAAAATCCAAATTAGAAGTTGGTTCATCCATTATTAACATTTTGGGCTGCTGAGCAAGAGCCCTAGCAATTAAAACCATTTGCCTTTCACCACCGCTTATTTCCGTATATACCTTGTCCTTTAGATAGGATATTTTCAAAGTATTTATGGCCTCTTCTGCAATGTCCATATCTTCTTTTGTAGGAGAAGAAAACATTGAAAGGTGAGCAGTTCTCCCCATCAATACCACATCAAAAACTTTAAATGGAAAAGGGGGTGTATGTGCCTGAGGTACATAACCAATAGTTTTAGCTAATTTCTTTCTAGACCAATTATGTATATTCTCTCCATCCAAAAGTATTTCCCCACCCTTTAACTTTAAGAATCCTAATATAGTCTTAAAGAAAGTTGTTTTTCCTACACCATTAGGTCCTAACAAACATAATATTTCTCCCGAGCTTACATTCATAGATATATTTTTTACTATAATGCTTGTACCATAACCACAAATAGCGTTTTTAACCTCTAATTTCATATCAGTTCTCTCCTTCCTGCAATAACCGAACATCCTTCCTTTGCCTAGGTGTCATTAATTTTGTCAAGTTTTTGCCAATACAGATATATAAAAAATAGGCACATGCCAAAAGCACATACCTATTCTCTCGATATTTGCAATGGCCTTCTTCTCAAACACGGAAAGCACATCATTTTCATGACATACTCATTGGTTTTATCTCCATAGGCTTAGCGTTAGGATCAAAAACTTGAAGTCCTGTAATATTATACTTACTTATATATTTTTTCTAAAAGATAACGCCTTCTAAGTGCTAAATCAGCAAGAATCCTGTTTATCACAGGGGAATTATATCATACTCAGTTGAGAGAAGATCTATAAAGGCCATCTTTTTTCTTAAAAGTTCTCCTCTACCTAAAAGAAGCTTTATTACTTCACTTACTTCAATTGAAGCTGCTAAAGCTGGTATAAACGATGGATTACCCATTTCCTTTTCGATTCCTTTGGCTGTTCGCTTATCTACATTATAAATCTTGTTTAAGGTATCATCTCCTGGGAATATAGTAGTAACTTGAGCATACCATCCTGCTATAGCTCCATAAACCATTGGTATATTAAGTTTTTTACAGCTGCGTTGAAGTAACAATCTTACTGGTATGCTGTCAAGAGCATCTACTACTACATCGTGATTACTTAAAATACTGCAGGCATTATCTTCTGAAAGCATTTTTCCTAATGCTTTTACCTCTATTAATGGATTTACTTTTTCCATTCTAACCTTTGCTTCCAATGCTTTACTAAAACCTATAGTGTCTGTACTTGAAAGTATTTGCCTATTCAAATTAGATTCCTCAAATACATCCCCATCTACTGCAGTAATATTTCCTATTCCTATTCTTCCAAGCATTTCAATAACATAACCACCAATTCCTCCACAGCCAACAACACAAACTTTAAAGTTCTTTAAGTTATCATTTTCTTCTTTTGATAGGGTTTTCATATTTCTAACATAACGTTCCAAATTTAACCGCCTCCTACTGGTGGGAACAATGATAAGACATCATTGTCATTAAGTTCTGTATTTGCTTTACCATCCCTACCATTTATAAGTAAAATAGCTACTTCTTCTTCCTTAATATTTATCTTTTTAAATATATCTGCAGGTGTTACTGGCTCGTCAAATTCTAAAAACAATTTTTTATCTCTATCTTTTCTAAAATAAGCAAATAATCTAACTTCTATTTTCAAGTTTCCACCTCCTTAGGCTAAGAAAATAGACTTCATATACAGAGACAAGATGTCTTTTTTAATACATGAAGTCTAATCTCTAATTAATTTAATTAAAACTTACCTACATATTCATCTAATCCTAATTTCTTTAACGTTTCCTCTGTAGGTATACCATTTTTATCCCATCCACGTACTGAATAATATTCAGGAAGAAGTACATCTAATCTATGAATCTCTCCTTTTGATGGTCCTTCTGGAACTGGTTCCTCAAGCAATCTCTTTGGAAGAGTATCCTGTGAACTATCTATGCCTGCCTTTAAGTTAAATATTTTTTCTAAAGTCCATATTCTATCTCCAGCTAACATTAAAGAGTCTACATCATGTAATTCTCCACCAACTACTGCATTATACAAATCAACATAATCCTGTGCACCAAGACCAAATGTTGTAAAAATACATAATCCAAGTGAATCTATAACAGCTGTTAAATCATGGAATACTCTAGCATATCCTGCTTTTCCTTCCACTGCAAGTCTATCAAGTTTTTCTGGATAACCAAGTATTTCAGGGCTTACCATATATCCCTTAATATGACACCCTCCCCTATTGTTAACAGCATAAGTTATACCATGTCCCTGTATTCCTCTTGGGTCATATGCTGGGATTTCTTGTTTTTTTACAGTCATTGAATACTCAGGTACACCGTATGAGTCACAAAGTCTGTATGAACCATCTGCCATCTTGTCTCCAAATCCTTCTCTAAGTCCCATTTTCTTTACCCATTCAACCATGGACTTAGCATCTCCCCAATTAAGTGACAATCCATCTGCTGCTATTTCTTCATCCTTAATATAACCTCTTTGATAAAGTTCCATAGCTGCTGCAATAGTACATCCTGCTGTAATGGTATCTAATCCATATTCATTACACAACATATTTGCTGTATTTACAGCATTTATATCGTATACATCACAATCAGATCCAAATGACCATAATGTTTCATATTCTGGTCCTCCACATTCAGTTCCATCATCAAGTTTTACCCATCTTCCACAGGCAATTGGACACCTATAGCAAGGATTTTTTCTAACTAAGCAATCTTTAGTTAAAGTTTCTCCACTGATCTTATCTGCCTGATCTGTATAAGATTTTTGGAAATTTTTTACTGGATGTACGCCATTT
Organism: Clostridium ragsdalei P11; assembly: GCF_001675165.1. Taxonomy (GTDB): domain Bacteria; phylum Bacillota; class Clostridia; order Clostridiales; family Clostridiaceae; genus Clostridium_B; species Clostridium_B ragsdalei. The sequence continues at coordinate 9,803 of NZ_LROS01000037.1, forward strand.
TCATTTATAATATTAACAAGTACAGCTGTTCCGTATGTTGGAAGTCCTCCACCAGCTACTGGATCTTTTCTTAAAATATTTGTTTTCTCAAGTGCTACTTCTTTCACTTTTTGCTCATCAAATAATTTTACTTTTCCGCTTCCTTTAACTACAATAGCTTTTAAGTTCTTTGAGCCCATAACAGCTCCAACACCACCACGTCCTGCTGTTCTATCAACATCATTCATAACTGCTGCCATAAGTGATAATTTTTCCCCAGCTGGTCCTATGCATAAAACCTTAGCTCTCGAATCTGTTTCCTGTTGAAGCATTTTTGTAGTTTCTTCTGTTAGTTTTCCCCAAACATGAGAAGCATCCCTAAATTCTACTTTATCATCTACTATATTTACATAAACTTCTTTATCAGATTTACCTTCAACGATTATCATATCGTATCCAGCTGCTTTGAATTCTGCTCCCCATTTTCCACCTGAATTTGCAATAGCAATAGTTCCTGTTAAAGGTGATTTAGTAACTACCATGAATCTTCCGCTTGTTGGAACAGGCGCACCTGTAAGTGGTCCCGCTGCTATAATAAATTTGTTATCAGGTGATAATGGATCTACCTTTGGATCTACTTCGTCAAATAAGGTTTTTACGCCTAAACCTCTTGCACCTATAAATTTTTTAGCTTTGTCAATTTTCAATTCTTCCACTATATAAGTTTTACTACTTAGATTAATTCTTAATACCTTACCATTATATCCGTACATAAAAACCCTCCTAAAAAATTGATTATTCAAACAATTATTATATGTAGCATAAACCATGCCAATAATAAAATATTGTGTTTTGAGGGTATTACACCAAGCAAACTGTTCCATTCTGGTGCAATTTTGTTCCATTCCAGATCATTGTTCTGTTTCGGAACATTCTATGTGATACTTTTCCATCTTTCTATATAAGGTATTTCTTCCAATTCCCATTGCCTTAGCCGCTAAACTTATATTTCCACTGAAGCTTTTAAGAACCTTTATAATATGATTTTTTTCTACATCTTCAAGCTTCATACTTTCAAAATTCATAGAACCTTCAGCAACTTTATTGTTTCCAACTACAGAAGTTTTATGTAGTTTAAGTATATAATCTGGAATCTTTTCTGTATTTACTATAAGTTCAACAACATTTTCTAATTCCCTTATATTCCCAGGCCAATCATATTCCAAAAATTTATTCATTACAGTACTATCAATTTTAAACTTATTCTTGTTTAGCTTCTTACTTACTTTAGTCATATAGTAATCTATCAAAATAGGGATATCTTCTTTTCTATCTCTTAAAGGTGGAAGCCATAGAGGAAGTACATTAAGTCTATAAAATAAATCCTTTCTAAATCTTCCCTTTTTTACTTCCTCTTGTAAGTCTTTATTTGTAGCTGCTATAATCCTGACATCTACAGGAATCTGTTTAGAACCTCCAACTCTGCTTACAACGCCTTCTTCTATAACCCTTAAAAGTCTTACTTGTGTCTCTAAGGACATTTCACCTATTTCATCTAAAAAAATAGTTCCACCATGTGCTAACTCAAATTTTCCAAGATTGCCACCCTTTTTAGCTCCTGTAAAAGCTCCTTCTTCATAGCCAAGCAACTCTGACTCGATAAGATTTGATGGTATAGCGCCACAATTTACTGCAATAAAGATTTTATCTCTTCTACTACTTAAATTATGTATAGCTTGTGCAAAGATCTCTTTACCTGTACCACTCTCACCAGTTATCAATACAGTAGATGTACTATCAGATATTTTTTTTGCATACTCTATTACGCTTACAAAACTTTTACTTTTTCCTATTATTTTATCAAAAGTATATATAGCACAACTTTGAGATATCTTTTTTACTGATTTTCTATATACTTTTTCATTATCACTTTTCATATTATTTCAATTTTATCTCCTCTTTTAATCCATCCAGAACTTAGCACTTTAGCAAATACGCATTCTCTAGTCATAACACAGTCATCTGCTAATTTTCTTCTTTCACATCCTTTATGACACTGTTTTCCAACTTCAGTAATTTCTAAAACAGCTTCACCTATTTTCACTTTTGTACCAACAGACAACTTATATAAATCTAAACCAAAGGTAGTAAGATTTTCAGTAAATTTAACTGTACAAAAGCCATCTATTCCTGATTTTTTTATCTTATCAATGCTTTCCTGTCCCAGTAAACTCACCTGTCTATCTAATTTTCCTGCATGAATATCTCCTACAATACCATGATTTATTTCAAAATATCCCTTTTCAATATTCTTCTTAACAACTCCTTTCTTCTCACCTATATTTATCGATAAAATGCTAGGCATCCAAGTATCTCCCTTCATACAACTTATCTTTTAAATATATTACTCAACTTTCGCACATACAAAACTTTAACTTAATATACTAAGCAAAGCATTTGAAAAGTACAAAGTTTAAAGAACAAATAACAGATAAGGATGATTTCCTTCGTGCCTCAGGAAATCTATAATATTAATATTTTCTGACGTTAGAAAGAAAATTATCATTAATTATTTGATATTTGTACTTTGTTCTTTGTTCTTTAAAAAATATTGCTTCGCAATATTTTTAAACTGCGAAAGTTTAGTATATTATATTACATATATCCGAGTAATCATAGCCTCCAAGTTCATCAAGCTTCTTTAAAAATTCACTGCTTTTCATAACCTTAAGCAGCTCTTTAATTATATCAAGCTCCAAATACTGTACAGGCACTGCAAAATCGTATTCCTCATTGCAAACTGGAATGAAATCAAGGCCCATCATATCTGCTGCGGAATATACTCCAAGACCACAATCAACATCTCCATTAGCTACTGCAGCTGCCACTGAAAGGTGTGTAAACTCTTCTCTTTCATAACCATTAATTTGGTCAGGTGAAATATGAAGCTTTTTTAAATAGTAATCTAAAAGTAATCTTGTACCTGCTCCTCTTTGTCTATTTACAAAACGCACATTTTTTTCTGATATATCTGAAATACTTTTAAGTGACAAAGGATTACCCTTTTGAACCATAAGTCCTTGAATTCTTTTTACTACTTTTATCAATGCTATATCTTTATTTTTTAAATACTTATTGATATAAGAAATATTATATTCTCCAGTTTCCATATCCAATAAATGAATCGGAGCAATATGTGTTTCTTCATTTTTAAGTGCCATTATTCCACCCATACTTCCTGTATGAGCTGAAGATAAATAGTAATGTTTACTGCTTAAATGAAGCATATCTGACAATACATCCAAAATAGGATCATGGCTGCCTATACACACAATAGTGTTTTTAATTTCCTCCATATCCCTCATGAGACTTATTTCAACTTTTGTTCCTGCTTCAATACCTTCTACATTTTGAGGAACCTCTAATGTTCCATCGGCTCTAACAAGTGACATAGTGGCACCTGCTCCTCTTGATAGTGGTGTTGCAATAATCTTATTTCCCACATATCCAAGCTTCATTCTCACAAATTCTAAATGTTTTAAGGATGACATAATTCTTCTGGATAAAATTGCATCTACCTTTTGAGGTTCTTTTGTCTTCAATCCTTGATAATTTTCTACTATTTTCTTAAGGACTTTTTCCATTATGATATAAGCAGAAACAGGATATCCAGGTATACCAAGAACAGGTTTATTATTAATTCGTCCCATAATAGTAGGTTTTCCTGGTTTTATAGCAATACCATGTACATAAACTTTTCCTAAATCAGCAATTAAATCACTGGTAAAATCTTCTCTTCCTGCAGAAGAACCAGCATTGATTATAACTATATCACACTCTGAAACAGCTTTTTTTAAAGTTTCCTTTAAAATTTCATAATTATCTTTTACTATACCATACCTTTTTGGTGTTCCTCCATATTCAATTACTTGTGCACTAAAAGTCCTTGAATTAAAATCAATTATATCTCCAACTTTAAGGTCACTGCCTGGTTCCACTATCTCAGTACCTGTTGGTATAATGCCTACTAAAGGTTTTTTGTAAACTTCAATTGTATTCACTCCTCCTGCCAGCATTGCTCCTATGTCTACAGGTCTTACAGTATGACCTGATGGAACAATAAGTTGCTTTTCCACTATATCTTCACCTAATGGACGTATATTCTGCCAGGGAGCTGCACTTTTATATATTTGAATTCTATTTTCAGCTATGTTAACTATATCCTCTACCATTATCACACAGTCATATTCCTTTGGAACTGGATCTCCTGTATCTACTACTATATAATCCTTCCCTTCCTCTAGCACAATAGGATGCTTTTCGGATGCTCCTATAGTTTTAGAACTATGAAGGGCAATACCATCCATGGCAGAACAATTATAAAAAGGGGAAGAAATTTTTGAATAAACCGCCTGTGCAATAACTCTGCCTAAACCTTCTTCTGTGTTTATTACTTCTTTATTAAGAAATACAGAACTTATTTCACTTAAATATTTATTTAATGCTTCTTTAAATTCATAATTTGATAAATATACTTTCTGTGCCATAATATCACCTCTGAAATTTATAAACATATACCTGTTGATCTTTAAAAATTCCCTCTACATTTTTATCTATCTTTACATAACCCCAGGCCTTGGTAAATCCACTAATTGCAGCAGACTTGGTTAAAACAGGTACAGCTATATATTCTCCTTCTATATTTTTAATTGTAACTGGAAGATATTCTTCCCTTCCTTTGGCTTTATGATAGTTAGTACTAAACTTACAAGGAATAGGATATTCAACTTCTTCAAATTTCATCATTCTCTGTAAAAAATATCTAACTATTATTCTATAAACTACTGCACAGGAAAGAGGATGTCCTGGCAACCCAAATATAGGTTTATTTTTAACTTTTCCTAGTATAGTTGGTTTACCTGGTTTTATTGATATTCCGTGAAGAAGTATACCTGGCTTACCAAGTTCATCAATAATTTTCGCAGTTTGATCCTTCTTTCCTACTGAACTTCCACCAGATATGAGAACTACATCACATTCTTCATTAGCTTTTTTTGCAGTTTCAAATAATTTTTCATAATCATCTCTTATGACTCCATAGAATATTGCTTCTCCACCATCTTCAATGACAGAAGAATACAAAAGATATGAATTTATGTCTCTGATTTGACCAGGCTTTGGATATTCTTCTGGTGATATAATTTCATCCCCAGTAGAAATTATCCCCACCTTTGGTCTGCAAATTACTGGTACCTTAATAATTCCCAAACTGGACAGCATGCTTATACTATAGGGTTTAAGTACTGTTCCTGCTTTAAGCACAGTTTCCCCTAATTCCACATCTTCATCTTCATTAAGCACATTTTCACCAAATGCAACTGGCTTATTCACAAGTATAGTAGTATCATCCATTTTATCAGTATACTCAATCATTACCACACTATCTGCACCCTCAGGAAGCATTCCTCCAGTTGGTATGTACATACATTCTCCTGGAAATTCCAATGATTTAGAAGGCATCTTGCCCATTATAACTTCTCCCTTTAAATCAAGCATAGATGGCATACTTTCACTAGCTCCCTGTACTTCCTTACACTTTACTGCATATCCATCCACAATAGATCTTTTAAAACCTGGAACATTTAACGGTGAAACAATATCCTCATATAATATTCTGTCATTACATTCTTTTAAGTCTATTAATTCTTTCCCTAAACTTATAGAAAAATTAGAATTAATTGTGTCTTTTACCTCCTCAACTGATGACACCTTATAAAAGTCCATACTTTATTGCCTCCTATCTTTCACCATCGAAGTGATGATTTTAGTATTTAATCCTATTTTATGCAATCTGCATTTAACCACATTTTAAGTTTTTCATTTGAAGGATTTGTAAAAAACTGAACCTTATCTCCATATTCGATAATTTTACCTTTATCCATATACAGAACATAGTCAGCTATTCTCTTTGCCTGATACAAATCATGGGTAATCATTATTACAATTCTGCCATTTAAACACATACTTTTTATTAATTTTTCAGCAACTAATGTGCTTTCTAAGTCCATGCTGGCAGTTGGTTCATCTAATAAAGTTATCTTTGTCTCCAGCATAGCTACTCTTAAAAGAGCTGTTTTTGCTTTTTCTCCACCAGATAAAGTTTTTGCATTCTTATCCATTAATTTTTCCATATCAAAATCTTTAATATAGAAACTATACTTTTGTAAAAGCTCTTCCCACCTTTTCTCTTTAAATAGAAGTCCTTTTATTATATTTTCCTTAACAGAAGTATTGAAAATATATGGTTTCTGAAGTAACATTGAAATTTTATCTTTTGCATCTTCAAAACCTTCATCGTCGTATTTTATGCTTCCTGAATTAACCCTATTTACTCCTGCTATACACTCAAGAAATGTGCTTTTTCCACTTCCATTTAAACCTAAAATTATATATATTCCTGCCTGTTTAAAATTAAATTTATCTATATTTAGCACTACCCTATTTCCATATTGTTTTATAATATTTAAAACCTCAATATTCATCAATTTCACTTCCCCGAAATTTGTGTAAAATGACATTTATAATTAGAGAAATAGAAAGTAGTATTACTCCTATGATGATAGCTCCTTCAAAATTTCCTTTTCCTGTTTCTAATGCTATATATGTGGTCATTACTCTTGTATGATCTTTAATATTTCCTCCTACCATCATTACTGCTCCAACTTCTGAAATAGCTCTTCCAAAGCCAGTAGCAGCTATAGTAAGTAACTGTTCCTTCATTTCGATAATTATGGTTAATAAAGTTTTAAATCTTGAAGCACCAAGCACTTCACAATTTTTTTTAATCTCCCTACCTTGCTTTTGTGTTGAACTAATTGTAAGGCCAATTATTATAGGAAATACCAATAGTGTCTGTGCTATAATCATAGCTGTTGGAGTAAATAAAAGCTCCAGACTGCCTAAAATACCTTTTCTTGAAAGTAATAAATATACTAAAAGCCCCATGAGCACTGGCGGAGTACTCATAAGGGTCTCTAATAACCTTACCATAACCTTTTTCAATTTGAAATCTTTTAGTCCTGCTAAAACCCCTATAGTTATTCCTGCTGCTGCTGCCATAACTGTAGATGATAGGGATACTATTAGGGACATACTTATAACAGGAAGTATGTCTTTTATAAGTATTAGCATTTTAAATTTGTCTCCCATTATAAATTATTTTTTAGCATTTGGAATAAAAAGTGCCTGACCATATTTGTCTTTTCCATATTCACCTATATTTTTTTGAATTTTATCAGACAAAATCCAATTGTAAAATTCATCTGCTTCTTTTTCCTTAAGCTTAGGGTTCTTTGCAGGATTTAATTTTATTACTCCATATTGATTATATAACTGAGGACTTTTCTCTGTAACAATTTGAAGCTTTAACTTGTTTTTCATAGATAAATATGTTCCCCTATCAGTTAAAGTATAGGCTTTCATTTCATCTGCCATTTGTAATACTGCACCCATTCCCTTACCTGCAGATACGTACCAACTTCCACTAGGTGTAATTTCTGCAGACTTCCATAAGCCTTTTTCCTTACTGTGAGTACCTGATTCATCTCCTCTTGAAATAAATTTAACATTACTATCCTTAATTATCTTCAAAGCATCAATTGGATTATTATAAGCCTTTTCTTTAATCTTAGCAGGATCTTCAGTTGGTCCTACAATAATAAAATCATTATACATTACATCATTTCTTTTAAGTCCATAACCATTTTTTATGAATTCTTCTTCTTTTGATTTATCATGTACTAAAAGACAATCAGCATCACCATTTTGTGCAAGCTTTAAAGCTTCTCCTGTTCCTTTTGCTACTACCTTTACATCTATTCCAGTGTCCTTTTTAAATAATGGAACTAGATAATCTAAAAGTCCCGTATCCTGTGTACTGGTAGTAGTAGCTAGTACCATACTTCTAGCTTCCTTTGGTTTGGCAGCTTCTTGTTGTTTAGTAGTACATCCCACTAAAAAAACAAAGATTAAACTTAATAATAGTGCAAGTTTTTTCTTCATAAAAAAGACCTCCTATTTAAAATTTGCATAAAAAAGAACAAAAGTAAGTTCTTTCTTTTTAGTAGAATGTGTAACCTTTTATAAATCTATTCATTTGAAATCTGTTAACTTATTTTTTAAGTTATTACTCAGAACTTTATAACTATTATTTCATGTATAATATCTTGATTACAATATTATAACTTTTTTATTGTCAACAATTGTTTAAAAATGAATAAAACAACAAAATATTGTATAAAATTTAATATCTATCTGTATAACCTTTAAGTATTTCATTTTCACAGCATCACTCTTAAATTTTCATACATAAATACTGTAATTCTTCACATAATATTATATGAAGAAATATTTACTATTCCTTGATTAAATTTTGGAAGAAATGTTTAAAAAATATCTTATAGAGTATATAAAAAACTCTATAGGATATTTTTTATATACTACAAAATAAAAAATATTTTTTCTTAAAAGTTCCCATCTCTCTTTCTTCTCTGTATAAAAAATTTATATTTCTATTTCATATTTTTTTATTTTGCTGTACAAAGTATTTCTTCTTATACCCAGTGCTGCTGCTGAATGGGTTATATTTCCTTCAAATTTCTTCAATACTTTAATTACATGTTCTTTTTCCACATAATCTAACTTTAAACAATCATCACTAATATCTACAAGTACCTCATTATCACAATTCTCTTCTGTAAAATAATCTGCAGGTATAGATCCTGTATTTACAATTAGCTCAACCAAGTTTTCTAATTCCCTTATGTTTCCAGGCCAATTGTAGTTAATCATTTTCTTCAAGTATTCTTTTAATATAGCTGGCTCTTTTTTATTTAATTTTTGTGCTATACTCTTAACAAAATATTGAATAAGAATAGGTATATCCTTTTTTCTTTCTCTAAGTGGAGGTAAATATAAAGGCAGAACATTTAATCTGTAATATAAGTCTTTTCTAAATCTTCCAGCTTCCACTTCTTTTTTTAAATCTCTGTTTGTGACAGCTATAATTCTTACATCTACAGGTATAGACTTTGAACTCCCTATTCTCGTTATTACGCCTTCCTGTACAACTCTTAGAAGCTTTGTCTGCATATCAAGTGGCATTTCTCCAATTTCATCCAGCATCATAGTTCCACCATCTGCCAATTCAAATTTTCCAAGGTTTCCACCTTTTTTGGCACCTGTAAAAGCTCCTTCTTCATATCCAAAAAGCTCTGACTCTATAA
>NZ_LROS01000038.1 GCF_001675165.1 Clostridium ragsdalei P11
CCTATGACTTTGATGATCTAGTGCAGCATGGGTACCTCTCTGTAATAAAAGCAGTAAAACTCTACAAAATTGGAAAAGGCTCTTTTACAACTTACTGTACAAATTCCATAGTAAATAACTTCAATGCCCTTTTGAAAGGTCAGATAAAGCACTTTAGAGAAGTACAGGATGAAGGGGTGCTGTCAATTCAGCCCTATGACTTTACCCTTGAAGATGAAGTTATTGCATTTGATCAGGCAGAAAAGATAAAACTTGCACTTTGCAACCTTCAGGATATAGAAATAAAAATAATTAAATCCGTGTACATGGAAGGCAGGACACTTAAGGAAACCGCTGAAATACTTAATATAAAATATAGACATGCTATAGAAATAAAAAAAGCTGCCCTAAATAAACTGAAAAAATATCTGAAATAGCATATATATTTATAATGGCAGAGGGAGGGTGATATTTATGTATGACCAGCTGGTTAGTTTAATCAGCACCGTAGGGTTCCCAATAGCAGTTAGTATATATTTGCTCATAAGGTTTGAAAATAAGATTGACCTTTTAGTCAAATCTATTGAAGACTTAAGAGAAGATATATCAGCCGTTATAAAAAACTAGGAGAAGAAATAGGTAAAAACCTATTTCTTTTTTTCTGCACTAATTTTTTGAAAGGCATATATATAAGTAAAAGTTAAAGAAAGGGGAGAATTGTTATGGCAGCAAAGTCAACAAAGCTTTCAAGTACGCTTTCTATTGTAGAAAAGACAGGGCTTAACAAACAGGGTAAAGAGATACTTAAGAAAGTTACACTTGGCAAGATTGCAATGGATGCAGCAGATCAGGATGTATATGATGTAGTAAAGGCTGTAGGTGACATACTGACTTATCCTGTAAATGAGATTCAAAAAGTGGACAACACCGTAATTACTAACGCCTAGTTAGTGGGCAAAAATCAGGAAAGGAGGAGTTTAAATGGCAAACAGACTTAATATGAGGTTTACTACCGAGGAAGAAGGCAAATATTTTTCCTTGAGTGTGGACAATGTAAAAGAAGATGCAAATGGACAGCCTTCAGTTACCCAGGAACAGGTCGCATCTCTCATGGATCTTATAATTGCAAAGAAAATATTTGTTACTAAGAACGGTGCATTAGTTGGCAAGAAGGATGCTAAGGTTGTAACAACAGACTCAAAAGAATTTGAAATGAAATAGATCATAAAGGTCCTGCAGATGTGCAGGGCCTTTAAATTTAGGGGGTGGCATTTTGAATATAATAAATTCTAATTTAAGCTTTAGGAGCAATTTGAGCTGGGGCAATAATCCAGAAGCAGTCGTGCTCCACCATGCAGATACAAAAGTGTGCAGTATAGAGGATATCCACAAGTGGCACCTTGAAAATGGATGGTGCGGCTGCGGTTATCATTATCTTGTGAGGAAAGACGGTACTATATATACGGGAAGAAATGAGAAGGCTGTAGGTACCCACTGTCCAGGATATAATTCTAAATCTATAGGAATATGTGCTGAAGGTGATTTCAATGTTGAGGTTATGGGACAAGCACAGTATAGTGCATTATTAGAATTAACCCGCTCTATGTTGAGTAAATATGGAATAAGTAAAGTATACGGACATAGGGAGCTTTATTCTACGGACTGTCCTGGAGGAAATTTTCCACTAGATAGGATAAGAAAGGATGCTGCAGGAAGTCGCGGCAGGTTGGTTTATCCAGGATATCTTATAAAGATGAATCCTGGTTTGGAGGATAGTAATGTAAAAGCTGTTCAAGAAAAGCTTTTGAGTAGAGGTTACAGCGTTGGAAGATGCGGTGCTGATGGATTCTTTGGAGGGGGTACTCTGGAGGCTGTGAAGAGTTTTCAGAGAGACAGCGGACTTGCAGTTGATGGTATTGTTGGAGTTAATACATGGAATAGGTTATTTGGATAAATATTGTGAATATATATAAGGAATGTTTTTATCACGAAATTTGTGGGAACCTTCCTTATATTATCATTTTATAAAAAATTAAGTCTATCTACAAAAATATATTTAGTATAAGGGCAGTTATGTTAATAATAGTAGTATAATAAATTTTAGGATGTCACTGGAATTGTTGCTCTTAAAAGTTATAATGTCGAAGTTTTAAAATAAACTAATAATAAAAAAATTATTAAAATATGCTTTCACAAAATAATAATGGAGGGATTTAATTTATGAAAAATGTAAAATTAATTACTATTGCCTTTCTAACCTTTTTGATTGCAGTATCTCCATGCAGTATATTGCAGCCTAATAAGGTTAAAGCTGCTTCAAGTCAAATTGAAGATATAACGAGAATGGGAGGAGCCAACAGGTTTGAAACATCTGTAAAAATAGCAAAGCAGGGGTGGGCTCATTCAGATAATGTTGTATTAGCAGATGCCCAAGGAAATGATGCTTTTGCAGATGCTATATCAGGCACATCTCTTGCATATTACTTGGATTGCCCGATACTTTTAACTAATACAAATGATACACCCAATGTAGTGAAAGACGAAATCAGTCAGCTGAAAGCTAAAAATATCTATATACTAGGTGGAACTGGAGTTATATCAAATTCTCAGGAAGAAAATCTTAAATCTAATGGATATAACGTAACTAGAATAGCAGGTTCCAGCAGATTTGATACTGCATGTAAGGCAGCTGATATTTTAAATTCTAAATCAAAAATAGAAAAAGTGTATATTGCACCTGCAGATAAATTTCAGTACCCTCTAATTTCAGCACCCTATGCAGCTAGAGAAAATGGAGTAGTGTTATTTACAAGCGGCAACGATATCAATGAAATAACTAAAAATGAGATTCTAAAATTAGGAGTAAAAGATGTGTCTATAGTGGGTTCATATAATATAGTTTCATATGATGCAGAAGCCCAATTAGAAAGCCTGGGAATTAATTGCTTTAGAATGCATGGAACTACACCCCAAGGTATAGCATCCGATTTTATTAATGTTAATGGAAATAATAGTAACGGTATATCTATTGCAAGTGGTAAAATGTTCCCAGATGCACTCTCAGGTTCTGTGTTAACTGCAAAGAATAATTACAATATATTACTTGTAGATGATGGGTTAAGTTATACTCTAAACAACAATGTAAAACATGCTTTTATATTTGGTGGAACGGGAGCAGTAAGTGACAATTTAGGAAATTATATAAAAAGTGCAGAAGATAGTAAAGACATTTCAAATGCTGAAATATATCAATTGTATGCAGATGCTCGGGTATCGATGGAAGATATAATGTTCTCCATAGATAATAAGGAAGAATCAAATAGAGTAATAATGCAGGATAATAATGATGAATATGTTCCAGTACCAGAACAGTACAATAGTATGGATAAAGTTAGAGACATACTTTCAAATTATTACACTAAAGGGTATCTTCCAACTATTATGGGTTATTTTAAACTATTAACTAATATAGACGGACAAGCAGTAGCTCCTATTGGCAATGTAGGTATATCATTTTATGATACTAAAAAGGTTCTTACAAATAGGCAAAATATAAATAGCAATACCATTAAGGCTAATTACAATGAGTATGGTGCAGAAACAGGAGTTTTTATGGATAACATAACAGTAACTTTAAGCTTTGAGAATAACAGCTGGAAGGTATCTAATATTCAATATAGTGATAATTAGATTTATCTATATATAAGTTGATATTTATGAATTGTGTAAAAGGGTGGTACCATGAAAGTGATGCCGTCCTTATTTATACTAATATGTCAAGGCTATAAGGTTTATCTATAATTTTTGAATTTCTATCATATCTAAGAAGATACAGTGGCATATATAGATATCCTGTACTTCCAAGTAGGTTTATTATGAAAAGAGTTCCTCCGAGCCATAAAGGAAGAAATAAGCTTATTAAATAAATTACGAATAATGGCAATAAAAATAGTATAATAAATTTTTAGAATATGTATGGGCAATTCTGAAGTTTCACTTTTATATGCATACATTATAAATATATTTAAATGAAGGAAGGAATTGGAATGGGTATAGAAACTAAACGGTTATCTACTAAAAAAAATATAATAATAATTTTATCGATTTTAATTATAGGAAGTATGATAAGTTTAGGATTTTATTACTTTGATAAAATTAGACCTTATGAAAATATTTTGTTATCTGCGAATAAGGCTATGACCGCAGAAAACTATGATGAAGCAATAAACTTATATACTGAAGCAGAAACTTATAAAAAGACTTCTGATATTGACTCAAAAATACAACTTGCAGGTATACTAAAAAAATCAAAACTAAATTATAAATTAGGTATTCAAAAAATGGATAATAAAGATTACTTAAATGCAGTTGATTACTTAAAAAAAGTAAATAGGCAGGATAGTAAAAGGTATAATACTGCACTAAATAAGATTAATAAGTGCAAAAAATTATATATATCTGATAATTTTGCTAAAGCCAAAGGTAGTTTAAATAATAATAAATTTGATGATGCTAATAAATATTTGAATAATATATCTAAAATTGATGATAACAACAGTTGTATTAAGGAACTTAAAAATGATATAGCTAAAGCTATTCAGAAACAAAAAGAGGAGATTTCACAACAACTTGCAGTTGCACAAACAAATTCCGTATCTAAAAATGTAAATGATGATTATACACCTGAAATGGCAATTAAATTAGCTATGGAGAAGGATAAAATTGAAAGTGACCCAAATCTTTTAACTTATTGTGATAGTACTCCTTTATATGATTCAAATGGTAAAAAATATTTTCATGTTTTTTTAAAAAATAAAATTCTAGTTAATCAAGGTGGAAGTGGAACTATAGATAATTTAATTATTGCTAAAGATGGAACTACATGTAGTGCAGATGAAGTAAAGCAGTAAAATATTGAAGATACATATAAGGAATGTTTTTATCAGGAAATTTGTGGGAACCTTCCTTATATTATTATTTTACAAAAAATTAAGTCTATCTATAAAACATATTTATTATAGGGACAATTATGCTAGTAGTAGTATAATACATTTTAGGATGTAACTGGAATTGTTGCTCTTAAAAGTTATAATGTCGAAGTTTTAAAATAAGCTAATAATAAAAAAATTATTAAAATATGCTTTCACAAAATAATAATGGGGGGATTTAATTTATGAAAAGTGTAAAATTAATTACTATTGCCTTTCTAACCTTTTTGATTGCAGTATCTCCATGCATTATATTGCAGCCTAATAAGGTTAAAGCTGCTTCAAGTCAAATTGAAGATATAACGAGAATGGGAGGAGCCAACAGGTTTGAAACATCTGTAAAAATAGCAAAGCAGGGGTGGGCTCATTCAGATAATGTTGTATTAGCAGATGCCCAAGGAAATGATGCTTTTGCAGATGCTATATCAGGCACATCTCTTGCATATTACTTGGATTGCCCGATACTTTTAACTAATACAAATGATACGCCCAATGTAGTGAAAGACGAAATCAGTCAGTTGAAAGCTAAAAATATCTATATACTAGGTGGAACTGGAGTTATATCAAATTCTCAGGAAGAAAATCTTAAATCTAATGGATATAACGTAACTAGAATAGCAGGTTCCAGCAGATTTGATACTGCATGTAAGGCAGCTGATATTTTAAATTCTAAATCAAAAATAGAAAAAGTGTATATTGCACCTGCAGATAAGTTTCAGTACCCTTTAATTGCAGCACCCTATGCAGCTAGAGAAAATGGAGTAGTGTTATTTACAAGCGGCAACGATATCAATGAAATAACTAAAAATGAGATTCTAAAATTAGGAGTAAAAGATGTGTCTATAGTGGGTTCATATAATATAGTTTCATATGATGCAGAAGCCCAATTAGAAAGCCTGGGAATTAATTGCTTTAGAATGCATGGAACTACACCTCAAGGCATAGCATCCGATTTTATTAATGTTAATGGAAATAATAGTAATGGTGTATCTATTGCAAGTAGTAAGATGTTCCCGGATGCACTTTCAGGTTCTGTGTTAACTGCAAAGAATAATTACAATATATTACTTGTAGATGATGGGGTAAGGTATACTCTAAATAACAATGTAAAACATGCTTTTATATTTGGTGGAAGGGAAGCAGTAAGTGATAATTTAGAAAATTATATAAAAAGTGCAGAAAACAGCAAAGACTTAGCAGTCACAGACGCACTTGTACCATTAAGTGCAGAAACAGCAGGGTATACGATAGATACTTCGTATATGCCAATATACGACCAAGGTAGAAGCCCAAGATGCTTTCCTTATGCAATATGTAATGCATTGGAGATTAAAAACTATCAAGAGACTGGTAAATTTGTACCATATGACCAATCCTTGATATGTAAAGGTATGTCCAAAGATATACCTTTTGGAGACTATTCTACACCAGGTGCAGCACTTAAATCAATGATAGACATAAGTGCAGTAGATGATAGTGATAGGACTAGACTCCTTGCAGTTGAACAAATAGATTGGAGACTGGAAGAGAAATTACACGATGGGTACAAGAAAATAATACCAGAAGGAATGAACCAAACAAAGGCATGGTTGAGTGAAGGGAAGCCTGCGGTATTAGCTGTTCGTGATTTATATAAACGCTTTGGTGAGTATAAATCTGGTATTTATGATGGTGCTGAAGATAGCAACCATCCAGGTGGTGGACATGCACTTGTAGCTACAGGGTTTGACAACGCAAAAGGAGAAATAAAAATACTGAATTCATATGGTAAAGAATGGGGTATGGGTGGCTACGGTTACATAAGTGATAAAGCCACAACTAATATAAGAGCTGCATGGATAATGTTAGGTTATAACGATATTCCAACACTTAAAGTATCTGATGATAGAACAGAATACAAAGTTATAATCCCTAGCCTAGAGTATATAAGTTACTATACAGAGGGTCTTGGCAATGTTAGAGCAATAGCAAAACTATACAAAGGACAGACAGTTAAGGCATACAAATATGATGGTACAAACACATATGACAATCTTGATACACCAAGCAAACACACTGCAATAACAATACAGTAATTATTATAGGCACAGGGAAATAATGCTTATGTAACTATTCCACATATTCATAAGAAAGTATTATTTCCGATTGTAAGTGAGAGTAAATTAAAAGATGTAATAAAAGATTTTAAGAATATTGGTTATCATATAGACAAAAGGTATATACAGTTATAAGATCATTTCATAGTAATCACTATAGGAGAATGGATCCCATTAGTTTGTGATATTATATAACTATAAAAAAGAGATATAAAATCATTGATGTATCTCTTTTTTTATAGTTATATAATAGTTATCTATTAAATGGGCAATCTTCGGATAATTTACTACAGTTATTGCTTGCAACTCCGTTAGATGTTGAAGTCCTATTTGTATTATCAGGATTATGTGGATTATAGCATTTATTAAAATCTTCATCATAATAGCCGCAATAACCTCTACTCCTACTACCATTAAAAACACAATCTTCGGATAATTTACTGCATTTATTACTCGTAACTCCAATAGATGTTGAAGTTCTATTCGTATTACCAGGATTGTGTGAGTTATAGCATTTATTAAAATCTTCATCATAATAGCTGCAATAACCTCTACTCTTGCTGCCATTAAAAGCACAATCTTCGGATAATTTACTGCATTTATTACTTGTAACCCCAATAGATGTTGAAGTTCTATTCGTATTACCAGGATTGTGTGAGTTATAGCATTTATTAAAATCTTCATCATAATAGCCGCAATAACCTCTACTCCTGTTGCCATTAAAAACACAATCTTCGGATAATTTACTGCATTTATTACTTGTAACCCCAATAGATGTTGAAGTTTTATTTGTATTACCAGGATTATGTGGATTAGTACATTTATTAAAATCTTCATTATAATATTTACACTCTGACATATGAAAGTCTCCTTTATCAAATATATTTATAAATCATTTTATAAATATTCTACAAAAATTTTCAAATTCCTGCGTATTTGCCAGGAATAATATCAACAAATGTGTCATTCAGGGACGAAAATATTTTCTTTTTCATAAATCATTAAATTTTTAATATTTACAACGGACATTACTAGTAAACCAATTATATCCAATAAGTAAGAACTATAAAGGTTATTTTAGGTAGAAATGAAGATTTTGGGTTTCACACAATAGATATTGTGTGCAACTTATAAAAACAGGTATAAAACTTTGTTATATAAGGGCTTATGCCTGTTTTCTATTTTCTAAATAGATGAAAGTTTCATTTTAAATTCTACATAAATATATGGATTGATTATGTGTGTGTAATCTAAACATGGTTAACAAATAGCAAAAAAATAATTAATACAATTTGAAGTATTTCTAATTTATGAAGCTATGGCCAAGCTTTAAATCTTCGCATGCTCAGAATAAAAGCTTGGCCATAGACAAATTTAATGCTATCCTTGTCTCAATCACAGGAAGTCTTCCTTTTAGGTTCTATAATAATCTCCTTGAAGTCGAAAGAATGCTTTGGATAAGCTATTCTTTTTTAGTGAATTAGTGCATCAAAAATGCCACATCATATTAAATCTAATTTGCAAAAATAAACCTGCAGCATTCAAAACAAGAGCATGTCCAAAGATAATAATTAAAAAAGTATAGCTTTTTCTTTGATAGCTTAGGAGCTAAGAAAAATGTTATTAAATTAATATTTACAATATTATAAAGGAATTTTCTCTTTAATATTGAATATATTATTTACAATATATTCAATCTACTTGAAACAAAGTAACTTTTACTTAACACAAGAGCTTGATTACTTGAAAGTAAATATATTATGATATATAAGATAAATACTAGTTTTTAGCGCTATTTATTATAAAAAACCCTTACTAGCTTATAATAAATATAGATTTACTTAACACTAAAGTTATTTTACTTGAAAGTAATATAGAGTTACTTGAAACAGAAAGGAGGAATCTTTTAAATGAATATTAAAATGTCAATAGAAGAAATAATAAAAATGGGAGAAGGACAGTATTTTGATAGAAAGTCATCCAAAATACAAATAAATAAATTAGCAGAAACTTTAATTGCCTTTGCAAATGCAGATGGAGGAACTATAGCTATAGGAATTGAGGATGGAAAAATATTAGGTATAAATGGTCAGGGAAATATTAAGATAAACGATTTTATTCAATGCAGCTTTGATAAGTGTATACCACCTGTTAAAGCAAATTGTGAATTTGTAAATGTAATTAAAGATAATGGCAAGGAAGATAGAATACTTCTTATTCATGTTGAGGCAAGCATAGATAAAGTACATAAAACTGCAGCTGATGAAGCTTATTTAAGGGTTGGAGATGAAAATAAAAAGCTTAATTTCGAACAAAGATTAAACCTAGAATATGATAAAGGTGAAAGGCTTTTTGAAGATAAAATAATTACAGAATGTACAATGGAAGATTTAGATGAGACTGTACTTAAAAGTTATGCAGAAGCAGTTAAATATAAGGACAAAGATTATGAAAAGCTCCTTTATGCCAGAGGTCTTGCAAGAAGGAGTAAGGAAGGCCCTAGAATAACAGTAGCAGGTGTTTTATTATTTGCAGAAAATCCAAGCATATTTTTACCAAATGCGAGAATTAGATTTTTTAGATATGAAGGCAGCAGTGCAGAAGTTGGAACAGGTATGAATATTGTAAAACAAGAAATGATAGAGGGGCCGCTCCCGAAACAAATAGAGATAGCTAAAAATGTAGTCAAAGCACAGCTAAGAGAATTTACAGCGCTTAATCCTATGAACGGAAAGTTTATTACTGTTCCTGAGTATCCAGAATTTGCATGGCAAGAGGGCATAATTAATGCGGTTACTCATAGAGCGTATAATATACAGGGTGATGATATAAAAATATTTATGTATGACGATAGATTGGAAATAATAAGCCCAGGCAAGTTCCCCAATATAGTAAGTAAAGGAAATATAAAAGAAGTTAGATATTCAAGAAACCCAAGAGTAGCAAGAGTACTTACAGAGTTAGGTTGGGTAAGGGAACTTGGAGAGGGAGTAAAGAGAATATATAAAGAAATGAAGGAATATTTTCTCGATGATCCAATTTATGATGAACCAAACTACTCTGTAAAACTAGTTTTAAAAAATAATATTATAACGAGAAGACAAAGACGTAAGGAAAGGGTTAATAACCTAATAGATTTTGATTGGAATAGTTTTTCAGATGATGAGAAAAAAGCCATAGAAATGGCTTATTCAATGGAAAAGTTATATACTAAAGAATATGCAGACATAATAAAGAGGAGCGCTACCTATGCAAGAAGTTTATTAAATAATCTTGTAAATAAAGGAATACTGAAGAAAGTAGCTTCGTCTACTACTGATCCACACCAATATTACATTTTTAAGGAATGTTAAAGATAGTTAATAATTATAAGTGTATTAAATATAAATAATTTGGTATAAGTCAAATTTAGTATCTATACAGATAGTAATAGAACATGCTGTGTTTATTTATAATGTGTGTCATTTCAATATTTTATTTAAAATATGAAGCTGTGGATATGCTTTAACTCTTCCTGCAGTCAGAATTAAAGCATATCCACAGCAATTAATTTAATGGGATGCTCCGCCCCAAAACCCAGGCAGTAATCCTTCGAAGTTCTATAATAGGCTCTTTTCAGTCGCAGTGAAGCTTTGGACTAGCTATTATTATTTACTACGTTCAAAAAATAGCTAGTCCAAAGGCAAACATAATATTCTATTCAGTAAATCATATCATAACAAAGTAAATTCAGTTCTTGTAATAACGCATAATACCAATCCTACAAATTATGAAAATATCATATGATAAAAAATAAATCCTCATTTATTAAGTTCAACTAAACTAGATATAGATTCTAGGTTATAAAAGAAGCTAAACTCTTACGCAAGTAAAATTGGTATTACATATAATTCACATTTTATATATTAAGGCACTTTAACTGCCACCCAAAAAAGGACAGGTTTCTATCTAGTATTTCTAAGCTTTTATAAGTTCCTCCTTTATCCGGACCTTCTAAAAGCAAAGAAATACACGATTTTAACTAGTCCCTTATTTGGGTACCCGGCAGAGTGCATAGGGGTGAGACATGCTCCCTGCAGAAACCTTTCATGTACAAGCATTAAAAAGACATATCCATATAAGGTTTTGCAGCAAGGCAGGTCCACCCCTTCATGGTATTCCTCTGGGGTCTTTCGCTTGTGCTACTTCGCTAAACAAAGGGAGATTTAACGAAAGTACAAGCTTGCAGCAGAGCCTTTGGTAAATTCTTCAGGGCCACAAGCTTGATACAGTCGTCAAATCTATTGTTTAGCAAAATAAACAAGCGTTCAGGGGAGTATTCACAGGCTTTCATATGCATGAAGTTTTAAATAGCTATTAAAATATTTCTAAACAATTTGTAGTATACAGGCGAAAGGGTGGACATGCTTCTAACACACGGCCTAGATATGAGTATTATGTAGAATTTGCTTATATGGCCAGCGTTACAAGGCAAGTCCACCCTATATGAAAAATATACTTGTTTTGTAAACATAAGTAATAATATGAATTTATATGATATAATTAGGACATACCATCTGTTATATAAATGTGTAGTAGGTATATTGTGAATTATTATGTCTATAAAATGGGAAGTTACAGATTTATATATGATTAAAATTTATTTTAAGATACTGATAAGATGTTAAAGGTTAATTTAACAGTTTTTAGAATAACATTCAAGGTGATTTGTAGTGAAATAGGAGATAGATATACGAGTAGCTTATAGATTCCTTAATTTGGTTTCATTGTTGATACTCCCTATAAAGTTTTATACCAGTTATTAATAAATTAGGAGGCTTAAATGTATGAATTTAATTAAATATTATTCAGAAGATGATAAATCAGAGAAATTGAAAGAGGGACAAAAAAGCTTCGGTAATACAGCATTCTATTCATTAAAAATTGCGCTAAAATCATATTTTAATACGTACCATTGTATGTTAGAAAATTTAATTTATGAAGATAATGCTAGTATTAAGAAAGTGAAATTAAATTATGCATATTACGAATCTTATATGGAAACTATAGTTCATTTTCAACATTTTTTTGAACTAATTACAAAAAATATTTTGGAAAAAGAAAATCCTCTACTAGCTTTAAGATATATCAAAAAGCCAGTAACTTTGCATAAACTTTTAAATAAGGAGAAAATATCAGAATCAGAATATAATGAATCGTATTCAATAGAGTTCAATGATGCAGTAGAAACTATTTATGAATTGGTAAAGAGTGACAGACTCTCTAAAACAAGTTGTAAAATAATTAGTGAAAATAAGGATACATTAAGTGCTTTAAATAATTTTAGAAATAGAATATGGCATAGAGGAAAATTTGTATTAAAATATCATTCACTTGATGAATTTATATGTAAATATGTACTTCCAATAGTTATTGAAATTTCAAATTTAGATGAATACAAATGTTTTAAACATGAATGGAAATATAGGCCCCAAAATGAATTGGGAGTAGATATTTTAGAAAAATTAATAAAAGAATTTGAGACAGGATCAGTGGATTATACAAAAATTGCTCTATTTAAAGAAATGGGAAGAGTTTCATATGATGTTGAATCTAAATTATTAAAACCGTCAATAGATGAAAAAATTAAGATGTTGAAAAAATTTGAGGAAAAGCATGATATGATTTTTAATGTGCATACATGTCCAGTATGTGGTAAAAGATCTCTATTAAATTATTATTGTTATGAAGAGTGGATAGATGAATTAGGCGATGAAATGGGACCAGGTGGTTTTCAAATCATAAATGGCTATGACGAAGTTGAGAAATATGTACGTTGTGTTTTATGTGGCTTTGAAGTAAATAAATTTATTAAAGACCCTTGTGAATACGGATTAGGAGATTGGATATTTTGGAATACTGAATTTCAATAATATGGAAATGATAAACAGTTAAAATTCAGCTACATAACAAAGTAAAATCTTTGCATTAAGGACTAATAAAATTAAGAAATTAATGTAAAGTTAAACCAAGTTGTTATTAGGGAAATATAAGAAAGGGTGGTATCTTGGAATGAAGAAAGAAGGGATATGGGCAAACCCGGAAAACTTTTTTGGTGTTTTTCGCTGTACTACAGAGAAATATGCTGAGACTTTTTTTAGCAAAGGAGAAATAAAATTTAATACACCAAATTCTTGGGTTAAATATGCTCTTGAAAAAGGCGAGGGGCGTGGAGACAAATTGGAAGGGACAATGGCAACATTTAACATGTTTGATATTGAGCACACAATAGAGTTGAATGAAAAATATAAGAATTACCCAGATTTGATACGTGTTCCAATTGGCCAGCGTGTTTACTTAAAAAGAGCACGGGATATGGAATTGCCATGTTTTTGCTTTTATATATTAAAGGAAAGTATGTTTAAATGTCCAAACAAAGAAGGAAAACATAAGTTAACAGCAACGGTACCAGCATCATACTTCAGAGATTTTATGGACAATTTAGATCCTTATGAAGTAGATAAATTAGATCAAAAGGATAAGCCTGCTGTTATCTTTATTGAAAATTATCAGGAGTTTGAACAAAGAATCGTAACAGCACTTATGGTACTCGGGTTAAAAAAAGAAGAAATAATCATTACGCCGGTTCAATATTTTGATTTTGAAAAGTTTGGTCAATATAGTTGGTGGGACTTTGGTCAGAAGCCACCCATGGAATTAGCTATTAAAGATAAGCGATTTGAATCACAAAGTGAAGCAAGAATAATCATTAATACGGATAATATAAGAATTAAAAGGATTCTAGAGAAACCAATCGAAATTGGGTCGTTAAAAGATATTGCTTCGGTAAGTAATACATACCTTCACAGAGGGATGTCGATAGAAGCAACTGCAGAATTAAAATTATTAGATTAATGGAGTGCATATAGCAAGTACTCTAGCTTGTTCATCTTAGATTCTTGCTATCAATAATAGAGGATATTATGATATAAAGTGTTTCTGTTAAAAGGTTAACTCCCAACAAAATAGGAAAAACAAGAAGGTTGCAAAACCATAAAGTAATAAGGGTAGCAGAAATACTATAAATACAAATAAGATAAATTAGCGCATGGACTATATTTTGTGAAAGCAACATGTACAGTTCTTAGGTGAGAAAGAGAAAGTAAATCCTATGACTTAGCCGATAGCTACTATAAGTAAGTAATAACCAATCAAGGAGAAGATACATGAATAAAAGTACTGTAAAGAAAACTACTGTGAAGAAAACTGATTTTAATATATATTACCTAAACTTTTCAAAAGTCTATGAAATGTCAATGATGATAAATAATGTAATCATTTCCTCTATTGAAAGAGCAGATGAAAGACATTTGGAATCTCAATACGGATATTCGTCAAGCTTGTCAGCAAAAGGTTCTAAGCTACTTCTAGATGGTATTAAGGCATCAATATCATCAGATACAAAAGAAACCTCGTTTGCATCTTCAAAGGTTATTGAAAACTTAGATGTTAAAACTACCAAATCTATTTTATTAAGAAGAATAATTGATAAATGTACGGTTACAAATAATTTAAAAGTTCTTAAAGAGGGAGATTTAGTAAAAATAAATAATGTTAAACTTAGAATTATGGACGAAGAAAGTTTGAGACAGTTTCTTATTCTTCGTAAAGATGCTTTAAAGGGATTTCGTGTCGAGGGTGTGGAAATTAATAATCTTATTTCTTCGATGTTACAGGATTATGCATATATACTAATAGGTTCTGTTGAATGTGAAAATTTAGAAGGAAAATATGAAATTATCATAAAAATTCCGCTTGAAATTCAAAACGAATTTGAAAATAAATATAATATTAATGACTTATTAATTGGTCATGTTTCTCTAATTGGGGTGTATAAAGGCGAAATAGAAGAAAGTGCGGTAACATCAAATACCTTCACATACTTGCAGGAAGCGGGTGCTCAACAAAGTACTAAAGATAGTAAAATTTTTTCCAGTAATGAAATGGACAAACCAAATTTAGACCATAAAACAAATGATCGAAAATATCATTTTGTTGATGTAATATCAATTGTTCAGGATGTTAACTTTGAAGTAATTAGCCCTCCTCACAAAAAATCTTGGATACAAAAATTAATTTCAAAGTTTAAGAAGGATGAAGTCAATGAATAAAAAAGTGTTACTAACATATTCTAACTTGGATGAATTAAGAAAATATGAGAAAGAAATAGAAATATATTCATTTATATTAGCTGAAAACAAAGGAATTTTAAATAGCATTGAAAATGCGGCTATTGACATAACGACGATTGTAATATTCCTAAGTGCAAATAATGGGAATGTGCTATCAGCTGAAATGAGCCTGTACAATCTGGATGATAGTTGTGTAGCTATTGTTAGGGAGTCTTATGCTGAAATAGCAATAAATATGTTTCCATATGTATTTAATAAAGTGAAACCAATTTATGAAAAAAAACTAAAAATAAATAAAACTGCAATCACCAAGCGATCACATTTTTACACTTATAAAAATGAAAAATATTTGAAACAAATAATTAAATATACTGAAGATAATGAAATACCTTTGGCATCTTTTCCATCAGTAAACGGAGATTTAAAAGCTTGCTATGATGAATTCAATAAGAATAACAAATTAGCGATTGTTGATTTAACTTCATTATCTCTAGCAATAGAAGATAACAAAAATATTTTGTATTTATCTGAACAGTTTTTATCCATATACGAAAATGTGAGATATATAGTTATAGCAAATAAGGCTGATATTTTGCTAAAATATTTTCCATTATATTTTGATGACTTCGAGTCAGTCGATAATCTCCTTAAAGGAGTTGAAGAAGAAACTGAACCCGAAGATGCTAGTCAAAAAAAACGTTGTATTACAGATTTGGATAACAAAGAATTTGAAGATTTTTGCTCATATTTTGATATGAACCTTATTGGCCATAGAGCGTTCAAAAATAAGATGTTTCGATTTCTTAAGAATTTCCAAATCATGAATCGTGTAAATGATCAAAAAGTGTTTTCAATGTTTCTGTTTGGAATGTCGGGAATTGGAAAGACGGAGGTTGCAAGATTGATTGCAGAAAAGTTACACCACGGATCTTATTTAACAAAAATTAATTTTGCTAATTATAGTAGTCAAGATGCTTTAAATATTTTAATTGGCAGCCCACGTGGATATATTGGGTGCGAACATGGAGAATTAAGCGATAAGGTAGGAAAAAGTGAAATTGGATTAATCCTTTGTGACGAATTTGAGAAAACTAATCGGCCAGTATTTTCTTTTTTCCTGGAGCTTTTAGAAGATGGAAAATTTACCGATACAATGGCAAGAGAACATGATATCAATGGGTTTATTGTTATATTTACTTCCAACATATTAAGTGAAGCTGAATTTCAAAAAACAATTCCACCTGAACTTCAAACTCGATTAGATTTGGTATGTGAATTTAAAGAGCCATCTGTAGCAGATAAACATGACTTTTTAGAACTGCTTTATAATAAAGCTGCAAAAAAATATGTTGCACAATTCTCAGATTATAATATTACAATTGATGATAAAAAAACTCTTTACAATTTTAGTTATCAAAACTTACATGCCTTAAGAGATATTAAACGAGAATTTCAAAATAAATTAATGGAGTTGTTTGAGATACGTGAAAAATTTACTCAATGAATAATAATGTTTAAGTGTAGAATACCAGTTTCACATTATCTATATGATTAGTAATTAAAAATAATATTTTAAATTATCTTAAACCTAAGCCGTCCTTATGCCTGCCCTGCAAAGGGCATGTATAAGGTGGACTAGCCCTGGGCTTGTCAAAGGCGCCAACCGTGTGCGAAAAATCCAATTTAATTAAATACTTTTGTGCGTAGAGGGAAGACCCCAGAGGAATACATCGGCAGTACAGTTAAAACAGGAATTTTTTATGAATTATTAAAGAAGCACTTTATCCGCAGGAAGTCTTCCTTTTATTTTTTTGCAGGAATCTAACTATCATAAGGCTGACGAGGACTAAAAAAGTGCTGGTGCTTGAAGAAAATATACAGCGGTTTATTATTTCAAGAACACATAAGTGCAATTAGAAGTGTGTCTACAGTAATATTTATATATATAACAATTCTTATTAGTGATAAGGGAAAAGTTATAGCATTATATTTTAAATTTATAGATATATGTTTATGACACTTTTATTTTATGAAAGTATATAAACTCATTTTATAAAGATATAGGAGCGGTATTTATTTAAAGCGTTGTGCAAAAGAATTTATATAATTTGCCTTTGGACTAGCCTTTGTTTTGAATGTTGCATAGGGTTAAGTTCAGTATATAACAAATGTTTTACTTTAAGTGATTATTGAGGCATTAAATGAATGAAAAAGAAAGTGCTTGTCCAAAGCTTCCTTGCGAGGGAATCCGAGCCTATTATAAGACCATAAAGCATTACCTCCTGGGATTGGGGCGGAGCATCCCATAAAAAATAAAGGCACTGGCCAAGCTTTTTGTCTGAGTGTGCGAAGAGTTAAAGCTTGGCCAGTGCTTCAGTTTCTGAAGGTTAATATTTATCTAAAGATTGATTAAACAATATGAAATTATTGTGTCGTTAAGAAAGGGGAGCCTTATGAGGAAAGGTATAAAAGAAATAGAAAGAAAAACCTCAGGACATGAAAATGTAATAATAAATATAATAGACTCAAATATAACGAAAAATAGAGATAGATATTCTCTCAATTATGAAATTATTATCTCTACAAATAGCGAAGAAACGTTTAATAAATTTATTACAGAATTTGAGAATGAAATTCTACCAATTTTTTATAAGACTTTTGCAGTTATATCGTATAAACAAGTTTCTATGTGAATGATTAAAAGTACAAATATAAAATTACGACAGGAAAATATTAAAGTCGAAAACATGAATAATGATCTTTGCTACGAAAATAAAAGTTAGTAGCATCTGTACATTGACAATTTGATAGGATTTAGGGTTAAAATGTGCATAGCAAAGCTAAGGCAAGCATCGCCTGTCAAAAAAAGAGATGAATATAAGATGT
>NZ_LROS01000039.1 GCF_001675165.1 Clostridium ragsdalei P11
AGAACATTCAGACTTAGCCCTGCCAATATGAAATTATGTCCACATATGTACATTGCAAACATTTGAATTGTAGGATGTTTCTATTTTCATTGGCGGCTGTGAAGTAAGTCATGATTCGTTGAAAATTGAATAGTACGGTGTATCATATAATTAATGTAAGTTAATACAGAATAAATAGTATTTTATGAATTAATGGAGATGAAAGTTAAATGAATTTAGGTTATGAAAATCCATCATTGTTGTATAGGTTGATAGATGAATTTGGAAATAATAGATTGTTTAGCTCAATGTATAAAAATTATATTAGAACCTTAAATCTTAAAGGAAATGAAAAAGTATTGGATTTTGGAAGTGGTTCAGGTGCAGGTTCAAGACATTTGGCAAAAATACTTAAACAATGCGGTGGGCATTTAACATGTATAGATATTTCAGAATATTGGATAGAAAAAGCAAAAAAACGAATGAAACATTATAATAATGTTGATTTTTTAGTGGGACAACTTCCTGAACTTAAATTAAGATGTAAATCCTTTGATGTTATTTACATTTTTTATGCATTACATGATGTTTCAAAGGATTTAAGAAATGGTATAGTAAGTGAATTTTTTAGGATTTTAAAAAATGAAGGAAGATTATATATTAAAGAACCACAAAGAGAAAATGATGGTATGCCTATATCGGAAATTATAGAGTTGATGAAAAGCAATCGCTTTTATAAGGAAAACTCCATAACTGATAAGGGTACATATAGTGCAGTATACAGAAAAATATCTTCGTAATTTTCTTATTAAACGCAATAACTTTTTTAGTATTTTTAAGGTCATTGATTTGCCCTTTTTATTTATTCACATAAATATTTATACGGATATCCTTATAATTATAAGCCTGTAAGGATTGATTAGTTGTATATTGTGAGATTGCTGAATACAGATTAGGACATTTTATCTTATAATTAATACGGATTGTGGCAAAGATACTTATGAATTGTGACAGCTTCAAAATATAAAAACATATATTTTAGTCAGTATTTTATGACAATATTAATTATAACTCACATTTGTAGATTTGAAATAAAGTTTGATTGAGGATCATGAGTGGAATGAAGGAGAAATCCTGAAGCCATTCATGGTTTTTTGTTTTGTGTAAAATGCTGCCTAAATATATAGAAGAACTATTCAATAGATACAAGATATTGTATAAAATGATATAATCTACTTATAAGTTAATTGGCAAAGGTAAGAATTTACGTTGCACCAAAATAAATTCAACTGTATTGGCTGATATATATGTATTTGAGCTTATATATCTTAGAAGATAGAGAAAATTATAATAGGGAGAATATACATGAATAAAATTATAATTGCAGATGATGATGCTAATATTCGCGAACTAATCCATACCTTTGAAAGAGTTTGAACTATTATTTATGCTGGCTGGGTATCCAGGTAAAACTTTTTTGAGAGATCAATTAATAGAAGATATCTGGGGAGTTGATTTTGATGGGAATGAACGAACACTAGATGTTCATATAGGTCGTATAAGGGGTAAGTTTCCTGAACACAAATATGGATTTAAAATTATTACAATTCGAGGAGTTGGATATAAGTTTGAGGTGACAATATGAAAAGAAAATTAGCAATGACGCTGGCTATTATAATATTATTTATACCACTTTGTTTATTAGCAGATTTTTATATTATTTCACCTCTTTTTAATATTTATCATAATTCCTTTGTGCTTGTAGAATATTTAGTAATTTCAATGAGCGGAATCTTTCTATTTATTTTTTTATTAGCAATAATGATAATTCAGCATCATTTATTTAAGAAGGATAGATACCATAGTAAATTTTACATAGACATTCAAGAAGCACTTAATAGAATTACTAGAGGTGATTTGGGAGTTGTAATAGATATAGATTTAAATCATGATAAGCATTTTATTGAGCTAGCCGAAAAAGTAAATGTTATGGCAAAAGAACTTAGAGGGATGGAAGCCATGCGTGAAAATTTTGTATCTAATGTATCTCATGAAATTCGATCTCCTCTTACATCTATTCAGGGATTTACTGCATTACTTAAGGATGGAAAACTAAGTGAAAAAGACCGCCTTCATTATATTGATATAATTCAAGCAGAAAGTTTAAGATTATATAAACTCAGTGATAATTTGCTTAAACTTTCCACTTTAGACTCAGAATATGCACCATTTAAGCCAAAAGCTTATTTACTCAATAAGCAGCTTAAAGATGTTATACTTCTATTGGAACCACAATGGGCCGTTAAAAATATAAAAATTGTTGTTGAAGATGAAGATGTAAATATTACAGCAGATAAAGAATTACTCAATGAAGTGTGGATTAATATATTAAATAATAGCATTAAATTTACACAAACTTATGGGGAGATTTATATATCTATCTCAAAATCAGATAAAGGTGCTAAAGTTATTATAAAAGATAATGGAATTGGTATGACAACTGATACTATCACTCATATATTTGAAAGATTTTACATGGCAGATAAAGCACGTAGTCGAAAGAATGGAGGGAGTGGATTAGGATTATCCATTGTAAAGAAAATTGTAGAAATACACAAAGGCTTTATTGATGTAAAAAGCAGTTTAGGTATAGGAACTACTTTTAGTATAATTATTCCTTATAAATAATTTTTAAATTTATATAGTTTAAATTGAGTTTAAAAAAGGTTGGTAATATGTAGTCAATAAAATGAATGGAGGCAATAATAATGGAAAGTAAATCAAATTCATGTATGACTACAAAATCAAATGATGAGCCTATTAAACTTAATGTTATTTTGTTTATTTTGGGGTTGGCTGCGTTTATAGTAATGGCAGACAACTGGGTTGTATCGCCAATACTTCCTGCAATATCTAAAGACCTAGGTGTTTCAGTTACTTCAGCGGGAATATTAATATCAGCGTATATGATCCCATTTGGACTCTTCCAATTAATATTTGGACCACTTTCAGACCGTTTTGGGAAACGACAAATTTTAAACTTTACCATGTTTTTTTTCATTTTCGGTGTAGCTTTGACGGCATTTGGTAAAAGTTTGGGTCAATTAACTATTTATAGAGCTATAACTGGAATTTTTGCTGCTTCGGTAATGCCAGTATCAATGGCATTGATTGGCGACTTAGTGCCTATGGAGAAAAGGCAATCAGCTATTGCGACTTTTATGGGTGCAGCATTTTTAGGACAATCATTAAGTATGTTTATTGGTGGGTCAATTGCTTATTTCCTAAATTGGAGAAGTACTTTTATAGTATATGCTGTATTGGCAGCATTTGTAACGATAATATATTCTACAGTTGGGCATAGGATACCCTCGCAGAAAAATCCTAAAAGTGAATTTTTAGTGCCTTATGGTAGATTGCTTAAGAATACTTCTAGTTTAATTGTATATATTTTAATTCTTTTAGAAGGTATGTTTATTTTAGGTTCATTCTCATATTTAGGAGCATTTATCGATAAAATATATAGATTTAATTACCTAACTATAGGATTTATTATGACGGCTTTTGGTTTTACTGCTTTAATTGGAGGCCGTGTCAGCATTAAATTATCAAGTAAACTTGGAAAACGCAATGTAATTATACTGGGATTAGTTTTGGCTGCATTTGCAGATATGGTATTTTTTATTGCAGGTAATGTCCTTTGGAGTTTAGTTATTGGAATTGCATTATTAGGTTTGGGTTTAACATTAGAACATTCTACATTGATTACAATTGCAACCGGATTTGCAGTGAAAGCTAGAGGTTGTGCAATGTCATTGGTGGCCTTTTGCTTTATGGGAGGCGGTGGTATCGGTACTGCAGTGGGTGGTAAATTAATTAAAATTTCAGGATTTAAAAATTATTATATGTATTATGGAATATTGTTAATTATATTAGCTTTTTTAGCTGGATCATTGCTCAAATATACAATTAAAAATGAGTGATTGCAATTACAATAATAATTAGGATAATGTATGTGTATTAATTGATTTATATTACCATTGTCTAACATCTCCATAAGAGTGATAGGTATCATAATATTTATTGATTTGTTTGCTTTTACTTATATCACAGTTTTTAGTATTTCCTTATTATATAAATGATAAAGGTATAGAATATGCTATATTTCACAGAAGCGATGAAGATTGGTGGCAAGCTATTTCTGGTGGCGGAGAAGATGGTGAAACGATAATGGAATCAGCCAAAAGAGAAGCATGGGAAGAAGGAGGAATTTCTAAGGATTTAACGTATGTGAAGTTAGACACAGTTAATTCAATTCCTTCTGAAGAATTTGCAGATAGTATTTATTGGGATGAAAATATCTATGTGATACCTGAAAATTGTTATGGAGTTGAAATAATAGATAAGCAATTAATACTTTCATATGAACATACAGAATATAGGTGGATGAGCTATAATGATGCTATTTCATGTTTAAAATGGGATGGAAATAAAGTAGCACTTTGGGAACTTAATAAAAGACTTAGCAAGAAAATTTAATTGTTAAGATGAAATGCTCTTATTCTACGATATTAGGAGGAGTAAGAATGCAAGGAGTTGAGCGTCATAAGGTTAGACTATTACCTCATTGTGAAGAATGGAAAGAGGAATTTGAAGAAGCAAAAAAACAATTGAAAGAAATTTTCGGGGATAACGTAAATGATATACAGCATGTAGGCAGCACCTCAATTAATGGTATCTATGCCAAGCCAATACTTGACATTGCCATAGTATTAAAATCATTTGAAGATATGAACATAGAAGGAATGAAAAGGGCAGGTTATGATTATTGTGGTGCACAAAACAACAAAAAGAATAGGTATCTTTTTGTTTTAAGAGGTGAAGGAGAGATTTCATTAAGGCACATTCATTGTTATGAATCAAACAATGTTGACTTTTATTTTGTGACACGATTCAGAGATTTCCTAAATGAGCATGAAGAGTATGCTAAAGAGTATAGCGATTTAAAAATATCTTTAGCAAAGCAATACCCGGGTGATAGGATTACATATACAGATAAAAAAGAAAGTTTTGTAAGAATGATATATCAGAAAATTGATTCTGGGAAATACAAGGGTGACATAATCGAATAAACATAATTAGAAATTATTTTACTGCGGAATATTCTTATTATGTGACTAAAAAATAAACTATGATGAACTAAAATTGGTAATCGTATAGGGGGAATAGTATGTTTATAAGGAAATCAGCCCGAGCCATATTAATTAGTAGTGAAAATAAAATATTGCTATTAAAATTTAAATTTCCTCAAATTCAAAGTGAGAAGGTTTTATGGGTGACTCCTGGTGGTAGAGTTGAGAAGGGCGAAAATTTTGAACAAGCATTAAAAAGAGAATTATTTGAAGAAACAGGATTAATGTTTGATTCAATAGGACCTTGGATATGGACAAAAGAAGTAATCTTTAATGGCAAAAAAGGAGATTTTGTTAGTTACGAGAGATATTACCTTATTAAATCAGGGAATACAGATATTTCTTTTAAGAATATGACACTCAATGAGGTAATAACTCTAAAGGATTATAAATGGTGGAGCTTAGATGAGATAGTATCATCGAACGAAGAATTTTTTACGCCACAAATTGGTAATCTTTTTTTAGAAATTATTTCTGGAAATATATCTAATAGTCCAATAAACATCAATTAGGTAATATTCTGTTTTTATCTATTTTTATAAACTTAAAACATAATATTCTTATTTAGTATAATGATTAAAAAGTTAACAATTTACTGAAACACCGTATTATTTGATATGATCCCCTTGTGGTAGACAGTTAAAAAATAAAAACAGTTTGATATAAGGAGGAGCATATTTTATGGGTAGAAAAGCAAAGATATTATTTGAAAAAAAGCGCAAAGCCATTGAAGATTATTTGAATAACAAAAGAAGTGTAAGGGAAATAGCTAGAGAATATCAAGTTGCTCTAACTTCAGTGCGTGACTGGATCTATAATTATCAATCTATGGGCTCAGAAGGATTAATAACTGTGTGCACGAATTCTTGCTATTCAGAAGAGTTAAAACTGTCTGCTATTCAAGAACATTTATCTGGTAAAGAATCGCAAGAAAGTATTTGTAGAAAATATGCAATACGTTCAAGAGTAACTTTACGGGATTGGATTTTAAAGTATAATAGTCATGAGAAGATTAAAGCTTGACGATAACAAAAAGAAAGCAATATATTAATTATAGCAGCAGAAGAAAACAACGGTAAAAAATTTGTGTAATATGTTTAATATAAGTAAACCTATCCCTTTACAAAGTTATAGAAGAAATTAGTACGAACCGGGTATTATAGTGATATTATAAAGTTATAATTAATACGCACTTGTAAAATTTTATAAATTAAAAATAAAAATATTTCATTTTTAATTTATATACTATAAGATAAAAGATTAATATAAGTATCTATATTTATGAAGGTGAAATTAAATGAATGAATGGTTTACAATTGAAAAAATAGATGAAGGTACATTTGCAATTAGTGAATATAAACATTGGGAACAAACTCACTGCTATTTACTGATTGGAAAAGAAAAGGCACTTTTAATTGATACGGGGTTAGGAATTAGTGATATTAAGTCTGCTGTTTTAAATATTACAGATAAACCTATTCAAGTTATTACAACTCATGTACATTGGGATCATATAGGTGGACATAAGTACTTTGATAATATTGCTGTTTATGAAAAAGAAAAGAACTGGCTTTGTAGTAAGTTCCCAATTCCATTGCAAGTTGTAAAGGCTAATTTAATGAAGGAAAGTTGTTTTTTTCCTAAAGATTTTAATATAGATGAGTATAAGATTTTTCGAGGTAATGTAAATTTAGTAGTAAATGATATGGATATAATTGATTTGGGAAATCGTCAAATTCAAATAGTACATACACCAGGACATTCGCCAGGTCATATATGTTTGTTTGAAAAGGAAAAAGGATATTTATTTTCAGGTGATTTAATTTATAAAGGAACTTTAGATGCATTTTATCCTACAACAAATCCATTTGATTTTATGCAGTCAATAAGGAAAGTTAAAAAAATGGCTATACAGAAAATATTCCCTGGACATTATAATTTGAATATTTTAGTGAGTATTATTGATGAAATTGATAAGGGATTCTCTGAATTATATGAAACAGGAAAGTTAAAGCAGGGAAATGGAATCTATAAATTTAATAATTTTAGTATTCATATATAAATAAAAAACATTTATATATGTTCACAATATTCTTGTTATGTTCAACAATTATCAATAAAATAAGAATAAGCCACATCATGGAACTTATATCCATGATGTGGCTTATTCTTTTGAAATGGCAATGGGCCAACTTTATAATGTTATTTTTTCTTTTAATTAAGTAAGCTTATTATATGTATGAAGGAGAAGTCATTGAAAAGATAGGCTATGATAAAAATGCAGATATTGAATATATATCTACTTCAGTATTTTGTTCTGAAGGACAGCCCTTTTTAGTAAAAGGAGATAGAGCAAGAGAATATATGCACTGCTTAAAGTAGATATATCCTGAAATGCCATAAATCTACTTGCACTTTTACATCAATCTCGTTTAATTATTCAGTGGAATATACGATGATTAAATATAATTTAGGGACTCCCTTAAAATTATTATTTGTTTCGTATAATTTTATAGATGAGGTGATGTAATGGCAGATATTGCTCATTTACTCCATGAAAACAGAGATGAATTCATTAGTCAAAATAAAAATTTTATATATAAATGTACTTATACTATTTCAAAAAGATATCTTCAATGGGAAAATGATGATGAACTGAGCATTGCTTTGATTGCATTTAACAAAGCTTGTGATAATTATACAGAAACAAAGGGAAATTTTTATGCATATGCAAAAATTATAATTAGAAATGCATTAATTGATTATTTTAGAAAAAATAAAAATTCACCTTTACTTACTTTTGACGATAGTGACTGTAGTATGGAAAAATTAAACAACGCCAATTCAATAACAAATTTTCAATTGGAATTGGAAAATAAAAATAGAGCAGATGAAATTATTGAATTAAATAAAAAACTTATGGAATATAAAATCGATTTTAGCAGTCTTGTAAATAATAGTCCAAAGCATAAGGATACAAGAGACAGTATTTTAAAACTTGTGTTAAAAGTATGTAGCAATAGTGAAATTAGTAATTTTATATTAAATAAAAAGCAGCTGCCTGTTAAGCAAATTTGTATATATACTGGATGCAGCAAAAAATTTATTGACAAGTGGAGAAAGTATATTATTGCTCTATTTATATTATTTAACAGCGAAAATTTTATGTATATAAGGTCCTATTTAAATGTAAAAGTGGGTGAGAATGATGGGTAAAAAAGAAGGCATAGTAGTAAGTGTAGAAGGAAAATATGCTAATTTACTTACTCCTTATGGTGAATTTATAAAAGTAAATTGCAGCGGCAAAAAACTTTATATTGGCGAAAAATTTGAGGGAGATGAAGTTCTTCACAGATTAAGTTTTTTTTATACAAGAAAGATAATAGCGGCAGCCTGTATAATATTTGTATTATTAGTAGGTGGTGGTGTAAAAGCCTACTATACTCCTGCAGCCACTGTTTTAGTAAATATAAATCCTAGCATTGAGCTAAAAGTGAATTTCTTAAATAAAATCATTTCTTTTAAAGGGTTAAATGGTGATGGAAATAAAATATTGAGTGAAGTGAAAATAAATAATGACAATATAAATGATGCTTTAAAAATAATAATTGATCAAGCTAAAAAGGATAAATTTATCGATAAGAATTATGCGAAAACTATATCAATTGACATTAGGGGTAAAAACATAGATGTTTCTGGTTTCAAATCAAATATGGCATCTTCTAATTTAAGTGTAAAAATTGAAACTAATGGTAATATTATTTTAAATAATAAACCAAAGGATAATTCTACTAACAAGAACTTAAATAGCAGTGATAAAGCTGCTGCTAAAGAAAATACTCCAAGCAGTGAAAAACATTTAAGTGATAAAAAAGAGGATAAAAAATTAAATAATAGCATCAGCAGTGAAAATAAATTTAAGAATGAAAGTAATTCATCAAGTGTAGGAAATTCATCAAGTGAAAGTAATTCTAGCTCATATAAAGAAAAAGACAAAGGTGAATCTAATGTAAAACAGCCACAAGATTCAAATAACAGCAAAGTTAAAGAAAATCAAAACTCAAATAAAAAAACTGAGGAAAATATGAACAGCAAGCAAAATGATAATTCCAATAAAGATAATTCGCACCAGCAGAATTCTAATGTAAATAAGAAAAAATAAAAGAGCAAGACCTGTGGAAAATAATCTTACAGGTCTTACTCTTTATTTTTCTACAGCTTGGTTTAGTGCATTTTGTACTGCATCTGTAAATCCTTTGCTGCTATAGGTAGCTCCAGACACTGCATCAACAGAAGTTGATTGTGTTGAAATTATTTCACTAGGCAATGTACTTTCTACATTTTGATAAAACCTAGGTGTATCTTCTGTAGATACTGTTTGAGTATCAGTAATTTTACCATTTTTTATAGTGACAGAAACTTTTGTTGTACCTCCTCTAAAGCCGGTTCCAGTTCCAGTATAAGTTCCATCTTTATATTTACCTTGTACTGTATTGGAAGAAGATGTACTTGTATTATTATTGGAAGCACTTTCCTGAACCATGGTTTGAGTAGTAGCTGTATTATTTATGGAAGAGGCGTTTTGCCTGCTTAACATAGTATTTCCCAGGTTTACAAGACCGTAAGTTCCAATAAATAGAGTTAAAGCAATTGAACATGCAAGTTTTGAATCTACATTTTCTCCAATTATGTTTACACTCGTATTTTTCCTAGGACATACCTCTATGCATTTTAAGCAATTTATGCATTCTCCACCATGTACGCTATTTGTACCATAAAGTTTTAATCCCATAGAACAATTATTTGTACATACCCTGCATTTACCACATTTATCATTAGGTTTGCTAATTTTGAATATACTTATTTTAGAGAACAGTGAGAATACAGCGCCTAAGGGACACAAATATCTGCAAAAAAATCTTTCAATAAAAACATCTCCTAAAGTTATTAAAACTAAAAGTACAAAACCTATAGTTAAAGTTGATATAACTTTAGAAAAATCCGTTATTTGAGCAAAGGCATCCCAGGGACTTGTACCTTGTAAAAAATTACTTCCGCTATTGTATCCAGCAATTAAAAGCAATAACAGCACTACGTATTTTACATATTTGAGTTTAGAGTCTAGATTTTCACTTATTTTAAAATTAATTTTAAATATTCTTTTCGATGTAATATGAACCCAATCATTAAAAGTACCGAAGGCACAAAACCATCCGCAGAAAAATCTGCCTGCAAAAATAGTAAACAGTATGCATATTGAAAACTCCAATAACTGTGGAAATGCCTGAATGAAATTAAAGTTTCCCCTAATAATCATTTGAAAAATATTTTTTAGTTCACTAAATGCCATTATATAAATGCCAGGTAGTAAAAAAAATAAAATTAATTGTACAATGTGTCTTATAATTTGTATTTTCCTTATTTTTTTTGCCATCTTTATAGCTCCTTTTCAATTTATAATTTTAATCTTATAGTAAAAGATTAAAAGATTAAAATAAATTATTATAGAGCTATTATAAAAAGGCAACCTTAAAAATAGATTAAAATTAAATAATTTTATCTGATGACTACCTACTGTAACACTCCCACTTTTATCAAAGTGGGAGCTAACAGTAGATACGTCCCTAGATAATTCATCTAAACTTAGTGAGAGAAATAAAACTCTAAAGAGAAAGCGACTATCACCAAATCACAGATTTGGCATATCTGCTTTTCTCACTAAGTAAGATTCATTGATTTAAAATCCTCCAGCACCGCCGCCTCCAGCAGCACCGTCGCTGCTTCCAGATGAAGTATCTGATGAAACAATTGAATTACCTGAAGATCCTGTGTTAAAAGAATTGTATATATTGCTGCTAAAGGTGTCGTCTTTGTCAAAGGTAGAACTGTCAAAAATTAAATAGTAGTATAGCCATCCCATATCATCCTTTGAAGGAGTTCTAAAAGAATTTTTAAGCTTAGACATACTATTTTGTTTTATATTTAAGGCTTCTGCATAGGGAATATAGGTTTCAATGGTGGCATTTTCCATATTATATTCTAAGTCTATATTTTGTACATGAAATTTAAATTTCATCCATTTTTTATATTGAGATTGTCCATAAGCGCTTTTTTTACAGCAGCATATTGATCCATAGACAATCATAAAGATTGATATGACTAAACTAAAAATACCTGCATGAGCTTCAGTCATAAGTGAAATAGTTGAAAAGATCAATTCAACTACAGCAAGAATAATTATAAACATTCCTGCTTTGGAAGCTTCAACATCATAATAATTTCGTGATTTGGATTCTTCTTTTATAAGGTTTAACCAGCTTGCAAAATTACTATGAGATGAGGATCTTTTACAATGTTTTTTAATTTCTAGGGTGCTTACATTTTGGCCGCTGCCCATTATGTTAAATATCCAATGCATAAAGTATTTTTCGTGTTTTAAGAGCAGCCAATCGGGTTCTTTATTTTTTATAATTAAGAAGTTTAGTTTTTTCTTAGTACCATCCAATATGTTTTTCTCAATAGTTAAGTAACCTTTTCTCCATAAGTCAAGTATTGTAGCGTAGATAGTTCTTCCATTTATAGTTCTCATAACTAAATAAGCTGCAACTGCAGGTGTACAATCTTCAGGAATCTCAACAGGAGAATATACACTATAAGATGTATCTTCAACTTTGTTGAACTTTGTTGATGTTTTAAATATCAAGAAGATGGAAAGGAGACACAGCACTGTGCTTATAATATTTAATATATTTCTTACAAGTATAGTATGAGCTATTTTTTCCTGCTGTTGCTTTTTATAGTTTGCCTCTTGACTTAAAATGGTATTTAGCATGTTTTTATTACTTATGTTTTTACATAAAGGTATTAACTTGCTTGGGAAAAGCAACCTTACCTGCACGAGCTCCTTTGATTTCACATGAGGAAAAGAGTAATCTACATGTCCTTTTGTAACGGAGTAAGCTCCATTTAAAATGCCGTGGTAATAGGCTTTTATATATTGCTTGTCAATATTTTCTCGAAGATTAATGTGTATCTTTAAATTGTCTATTTTAGCCTCATTATAGTCTGACCAGTAGGTGTAGTAAAATTCACCAATATCATTATATTTTACTGATACATTTTTTATAGTATAGGTTATTTTAAAAGTTTTTTTCTCATTTTTTGAAGGACAGTAAATTTTAATTCCATATAAATTCCTACCTTTTGACAATATTTGAAATACACCATTGTCTCCATTTTTAATATTAGAACTTTCTTTAAATGGAATTTCACTACCATTATGTGATATAAGTGATACTTTAAGGTTGTTTATACCCTTGGTTCTTATGGTAGATATATCCCGGTAGGCTCCATTATAGTTATCTTTAAAATTGTAGGTTATAATTTCTTCTATATCTATAGAGCCATCCTCTTTTATAGTGGTGGTTATATTGAACATGGATAAGTCTACTCCACCTGAAGCATACACTTTAAATGAATGAATGGAAATTGCAAAAAGTAATATAAAAGTACTTATTAAAAATTTTTTTAAAAAATTCATTAGTATTCTCCTATTAATTTTTTTCATAAGTTATAAAACTGTATTTTATGTTGTCATAGCAGTGCTCTTTGAATTCGATTACATGGTAATTATTTTTATCAAATTTAGGAAAATAAGTGTCACCTTTTTCATGAGAGTGAATTTTGGTAAGGTATAATTTATTGCAGTAGGGTAATAATTGCTTATAAATTTCCCCTCCACCTGAAACAAAGCTCTCTATAGGTGAATCTTTGTATTTTAAAACGTCTTCAACATGGTGGAGTATTTCTACTCTTTCATCTAAAATGTTATAGTTTGTATCTCTTGTAATGACAATATGTTTTCTTTTAGGAAGTATACATGGGAGGGATTCAAAAGTTTTTCTTCCCATTATAATGGATTTACCGTAGGTGATGTCTTTAAATCTTTTTAAATCCTCTGGTATATGCCAGATTAGTTTATTGTCCCTGCCAAGCACATAATCTTCATTTAAAGCTGCAATTATATGTAACATTATATGATTACCTCCTGTTTATTTAATACTAAAGTATATATAAATAGTATATCATAACTTCTTATAAATTTTTACAAAAATAATATAGAGTTTCTAATTGAGAGTTAACTTATACAATATTATATAAGTTTAAATTTCAATTAGAAACTCTATAGGTTTTCTGACTTAATATAAAAAAATTGCGAAGCAATTTTTTAAAGAACAAGGTTCAAAGTTCAAATATCAAATAAGGATAATTTTCTTCCTAACGTCAGGAAATATTAAAATTATAGATTTCCTGAGGTACGATGGAAATCATCTTTATCTGTTCTTTGTTATTTGAACTTTGTTATTTTAAAAAGCTTTGCTTCACAATTTTTTAAAACTGCGAAGGTTGAGTTAGCCCTTTTTTACAATATCCATAATGAAACCATTGGCATATACTGCATATATTTTTGAAGCTTTCATAAGTTATTTTTTTGTGTATAATATTTAAAAGATCTTTATAGTAGTATACTTTATTTTTCTCTATTTGAAATAGATCTAATACTTTTTTGTCTAAATAGTCTACTTTATATCGATGCTCACAGGATTTGCCACCTATGTTATGTGGGCAGCAAGAACAAATGATATCTGTTTTTGTTATAATTTTTACCTGTATGGAAGGGTCATTTTTTAAGGCATAAACAATCTTATCCATATTTTTAGTGAAATCTTTGCTATAACCGTGTCCTTTATAACCCTGAATACATAATAAATGGTGAGCTCTTAATGTTAACATTTTATAAGATTTGTTTTTATGAGGGCTTCCCGAACTCTACAGCCTAATATGTAAGCAGTTATAACTTTTATGGTATCTAAAGGGATAAATGGAATAGCACCTACTAATATGGATTTTTCTATTGAAATTTTTGTTATAAATGAAAGCTGAAGCACTCCAATTGCGTAACAAAATATTAATGAAATAATTAAACCTATAATTGATTTAACAAAAGACAGTTCTTTTTCTGAAATTTTTCCTATGATGTAAGCTATAATGGGATAAGCTATGAGATATCCTCCAGTTGGTCCTAATACTACACTTAAACCACCATGGAAATTTGCAAATACAGGCACACCAACTGCTCCTAAAAGTACATATACCAATTGAGATAATGCACCAAGTTTGCTTCCTAAGATTACTGCAGATATGTAAACTGCTAATATTTGAAAGGTTATAGGTACAGGACTAAAAGGCAGTGGTATAGAAATTTGAGCTAAAATAGCCGTTAAAGCCGTAAATATAGCTGTTGTAGTCATTTCTCTAAGTTTTAAATTCATATTTTACCTCCTTAACAATTGTTAACTAATATATTATTTACGTTAACAATAAAATTATAATAATTATTTAATGAATTGTCAACATAAAATGCATATTGATGTTAACAATCAATTGAAAGTGCAATAAAAAATAGATGTGATATATCAAACTTTTCACATCCATAACATTAAAAAATTTTTTGCACAATATATATTTTATTGCCAGTTAAATTCAATTTCATAATAATATTTTTTTGTAAAGGACATTTTATTTTTATGTTTAGCGTATTTTAATGCTTCATTGTACACTTTATCTTTAGATTCTTCATTAAATTCAAAAGATTTTATTGTGCCAATGTATATACCGGTCTTAGTTAGCCTTTTTATTATTTCCCAATGCATTTAATATCCCCCCATATTATTTGCTCTACATGTCTTGCTTATAAACTGTGTTTTTATAATTTAAGTATACTATTTGTATTTAAAATATTATACTTAAATTTGTCTACTATATTTTACACATTGTGACTTTTTATAAAATAATTTTCTAATACCCATTTAATATGACTGTCATTAATATTTAAACACTTGTACAATTAAAATAAGGAAAGACCAAATAATGTTAGTGTTAGATTTATATTTAAAAATTCTGTAATTTGGAGGGATATTGATGAATCCAGTTAATGTAATTAATAGTGAAAATCCATGTAATATAGTTGCAAGTATTCCACATGGATCTAGTAAAATAACTTTGGAAATGAAACAAAGCATGAAAAAAGGAGTGGTGCTTCCAAATAATGATTGGTTTTTAAATGACCTTTATGATTTTTTACACGAGTTAAATATAACTGTAGTGTCGGCTAATTACAGCAGATATGTTATAGATGTAAATAGAAATATTGAAAATAAATTTATACAGGGAAAATATACAAAGTCATTAGTTTATTACAACACTACCTTTGACAGAAAAATTTATGACAAGCCATTGGAGATAAAGATAATAGAGGAACGAATAAAGAATATCTATAATCCCTATCACTTTTCTTTGAAAAGAGAATTAGAAAAGATTTTAAAACTAAAGAATAAAGTCTACTTATTAGATATACATAGTTTCTTTGAACAGTCAAAAGCAGATATAATACTTGGAACCCGTGAAGGAAAAACTTGTTCCAAAGAATTTTTAAAGGTTGTGTATGATGCATTTACTTCTCAGGGCTTTAGTGTAAAAGTTAATGAAAAGGGACTTAGAGGAGGATATATCGTATCTCATTACAGTTCTATGAAAAATGTGGAGGCTATACAAATTGAAATAAGATATACATCCTATATAGAAAATAGATATTTCGGTGAAGAAGAAGTTAAAAATGTAGATAATAATCTATTTTATAGTACTAAAAGACGTCTATATAATGTCTTATGTTGTATAAGAAATAAGTTAGAAAATTAAATATTATGTATAAGTTTAGTAAAAAGTAGGAAAACGAGGAAATAAATATAGTAAATTTATTGATTAAGTTCTGCCGGTTAACTATAATAAAAATAACGGTTAGTATAATTTTTAAAGGTAATGGAAGGAGAGTAGATTTTTATGATTTCTATAAATGAACTTGATTGTGTAAAACGTATGTGTGAATCACAAGCAGAAATGATATCAGGTGGGGTAGTATATTTTATTACTGAGAAAAATAAAGTCGTTTGGAAAAAGAAATCAAAGATATTTGATATGAAGTCAATGGATATTGGATTTGATTTAAGTGAACATAATTTAAGATTAAAAGCATTAGAGGAAAAGAAAAATATTACAGAGAATATTTCAAAATCTAAATATGGAGCACTTAAAATTTTTGAAGAACCTATAACTGGTGAAAATGGACAAGTTACCGGGGCGTTTTGTTCTGTGTTTCCAAAATCACATCCTGTAGCAAAAGCGTTTAACAATTTTGCACCAATATTAGTTGAAATGTTTCCAGAAGGAGCTTTTTTCATTTTATCTGACTTGGAAAAAGTGACTAGCGTACAGCGATCTGAAAAATT
This sequence comes from Clostridium ragsdalei P11, assembly GCF_001675165.1. GTDB lineage: Bacteria > Bacillota > Clostridia > Clostridiales > Clostridiaceae > Clostridium_B > Clostridium_B ragsdalei. The sequence goes on from NZ_LROS01000039.1 coordinate 16,517, forward strand.
TGATATACCTGCTATTAAGCCGGGAGTCCCATTTGTAGATAATCCTGCATCTGTAGTACATAAGGCAATTCAAACTAAAAAGTTTGCAGCAGAGAATGTAGATAGTTTAGGAAAGTTAGGAGTACCTGTTAGGATGGCAACTTATCCATTATGCGATGAAGATACAGGTGATGTTGTGGGTACTTTTGGAATGATTATACCTAGAGGGGCTACAGTAAATTTGAAAAATATGTCCAATGATCTTACGGAAAATATTACAGGAGTATCTTCTACTATTGAGGAATTAGCTGCCTCAGCATCTGAAATACATACAAATGAGCAGAACCTGGATAATGAAATAAAACAAATAATATCTTTGTCAGAAGAGATAAATGAAGTATCTTCTTTAATAAAGGGTATTTCAGATGAGACTAAGATGCTTGGATTAAATGCCTCAATTGAAGCAGCTAGGGCAGGAGATGCTGGAAAAGGTTTTGGGGTAGTTGCACAAGAAATTAGAAAGTTATCAGAACAGTCAAGAAGCACAGTTCCTAAAATTGCAAAGTTAACAGATAATATTAGAGAAAAGGTTGAGTCTTCTAGCAAGATGAGTCAGAATTCATTGACTTCAAGTCAAGAGCAGGCAGCGGCTACACAGGAAATCACCGCTAGTATAGAAGAAATTACATCTATGTCAGAAAATTTAAATCAAATTGTAAATAAGTTGTAAATTATAGTAATTTACTAAAAGTATGGATTATGATCCATGCTTTTTTTAATGGTGCGCCCAGCATGGACGCAATCTAAAGGGTGAAAGCCCCTAGCACGGGTTGATAGTACCAAGTGCATAGCTTAAGACAAGGGTGTCCATGGTGACGTGGAATCTAAAGGAAGTCGGCGGCAAAACTCTGGTCTGACGAACAGAAACTACATATAAGGCATATGCTTGTGGGTAAGGTTGCCGTACAAACCAAAGCCCTAAACTATCCGAAACAAGTGGTGTAAATG
>NZ_LROS01000040.1 GCF_001675165.1 Clostridium ragsdalei P11
AGCCAGGATCAAACTCTTAATTTAAAAGTTTATATGGCTCTATAGAAAATCAATACTAACTTCGCATTTCTGCGTCAAACCTTTCGCTGTGGTGCTCATTTACTTAAGTAAACTCCGCTCCTCGCTCAAGGCTTTCCTTGAACTACTCGTTATTATTGATTTTAGTATATTACTAAATGTAATACACCAAATTACGAAATTACTTTTTTAGCTGCTCTCGCAGCTCAAAAGAATTGCTGGTTTATTCTAAATAAGTTATACTTATATCTTCCTCTGTTTAATTTTCAAGGATCATTTTGCCGCCTCACTTCGACAGCTTTTATAGTATATCATTTTAAATTACATCTGTCAACACATTTTGTTATTTTTCTTTAAATAAAAACTGTTGACTTAATCTGTTTCTGTAATCTCCATGACAACGAAACTTATTATATCACAGCCTATGATTAACTAAATTTACTCGCTCCGGTATTTTTATAACTTAATCTGCATTTTCTCCTTTATACTACTTATATTCACCATTTTTCTCACATAGATACACATGGATATGTTTATACTTAATTTATTCTAACAGAGCACTATATTACCCCTTTTTCATAAGTAATATAGTTATTATATATCATTAAACAATATCCAATAAGCTTTAAATTTAAGCTATGTTTAATAATAACATTGATTATATGACATTTTTTAAGGAAAAAACAAATTGAATAAAATTAAGATAAACTCATTTTGTGGCAAACACTATGAAACTTTTATACATCCATTCTTTCAGTTTACTATGAAAAACATTGATATGCTGTATATGATGTATACCCTACTTATGCTTCTAACGCTTAATCTGTTGTAACATGGTAGACGTGTAAACTCATTAAAGGTCTTTCGGCAGGACTTATATATATATATCTTCGTTTTCTACTCATATCCATAAATCTGTTAGGATCACAGATAAACAGAGTTCTTGGCATCAGATGGAGTTTTAACTTCATCCGATGCTTAGAAATCGTTATCCAGGGACGTAGTCGCTCTTTACTCCCACTTGCAGAAGTAGGAGTATTAGAGCGAGTAGTCATCGGATAAACCTATAACTCAACTTTCGCGCATATAAAATTTTGACTTAATATGAAAAAATTATCATCTAAATGAATTTACAATTAACAGTTCACAATTCCGGTAGATTTTTCTCCGCTGTGCTGCGAAAAATTTTAAATTTGAAGTTTATTGAAGCTTTGCTTCAATAATGCTATATTTTAGATTTTCTGAAGTTTTAACAAAAGAAAATTATCCTTAATTGTGAATTGTGCATGGTGAATTGTGAATTAATTGCTTTGCAATATTTAAATACAAAAAAAGTTTCGGATATAATCTGAAACTTTTTTAATAAAAATTAATAACCACCTTGTGAATTTATCCAAAGTATTATTTAGAAGTTCTCTTCTTTCTTATTACATCAATTCCTACAGCTAAAATTATAATTGCACCTTTAGCAAACCTCTGCGGTCCCTGTTGTACATCTAGTAGGTTCATTCCATTCGCAATTACTCCCATAATTAAGGCACCAATAAGTGTTCCAACTATACCGCCTTCTCCACCGGTCATACTTGTTCCACCTATAGCTACTGCTGCTATAGCATCAAGTTCATTTCCATCACCTGCAACTGGTACTGCTGAATCAAGCCTTGCTGTTAAAATTATAGCAGCTATAGCACAGCATATTCCTGAAATCGTATAAACCAACATCTCATATTTATCCACATTTATTCCTGAAAGTTTACTTGCTACTCTATTTCCTCCAATAGCATACATGTATCTTCCAAACTTTGTGTATTTAAGCACATAATAACCTAATGCAAATATTACTGCCATAATAATTGCAGGTATTGGAACAACTCCAATAAATCCAGCAAAGCTTTTAAACCCAGCTGAGAAAGAATATACTGGTTGTCCATTTGTTATAGTATATGCAAGTCCTCTAGCCATAGTCATAGTTCCTAGTGTAGCTATAAAAGGTTGGAGTTTAACCTTTGATATTAAAATTCCATTTAAGAAACCAATAGCTGCCCCTAGTATAATACCTACTAAAATAGCTAACCCAACAGACATTCCTGCTTTCATGCATAATGCCATAATAAGTCCTGTAAATGCAATAATTGAACCAACAGATAAGTCGATTCCTCCAAGTAATATTACAAAAGTCATACCAACAGATATTATTCCAATTTGTGCAATCTGCTGCAATATATTAAATACATTTTTTACAGTAAGGAAATCTGGAGACAACACAGCCATAACTACAATTAAAACAACTAATGCAATGACAACCCCAAGCTTATCCAATATGTCATTTATACTAATCTTTTTCTTTTTTTCAGTATCTTCTAACTGATTCATCATTCTATACCCCCTGTTGCATAATGCATTATTTTTTCTTGAGTAGCCTCTTCCTTATTTAATTCCCCAGTTATTTTCCCTCTGCACATAACTAATATTCTATCGCTCATGCCAAGTACTTCAGGAAGTTCTGAAGAAACCATAATTATTCCTACCCCGCTTTTAACTAAATCATTCATAATATTATAAATTTCTATTTTAGCACCTACATCTATTCCACGAGTAGGTTCATCCACAATTAAAACCTTTGAATCAGATAATAGCCACTTTGCTATAACAATCTTTTGTTGGTTTCCACCGCTCAGTGTACCTGCAATTTGTCTATATCCTGAAGACTTAATTGATAATTTAGATATATGATCTTTTATTTCTTTGACTTCTTTTCTAAGATTTAATTTTATAGGATTACTAATATATTTGTGAAGGGATGCTAGGGTTATATTTTGACCTACACCCATCTGTAAAACAAGGCCTTCATCTCTTCTGTTTTCCGTTACAAATCCTATACCATTTTTTATTGCTTTCATAGGGGAATTTATTTCAACTTTTTTACCTTTTAAATATATTTCACCAGAATCAAATGAATCTATACCAAATATAGCTCTCATTACTTCTGTTCTTCCCGCACCCATAAGACCAGAAAATCCAAGTATTTCGCCCGATCTCAAACTGAAATTTATATTTTCAAAAACTCCTTTTTTAGTTAATCCCTTAACCCTTAATATTTCTTCTCCTAAATCAACTTTTACTTTGGGAAATTTTTCTTTAATTTCTCTTCCTACCATTAATTTTATAAGTTCATCTATAGATGTACCTTTGATATTAACTGTTTCTATAGTTTCTCCATCTCTCATAACAGTAACTCTATCACCAATTTGAGCAAATTCCTCAAGTCTATGAGAAATGTATATTATAGAAACTCCTTCAGATTTAATTTTTCTCATTATTTTAAATAAATTATCTATTTCTTTTTCTGTTAGTGCTGCTGTTGGCTCATCCATTATTATGATATCAGAGTGAACCGATAGTGCTTTTGCTATCTCAACCATTTGCTGCTGGGCAATTCCTAAACTCTTTATTGGTTTGTCTACAGGTATATCTACATTTAAGTAATCAATCATCTTTTGTGCATCATTGTACATTTTTTTGAAATTAACCTTGCCAGGCACCTTGGATTCAGGCTCTCTCCCAAGATATATATTCTCAGCAACAGTCATGTAGGGAACTAAATTAAATTCCTGATAAATTATACTTATTCCAAGTTTCTCAGCATCTTTTGGAGAATTTATCTCTACTTTGTTTCCGTTTAGTACAATGTCTCCGCTATCTTTTGAATATGCGCCAGAAAGTATCTTCATAAGAGTTGATTTACCTGCACCATTTTCGCCAAGTAAAATATGAACTTCTCCTTTTTTAACTTCAATTCCCGAATTTTTAAGAACTGTAACTCCTGAAAAACTTTTAGTTATGTTCTCCATTTTCAATATAGTTTCTGACAATATTACCCCTCCTTTTGTGACAAATTATGTAGCTAAATATTTTACTCTTAGAAAATGTTAAATCTAACATTTTCTAAGAGCAAATATAGAATTATTTTGCTTTATAAGTACTAACGTTACTCTTGTCTACTACAAAAGTCTTTGTCTGATCTAATTTATTTGCCATTTTCTCACCTTTTAAAGCTTTAGAACAATCTATTATACTTTCTTTACCAATTTGTTTTGGATCTGTATAAATTGTAGCAGTAGTTTCTCCCTGTGCAATTGAATCTAAAGTAGCTGGATTTCCATCTATACCAATAGTAACTCCATCCTTAACTCCTGCTGATTTGAAAGCTTGAGCTGCACCTATTGCCATTTCATCGCTCAATCCATAATACATATTTATAGCCTTATTAGCTTGATAAAGGTTAGTTGCAACATTCATGCCTTTTTCTCTCTGCCAGTCAGCTGGTTGTGTAGCTACAATCTTTATATTTGAGTATTTTTTAGCTTCATTTACAAATCCACCTTTTCTATTGTCTGTAAATACACCAGGAAGACCCTCTAGCACACCAACATTAAATTGTTTATCTTTAAGTTTAGTTCCTAAATACTCTGCAGCCTGAGCTCCTGCTTGTTTTTGGTCATATCCAACATAAGCATAGACATCTGCACCCTTTATTGGACTTAATGAGTTAAATACAACAACTGGTATCTTTGCATCATTTGCTTTTTTTACAACAGCAGCCATAGTTTTATCATCTGTAGTACATATTGCTATAGCATCAACTTGTTGAGTTATAACGTCTTCAACTATTTTTAACAATCCATTGAAATCGTCTTCTGTTTGAGGAGCCAATACCTTTATGTTAAATCCTTCTTTAGCCGCTTCTTGCTTTGCCCCTGTAACAGCCTGAGTATAAAATGGGCTTACAAGTGATGGCGGAATAAATGCTATCGTTTTCTTTTTACTGCTTGTACCAGAATTTGAAGTGCTCGTACTCCCACATGCCATGAGACCTATACTTAGAACTAATACAAGTCCACATAGTAGAATTGACCTCATGCTTTTTCTAATTGATTTAAATTTAATCATTTTTTAATCCCCTCTCCTTTTAATTAAAAAATCAAGTTTATATTGTAAATTTTTATTACTAATCTTAGCAATTGTAATTACTGTTAGGGTCTTCATCGTATCCATATTAGTCCCTTATATTCCATTAAATGAAAGCGATTTCTTAAGTTCATAATAATATTTGTTCGTACAAATGTCAATTGTTTTTTGTGATTATCAGTATTAATTTTTATATTTTGTCATAAAATCAACCTACTTTTTATTAATTACTATCTTTTGAATTTTATTGCTATATTTTGACCTATAGCTTGAAAAATATAGGGAGTACCTTCTCTAATGATAAAAAAATCATCAGAAAAGACACTCCCTATTCAAAGCAAAACCTTGTTTTATTTATTCTTTTTATATATCAGTTATAAGACCATATAAAATCTGTAAGTACATTTATTAGTTATTTTCTGCACTCATTTTACTTTTTCTTAATTGTAAATCCTTCATAATGCGTGGATACTCTTTGTCAAGTCCATAACAAAGCAATAATATAATTTGAGCAACATATATTATTATTGGAACATGAATGAACAATGCTTTTATTGAAAGTACTGCAGAAGTAGCTTGTACTGCTTGTGCACCATTATATCCTCCCCAAGCTAAAATCCATCCTGTTATCGCTGTACCAAAACCTATGCCTAGCTTTTGTCCTAAACTACCTCCACTATAAAGCAATCCTTCATTTCTTATGCCTGTTTTCCATTCCCCATATTCTATAGTATCAGGAAATAATGCCCACACTCCTCCTAACAAGAACGCTTGACCAAAACCTTTAACAATTTGAGAAACCATAACAATTGTTAAACTATATGGATTTATTATTGTAATTAAGTAACCAACTATGCTTATTATTGAACCAATGATCATAGCATTTCTTTTTCCATATTTATCATAAACTTTTGAAATCATAAGGAATCCTACTAATACTGGAGCTAAATATGCAATAGTTAATCCTCCAACTAAAGAGGAATTACCAAGAAGATATTTAGCATAATACACCGTACTACCTTGATTTATCGCATATCCAATACTATAAACTATAAAAAATATAGTTGCTATAAACCAATATTTATTTTGGCATAAAGCCTTTAGACTAATTTTCAAAGGAATCTTTTCCTTTTTGATTGGTTTTACCCTTTCTTTTTGCGTTTTAAAAACATAAACAAATAATAATAAAGAAACTACTCCTAAAACTGAATAAGTTAAAGCCCAGCCAGGTTGTTTTCCTCCAAATAAGTTTACTAATGGCATTGTAAGATTAGTAACAATTAATACTCCTATTTGTGCCAAAAACATTCTAAAAAGATTTAATACCTCTCTCTGATGTTGGTCTTGAGTAACCAATGAATTTAATGTGCCATAAGGAATAGCAATTGCAGTAAACGCTATCATGAGTAAATTGTAAGATATTACAATATACACTATCTTTCCAAAAGTGCTTATGTTTGGTACCATAAATATTGACACCGTTAAAACAACAAAAGGAATTGATCCCCATAATATCCAAGGACGAGCTTTACCATACTTTGAATTAGTTTTATCAACAATTGTGCCCATCATAACATCTAAGACACCATCTAAACAACGTGAGAACAACATAATAGTTCCAATAATAGCAGCAGACATACCAACAACATCAGTATAGAAATAAACTACAAACATTCCCAAAGAAGCCCACGTAAAGTTAATGGCTAAATCACCACATCCATAACCAAATTTCTCACTAAATTTTAAATTTTCTTTAAAAACATCTTTATCTTGTACTTTCATATCCACTTACCTTCCCACTCCCTTCATAATTTATTAAAATTACTTTATAATTAAAACATTCCAAGAAAGTTTTGGAAGAACAACTTTCGTACCATCACAATTTGAAAGATCTTTTTCCTTTACAGTAACGTTGTCAGGACTTTCAAATGTATTTCTAAGTTCTAAGTCATCTCCAGATAATACAAATTGCTGAGAGATTTTACGATCCCCAAAGCCATTAAATTGAAGGTCTAATTCTGTGTCTTCATCCTGGTTACAATTTAATGCAAATACTCTAATTTCATCAGATTCTTTATCATAAACAGTAGCTGCTTCTACTAAAGGTAATTCACCAAAATCACATTTGTAGCTTGCACCATTAACAGATGGTTTAAGTACAGTTCCTCTACCATAATTACTAACCATACTAAATGGATAATAAGTTGACTGTTTTAAAACTCCTCCATTTCTCTGCGTTGTAATAGGTGCTATTACATTAATTAATTGTGCAAGACATGCAATCTTTACTCTATCAGCATTATTTATTAAAGTTATTGCAAGGCCACCAACTGTTAGTGCATCTAAAAGACTATATTTTTCCTCTAAGATTGCAGGAGCTTCTTCCCATTTCTCAGCTGAAGTTACTTCAAAAGTCGTCAATCCCTGTAAATCGTCAAGGCTATCAAGTTTTATATCTTGGAAATTCCATACATTCCATTCATCTAAACATATTTTTATATCTTTTTCTTCCTTATTTTTTGCCTTTACATAATCAAGAACTCTTTCTGTATTTTTTATATGGTCATCAAGTTGTTTATATGATGCAAGAAAATTTGATGTTCCCTGATTAGTATTCATATTATAATTATGAGTAGATATGTAATCAACATAAGGATAAAGTTCTTTAAGTACAATTCTATCCCAATCCATGTAAGTAGGAAGCATTTCATAGCTACTTCCACAAGCAACTAATTTAATATCTTTGTCTACCCATTTCATAAGTTTAGCAGCTTCACAAGCTTTTTTTGCATAGTCTTCTGCTGATAAGTGGCCTGCTTGCCAGGTACCTTCCATTTCATTTCCAAGGCACCAATATTTTATATTATAAGGCTCCTTACTTCCATTTTTGATACGAAGATCACTCCAGTAAGTTCCACCAGGATGATTACAATATTCTACAAGTTCAGCTGCACTTTTAACACTACCTGTTCCTAAATTAACTGCTATCATTGGTTCAATACCAGCTTTTTTTGCCCAACGACAAAAATCATCAATTCCAAATTGATTTGTTTCAACACTTGACCAAGCAAATTCCATTCTTTTAGGTCTGTTTTCCTTTGGTCCAATACCATCTTTCCAATCATAATTGGAAACAAAATTTCCGCCAGGGTAACGAACCAATCCTAATTTTAAATCTTTTATTACTTCCATAGAATCTGTTCTGAATCCATCTTCATCGGCCTTTTCATGTCCTGGTTCATAAATTCCACTATATACAGCCCTACCTAAATGCTCAATAAATGAACTATATAAATTTTCATTAACATCTCCAATCTTAAAATGATTATCATAATAATAACTAACTTTTTTCATTTTATAACAATCTCCTTTAATTTTATTTTTGAAAGCGATTACTTAAATTAATAATAATATTTGTTCGTATAAATGTCAACATTAATTTATTTTTATAGGGATAACTTTTTATATTTCTTAAAAATTTGATCATTTAATTAGATTTTTTACAAAAAATGACCCTTATGTTATTCATAAGGATCATTTTCAAAATTTTATTTTATTATGTAAGTAAATTTAAATTGATGTTGTAGAACTTCTAATAACAATTTCAGGTTCATATAATATTGAATCACATTCATTAAAATGATTATTATTATTAATTAATCTAATAATTAATTTGGCAGCATCTATTCCCATCTTTTCCTTTGGATGAGTTATTGATGTTAATTTCGGTTCCATAATTGTTGCCATTGGAGAATCATCAAATCCAATAATTGATAAATCTTCGGGAACCTTTAATTTTAGATTATATGCAATATTTAACACCATGTATGCAATTTCATCATTATAGCAAAATATCCCCGTTGGACGTTTTTCCTGTTTTAAAACATTCTTTATTTTTTCAGGTAATAGTGTATTTGTTTCCTCTGACAGATAGGTTAAAATCTTATCTTGTCTTAATAATACATTGCTTTCCTGACATCCAGTAATAAAACCATTCATCCTGTGTACACCTTGCAGGTCATCTACCTTGAAAATACCAGCTATATTCTTATGTCCTAAAGTAATTAAATACTTTGCAGCTATATTGCCCCCCTTTAAATCATCTACACATAAGCTTGGCACTTTAACTTGAGAATAAGATGCATTTATCATAATAAAAGGAATATCTTGCTCTATTAAATTATTAAAATATCCCATGTTAGGACTTTGATATGCACTCTTCGTAGGTTCTACAATAAGTCCATCTATTTTATGTGCTAATAAATTTTTCAAATTGCTGCTTTCAAGCATTATGTTATTCTTAGTAGAAGATAATAAAAGGGAGTACGATTCATCATATAGTGTATCTTCAATTCCTCTAATTATATCAGGGAATATATAGTTGGAAATATATGTTGTAAGTACCCCAACATTCTTGTTATTTGTCAAGTAAATTTCATTTTGTTTAAAATCAGATACATATATTCCACTTCCCTGCAATCTATACAAGTACTTCTCTGCCGCTAGATCACTTATTGCTCTTCTTATAGTATGTCTACTAACCTTAAATAGCTCCATAAGTTCCGATTCTGTTGGAATTTTTTCATGTGGTTTATATTTTTCATTAACTGCCCAGCTAATAATTTCTTCTTTTACTTTTTCATATTTATGTTTCATGTTTATCTCCTGCACAAAATAATAGTTTATTATATTACACCTCATATTATAATACATATCATATTATATTAAAGCATAAAAATATAAAAAGTAAAATAATTACAATCATTGAACAATTTGTACTAATAAATTTACAAGTAACATTAATATTTAATAATACGGCAATTGTTTGTGAAAAAGTAGTTATGTTTGTTTATATTACTGTAACGAAACCAAATAATATCATTATTAAAAATAATTATTTAACAAATAATTATTTAAATGCATTTAAAATAAGTACGTATCTTTTTTTATATATTTATTGACATGTACGTATATAAATGATATATTTATCATAAAAAACCGTTTACTATTATTGTAAGGGGAGGTAATTCTATTGACTATAAATGGGAATATAGTAAAAGAAATTCAAAATGGCAAAACATCATTAGGGATAGAATTTGGTTCTACTCGTATTAAAGCTGTTCTTATTGGAAACGATTTTTCTCCATTAGCTAGTGGCAGCTTTGAATGGGAGACAAGCTTAAGGGATGGTATTTGGACCTATTCGCTAGAAGAAATCTGGAAGGGATTACAATATAGTTATCAAAAACTTTTTGCTGAGGTAAAAGAAAAATATGGTGTCACACTTTCAAAAATCCGTTCAATTGGTTTTTCAGCAATGATGCATGGATATATGGCGTTCGATAAACAAGGAAACCTACTTGTTCCATTTAGAACATGGCGTAATACCATGACAGAGGAAGCAGCAAAGAAGTTAACAGAATCATTTCAGTTCAATATTCCTGAGAGATGGAGTATTGCTCATTTATATCAGGCTATTCTCCGTAAAGAACCTCATATTGAAAAGCTTGATTTTATAACTACTTTAGCTGGTTATATTCATTGGCAATTAACAGGTAAAAAGGTTTTGGGTATTTGTGATGCATCAGGAATGTTTCCAATTGATATGAATACTCATAATTATGATAAACATATGTTAGAAACATTTAATCACTTGCCAGAAGTTGAAAAATATTCATTGAATGTAGAGAAACTTCTACCAAAAGTCTTACTAGCCGGAGAAAATGCTGGTGTCTTAACTCCAGAAGGAGCAAATAGACTTGATGTAAGTGGAAATCTTCAAAGTGGTATTCCATTATGTCCACCTGAAGGAGATGCAGGTACAGGAATGGTTGCTACAAATTCAGTTGCACCACGTACAGGAAATATCTCTGCAGGTACATCAATTTTTGCAATGGTCGTCCTTGAGAATCCACTTAAGAATGTTCATCCAGAGATTGATATGGTAACAACACCTACAGGAGACTTAGTTGGAATGGTTCATGCAAATAATGGTTATTCTGATATAGACGCATGGGTTAATATCTTTCATGAATTTGCCGAAGCAATAAATGTCAACATTCCAAGAGATCTTCTTTATATGGGACTCTATACTCAAGCATTTCTAGGTGACCCTGATTGTGGAGGAATTCTTGCATATAACTATTTTGCAGGTGAAAATATCACAGGTGTTCCGGAAGGTAGACCTCTAATTGTACGAAAACCAAAAAGTAATTTTAATCTACCAAACTTTATGAAAGCACATCTCTTTACTTCATTAGGAGCATTGAAAATTGGAATGGACATTCTCCTAAAAGATGAAGGAGTAAAGCTTGATAAGTTACTTGGTCATGGTGGATTATTCAAGACACCTATTGTAGGACAAGAAGCAGTTGCAGCTGCAGTAAATACACCAGTATCAGTTATGGAAACTGCAGGTGAAGGCGGTGCATGGGGAATTGCACTATTAGCTAGTTATTTGGATAATAAGGAAGGTAATTCCACACTATCAGAATTTTTATCTAAGAAGGTTTTTGCTGGTTATGTAGCTGATGAAGTAAAACCTGAAGCAAAAGACGTTAAAGGTTTTGAACAATTTATGAAACGTTATAAAAAGGGAATTCCTATTGAACAAGCTGCAGTGGATTATTTAATCTAGATGAATAAGTTAGAAATAATTAAGACAATATTTAAAACTAATTTTTAATTATTTATAATTACATTGTTTTAAGAAATTTCAGAAACTAAGATAATTTATCTTATTAGTGAAAGAAGGTTAGCTCATGTTAGAAGATTTAAAAGAAAAAGTACTCGAGGCTAATTTGATGTTACCAAAATACCACATGGTCACATTTACATGGGGTAATGTAAGTGGAATTGATCGCAGTCAGGGTCTTGTAGTTATTAAACCTAGTGGTGTTGAATATACAAAAATGAAAGCAAGCGATATGGTCGTTGTAGACCTTGATGGAAAAGTAATTGAAGGAGATTTAAATCCATCAAGTGATACTCCAACACATTTAGTTCTATATAAAAATTTTCCTGATATTTTAGGTATTGTACACACACATTCACCTTGGGCTGTATCTTTTGCTCAAGCAGGTATTTGTATTCCTGCAGCTGGTACTACACATGGCGATTATTTCTACGGAGATATTCCTGTAACACCAAAGATGACTAAAGATGAAATAGTAACAGATTATGAAAAGCAGACAGGAGATGTAATTGTTAGAACATTTAAGGACAATAGCATTAATCCAAATAATATGCCTGGAGTTCTTGTAAATGATCATGGTCCATTTACTTGGGGAACTGATCCTAAAAATGCAGTTCATAACGCAGTTGTTCTAGAGGAAGTTGCAAAGATTGCATATCATTCTATTCAACTAAATCCTCATAACATTAGAATGGATCAAGTTTTATTAGACAAACACTTTAAACGTAAGCATGGTAAAAATGCTTATTACGGTCAAAATAATAAGTAAAAATGAGGGGAGTACTTAATATGTTAAAAAATAAAAAAATGGAATTTTGGTTTATTGTAGGCAGCCAACATTTATATGGTGAAGAGGCATTAGCAGAAGTAAAAGAACATTCTATGGAAATTGCAGATGCTTTAAATAAGAGTGGCAAATTACCTTATCCTATTGTATTTAAATCTCTTGCAACTTCCGCCAGCCAAATAACAAAACTTATGAAGGAAGTAAACTATAATGATAATGTAGCTGGTGTTATTACATGGATGCATACATTCTCACCAGCTAAAATGTGGATTGCTGGTACTAAATTATTACAAAAGCCATTACTTCATCTAGCAACACAATTTTACGAACATATTCCTTGGAAAACAATTGATATGGACTATATGAACTTACATCAAAGTGCTCATGGTGATAGAGAATATGGTTTTATCAATGCTAGATTAAAGAAACATAATAAAATTGTTGTAGGACATTGGAAAAAAGAAAATGTTCAAAAACAAATTGCTGATTGGATGAACGTAGCCGCAGGTTATATCTTAAGTCAAGACATCAAAGTTGCACGTTTTGGTGATAATATGCGTAATGTTGCTGTTACTGAAGGTGATAAGATTGAAGCTCAAATTCAGTTTGGATGGACAGTAGATTATTTTGGTATTGGTGATTTAGTTGCTGAAATGAATAAAGTTTCCCAAAAAGACATTGATGATACTTATGAAGAATTTAAAAAGATTTATATTATGGATGTAGGAGAAAATGACCCTAAATTCTATGAGAATCAAGTAAAAGAACAAATTAAAATTGAAATTGGACTTCGTCATTTCTTAGAAGCAGGAGGCTATACTGCATTTACTACAAATTTTGAAGATTTATATGGTATGAAACAGTTACCTGGACTTGCAGTTCAGCGTTTAAATGCTGAAGGATATGGTTTCGCAGGAGAAGGTGATTGGAAAACTGCTGCTTTAAGTAGACTTATAAAAATCATGACAAACAATAAAAAGACAGGATTTATGGAAGATTATACTTATGAATTAAGTGAAGGTAATGAGGAAATCTTAGGCGCTCATATGTTGGAAGTTGATCCAACATTTGCATCTGACAAACCTAGAGTTGTGGTAAAACCATTAGGAATAGGTGATCGTGAAGATCCTGCACGTTTGATATTCAATGGATCTACTGGTAAAGGTACTTCAATGACAATGCTAGATCTTGGAACACATTATCGTTTGATAATCAGTGAAGTAAATGCTGTAGAACCTGCAGAAGATACTCCTGAACTCCCTGTAGCTAAGATGGTATGGAAGCCTGAACCAAACTTTGCTGATGGTGTAAAAGCCTGGATTTATGCTGGTGGTGGTCATCATACTGTTCTTACTCTAGGATTAACAGTTGAACAAGTATATGATTGGGCCCGCATGGTTAATTTAGAATCAGTTATTATAGATCATAATACAAATTTAAGAGATATTATAAGAGAAACTACAAAATAGTTAATTAAATAAAGGTATGTTTATTATTTAATTTTATCGTAACACAAATAATTAAGCATACCTAAATTTTTTATCTTATAAAATTTAGTATTAAAGGAGTATATAAAATGATAGAAAAAAGTGTTTTTGGTTCTTTCAAAGGAAACAACATTTACAAATATACAATGACTAATAAACATGGTATGAAAGTTTCCTGTATCTCCCACGGAGCTACTTTAACAGAAATTGTTGTACCAGATAAGTTAGGCAACTTTTCAAATGTTTTGTTAGGCTTTGACAACTTAGATAGTTATATAAAAGATAGAAAAATGTTTCTAGGAGCAGCTATAGGGCCGGTAGCTGGTCGAATAACTAATGGCTCTTTTAAAATTAAAGATATCTCCTATAACGTTCCTAAAAATGAAGGTAAAAATACACTTCATGGTGGTACTTATGGGTTTAATTCTCTCATATGGAATAGTAGCACAGAAGACTCTGAAGAAGCCACTAGTGTACTTTTTCAGAGAACTATATCTCCCGACGAAGATGGATTTCCTGGGACATTAAATGCAGAGGTTAAATATACACTTAATAACAATAATGATTTATTAATCACTTTTAGTGGATTAAGCAATAAAGATACACTTTTTAATCCTACAGTACATTCATACTTCAACTTAAATAATGACATTACGAAGTTGTTCTCAGGCCATACACTACAAATTAGTGCATCCCGTTATGCTGAAATTAATGAAGACTTATTACCAACTGGTACTTTAAAAGAAGTTTCTAGAACACCTTTTGATTTCCAGCAGCCTAAAAATTTGGAAGATGCAATTAAATATTTGCAAACTGAATCGGGACTCAATGGCTTTGACCATCCCTTTAATGTAAATGGTAAAAATATTGCTACTTTAATTAATCATGATACATGTAGGCGCTTAGACATTGAATCAGACCGTAATGCGCTAATCGTTTATACTCTTAATATTAAAGATGACACTTGGAAAGTGCAAAATCAAAAATTAGTTTCCAATATGGGAATAGCTTTGGAACCACAGACATTACCTGATGCAATTCATTATAAAAATTTCGGTGACATTATATTACCTGCAAATAAAAGAAAATGCTATAACATCAAATATCACTTTAGTTTAATTTAAAAGCAACTACCATAAAATACTAAGTTATATAAAAATAAGGGACATAGGTTTTGTTTTTACACAAACCTATGTCCCTTATTACCTTGTGGCATTTTTATTACAATACGTATTACTTTATTTCAACTTTATATTTGCTTCTCAATTCTTTATTAAATTTTGAATACTCATATTTCTGTCTTTCCTGTAATAATCCACTCTTAATAGCGTTCTTTACTTCATCATAAGATGCTATAGAAGGTTCTATTTTCTCTTCGACTTTTATAAGGTGATATCCAAATTGAGTTTTTACAGGTTCGCTAACTACATCTATATCTAAACTAAATGCAGCATTCTCAAACTCTGGAACCATTTGTCCTCTAGCAAATTCACCTAAGCTGCCACCTTGAGCCTTAGATGGACAAGTTGAATATTTTTGTGCAGCTTCTTCAAAAGACATACCTTCTGAGATCTCTTTTGAAATTTTGTTAGCTTTTTCTATACTATCTACTAATATATGCTTTGCTTTTACTCTTTCAGGCTTTTTATACATATCTTTATTGGCTTCATAATAATCCTGACTTTCTTTATCAGTTACATTAACCTTATTCATAACTTTAGATATAGCTATTTGAGTTAATATTTCTTTTTTAGCAGATTCCAGCATCTTTAAATACTCATCATCTTTTTCTAAGTTTTCGTCTTTAGCATAACTATATGCTAATTCAAAAAATACCATCTCATTAAGTAAATATTTCTTACCTTCAGCTGTATTTAATTGATTTCTCTTATCTTGTGGAAATCTATTAATTGCTTCTTTAAGATCGTTTTCTTTTATTTCCATTCCATTTACAATTGCTAACACATCATTTTGCATATAAGTTTCTCCTTAATATTTTTATATTTTATACTTAATTATTACATAGTTCAATTATTTTTTCTATATAAAATAAAAAAAGTTTCAGATTATATCTGAAACTTTTGGTGGCCAGACCAGGAATCGAACCAGGGACACGAGGATTTTCAGTCCTCTGCTCTACCGACTGAGCTATCTGGCCAAAAAACTTACCTGGCAGCGACCTATTCTCCCACAGGGCCTCCCCTGCAGTACCATCGGCACTGTGAAGCTTAACCTTCCTGTTCGGTATGGAAAGGGGTGTTACCTTCACGTCATTACCACCAGATTTATTATCGAAAATTGCTATAAGCTTCTCATATTTTCGTCAAGTCTTTCACTGCGGTGCTCATTTACACAAGTAAACTCTGCTCCTCATTCAAGCCTTTCCTCAATCTGCTCGCTTCTATCAATTTTCTTATATATTATCTTTTAAGAGTTCAAATTACTCTGTCCTCTCAAAATTGCACAGTAAATTTTTTTCTTTCGTTTTTATTTGGTCAAGCCCTCGACCTATTAGTATCAGTCAGCTTAACAAGTTGCCCTGCTTACACCTCTGACCTATCTCCTCGTGTTCTTCGAGGGGTCTTACTAGCTTACGCTATGGGAAATCTTATCTTGAGGTGGGCTTCACACTTAGATGCTTTCAGCGTTTATCCCTTCCCAACTTGGCTACCCAGCTATGCTCCTGGCGGAACAACTGGTTCACCAGCGGTCGGTCCATCCCGGTCCTCTCG
>NZ_LROS01000041.1 GCF_001675165.1 Clostridium ragsdalei P11
CCCACGTGTTACTCACCCGTCCGCCGCTAATCCACTCCCGAAGGAGCTTCATCGCTCGACTTGCATGTGTTAAGCACGCCGCCAGCGTTCGTCCTGAGCCAGGATCAAACTCTTAATTTAAAAGTTTGTATTGACTCTTCTTATTACGAAATTACTTTTTTAGCTGCTCTCGCAGCTCAAAAGAATTGCTGGTTTATTCTAAATAAGTTGTACTTATATCTTCCTCTGTTTAATTTTCAAGGATCATTTTGCTGTCTTACTTCGACAGCTTTTATAGTATATCATCTATTTCTTACTTTGTCAACATCTTTTTTTCAAAACTTAATTTTGAATTGCATGAGACATTACAATTGATATTCTCAAATTAATGTCTTCGCTTGATGACGACAGTTGCTATTCTAACACATTACATATATACATAATTCAAAAATATCACCATTATATAAAATTATCTTATAATACATACACTATGATACTTATTCCTTAAATATTCTTATACTGACACACTAGGTTATGTTGTTTTTTTAATATAAACAGAGTTCTTTGCGTCAGATGGAGTTTTGACTCCACCTGATGCTTAGAAATCGTTATCCAGGGACATAGCTGCTCTTTACTCCCACTTGGAGAAAAGCAGATATCCCAAATCTTTGATTTGGTGATAGTCACTTTCACAGAGTGCGTGTGAGTATTAGAGCAGGTAGTCATCGGATAACAAAATAACCAGAGCTCTTGGTATCAGATACCTAATGCTTATTAACAGTTTTCTTAATTTCTTTAGCACTTAGAGTACGTTATCCTTTATGGAAAATCATTATCCAAATATGTAGCCAATCTAATGCTCCCACCTAAAGAAGAATGGGAGCCATCAAATAAAGTTATCATTTTTTGTCATTCAAAACTTTCAACATTCTTTAAAAAGCAATCGGCCATATCGCACTGGCAATAAAATTGAAAGTTTTCTAGAGATTTTTGCAAAGAATATAAAGTATAACTCACCATATCTTTCTTTGCATTTTCACCCATATGTCCTATTCTTACTACTCTACCTTGTAAATATCCAAAAGATCCTGCTATTAAAACATTGAAATTATCTACCATATATTTTCTAAGCTTAGATTCATCTATTCCTTCTGGGACTTCAATAGCTGTAACTGTATTTGAATATCCATTTTCATTATAAAGGCTTAATCCTGCCTCTTTAACTGCTATCCTAACACTTTTACCTATTTGCCTATGTCTTTTCAAAATATCTTTATCTTTTAAAATATTATCTACTGCTGCTTTAAGCCCAACTATATCACTTATAGGAGGCGTATATGGAAACCACTTGTCTTCATAATAATTTTGCCAAACTAATAAGTTGCAATAAAAAGACTTTATTGGTTTCCTTCTGTTTTTCATAGCTTCAAAAGCGTCCTGGCTTATACTTAGTATTGTAAGTCCTGGAGGTGCAGAAATACACTTTTGTGATCCACCCACAACTATATCTATATTCCAATTATCTACTTCTAACTTTTCTCCTCCCATAGCAGATACACTATCTACTACAGTTAATATTCCTTTTTCTTTAAGCATAGGACATATTTTTGATATGTTATTTAACATTCCTGAAGGGGTATCGCAATGGACGACTGTAGCATACTTAAAGTCACTATCCTTATCTAAAAATTTCTTTAGTTCATCTACATCTATTTCCCTTTTTCTATTTCCTTTAAAAAACACTACTTCTCCGTCATAAAGTTTTACAAAATCAGCAAACCCTTCACCATATATACCATTATCAATTACAAGTACTCTATCTCCTTCTTCTGTAAGAGAAGCACAAGCTGCTTCAAGACCAAGTATTCCTTCCCCACTTAATATTCTAACCTGATTTTTAGTATTTAAAAATTTAGCTATATCCTCACAGGTATCTTTATAAAAATCATAAAATTTAATATCTAAATCAGGATTTGTACATCTTTCACTTCTGGCAAACCTAACATTATCTCTAACCTCTGTAGGCCCAGGCGTCATTATATATGGAGTTTCCATAAAAATCACCTCTTAAACAATTTTAGTTAGAATTATATCATCGACTATATGCTTTTCAAAATGTATGCATACAATTTGAAAATGCACACATTATATCAATAATTTAACCTATACTTAATTGAAAATGCATTTAAAAGCTCTTTATATGCTAAAATATAATTGACGTTGATAGTTTAAAGGAGGGACTTCTTTTATGAATGCTAAAGAAGAGCTTATAGAAAAAATCAAAAAAATATGTGATGAATATGATGCAACGCCTACTGGCGGATACATTTTTGGTGATGGACCTATTCCTTGTAATATATTATTCATAGGTGAAGCCCCAGGCAAAACTGAGGTAGAACAAGGTAAACCTTTTGTGGGAATGGCAGGAAAGACCTTTGAAAGTTATCTAAACTCCATAGGTTTACAAAGAGAGAATATTAGAATAACTAACACTTGCTTTTTAAGACCTATAAAAATAAACCAAGGGAAAAGTGGGAGAAAAACTGTAAGTAACAGACCTCCTAAAACTTCTGAAATTGAACTATTTAAAGATATACTAAATAGAGAAATTGAACTAGTTTCCCCTAAAATAATTGTAACTTTAGGAAATACTCCTTTAAAAAGATTTACTAAATTTAACTCTATAGGTGAATGCCACGGTAAAGTCTATTTTAATGAAGATTTGAAAAAGGATATATTCCCTATGTATCATCCATCTGCATTAACTTATAATAGAAATGAGTCTTTCAAGCTTATGTATGAAAATGACTGGGAAAAATTAAAGAATACTCTAAGTAGTATTTAAAGTTTCCTTTTACTAATATATATTGTAAAAACTCTATAAAAAATAGCTTTTATGATGATTTATCATAGAAGCTATTTTTTATAAAGGGCGTATCTTTATAAGATAGATTCTTTTTACTATATTATTTCCTTAAGGTTTTCTAGTTGCTTTAATACTTTTATAGTATCTTCTATATCATTTATTGATACCATTTCAGATGTGGAATACTTGTATCTACATGGTACTGCGATTTCTCCGGTTCTTATTCCAATTCTCTCTTTATGTACTAATTCCCCTTCAGATTTACCTGTACTTATACTGTATTGTAGATTTATTTCGGATCTCTTAGCACAATTTTCTAACATCTCTTTTATATCTTTATGCATTATAAGTGAACTATCCATAATTTTAATTACTGGCCCTTCATCTATATTTATATTGTTTTTTCTTTCTTCTGCATTTGTGGCATTTTCAGTACCAACTATTATACAATAATCAGGGTTTATATTATTTGCAGCAATTCTAGCACCTATTCCTCCTATTTCACCTTGAGATGCAAATACAAAATCAAGTTCTGCATTTTCTACTTTTACATATTCTATAAGCTTTAAAAGTATATAGCATCCTACCTTGTTATGTAAAAGTGGGCTTATAACATTATTGTCACCTACACTTAAATATGGTCCTACAAGAGATGCCATGTCCCCTTCATTTACCTTTTTTAAAGCATCTTCCTTTTCATTCACGCCTATATCTACAAATTCGCCTTCATGAGAAGTATATATTTTTCCTAAAGTTCCATTATCAAACCTTATAAAACTATGGGATATATCTTCCTTTTTAAAATTTCCTATGTTGTCCACTCTTATCATGCCATCATCATCTATATGATTTACTATAAACCCTACAGAATCCATATGAGTACACAGCATTATTTTAGTTGTACCTGAACCTAATTTTACTATTACATTACCTATATCATCTTCATACATATCTTGATTCATTTCATTTAAACGTTCCTTTATTACTTCCCTCACTTCATCTTCTTTACCACTAACTCCAAAAGAATTGATTAATTTTATTAGAAGTTTATCCATAAAAATTTCACCCCTCAATATTTTAAATTATCATCTATAAATCTGACAAATAACTTTTTACCAAAGTTAAAGCACTTTCATAATCCATCAAGCTGCACATTGAAATATTATAATCCATATGTTTGCATGGTATTAATACCGCTGCTGTCTTGCAGTTATTAATAGGTAAACGGACTGGTTTAAGTTTACTTGTATCCTTAGTACTTATGCTCTTTTTATAAGCAATTCCCATATTATCTGCCTTATTTCTAATAGACTTTACAATGTCTCTATTAAATATAGACTCTTCAATATTAAAAGGTATCACGGGTCCTCCTGTAAGTTCATTTGTTTTTAAATATTCCGGTACACCTTCACCATCAGTACTATTTATAGTATCTAAATCTATCATTATATCAGGCTTAACATTGTAAGCTGCAGTATAAATTCCTCTTTTATCTATATTTCCCTGGACATAAAACACTCCATACAAATTACACTCATATTTTTCCTTTAATAATTCTAAAAGTATGGAACACCCTATTCTATTATCTAAAGCCTTGCCTTTTACTAAATTGTCTCCAAAATCAGAAAAACTATTGTCAAATACTACAAAATCTCCAAGTGAAACAGTCTTCTTACACTCATCTTTATTTGAGGCTCCAATATCTATACACATATCATCATATGATATATTTTTATCCCTTTCACTTTTATCCTGAAGATGTATTGGTTTTATGCCTATAACACCATGTACTTTTTTGTTTCCAATTAAAACAGTTTTACAAGGAAGTACTCCTTTTTCCATTTTACCTAAAGTTGAAAACTTTAGGGTTCCATCATCATTATAAGCTGTAATTATAAGACCTCTCTCATCCATATGAGAAGCTATCATTATTTTAGGTGATGAATTATCATTACCATTGCTATGGACTATAACGTTTCCCATTCTGTCTACAGTTACATTATCAGTAAAAGTGTACAACTCCTCTTTTATTACATTTCTAATTTCTTCTTCGTAACCAGAAGGTCCTATACAGTTAGATAGCTTTTCTAAAAGCAAAATAATCCCTCCAATTCATCCTCTTTTAACTCTTGAATAAACCTAGCCAAAAGTCTTCCTGTGTTTTTGATATCTTTCAAATTTACCACTTCTACAGAAGTATGCATATACTTTATAGGAATAGATATAAGAAGTGTAGGTATTCCCCCTTCTGCAGTTTGAATATCCCAAGCATCAGTTCCAGTGTTTCCCGGCTCAACTTCAATTTGGTATGGAATGTTATATTTATCTGCAGTTTGTATTATCCTATTTTTAATTTTAGTATGTATATTAGGGCCTATACATATAACTGGCCCTGCTCCCAACTTATTTTCCCTATCGCTATCCCCTAAAGTTCCACCATCAAAAGTAACATCAAGTGCTATACCTATATCAGGTTTAACTTCGTAACTTGCCATTTTGGCTCCTCTATGTCCTACTTCCTCCTGACATGAACATACAAAATAAACATTTAAATCTGGATTTACATTTTTAAGTTCTTCCGCACAAATGTACATAGCAAAAATGCTAGCTCTGTTATCTATTGACTTACAACTTACATTGTCATTTAAAAGCTCTACCATGTTTCTATCTAAAGTAATATAATCTCCTACTTTAATTAAACTTCTTAACTTTTCTATACAAAAGCCAGTTTCTATATATAGGTTTTCCATACTAACTTTATTTTTTTGTTTACCACTATAATCATATTTTAACCCCACAACTCCAGATACATTTTCTTTTCCATGAATGATAACTTCTTGAGCAACAAGGCTTTTGGCATCTATTCCTAATCCTTTAAATTTTATAAAACCTTCTTTTGTTATTTCTTTTACCATTAAAAAAATTTCATCTGCATGAGACATTATCATTAATTTGCTAGAGGTTTTTCCCTCTTTATGTATATACATATTATTGAGCTTACTTATAGTTATATCTCCAAATTGGTTAAAATTATCTTCTATAATCGAATACAACCAGTCTTCTCTGCCACTTGGTGCATGAGTTTCGCATATTTCTTTGAATAAATCTAAGTCCTCCATTTTTACCTCCAATCAAATACACTGATAATTTAATTACACATTAGTTATCATATATTCTGCAGCTAACTTTATAACCTATCATAATCCAATTATAGCATACATATAAACAGAGTTCTTGGCATCAGATGGAGTTTTGACTCCACCTGATGCTTAGAAATCGTTATCCAGGGACGTACCTGCTCTTTACTCCCACTTGGAGAAAATCAGTTATCCCAAATCTTTGATTTGGTGATAGTCGCTTTCACAGAGTGCGTGGGAGTATTAGAGCAGGTAGTCATCGGATAAATAAAAGTTTTCACTTAGAAACTTTACGTAAAATTTCTAGGTGAAAACTTATTTTTATTCACTATATCTTATTCTATCTATAATTGATTCCTTTTTTAATTTATTTTCAATTAAATAAGTTATGAGTATTGTTATTATAGAAAACGCTAAAATCAATACCAAAATTGAACCTAATGGTAATTTATATTCTGCATAATCTGCTCCGGACCTTTTAAACAACTTAAAACACAGGTATCCCAAAGATGTTCCAAAAATTACAGACATTAAAGAGCTTCCAAGAGAATAATATATTCCTTCAATTTGAAGCATCTTACGAAGCTCTCTATCTGAAAGTCCAACAGCTTGAAGCATGCCATACTCTTTTTTTCTAGTAAGTATACTTGTAATCATGGTATTTATAAGATTTAAAATTCCAATAAGGGCTATAATGCCAATAAAACTCATTGCAATAATTTGTATCCCCATATACTGACTTTCAATTTCTTTTTTATAATCTGTATTGGAATCGTAGAATATTCTATTGTCTTTTTGTGAAATCGACTTAATTTTGCTTTTTATAGATTCAAATTTGATGCTGTCAATATCTATATAAATTCCTGATAATTTATTATCAGCAGCTGTTGATAATTTATCTTTAAATTCACCCCTTGTAAACACATCTTCATGGGTTATAAGGTCATATCCATCTATTTTCCATCCAAAACTTCCTATATTCTTACTGACTATACCTGCCACAGTAAATTGTTTTTTTATACTTTCTGCTGGCTTACCATTTTTATCTGCTACTATTGATAAATTTATTTTATCTCCAACTTTATATTTGCAAATTCTGTTATCATTTTTATCATAATTAGTTGCAACTAAAACCTCATCTTTACTTTTCAATTCCTCAGAAGATACTTTTCCCGTTATCAAATATTTTTTAAATTTACCTAAAAGATAATCATCATATCCATATAATCCATAGCTTAAATTGTCTACAGATATATTCCCAGCAAATTTTTCAGTACTAACATTTTTAACGCCTTTAATATTTTTTATATTATTTATCATCTTATCATTTAAAGGATTCCCCTCTGTTTCTGTGCTCGTTAATGAAAATTCATATCTAAAATCTTGTTTTGTGAGATTATCTATATTCATACTTTTAAGTATAGTGCAAATTACAATAAATAAAATCCCACTCATAGTCAGAGAAATCATGGTCATAATTGTTCTCTTTTTATTTCTCCAAAGATTTAAATGTGCAATTTTAGATATAGATATTTTCTTAATTGAATTTCTTTCTTTTTTCTTTGAATTTATTTCTACACCGCTGTATCTCATTGATTCTACTGGAGATATTCTCGAAGAAAGCTTTTCTGGTTTTCTAAGAGAAATTACAACTGCTAGTAAACTTATAAGTGCCGAAATAATTATAATATATGGTGAGGATTTTATTTCTATGGAATACTTTGAAATCAATAGTTGCCTTACTATATAATATATTACATGTGCAAATATAATCCCTATTGGAATTGCTATAATTGATAAAGTAAATCCTTCTTTAAATATAACTTTTCTAATTTGCTTTTTAGTCGCACCAATTGCAGAAAGAAGTCCAAATTGTTTTATTCTTTCAATAACAGATACATAAAATATATTATAGATAACCACCATAGTTGCAATTATTATAATTAAAGTTATAACAAGAAATGATATTAGTAATGATGGATCTCCTCCTACTGCACTTATATACAGTGAATTTGTCTTTATATTTTCATCCTTTAAACCAATACTATGTCCAATATCAGAAACAGTGCTCATAATATTTCTATGATTTTTAACTCTTACATAACATGCCATCTTTATTTTAGATGAATCTCGAGTTGCAAGTTTTTTGGATACTACACCTATGACATCGTTTTGTTGCTTACGCATTTTATTATCACTTAATATTCCGCTTAAAATAAAATCCATACTTTTATTGTTTTCATCTTTAATGTGAATGCTTTCTCCTATTTTAGATTTTACTTTCAATTTGTCAAGTACCCATGATTCTAGTGCTATTTCATTTGATTTTTGAGGCAAATTTCCTTGTTTTAATTTCATATTCGTCATATCTGCACCTGCATAATCTGTATAAAACAACTCCATTTCAGAATCACTTAAATCTTTATTTTTTATAGTTTTAAATGGAATGCATTCACCTAATTTTTCAATTTTTCTATTGTTATTTAACATTTCAATTTGTTTATTATTTACATTAACATACTCTCCATGATAATTTCCCATTTGTTCTTCAGCTGAATTTATTATAGAACTTTGTATGCTGTAAAACATTATTCCTGCTGCAGTTATAAGACAAGTAGCTAATGCTATAGTAAGGATGATCAGTATATTCTTGGTTTTAGAAAACTTCAAATTCTTCTTAGCAAGATTGGATATATAGTTCATACTTACTCCCTCCCCTGCACTACTTTTCCGTCTTCAATTCTAATCACTCTATCACCCATTTGTGCAATTTTATCATCATGAGTTATCATAATTAAAGTTTGATGATATTTTTTTACTGACATTTTTAAGAGGGTCATAACTTCTTGTGCAGTTTTAGAATCAAGATTTCCTGTAGGTTCGTCTGCAAGTATTATAGATGGTTTCGTTGCAAGAGCTCTACATATAGCTGTTCTCTGCTGCTGTCCACCTGACAGAGCATTAGGCAGTGAATTTTTCTTATTATATATATTCAAAGTCTCCATAAGTTCTTTAATATAATTTTCATCCACATCTTTACCATCAAGTCCTATTGGGAGTGTTATGTTTTCCCACACGTTTAAGACAGGTATAAGATTGTATGCTTGAAAAACAAAACCTATATTTCTTCTTCTAAATATGGCAATCTTATCATCCTTCATTGAAAATATATTCTGTCCCACAATATAAACTTCCCCTGATGTTGGTCTATCAAGCCCTCCAACCATGTGAAGCAGCGTACTCTTACCTGAACCTGATGTACCAATTATTACAACAAACTCTCCTTCATCTACAAAAAAACTTACATCATCAACTGCTTTAACTAAATTTTCATCTTTCCCATAATATTTTTTTAGAGATTTTACCTCTAGTACTTTCATATAACATTACCTCTCTTCAATATTTAATTATTATAATTAGAGGATAACATGTTAATATTACAATTCACTTTCAACATTACTTACATTTTTGTAAGAAAAGACTAAACTTACTTCCTTCCCCTAGTTTTGAATCAACCATTATACTTCCACCTTGCTCTTCTAGTATCTTTCTTGTAAGATATAAGCCTACTCCAGAACCTTCAGATTCTTGAACTATTTTACAATTTCCTCTAAAGAATCGTTTAAAAATCTTGTTGAAATCTTCACCTGGTATTCCTATACCTGTATCTTCTATATCAATTCTTATAAAAAAATTCATATCAGTCATACTTACATTTATTTTTCCATTACTATCTGTATACTTTATGGCATTTTCCAGTACATTAACTATTGCTTCTTTAGTCCATCTCACATCATGGGAAATAGAAAATTCATATACATTTTCAGCATTTATCTCTATATTTTTTTGCAGAGCTTTTGAATAAACTCCTTCTATAGCTTTATGTATTGTATCCTTTATAGACCTTTTTTCTTTTTTTAGCTCAATCATACCAACTTCAAGCCTGGACAACTTTATAAGCGAACCTGTAAGCCACTCAAGTTTTAAAACCTCTTCTTTTATTGTATTTAAAAATTCTCTTTTTTCATTTTTACTTATACTTTCATCTTCTATTAAAATTGAATTAAAGAGTTTAATTGAGGATAGGGGAGTTTTTATTTGATGTGAAATATCTGTAACAAGTGACTTTATATTTTCTTTTTCCCTATATAATTTTTCGATATTTAAATTAAGTATTCTGCTTAAATCACAGAGTTTAGAATATATCTTAGGCAAAACTCCTTCATCAAAGCTGTTCATATCCGTCAAGAGTTTTCCATTTACTGCCTCGTCAACACTATTTAATATATATTCAAGCCTTTTCATAATATATAAACTACAGCTTCTGAAAATCCACATTGATTCAATTAAGATTAATATAAACAATATAAAATTAATTTTTATCATATTATATACATTTTTATTAAACGCATCATCATTCCATGCTGTAACTTCATCATCATAACCATATTTTTTAGCAATACTTTTTCCATATTCCAAATTTTTAGCATCATACTTTTTAAACAGCACAGTTTTTACAATTTCATTTTCATTTTCAGGATTTAATCTTGTAAGTGTTCCAACTAATTGAAGTGTGGCATTTATATTTTGCTTATACACTTGTTCAGTTATATAGTAATTTACAAAACAAGTTATCACCGAAATACTTAATATAGTAATAATCATTACATTAAATACTCTCTTTAATAATGGATTTTCTTTTAAATATTCAATCATATCTTTACACATCCTTCTGTCCATATATATCCCATTCCCCTAATATTCTTTATATATTTAGGCTTTGAAGGATTATCCTCTATTTTTTCTCTAAGTCTTCTTATATTTACTGCTATGGTATTTTCATCTACAAATGTGTTATCTATGTCCCATAATTTATTTAAGAGCTGACCTTTGGTTATGATTTGTCCTGCATTATCCATTAAATACTTTAAAAGTTTTATCTCAGTCCTACTTAGAAATAATTTCTCTTCATTTTTTAACACTTTCATATCCGTTATAGAAAAAACTATATCTCCAGATACGATTTTTTTGCTTTGATTTTTATTAGAATTTCTTCGAAGGAGGGCATTTATTTTAGACATTAATACCATAAGACTAAATGGCTTGGCTATATAATCGTCTGCTCCCATATCAAGTCCTGTTACAATATCGATTTCTTGATCACAAGCCGTTAAGAATATAATAAGTAAATCATTCTTTTTTCTAATTTCCCCACAGAAATCAAATCCATTTCCATCAGGCAACCCTACATCAAGGAGCATAAGGTCAATGCTATTTTCTGCTAATATTATTTTTGCTTCGTCAATAGTTCTTGATGAAAAAACCTTGTATCCTTCTTTATTCAATTTAAAGCTAATTCCCCTATTTAATGATTTATCATCTTCTACCAATAAAATACTTTTCATTATACCTAATCCCCTATTTTCTAATTATAAATATGTAAATATATTAATATTTTATCACAGTAAAATTGATATACTAACACAAATTAGATATACTAATACTATAATTTAAATATAAGGAGGTACTCATGTCAGATTTACCAAGTCACGTTACTAAAAAAATGATACTTTATTTTGGAAATGATATAAAAAGAATAAATCATGCTTTAAAAGTATATGGTTTCAGCAAAACTATAGGCCAATTAGAAGGATTAAACAATAATGAAATGCTTATACTTGAATTAGCTTCCATACTTCATGATATAGGGATTAAAGAAAGTGAAAGGAAGTATAATAGTTCAGCTGGAAATTATCAAGAAATTGAAGGTCCTCCTGTAGCTAAAGAACTGCTTAAAGAAATAGATCTAGATGATACAATAATTGAAAGAGTATGTTTTTTAATAGGTAATCACCATAGTTACAATAAAATTGATAAAATAGACCTACAGATATTGATTGAAAGTGATTTTTTAGTAAATGCATATGAGGATAATATTAAAATATCTGATATAGAATACATGAAAAGTAAATATTTTAAAACTTCTACGGGAAAAGAACTGCTTAATTCAATTTATGTTAAATAATTAAGGCCATATTTTATGGCTTTTTTCCATATAAAAAAATATATAAAAAAAGAAGTACATTCAAGTACTTCTTTTGGTGGCTCACCGGGGAATCGAACCCCGGACAACATGATTAAAAGTCATGTGCTCTACCAACTGAGCTAGTGAACCTTATTACCTGGCAGCGACCTATTCTCCCACAGGGCCTCCCCTGCAGTACCATCGGCACTGTGAAGCTTAACCTTCCTGTTCGGTATGGAAAGGGGTGTTACCTTCACGTCATTACCACCAGATTATTATCGAAAATTGCTATTTCTATCAATTTTCTTTTCTATTATCTTTTAAGAGTTCAAATTACTCTGTCCTCTCAAAATTGCACAGTAAATTTTTTTCTTTCGTTTTTATTTGGTCAAGCCCTCGACCTATTAGTATCAGTCAGCTTAACAAGTTGCCCTGCTTACACCTCTGACCTATCTCCTCGTGTTCTTCGAGGGGTCTTACTAGCTTACGCTATGGGA